>NZ_JH376577.1 GCF_000233955.1 Paraprevotella clara YIT 11840
ATATGCCATATTCCAGCATATCCCCCGTCTTTTTATGGCACTATAAAATATTTTATAGTGCCGAACTTATAACTGAATCCCGTTTACATTTACACAAAATTTTGGACAGTGTCTTCTCAAAGGAAATCCGGCAAATCGTAAAGTCTCGTACTATGACTGCCTTTAATCAATATATAATACCCTTTGGGTTTCTTGATTTCCAAAGCCTTCTTTACCTGCTCCACACTATCAAACGTACGGAAAGGATGACGCGCCGCCTTGAACTTCGGCCCCACCAACCACACATGCTCGAAACCGGATTCCACCAATAAATCGGCAATGGCCTGATGGGCTTTCCAGCTACTCTCTCCCAATTCCCCCATATCACCGAGTATAACCATCCTGCGTTCCACTTTCATATCCCGGAAATTTTCTATAGCAGCTCTCATACTGGTAGGGTTGGCATTATAAGCATCCACCAAGAGCTTATTATCATCCGTCTCCATGAGTTGGGAACGATTGTTTTTAGGTTCGTATGCTGCCAATGCCCGATTAATCGAATCCACCTCTACCCCGAACGTACGTCCTATCGTTGCTGCAGCCAACATATTCTGCATGTTATAGGCACCTATCAATCCGGTCTGCACCTCCTGCCACTCACCTCCGGCAGGCCGCCAACGGAACTTTAAGAAAGGAGCGCATTCAAGCACCTCTCCTTCCACACTCAAGACCTCGTCACATGGACTTCCGTAACAAATCTGGTGTACCCCCCCAGCTATACGCTTCAAGTCTTCACTATCATGGTCAATGAAAACCGTACCATGTTTGGCACGCAAATAGTCATAAAGCTCTCCTTTCGTACGAACAACCCCCTCGAAAGATCCGAATCCCTCCAAATGCGCCATGCCCACATTGGTAATCAATCCGAAATCCGGATCCACAATTTCGGCCAAAGCCTTAATTTCCCCGAGATGGTTTGCCCCGGTTTCAATGACAGCGATGGTATGATCCGGACTTAACTCCAGCAAAGTCTTCGGCACCCCGATATGATTATTCAGATTTCCCTGCGTGTACAATACGTTATGTTTTTTGGAAAGCACTGCCGCCGTGAGTTCTTTTGTCGTGGTCTTCCCGTTGGTTCCCGTCACCTGAATCACCGGAATCTTAAATTGTTTCCGGTGATAGTGAGCCAGTTGTTGCAATGCCGTCAGTACATCTTCCACTAAAATGTAACGCTCGTCGCCCCCTGCCGCATACTCAGCTTCATCCACTATCGCGTAAGCGCACCCTTGCTCCAAAGCTTGGGCGGCAAAAGCATTTCCATTAAAAGAGTTCCCTTTCAATGCAAAGAACAAAGCCCCTTGCGGGCACTTGCGGCTATCGGTGGTCACCACCGGATGCTGCTTATAAAGTTCATAAAGTTCTGCTATCTTCATAATTCTGTATTTTACCCCACAAATATAATGTAAATCGAGAGCAAAATATCAAACTTGCTTGAAATATTTTACCGAGATGCCACCTATATTATATAAATATAATCCAAGAAGCACGAAAAACCGGATTATTCTGCGTACATTTGCACGTAAATACTGCAAAAACAATGGAAGGACATATAGAACGTACCATAAGAGTCAACGGACAACTGATGGACCTTTCCACACCGAAAGTCATGGGAATCCTGAACGTCACGCCCGACTCCTTTTATGCCGGAAGCCGCAAGGAAACCACATCCGACATCGTAAACCGAGTGGAACAGATTATTACGGAAGGAGCCGACATGATCGACATCGGTGCCTATTCCTCGCGTCCCAATGCGGAACACGTCAGCACAAAGGAAGAAATGGCACGCCTCCGAAAAGGTCTCGAAGCCATCCGCGAAGTCGCCCCCGAGGCCATCGTTTCCGTCGATACATTCCGGGCAGACGTGGCCTCCATGTGTGTGGAAGAATACGGTGCAGCTCTCATCAATGACATTTCGGGCGGACAAATGGACGAACGGATGTTCGACACCGTAGCTCGTCTGGACGTCCCCTATATCATGATGCACATGCAAGGCACTCCCCAAGACATGCAGCAGCATATACATTATGACCATATCCGCATGGAAATCATGCAATACTTTGCGCTCAGGGTACAAGACCTGCACGCCCGAGGCGTCAAGGACATCATTATAGACCCGGGATTCGGATTCGGAAAAACTTTGGCCCACAACTACGAGTTGTTTAAGCATTTGGAAGACTTCAAGCTATTCGAACTGCCTTTATTAGTAGGCATCTCGCGCAAATCAATGATATACAAACTGCTCGACAGCAGTCCCGAAGAAGCGTTGAACGGAACTACCGTATTGAACACCATCGCCTTGACCAAAGGGGCAGATATTTTGCGTGTGCATGACGTAAAAGCTTGTGTGGAAGCCGTGAGAATATTCAATCAAATGAACGAACAGAAATAAAAAAACATTTCCATGCCATTAGAATTCGGACTGAAAGACTTTATCGACATCTTCCTTGTCGCACTGATGCTGTTCTATTGCTACAAGGTCATGAAAGAGTCGCGTTCACTGAACGTATTCTTCGGCGTGCTGATTTTCGTCGTATTCTGGTTGTTTGTCTCCCAAATACTGGAAATGAAACTTTTGGGTTCCATTCTCGACAAACTGGTCAGCGTCGGTACACTGGCACTGATTATCCTGTTCCAAGAAGAAATCCGCAACTTCTTTTTCACGATCGGTACACACCGGCAAGTGGAAAGTCTCCTCAAACTCATCCGGCGCAACAAGAAAGACAATAAAAAAACAAACAAGGACGACATCATGCCTATCGTCATGGCCTGCATGAGCATGAGTAAACAAAAGGTCGGGGCATTAATCGTCATCGAACGCAACTTGCCCCTCAACGATATCATACGTTCCGGCGAACTCATCGATGCCAACATCAATCAACGGCTTATCGAGAACATCTTTTTCAAAAACAGCCCGCTGCATGACGGTGCCATGATTATCAGCAAGAAGCGCATCAAAGCAGCAGGCTGCATCCTGCCTGTATCCCACAGCATGGACATCCCGAAAGAATTAGGCCTGCGCCACCGTGCCGCCAAAGGCATATCGCAGGAAACCGATGCCCTGGCCGTCATCGTTTCCGAAGAAACCGGCAATATCTCCGTAGCCTACAAAGACACATTCCATCTCCGCCTGTCTGCAGAAGAGCTGGAACGTTTTCTCACGGAAGACCGACTATAATCAATTCATCATCAAACTCAGATAAGGGGCGTCCCCTTCCAAGAACATATCCGGCAACTCCCGAATATGTACGCTACGACAAGTCCCACCGCTCTCCGAGCAACAACATTCATTTCGTCCTTCTTTTCGGCACAATCCGTTTTCCCACACGTAAACTCCGTTATTCTCCGTGATATCCTCATCTCCTACAACACGTATCCGACCGGCCGTATCCGTATGTTGCCGCGCATACAACTGCAAGACCTCATACGCATGTATCACACGCAACTGCACCCGGCTTTTCTGACGAATCATTGCGACATTCCCGGCAAAGCCGAATGCCTCCCGCACCTGCTTATACAGAATATTTTCTACGACTGCCGAAACGGAAAAACACTCCAAAACCCATAGTTTATCTTCACGCGGAACGGCCCAAATCAGCCCGACACACCGTTCGTCTTCACGCGCCACCACGACACAACCGTTCCCAAGGAACAAATCTGCACATACAGTATACAAGTCTGCCTCATCATGCAACACAGCATAAGGAACACGACGTAAAAAAGCATCCAAATAAGACTGCAAATCCCCCAACACTGGTTCAACTTCATGCATAGTGGTATAAACTTCACATACCACTTTATCGGTATCGTATGATACTTCCCACTCCGACAATGCCACCTCAGGGCAAGTATAATAACCAAAACGATGGTAAAAAGCAAACAAACCTTCATCAGCCGGAATCAAAAGACTGAATAAACACCCGTCGGCATACATTTTACGGTGAGCCTGCCCCATCAGTTCCGTCATCAGCCCCTTGCCTCGGCATTCCGGCTGCGTACAAACCCCTGAAACATAAGCCACAGAGACATCCTCGCCTCCGAACATCATCCGGTATGGCAAACGTTGCAAAGCCGCAACCACACGCCCGTCCCTTACGAGGCAACTGTTCCTTTCAGGCGTATATTTCCGGGTAAAATAAAGTTTCATAAACTCTTCCGTATCGCCGAAACACAAGCTCCACAATGCACGGGTCTGCCATTTTATCAAATGCTGCTCCGGTGTCAGCCCGCACTCTTCAATCTCCGCCTTCACCGTACAAGACGACCACACACTGTATTTCATCAGCAACATCTCCGGTTGATAAGACAGTTTAGCCTTACGCAAGCCCTCCACTCCCAAGTCTTCTTCCCGATTCACATATTTATATTGTTCCGGCAACCGTGAAACGAACTCCTTATTGATGACTGTATAAGCCCCCTCAAACTCCACATCGGCTTTTTCCACGCACACGTCAAAGGTATCACGACATATCGGAGCCCCGTAAGTAAATGCCGCGATCTGTTCCCCAACCAGCAATACACCTCCCCTCAGGTCCAGTTCTTCCCGATGCGCCAATGCACATTGAATGGCTTCCGACTCCGCAGCCACCGCCCTTTTCTCCGCTTCGTCCTGACGCGACTCCACCCAACGGCGAGTCAAATCCAGGCAGGCCGGGACCCATTCGTCCGTCAATTCCTCATAACGATAATCCGGATACAAGGCTTTAAAACGATTCACATGATTACGTTTGGCCTGCAACTTTTTACCGGACAACGCAGCCAACGACTCACGTAAATAGATATAATCCGCATGGTCCCGGTTGGCATTCACACGGCAGTCTTCCCCCATGCACTCTTCCACCTGCGGCATCAAATCCTCGCAAACGCCTAACAGCAAAAGAGGATGAGACAACCGACACGCATCTTCTTTCAAAATCTGTAGGATGGCACACCAATCTCCCTCACCCACAGGCATAAGATAAGCCAAATGTCCATCCGCGTAAAAACGAAACACCAGAAAACCGCCCCACTCCGCCACTTCCGTGCGATAAAGCATTCTCCAGGCATAAAGATTGGCAAAAGACAAATCACAGTTGCGACGACCTGCGTTTTCAGTATATTTCCACACAAGCAAACGGTCTGCTAAAGATAAAGGATGAAAATCAAGGGACATAAAATATTTTTTTGATACCAAAGTAACATAAAAATTATGAGAGGAACACCATCCCGGAATATAAAAAAATAAAATAGGAATCATACGGTTATTCGGTCAAAAAGCAGTAATTTTGCACAATCCTACTAATTGCAATGTAGAGTTATCAATTTAAAGATTTTAAATATGGACTTAATCAAAGAGATTGTCTCACGCGCTCAAGCTAACAAACAGCGCATTGTTCTTCCTGAAGGTACGGAAGAGCGTACATTAAAGGCTGCCAACCAGATTCTTACCGATGAGGTGGCCGACTTGATTTTATTAGGAAACCGTTCAGAAATAGAAGAAGCGGCAAAAAAATGGGGATTGGGAAACATATCCAAGGCTACTATCATAGACCCGGCTACCAGCCCGAAAAAAGAAGAATATGCCCAATTGCTTTTCGAATTGCGTAAGAAAAAAGGTATGACGATAGAAGAAGCCCACCAAAAAGTGCAGGATCCCTTGTTCTACGGTTGCCTGATGATTAAGGCCGGCGATGCCGACGGACAGTTGGCCGGCGCACGTAACACGACCGGCAATGTATTGCGTCCTGCCCTGCAAATCATCAAGACAGCCCCGGGCATCACCTGCGTTTCCGGAGCAATGTTGCTGCTCACTAAAGCTCCCAACTACGGAAAGAACGGCATTTTGGTTATGGGCGACGTAGCCGTCACCCCTGTACCCGATGCAGGACAGTTGGCTCAGATTGCCGTTTGTACCGCCCGCACAGCCAAAGCCGTGGCCGGAATCGATCCGAAGGTAGCTATGCTGAGCTTCTCCACCAAAGGTTCTGCGAAACACGAAGTCGTAGACAAAGTAGTGGAAGCTACCAAGCTGGCACGCGAAATGGCTCCGGGTCTCAGCATCGACGGCGAACTCCAGGCTGATGCCGCACTTGTACCGAGCGTAGGCGAAAGCAAAGCTCCGGGTTCCGAAATCGCCGGACATGCCAACGTTCTGATTGTTCCCAATCTTGAAGTCGGCAACATCTCCTATAAATTGGTACAACGTCTGGGACATGCCGAAGCCATCGGCCCTATCCTCCAAGGCATAGCACGTCCGGTCAACGACCTTTCCCGAGGATGCTCCATCGAGGACGTTTACACCATGGTAGCCGTCACGGCCAACCAAGCTATTGCGGCAAAAGAACAAAAATAAACGAAAGCTTTAAAATTACACCTATTATATAATATGAAGATTTTAGTATTAAACTGCGGAAGTTCCTCCATCAAATATAAATTATATGACATGACCGACCATTCCGTCATGGCACAGGGCGGTATAGAAAAAATAGGTCTGCCCGGTTCTTTCCTGAAAATGACTTTGCCGGACGGGACGAAGAAAATCATCGAGGAAGACATCCCCGAACATACCAAAGGCGTACAATTCATCTTCCACATCCTGACCGACCCAGAACTCGGTGCATTGAAATCGCTGGAAGAGCTTGGCGCCGTAGGACACCGTATGGTACACGGAGGAGAAAAGTTCAACCAAAGCGTGTTGCTCACTCCTGAAGTGTTGGAAGCCTTCACAGCCTGCAACGACTTGGCCCCGCTACATAATCCCGCCAACCTGAAAGGCGTAAATGCCGTATCGGCCCTTCTACCTTCGATTCCTCAGGTGGGCGTATTCGACACAGCCTTCCATCAGACGATGCCCGACTATGCCTATATGTATGCCCTGCCCTACGAGATGTATGAAAAATACGGCATCCGCCGTTACGGCTTCCATGGCACGTCCCACCGTTATGTATCCCAACGTGTCTGCGAATACCTTGGCGTAGACCCTGCCGGCAAACGTATCATCACTTGCCATGTGGGCAATGGCGGTTCCATTTCGGCCGTAAAAGACGGCAAATGTATCGACACCTCCATGGGACTGACTCCGCTGGAAGGCCTGATGATGGGTACCCGTTCCGGTGATGTAGACGGCGGCGCTGTAACCTTTATCATGGACAAGGAAGGGCTTGCTCCTTCTGAAATGTCCAACCTCCTGAACAAAAAATCCGGCGTGGCCGGTGTCACAGGAGTTTCTTCGGACATGCGTGAGGTGATTGCCGCAGCCCACGAAGGCAACCAACGCTGCCGCTTGGCTCTCGACATGTACGCCTACCGCGTGAAAAAATATATCGGTGCTTACGCTGCGGCCATGAACGGGGTGGACATCATCCTCTTCACCGGAGGCGTGGGAGAAAACCAAGCCGACATGCGCGAAGCTTTCTGCAACGGTCTGGACTATCTGGGCGTATCGCTCGACAAAGCCAAAAACAATACCGTACGTGGCGACGAAGCCATCATCTCCACACCGGACAGCAAAGTGACGGTATGCGTCATCCCGACCGATGAGGAACTGATGATAGCCAAAGACACCATGGCACTGGTATGAACCTCGCCTTCTTCCTTCACTATCTGAAGGAAAAATACCCATGCAATGGAAAATGTTTCTAACTCTATACAGGGTGCGGGATTGTTTCCGCACCCTTTTTATATCGGTCTGCCGGAAAGATTCTGCGTCAAGGAGACGGCACAATATAATTTTTTCCCGAAAACACTTGCAAGTCACTTATTTTTCAAATACTTTTGGTGATGAACTTCGGGAAGGTAAGCCTTACAAAGGACAACACGTCCAATAACCGAAAACATAACGAATATGAAAAAAAGAACATTCTTCATATCTTTATTCAGTACGGCAATACTTGGCATTGCGGGATACATTGGATATAAAACTTCCCAAACGGACACGGCCACAAACGAAAGTCACCTATCCTTAAATGTAATCAACAAAGACAAACCCGTTAATGTGGAATTGCGTGACATAGTCGACAGCATCCAATATACAGTGTTAGAATCATCCGGTTCTTGCATGTTAGGAGAAATAACGAGGGTCAAGAAAACGGATGGGTACTATTTTGTAAGAGACGATTTCGGACTATACGCATTTGATGAAGAGGGACGCTTTATAAATGAAATAAGCCAAAAAGGAAATGGAAACAAGGAGTACGTCCACTTGGAAAATTTCTATATCGACGAACAACAAAAGGCAATCGGACTTATCTGTAACCCATCCAAAAAAATCATGTTTTTCAGCTATGACGGCGAATATCTATCCACCGTCCGATTGCCGGAAGAAAACGGCGGAATACATTCCATAATGAAAAGCCCCGACCAGGATTTACTGGCATACTACCCTATGCCTAATGATTATATTAAAATCGAACATGAATATAAAAAAGTGGAAATCAAAGGCAACAGACTAAAAACGTTTCCCCTGCTTACCATGAAAGACCTGACGACAAGAAATATCTACTACGCGTTCTCTGCTTCTCCTGCGGCTATTTATAAAGACACCTGTTATCTGTTATCCGTCCTCTCGCACAATCTGTACGCTTACAAAAATGGAGAAATAAAACATGCCTACCAATTTGATTGGGCCAAGCAACTTCCAAGCACAAAGTTCCTAAAAGAATGCAGGAATGAAAACTTTTATGACTTAAAAGAGAAAATACAGGAATCGGGCATGAGCATCGGATTCACTGGCATACAGGCAAACAAAGACTATATGTTTATCTCCGTCAACAATGAAAACACACTGATATGGGATGGCAGGCAAAGTGTCTTGATACATAACACTTATGACAGCGAGAGAAATTTCCACTTTCCCAATATCGCATTGACCGGAGGATGCTCAGATGAAAACATCGGCTTTTATAATGCTGATATTTTATGCCAACAGAAAAAGCAATTACCCACACGAAGCCAAACTTTCAACCGGATAGTCCAATCCATTAAAGAAGAGGACAATCCGGTTCTCTACCGGTTCATATTCAAAAAGGACCTAATAAACCATATAAGCATGAAATATAAACTGAAATAGCCATCGTCCCATGAAAATCAGCTTGAACCAACGAACGGGATTCTTCTTGCTGAATCCCATATAATCCCACCAGACCATGGCAAAATACCTCAGCACTTTATTATATATAGGTGTATTTCTCTCTTCTTGCCAAAAAGAAGCACCTATACGGCAAATCACCGGATTCGACTCGCCGCCCGCCATAAACGGGCAAGGGCTTGCCGCTGATTCATTTTACGTCGTGCCTTTAGAGAGTAAAAACAACGTCATCATAAGAGACATCCGTAAAATAGATTTCGTAGACTCATCAATGGTCATCCTTTCTTCCGAAGGCGTTTTTTCTTTCAATAGGCAAGGACAATATTTATGTCAATATGGGGAAAAGGGTAACGGCTCAGGAGAATACCATACATTGACTTCCATGTGGGTTGACGAGCAAAAACATATTCGCATCATAGACGGAGCCAGAAACAGAATACTGACCTTTAATACTGATGGACAGTTGTTGGACACACAAACCTATCCCTCGTCGACTTTCGACCTGCTAAACGATTGCGAACCCATTGACAACAAGCATCTTTTTTGTTCAAACCATATCTATAATGACTTAAACACCATCTATTCGACTTTCGACTTGCAGAGAAAAGAAAGTCACCCCCTTCACAAGTTTGCAGGAAAAACGGCAAACACGCAAGAATATACAGGGCGACATGCCTTCACACTGCAAAAAGACACCGTCTTCTGTGTTTCCCCTTTCAGCCCGGACATATGTTATTGGACTGAAGAAAACAACGACATACGCCCTTATCTTTCGATTATGACAGAACAAGAAATATTGTCTGAAAAAGAACAAACCTCCATCGAAGATTTTGGCATAACGCGTTACGCCGAATTACTCAATCAGGACGTATTCACAGGATTTACAGACTTGTTCATAACCCCTCAATACTACTTCTTAGTTTTTTATAACCTCTCTTATCTCTTAGTGAGCAAAAGTACCTACAAGGGAGTCAGGTATGAATATCCGCTACAAACAGATAAAATATCATACCTTCCGCTGATTAATATAAGAGCCGTAAGTCCCCAAGGCTTTTTGGTGGGCTTTGAAGAGGCTTATAAACTCAAGCAGTGGAAAATCAACACAGAAACACAAGATGATAACTTAAGAAAGATTCAGGCCGTGGTCCAGAAGATTTCTGCTGAAGACAATCCTTGCTTGTTCTTTTATAGGCTGAAATAAATCGACATAAAAAACATGTAGAGAAAAAGAAACAAGGCTTGGCGGTGACAAAACATCTTACTTTGCCGCATTTACAAAGCAATCCACTGATTTACAATCGAATACGAAACAAAAATCAATCTCCGCAGAACGGAAAATCGTTCGGCTGAGATTGATTTTTCAATCGGCTGAGAAACGTTTTCCGTTCTGCGGAGATTGATTTACCGAACGGCACAGAGCGGATTCCGTCATGTATTTTCACAAAACTTTCATTTCCGCAAACCGTCCGGCAGAAACAGCGACAGACACGCTGCAAAGGTTACAGACAAGTGTCGCCCTCCACATAGTTCTCCATAAACAGGTTCTCCCCGTCGAATACGACGTAAGTGAACTGCGTAATCCAGTCGCCCAGAATCAGGACACGGCTCGAACGGGTCAGCATCAAGTCCAACTCGATGTGACGATGGCCGAAAATGAAATAGTTGATTTCGGAATGGGCTTTCAGGTATTCCTTGGCAAAACGGACGAGATACTCCTTGTCCTCGCCCAGATACGGAGGGTCGCCGCCTTCCACGCCATGCTTCAGGCGGCTGTGCGCCGCCCAAGACAGGCCGAAATCCACAGCCCAACGGGGATGGATGCAGGAAAACATACGTTGGCAAAGGCGGTTGCGGAACACGGCACGCAGGAAACGGAACTTGCGGTCGGGGTCGCCCAAGCCGTCGCCGTGCGCCAGCATGAACACCTTGTCGCCCATCTCCACCGTCATCGGCTCGGTGTGCAGCGTCACGCCGCATTCCTTCACCAAGTAATCGCCGCACCAGATGTCGTGGTTGCCCGTAAAGAAGTGCACCTCCACGCCCCGGTCAGCCAATTCGCTGAGCTTCCCGAGAAAACGGGTGTAGCCACGGGGCACCACCGTCTTGTATTCATACCAAAAATCAAAGATGTCTCCCAACAGGTAAACCGCCGAAGCCTTATCCTTGATACCGTCCAGAAAGTGCACCAACCGGCGTTCCCGCGTACGGTCGTGCGGGATGGAGCGGCATCCCAAATGGGCATCCGAAAGAAAATATACGCTTTTCATCACAAGAATCCCAATTCCATTTTGGCTTCCTCGGTCATCATGTCCTTGTCCCACTCGGGTTCAAACACCAGATTGACCTCCACCGACTTTACTTGCTCTATGCTCTCCAGCTTCTGACGCACGTCCTCCACGATGAAATCCGCAGCCGGGCAGTTCGGAGCCGTAAGCGTCATGTCCACGCTCAGGGCATAGTCGTCCGCCAAGTCTATCTTATATATCAATCCGAGGTCGTACACATTCACCGGTATCTCAGGGTCGTACACCGTCTTGAGCATCTCGATCACTTTCTCTTCCACCTGCAATTTCTCCGGCATTTTCTTTTCCTCTTCCATATATCGGTCTTTATTTATCTTGTTATACTAATTTACCTTCTTCACAATAACTGTAAAAACCACCTTCGGCCACGATGATGTGGTCCAACAGACGGATATTCATCATCCGGCAAGCCTTCTGGAGCCGGTCGGTCAGCCGGTCGTCCTCCATACTGGGGCGCACCTGCCCCGACGGGTGGTTATGGCAAAGCGCGATGACAGGCGCACGGCGCAACAAGGCTTCGCGCAAAATCAGGCGGATGTCGACCGCCGTCTCCGTCAGTCCGCCCTTGCTCACCAACACCTTATCCAAAATGCGGCAGGCCTGGTTCATCAGAAGCACATAACATTCCTCGTGAAACAGGTCCTGCATCTGCGGCAGGAAATAATGGTACAAATCCACACTGGAACGGATGGAAGGCAGTTCCACCGCATCTTCCTCCATACGGCGGCGCCCCAGTTCGCAAGCGGCCATGATGGCCACGGCCTTGGCTTCGCCCAGCCCTTTGTAACGGCGCACCCTCTTTTTCTTTCCGGTCTCCTTGTCCCATACCTCCACATTTCCGGTCAGTTCTTCGAGCGACATGCGCCCCAACGTCTTCAGGCGGTTGTCGCAATCGGCCATGACACGCTTCATCAAGCCCACGGCAGACTCCTCCACTGTGCCCGAACCGATAAGGATGGCCAGCAGCTCGGCATTGCTCAACGCCGAAGCCCCTTTCTGCATCATCTTCTCGCGAGGGCGGTCGTCTTCGGCCCATTGCTTGATATTCAGTTTCGCCGTCTCCATACGCTTATTTATAGAAATTCTTCTCGAAAGCCGAAAACTCATCCTTACCGCGCACGCACCGCTGCCACCATGCACGGAGGAATCCCGTACCGTAGCCCGTCAGTTGGACAAAAGAAGCTCCCACGGCCTGCACGCCGATTTTCAGACTGCGGTTGGCCACCGTGGCATCCGCGCAAATCAGCAGGGCGAACAACAACAAGGGCAACAAGGGTATCCACGACAAGGCATGAAACACAGCCGCATGCTGCATCAAGCCCGGCATCTCTACGGCATATACGTAACGGTGGGTCATTTGGAAAATCCAGACCGAACCTACCCATCCTACAAGTGCGGCCAACAGCAGGCAGCATGCCCCCACGGTAAACACCATGGGCAACAGATGCACCAACTTCAGCGATTCGGGATATTTCTTGTACAGGTTGATACGCGCAATACCGGAATTATGCACTTGCTTGAAAAACTTCTTCATGTCCGTGCGCCGCTTGTGCCACACCCAGGCATCGGGAAACAAACGGCAACTGCACCCGGCCTTGAATATACGGATGCTGAAATCAATGTCCTCGCCAAAACGCATTTTGGAAAAGCCTCCCAACCGGCGGTAGACTTCCGCCCGGACTCCCATGTTGAAGGAGCGCGGATAGAACTTATCCATTTTCTTCTTCCCTCCCCGGATGCCTCCCGTAGTGAAAAACGAGGTCATGGCATAGCTGATGGCCTTTTGCACGTCCGTGAAAGATTCATGTGCCCGGTCGGGACCGCCGAACGCATCGGCAGGCTCGCCCCGCAACTCGTCGTCTACGGCCTGCAAATATCCCGGCGGAAGCACGCAGTCCGAATCCAGCACTATCAGGTACTCGCCGCTGCTACGTTCCGCCCCGTAATTACGGGTCTGGCCCGGCCCGGAGTTCGGCTTGTCATAATACTTCACCGACAGACGTCCGGCGTATTTCTCTACCACGTCGCGGCACGGACGGGAAGAACCGTCCTCCACCACGACCGTTTCAAAGTCCGTAAACGTCTGCCCGGTAAGGCTTTCCAACAGTTCATCCACCTCATCGGGACGATTGTAAACCGGTATAATCAGAGAATATTTCATTGTTTCAACTCACGCTACGAGAGACGAGCCCTCATTGGACATCCTATTTTCCAGACACCCCAAGCGGGATGCGCTTTGGCTTTGTCGAGCAAATGTAACAAAAAAAAGTGAACAACAAGGTGCAAAACACCTTATTATTCACTTTCCGTCATTAAAAACTAAAATATCTTCCGTTACTTCACGCGGCCCAAATACGAACCGTCACGAGTATCGACTTCTATCATCTCACCCTCGTTCACGAACAAAGGCACACGCACCGTTGCACCAGTCTCCACCGTGGCAGGCTTCAGGGTGTTGGTGGCCGTATCGCCTTTCAGTCCCGGTTCGGTATAAGTTACCTTCAGTACCACCTTGGTCGGCACATCGGCATAAAGCACAGTCTCGGTAGAAGCATCCGAAACCACATCTACGACTTCGCCTTCCTTCATGAAATCCACACCGTTAATCAGTTCTTTGGCGATAGGTATCTGCTCAAAAGTTTCCTGGTTCATGAAGATATAATCTTCGCCCTCCTGATAAAGATACTGGTAGGGACGACGTTCCACACGCACGTCTTCCAAGGCTTCGCCGATGTTGAAACGACGTTCGAGCACATAACCGTTGACCACGTCTTTCAACTTCGTACGCATGAAGGTATTGCCCTTACCCGGTTTCACATGCAGGAAATCGATACAGAAATACAACTTGCCATCCATACGAATGCAAGTACCTTTTTTAATGTCTTGAGCGTTAATCATAAAAATCTTGCTTTGTATTCTATTTTAAATGTATATAATTGATGCACACTTTCATTTGCGCTGCAAAGTTAATGGAAAAAAGAAAAAAAACACAAAAGTTTTGGTAGAAAATGACTTATCTCTTGCTTAATTTAAAAAAAGTGCCTAATTTTGCACCCCGAACCCGATAAGAAACAAATAAAAACAGAATATAACAATGAAAAGAACATTTCAACCCCACAACAGAAAGAGAAAGAACAAGCATGGTTTCCGTGAAAGAATGACTACGAAAAACGGTCGTAAGGTATTGGCTTCACGCCGTGCGAAAGGTCGCAAAAAGCTTACCGTATCCGATGAAAGACATGGTAAATAAGTTGCGGACGTCTTTTTCCGAAAGAAATTGAAAGAAGTAAGGAAGCCCTTACTTCTTTTTTGTTTTTATCCGTATCTTTAAATAAAACAGGCGTGGCCCGACATGGCCAAAACTTGAAAAACTTTGTTTTTCGTTTGCCTGTGCTCTCGCCTTTCACTATCTTTGTAGCTCGAAGTTACGAAAAGAGTGTAATTTATTGGAAATGAGCATTGGGTAATCGCTCATAATAGTAATAGGTTACGAATTAGTTAGTTATCTACTGCATTATTCTTCTGTGCGTTGCGTAACCTTCAAAGAACTCTTCGTATGCAAAAGTAACAATAAAACGGGAGATTTAGAAATGAATCTCCTGATTTTTTCTTCTCACACAAGTTTTTCCGTAAAAGCGATTTTATCCGTCAGCACACCATCGCCCAAAAAGATTTTGAACGAACGTGTGCCGACTGCCGCATAAGCGGAGAAAAGGGCTTTGCCTCACGCCTAAACAATAGTTTAGACTGATGAGACAAGGCCCCTTTCTTTTGTGCTTATGCCAAAGAGGTGCTTTTACGGGGTTTTGACGATTTTTCTTTTTTCGTTGTCCTTTTGAGCCGGAAGCGGAAAGCCGTGTATGACCGCACATTCCATAAATGAAACAAGCCGTCACTCACGGCAGACAAACCGGGAAGAATGATTTTATCCATCCGACCAAACACGTTTGGCCAAACAGATAAAAACATACTTCCTTGCCGATGGTTTGCCCGGTTTCACGCTACCGGCTATGTTCTTTTCTGTTGGGGATGTCTTTTTCACGGATTTCTCTTTTGAAGTTTTCCTGTCTAATCTGCCTCTACTTCCGTTTACCTCCATTTTCGCGCCTTTCAGTGAGCCGCATCAGGCAGTCATTTTCGTGCTGGGTGCAAAGGTAACTCCGGGATTGTACGGGAAAGCAAGGTCAAGCCTCCTGTTTTCTGGAAAAATCTCCAGCCCTTCGGGTAGTATTTTTCCGAAAAACCTTGCATTCCCTAATCCCTACCTTTTTAAGCACCCGAAACGAAAACGACCGATGCGACAGAAAGACGCATTAAAAAAAATGTCGGATAAACGAGAGGCAGATAAGATAGTTTGAAACTCAACTCCCTCAGCTCTTGAATCCGCATTAAAAAACAAAAAATCAAAAACAAAACGGATATGAGAACGGCAATAGCAACAAAATTCGTGGCATGGGAAGTACCAAGTTTGGAGAACCTGCAAGGCAGCAAGGTGTACGGACTTCGCACCAAACTGAACAATGGTGAGAAATTGAGCCGAGAGGAAAAGGATTGGCTTACACGCAACGTGAACAGCAACACCTATTTCAAGAGCGCAGTACCCTTGCAAGGTTGGATGTTTGACTTTTCCGACATTCTTCGAACCTACATTGTAAAGCAGTATGGACATTGGGCGGAATACAAGGCTACCGACAAGACCGCACTCCGCAGTTTCCTATACGGCAGGATAGACAGCATCGTGGAACTTAACAAATGATACGGCTATGACAGCAACGGTAAATTTCAGACAAATGGCGCAATACATAGGGCTTGCGATATGCACCCTAATCATGCGCACCGCCTTTTGGGTGTCCGGCATCATTTGGTACATCGTCAGAGAGATAATAAACGGAGTGTTCCGAGTGGCAATAGGGGTAATCGTGGCTATTCTTTCCGTTATCCTGTTCTTCGGCTTCATTCTTTGGTTATTCACCCTTTAATCCCTACCGACATGGCAAAGAGAAGAAGCAAGACAGTGGAGCAACAATGCAGATACTACGAGGTGGGCAACATCTTCGAGTACATGGTGGAAACATACCTCAACGGCAATATGTCCGTCTTCCGTGGACTCTACCACGAACTGAACAAGGACGCACGGAAGGACTTTATAGACTTCCTATTGAGCGAGGTTGAGCCGATTTATTGGAGGGAGATTTTGAAACATACTATTTGACAACTGATAAAAACGACAGCGATATGAAAGGAACAGACCATTTCAAGAGAACGATACAGATGTATTTGGAACAACGTGCGGAGGAAGACACGCTCTTTGCGAAGAACTACCGCAATCCAGCCAAGAACATTGACGATTGCGTAACCTACATTCTGAACTATGTGCAGAAAAGCGGTTGTAACGGCTTCACGGACGGAGAGATATACGGACAAGCAGTACACTACTATGACGAGAACGAGATTGAGGTGGGCAAGCCTATCCAATGCCAAGTGGCGGTGAACCACATTGTGGAACTCACGGCAGAGGAAAAAGCAGAAGCACGTCAGCAGGCAGTCCGCAGATACCAAGACGAGGAACTCCGCAAGTTGCAGAACCGCACCAAGCCGACAAAGGCGAAAACAGAAACCCAAGTTCAACCCTCATTATTTGATTTTGGCTTATGAAACCGAGAAACAAATTTGAAAAAGCAGTTCTTGCCCAAAGCAAGAAACTACGCCCGATAACCCCGATACAGATAAATTGGGCATTCCGTAATTGCGTGGAGCATTATGCACACCGCTTGCCGAAAGGTCGTACCACTTGTATGGATTGCGGTCATAGTTGGGTAATGACGGAGCAGACCGAGCATTGTACGTGTCCCGAATGTGGAGCAAGTTTGAAAGTCTGCCTCACCTATCAGCGCAAGGTAAGACAAAAGCAGTATTTCACAACCCTTACCACAAGCGGAGAATACCAAGTGCTACGAATGTTCTTGCTTGTCGTGGGTATGGAGAAAGGGGTTAATGCCAAGTCCTATGCCCTTGAAATCGGGCAGTATTGGTGGAATGAACAAGGGCGTAAGGCTGTTGTTGCCATTCCACGCACATTGGGATGCTACATCGACACGTTCTCATTCGCTTCTCCTTTTGCTATCCGCAATGACAATGAAGCGTACCGCCATATTTCATATTCCCCGATATATCCAAGATATAAGGTGTTGCCGACGCTCCGCAGAAACGGCTTTAACGGCAATTTCCACGACATTGTACCCACCAAACTAATACCGGCATTATTGTCGGACAGCCGTGCGGAAACGCTGTTGAAGGCAGGGCAATATCCCATGTTGCGCTACTATCTGTACCACTCTTTCAATATTGGAGAGTATTGGGCTTCAATCAAGATATGTATCCGCAACGGCTATACCATTGAGGACGGCTCAATGTGGCGTGACACCATAGACCTCCTGCGTCATTTCGGCAAGGACACAAACAGCCCGAAATACGTTTGCCCTGCCGACCTCAAAGTTGAACACGACAAGTTGGTGGCAAAGCGCAACCTGCAAAGGAAACATGAGCGGACTGAACAGCAACGCAGGAAAGCGATTGAGGACGAGAAACAATATCTGAAAGCTAAGGGCATATTCTTCGGACTTGCCTTTACCGACAGCCTTATTTGCGTCAAAGTCATAGAGAGCGTGGAAGAAATGGCAGAGGAAGGAAGGACGATGCACCATTGTGTGGGCGGTTACCACAAACGAAAAGACTCCCTTATCCTATCCGCCACCATTGACGGAAAACGAATTGAAACGATAGAGGTGTCACTAAAAACTTTTGAGGTGGTGCAGTGTCGTGGCGTATGCAACGAGAACTCCGAATACCACGACCGCATCATCGCCCTTGTGAACAAGAACGCCAACCTTATCCGCCAGCGGATGAAAGCGGCATAATATCGACATCTAACAACTAACATTATGGAAGTAAGATTTGAAAGCATGGTTTTCCTATGGGATGATAAAATCCCCACGATGTTCCTTGAATTTATGAACCTCCTCACTCTTTGTCAGAGTGAGGAGCAATTAAGGGCGAGCGTCAAGGACTTTGCCGAGAAACACGAACTTGACAAGTTCTTCCTTTACGGCTTCGGCTCTCATCATTTCTACCTGCACCAACGCTACACGAGCGACCCCGAAATGGTGATGCAACGCAGAGTGCTGTCTGTACATTTCTAATCATCTAAATAACAACGACTATGGCAACAAAAATGACAATTAACGGAGTAAGCACCTGCCAATCGGCAGGAACGGAGAACTACGAGAAATTCCAAACGGGTATCGGCAGACGCAAACGCACCCTTGTGCAATACGACTACCGCCACATGGACGGGGAACTTTTCTCTTGTGTCAAACCCACATTAGACGAATGTCGAGCCGCACGGGACAAGTGGCTAACGGCAAAGGAAAGGAAGGAGAACAAGCGATGAACGAAGCAGGCTACCAAACGCTGATAGTCAAATTCAGCGAACCCATTACGGCATTGGACGGCATCTTTGACGATGCCGAAGCGTGGGGAGTTGATACCCTAAAGGGGTGGATAGACAGCTATGAAAGCAGCCGTTTCACTGCCATTGACAGCCATACGGCAGTCATCACGAGCGAGTATAACATGGAATGTCTGAAAGAGTGGCTGGAAAAATGCACACCCATAACCGAGAAAACAGAATTTTGAACATTGGGGCGGTGTCCGCACCGCCCGAACCATAAACCTAAAAGACAACGGATATGATAGCAAAGACAATTTTAGAGCAGATTGGCGGCAGACGCTTTGCCGCCATGACGGGAAGCAAAGACTTCACAGACATGGGCAACGGCTTGCGCATGAGCCTTGCGAGGAACAAAACGAGTGCCAACCGTCTTGACATCATTTACGACGGAGGTGCAGACCTCTACAATATGCGTTTCTACCGCAGGACGTTCAGCAAAAAGACATTCGAGAGCAGGACGAAGGACATTGAAACGCACGAGGGGATATATTGCGATATGCTGGAGGAAATGTTCACGATGGTGACGGGGCTTTACACCCGTTTTTGAGAGGTGGGCGGCGAAAGCCGCCTACTTTCTTTCAGTGAGCATGATGGCGGACAAAGAAAGTAGCAAAGAAACCTTTGTTTTAATCTGCGATAAATGGAAGCATAATATCTCTTATATGAATGATTTTCCGTACCTTTGCAAAAAATGAATTATGAGTAAAATAAATACTACATATCAGGAATTAGCTGATTACATATTTTCCTTTTTTAGTTCATGTACAGCCCCTGGACAAGGATTATTTTTGTTTCGTACATTAAATGCTACTACTCGAAAATATGGTAAAACACAAGCGGAAATTAACTTGTGCCATATTGTAATATTCAATTTGTTGGAAAATGGTTATTTGGAAGCCGCTAATGAACCATCTCCATTTGTAAGACTTACTGAAAAAGGATTTGATTATTTGCAGGGTGATGATTTAATTAAAAATCAAATAAACCTTAAAGAATACATTGATTTATCAAAAGAAGATAGTAATGTAACATTCAATGGATTGTGGACTATCATAGGTATAAAAGATGTTGCTCCTTTTTATGTAGACGGACCTACATTTTTTAATACAATCAATCCTTTTGTAAATGTAGCTACAAATTATTCTGCATATATTCAGATGTTATCAGACCAAAAAGAATCAACCTCTCGACATACTTGGTTTAAGACTCTGTTTCTACGACTGAAAAAATCGGATATACCTTCTTTTTTGGATGATTTATCGTTGAGTATTTATAAGTATTATGATGAAAAGGACACCACAAATCAAACTAACAGTTATGATATAGGTGCGATTGTAAACCCTATCGTAGATGAGAATAAGGCAATTGTAGCAAAAAAGGTTTTTATTACTTATTGTTGGGAGAATGATGAACATAACGCATGGGTTCACAATTTAGCCAATGATTTAGATAAGGCGGGGTTTGATATTTTTATAGATATTAAACAGCCGTTGGGTATTGAATTGAACCGTTTTATGGAACAAACAATTGCAAATGTTGATAAAGTTTTGATAATAGCCACTCCTGAATATAAAAAACGTGCTGATAATAGAGAACGTGGTGTAGGATACGAAACTTCATTAATCACAGATGATTTAATTAAAGACCAAAACAGAATAAAATTTATTCCCATTATAAGAATTGGTAGCAAGGATAGCTCATATCCCATTTATTTAGGCAATAGAAAAGGATTATATATGAGAGAAGACAATGATTATACTCAAGCATTGAATGAATTGATAGACAATATTAGAAATTATTAAAATTAAAAGTCCGAAGATGCTGAAATTTCTTCGGACTTTTAATTTGTTATTGTATATACAGTAGTGCAAACTCCGCCTTTCTCCGTTTGAGCAGCATGGCGTGGCGTTTCCCCTTATAGTTACAGAAAGCGATATACTCCCGATAGATATTCCTGTCGCCAGCCTCCAGCTTTCGGATCAGCTTGCTTTTGGGTATCTTCCCGTACCCCAACAGACGGTATGGACCGACATTGTAGGCAAGCGTGGCAAGAAGCAAGCTATCCTTCCGGAACTTCCGGAACATTGCGCAGAACTTCCGCAGGTCTTTCCGCAGGAGCGCGTCCGCCTGCCGCTTCGTCATGGTACGTGCCGAATACCTTTCGCCCGGCAAAAGTTTGTGCCCATATCCCACGTATGGGTAATGTTTTTCCGAGTGCCAGCCCTCAAAGAATTTCGTGCAGCACACCGCCCTCTCAAATGGTGGCAGACGGTAGATTGCCGCCTGCCCGTCCGTTCCCTCTCGGCGGCTGATCTGTGCGGACACAGAACAGACCGCAAGAAGCGAACAGACGACTACCATGAATATACGCATCATCGTGTAAGGGGCTTGAAGTTTCTGATGGGGACAACAGAAATAACCCCATCGTCCTTTACGTTTCGGTTGTTGAAGTCAAACTCCAGCTCGTAAGAGTTGTTGAAGTTGTCCTCCACCACCACGATGAAGTTGTGCGCTTCGTCGCCCTCCGCCGTGTAATACAGCCGGAACTTCTCGTTTTCAAGCAGGTAGCGGTCGTTGGGCAGGAACGTGATTCCGCCCGCCATTTTCAGCGTGCCTTCCCCCTCGAACTGGAAATAACGAATGGTATAGAGGGTGTTGGCGAAGTCGCCCGTTTTTTTCAGCTCACAGCGGATTTCCACCGTCTGCCCCCTCGTCACCTTGTTGGGTACTGGCATGGTTTCCACCGTGAAGGGATAGGATTGCTGGATGTCCATGTCATCGTCACACGACACGAGTGTGAGCGATATGGCGGCGAACAGGCAGAGTGCCAACGCCTTGAAAATTGATATTCTCTTGTTCTTGTTGTTCAGTATGTTCATTGTCCTTTGATTTTTAAGTTATTGTTATTTTTTCGTTGTCAGTTGTAGATACTCGTTCAAGTCCTTGCAACCGTCATAGAGGGCGGAACGGTCGCAGACACGTTCCCCATAGTGTCCTTTCAGCGTTTCCAACGTCCGCCGTCCGGCTTCATCACGGTCAAGATAACAGTCTATGCGCCCGTAACCGCCCAAATACCTCATCGCCTTTTCCACGTTGGAAACCGAGTTCAGCACAAGACAGTCACCCGTTTCCAATCCGAGCGTGGCGGCGGAAAGGAAATCTATGAAGCCCTCAAATACGCTGCACAAGTCAGCCGGAGAGCCTTCCGCCTTGATCGGCGACACATCCTTCGGAGGCACGCATCCTTTGAAGAAACGGCTGCGGATTTCATATCCACCAGCCACATTCGGGAAGCCGACGGCGAAATACCGCTTGCCACGCACTCCGTAATTCAGTTGGCAGCAATACCGGAATGCAATGCCGTAAGGAATGCCCCGTTCCGCCAGATAGTCCGTCAGTGGAGAATGAAACAGTGGGGCAGCTTCCACTCCTTCAAAGGCAGGTTCTGACGGTTTAGGCTGGAAAGTTGGTCTGCTCACTTCGGGAACAGGCATAGGCATATTGGCGGTTTCCGCTATGAATTTCACTTGTTCCATGAAGTCACCGCTTCGGATAAACTCCCCGGCAAGAGTGAAGATGTCGCCGCCCTTGCCCGTACCGAAGTCGTACCAGAGCTGTTTCGCCACGTTCACACGGAAAGATGGCGTGCGCTCATTGCGGTATGGCGCACGATACCACAACTCGTTGCCGCTTCTTCTGACAGGCTCATGCCCCAGCCGTGCGAGGAAGTCCGCAAGGGCTATATGCCTCATGGCGTCGATTTCCGTCCGTTCCATGCGGTGCGTCAGTTTATGATGAACTTCACGCCCACGCCCCACTGCGTATGAAACTTCCTCGTGTCACCACCCCACAGGCAACGCTCCCGGAGGTTGGCGAGCAGGGCGATACGGTCTGCCACGTAAAACTCCACATCGAGCGTCAGCGCACCGCCGTAGATGAAGCCGTCCCGGTCATGGAGCGTGGAGCCGTCATGCAGTACCTTTTCGCCCCAGTTCACCGATTCATATCCGGCAAGAGCCGAAGCTCCTGCATAGACGAACACGATTTTACGGGCATCGGAGAGTATCTTGAAGTAGTAGCCGCCCTCCGCCGTGAACTGCGCCACGGGTATCTTCCCGTCCTTGTAAGGGTTGTTCTTCAACAGGTATTCGCCGCCGAACACCCATTTGTTTCCGCCTTTGGTATAAGTGGAAAGAGCCGCCCCGAAACTGTACCCACCGTCGTTGCCGCCGGGATTGAAACCGTCCGCCATGTTCGCCCTGACCTCGATGCCCTGCATCTTCGGCAGGCATCGCTGGGCGTGCGCCTGCCCCGTACACAGGGCAAGCGACGCGATGATTATTGCGATGTACTTTCTCATGGTCAGCGCACTTGAAGTTCGTTGATAGTATTGGCACGTACCAAGTCCTCGTTCTCAATCATGAAAGACTGGTGGCGACCTCCGTTCTTCTCGTTGAGTTCCACCACGAGGCACTTGTCATCGGGAATGGTGAACTTCGCCATCGTGAACACCGTGCGCTCGCTCTTCTTGCCCGGCACGAGCGTAGCGTAATTCTGCGCACGGAGCGGCAGGATAATCTGCTCCTGCACGGCGGTACGCTTCGCCACCTTCTTGTCCACGATTTTCCATGTGATGTAGTCCACGTCGAAAGGCACGTTGCTCTGTTTTTTTATCTCCGTGTGGAAATAGAGCAAACCGTTATGCGTGTAGATGCCTTTCAGCAGGTACTGGATGCCGAATCGCTTGCAGCCGATGTGCTTCACCTCGCGCTTATTCTGCTTGTGGATGGACTTCATGATAAGGCGCACCAGCATCGGGCTTTCGCTGCCCAGCTCCTTCAGGTATATTTCCTGCGCATTGTTCGGGCGGTTCACTGCCTCGCCGTCATGGATGAAGTCGTACATCTCCACGTTGAGCAGCAGCGGTTCGGTGGCGTACTTCACGTTGAAGGCATAGAAACTCCCGTCCTCCGTTATCACGGACATATTGGTTTCGTTCGGGAAGTCCCTCACGGTAGCCTTCACGCGGATGACGTTCTCCGCTCCGTCGGCTTTGCCCGCAATCAGGTCGGGCGAGCCTAAATCCACGTAGCGCACCTCCGAGGGGAAAATGACGTGGACGGTCTTGTCATAAGTCACTTCCAAGCCGTGCGGGGGAACCATGCGGTCAAAGGTTAGCTTCTTTGTCAGCCCGTGATACAGGTCGCCGTCCGCCTCCTTCTGCGGATAGACCTCCTTTGTCAATGTCGGTTGTTCACTTCCGTTGTCCGTTCCAACGGTTACGTTCTCCTGCGCGTTGGCAGTTGCGATGCCCATAGCGAGGGCAAACATGATGATTACTTTTCTCATTACTTTGGATTTTAGTGGTAAATAAAAATTGGATTGTTGTTACTTTTTCTTTTTTCAATTCCTGTCCTGATAGAGCAAGACCTTGTACCCGGCTTTCAGATGCACCTTGACGGTACGCATCTTCTTAGCGATATACTGGCTGGTTCCTTGTATCAGCCCTTTACCCAAATCGGAGGCGAGCTGCGCCCCTGCGTTGGTGGAGATATTGATGCTGCTGCCCAGCGAGCCGCCCATGTTGGCGGCAACCTCCCTGACGGCGTTCATCTCCATAGAGTTGGGAATGAAGATACCGGGCTGCCCGTCCGTGTCATACACCACCAGCTCTACCGGGATAATCGTACCCGCGTACTCCAGCGACGTGATTTCAATATCAAGCCGTTCGCCCTGAATCTTTGCCGTGCCGATCACCACCGCATTACGGGGGATGATTTTGTCCGCTACCGCCATCGGCTCCAGCAGCCGGAGTTTGACAGCCTGCCCATCCGTCACACTCTGCGCCCCATAGACGCACGCCGACAGGGTGTTCTTGTCCGACACGGTCGTGACACCCACCGCCGTATTAAAACTGCGGTTGCGCTCCTGCGAGAAGGAGGCGACAAATTCGGCGATGCTCATCGGCTGTGAGAGCGAGGACACCACCTGATGCGCCACCTGCCTGACAGGTGCTGCCGTGTCCTTTCCGGCTTTCTGCACTGGATAAGGCTCTGCCGCCTGTCCGACAGGTGGCTGTGTGCCGTTCTGTCCACCCATGTACTTCGCCGCCAGTTCGTAGGACTTCTCCATAAGTGCCACTTGGTCATCCACAGCGGACGCCTTGCCTTTCTCGCTTTCCAGTTCCGATTCCAGCGAAGCGATGCGCTCCAACAGTTCGTCCATATCCGCGTTGTCGTTCTTCGGCTGTTCATAGAAGTTGCCGAGCGTGGCATTGAGGTCGCGATAGGCGGCTGCGGAAGACTGGATGGTCTTCGGGGCGGATTTCACGTTCTCTTCCGTTCCTCCGGGATTGGCAAGGTCGAAGTCCCTGCCACCGTCCGTTTCCGCCACCTCTCGGTCGAACATATCGCCCAGTTCCTGCATGGTGCGGCTGCGGTTCTCCTGCCGTTCCTCCATCGCCCCCTGCTCGTATGCTTTCGCCTTGTCGCCGATGATCTGGCGGTTCGCCTTGTCAGCGTCGGGCATTTCGATGTTGTAACCACTCGTTCCCGGTTGCTGTTCCTTGTCGGAAGACGGGGCGAATATCAGCCACATAGCCCCGATGAATACCAGCACCATAGCGGGCAGCACTATCATTTTCTGACGTTTCAGCCTTTGGGCTTCGGTCAGCGGCTTGCGCTCCTTCTTCGGTTTCCCATTGTCGGGAGCCGCCTTGTTTTCGTTTTTAGGTTCATTCTTCGTCTGTTCCATATAAATAAGGTATTACGTTGTGATTGTTTTACGGCTTTACGGACAGTCCCACCTGTCCGGCATGGTCTGTTACTATCCGGTTGCCGCCATTCCTGCCGATGTCATAGACGGCTTTGCCGAAGGTGTAGATGGCAAGCACCGCGAAGGCGGCGAGCATCGCCAGCACGATGCGCCTGCGTGTCTTCGGGGGTAAACCGTCCAGATAGCCTTTGAGCCTTGCCACCAGCATTTTCTTTTTGTCGTGGAGCTTCCAGTACGCACGCCAAAATGATTTCCTGATTTTCTTCATGTCCGTTACCTTTTGATGGTTTGTAAATCCTTGTTCTCGATAATGGTGAATCCCTCTATGGTGAAACCGTTGGGATTGTCGTCCGAACGGGACGAGTTCAAGAGGCGGCACGTGGTCACGAGGCTGCGTTCGGTGACGTTGCTTTGCCGGATGATTTTCTGCGTGGCATAGGTCACGGCACGGTAGGGATAGCCGTTGAAGTCGCACACCACGCTGTCCACCTTCAGTACTTGGTTGATGTTCCCGGAGATGATACGGTTGTAGTACCCCTTCTCGGCAAAGTCCGAATAGTAGTTGTACACGCTTTTGTCCGCTAATAGCAGGGCGCGTTTCACGTTATGCTCTATCGCGCTCTTTTCGGGAGAGAGCGTGAAGAATAGCTCGTGGAAGCGGCGCACGTGTTCCCTTGCCTCCGCCGGACGGTTCTGCGACAAGTCCTGCGAGAGAGCCAGCATCAGCGACTTGCCGTTGTCCAGCACGTAAATCTTTTCCCGTTGCCGCTCCGCGAAGCGGTAGGAACTCCACACGCTCCATACCGTTATCACGGCGCACAGCGAGAGGAAGACGATACCGAACAGGCGTATCTGCCTGAACGATGATTCGATGTTTTTGAGTGACTTAAATTCCATTGTTGTTTATTCGTTTTTAATTGTCAGTTGATTATTTCAGCAGTTTCCCGGCACGTCCGACCACGTTTCCTGCGGCTGCACCCGCCACGCTGCCCGCCATGCTTCCGGCTCGTCCCGCCGTCTGGTTCACGTTGCGGCCGTAGCTTCCCATGCCTCCGGCTTGGATAATCCAGCCTGCCACCGTTGGAATGGTGAAGTAGCCGATGATGCCGATTATCATGAATATGATATACACCCCGTCACTCGAATCCAGCGAGAAGTTCGGATCAGCCTGCATCCGTTCGATGTCGCTTTGCAGCATCAGCACCTGTATCTTCGCCAGTATGGTACTGAACATATCCGACACGGGCAGCCACAGATAGACCTGTATGTAGCGGCATATCCACTGCGTGAGCGTGCTTTGGAAGCCGTCCCACACCGATATGGCAAAGGCTATCGGACCGAGTATCGCCAGCACCACGAGGAAAAACGTGCGGATGGTGTCTATCACGAGGGCGGCGGCTTGGAACATCAGTTCCAGTATCTCGCGGAAGAAGTCGCGGATGCCCTTCTTCATGTTGTACATCCCACGCTCAATATACATCCCCGCCATCGTCACCATGTCGCCAGGCGACCAGCCCAGTTCCTCCAGCTGTTTGTCAAACTCCTCGTTCGACACGAGGTAGGCGGTTTCGGGGTTGCGCATCATCGTCTCGTATTCCAGTTTGTCCTTCTGCTCACGGTATCGGTTCATGTCCAGCGTTTCCACCTCCAGCATCTTTGCCGTACCCTGCACGACGGGCGACATGATGCTGTTTATCGTGCCTAATACCACCGTCGGGAAGAACATGATGCACAGACCGATGGCGAACGGGCGCAGCATGGGGAACATGTCTATCGGTTCGGCTCTCGCCAGCGACTGCCACACCCGGTAGGCGACGTAGAACAGCGCGCCCAGCCCGGCGATGCCTTTCGCCACGCCCGCCATGTCCCCGCATAGCGGCATCATCTGTTCGTAGAGCGAGCGCAGAATCTGGTGAAGGTTGTCGAAATTCATAGGCTACCAGTATCTTTCGTTCATGTTCCCGTACAGCCCCATGATGCGGTCGAGGTCGTTCTTCTTCTTTGCCCGCAGGTAGCTCACACTGATGTTCTTGTTGGTGTAGTAGCTCACGAGGTTGCGGTAACGTTTCATCTTGGAGTAGCAGCGTTCCACCACGTCCATGCGCTCCTTGTCCGTCATGGAGAGCGTGGTGATGTTCACCACATTTTTCAGTTCCGTCAGCACATCGTTGGATTCCTCCAATAACTTGGTGTAACCGAAGGCGATGGCTCCCAGTTCCTCCACCGTGAAGTTGTCGTCACGCATCATCTTCTGGAAACTGGTCACATAGGTGTCGGTGATGTCACCCACCATCAGGATGGTTTGCTGCACCTTCCGGGCGTCTTTTACCAGATTGTTCACGGATTTCAGTGCGTCGTAATACTTCTTGCCCTGCTCGTAAATCTTCACAGTCTCTTGAAAATTTTTTATCATATTCTGGGCGGTCGTGGAAGTGTGTACCACGTTCTTGGAGGTGTTCACGATGCTCTGCGCGATGTTGGACGGGTCTATCACCGCCCACTGTGCGCTTGCCCTGCCGACTGCAAACAGGCACAGGCAGATAATAAGTGTCATTCTTGTTCTCATGTTACTTTGGATTTTAGTGGTTTTCATTATTTATTCTCCGCTTATCGGATGGTCCGGTTTCGGGGTCACACGCACGTAGTCCCCGTTCGGCGAGAAGGTCAGGACGTCCGTCGCCTCGTTATAGGACACGTCGATGCGGAAACCCGTGTTCATGAACAGGTTGCCGTTCTCCTCCTGCAAGAGATAGGTTTCCGGCTTCAGCTTGCGGCGAAGCCCGCTCCGCTTGAACACCGTCACCTTGTAGGCTTCGCCCTCCTTGTAGATAAGCACGTCGGGCTTTCCCTCCACGCTCTCCCAGTTCCCGCAAAGCTGGTCACGGCGGTTGTCCGCTACATCGCAGGATTGCAGTACCATGACCGCCAGCCCAATTAAACACTTGCTGACTTGCAGCATTTTCGTTCTTGATATACTCATACGCATTTTCTTTTTTAGTTGATGAATCGGTTTTTACTTATTCCTCCGTCTTTCGGCAAGTTGCCGGATGGTGGCTTCGATGTCGCCGCCCAGCTGCTCCGCCAGACGGTAAACCTCTACTTTTTCCGTTTCTTCGGTGGTGTACGCCAGATACTCTTCAGCACTAACTTCGGTGGCATAGACCGCTGACTGTGTGCCACCCAGCCCGATCCAGACTTCCTTGTAGAGCCTTGACGGGTTGTTCGCCATGTTGATGGAGAGTATCTGCGATTTCTCCTTCTCCGTCAGACCCAGCAGGGACTGTATGGCATCAAACTTGTTCATGTACTTCCGCTGGTCGAGAAGTATCTTGCAGTCGGAGTTATTGATGATGCTCTCCTTGACGACGGGCGAGGAAATGATGTCATCCACCTCCTGCGTCACCACGATTGCCTCCCCGTAATACTTGCGCACGGTCTTGTACATATAGCGCAGGTACTCAGCCATGTTCGCCGAAGAGAGAGCCTTCCAAGCCTCTTCCACTATCAGTTGCTTGCGCACGCCTTTCAGACGGCGCATCTTGTTGATGAAGGCTTCCATGATAATGATGGTCACCACAGGGAAAAGTTCTCGATTCTCCTTTATACTGTCAATCTCGAAGACGATGAACCGCTTGCCGAGCAGGTCGATGTTCTCCGTGGAGTTGAGCAGGAAGTCGTAGCGTCCGCCCCGGTAATACTGCCGCATGGTGGTGAGCATATTGTCGATGTTGAAGTCTGACTTCTCCACCTTTATCTCACGTTCCGCCAGTTCGCGGCGGTAGTCGTCGCGCATATATTCATAAAAGGTGTTGAACGAGGGGACGATGTTCCGGTCAGCCCTGATACGCTCGATGTAGGCGTTCACCGCACCGCCCAGTTCGCCGCTCTCCGTCTTCGTCACTTTGTCGTCCTCCGATTTCCAGAGCGTCAGCAGCAGCGTCTTGATGCTGTCCTTTTTCTCCACGTCAAACACGTAATCATCGGTGTAGAACGGGTTGAACGAAATCGGTTTCTCCTCCGTGTAGGTGAAGTACACGCCGTCCGCCCCGTTTGTCTTGCGCCGGATCATCTCGCACAAGCCCAGATAAGAGTTTCCCGTGTCCACCAGCACCACATGCGTACCCTGCTCGTAGTATTGCCTCACGAGGTGGTTCATAAAGAAGGATTTGCCGCTGCCCGAAGGACCCAACACGAACTTGTTGCGGTTGGTGGTGATGCCCCGCTTCATTGGCAGGTCGGAGATGTCGAGGTGCAGCGGTTTTCCCGTAAGCCTGTCCACCATCTTGATGCCGAAGGGCGAGAGCGAGCTGCGGTAGTTGGTTTCCTCCGTGAAGAGGCACACCGCCTGCTCGATGAAGGTGTGGAAACTCTCTTCCGCCGGGAAGTCCGCCGCATTGCCGGGCATCGCCGCCCAGTAGAGCGTCGGGCAGTCGATGGTGTTGTGGCGGGGTACGCACTCCATGCTGGCGAGCTGGCTGCCTACATCGTTCTTGATATGCTTCAGCTCCTCCGCGTCATCGCTCCATGCCATGACGTTGAAGTGCGCCCGCACCGATGTCAGCCCGTAGGAATGGGCTTCGTTCAGGTACTGGTCTATCCACTCGCGGTTGATGCTGTTGCTCCGGCTGTATCGGGATAGCGACTGCATATTCCTTGCGGACTTCTCGAACTTCTGCAAATTTTCCTCGCTGTTGTCGATAATCACATATTGGTTGTAGATGTGGTTGCAGGAGAGCAGCAGACCAACGGGGGAGGCGAAGGAAAGGCGGCAGTCGCTTCGATCCGTGGAAAGTTTCTCGTAGCGGATGTCGGTAGTCACCTTTCCGGGCATATCCTCCGCGTCGGAGAGGGTGTGCAGGCACAGGCGGTTGTCACCGATACGCATTTCTTTTGCCGAGAGGTCGATGTCCTGCAAGGTCGTGTTGCCTTCGGGCATGAGCGAGAAGTAACGCTCTATCAGCCCGGCGGACTTCTCCGTCCCGACAATCTCGTCGGTGGAGAGGCGTCGCAGCCTGACAAAGCCGCTGTCGTTCATGATGCGCTCGAACTGTTCGGCGGCCTCCATGAACTTCCCGGCGGTTTCCTTGTCCAGTTCCTTCGGGATGATATGCCCCCGGCACAGCGTACTGAAGTTGCTCTGCATCCGGTTACGTTCCTTTGTCGTCTTGGTCAGGTAGAGGTAGCAGGTGTGTTTCAGGTACGGACGCTCGTTGAAATGGCGTTCAAAGGAGCGGCTCAGAAAACTCATGTCGTCTTTCTGTAACTCCGGCTTGTAGCGTTCCTTGATGAACCAGTCCTGCTTATGCACGACGCAGAAGTCCGGTAGCACCTTGATAGCCTTGCACCAGCAGCCGTGTATCGCTTCGTACTCCGCGCCCGTCACGGTGTAAAGCTCCGGCAGTTCCACCTCAAAAGCCACCGTGATGTCGGCGTCTTTGGAAATGATGCAGCCATGCTCCACAGCCAGCAGCGGGAACTTGTTTTCCAGTGTCGTCATTTTGGATGTATTTCTCATGTCGTTTCTTCCTTTCGTTGCCGTTTGAATAATCGGGTAATCCGCCGCCGGTTGATAAGGTATCGGGGATGGCTCCTTGCCGCTCCTAATTTCATCAGCCCGTGTTCGCCGTACCGGGCGTTCAGCGCGAAGGTCTGCCATACGAGGACGGAAGACGATGCCGCGCCGAAGCCGATACATACCCACTGGTCGATGCCGACCATGTAGAGGATGACGAACAGGACGAAGAGAGCCAGCAGACCTCCGCAGAAGATGAAGAGGTACTGAGCCTTCAAACCCTTGAACTCGACCGGACGGCCGATACCCTTGTTTATCGGATATTCAGCCATACATTGTTTATTAAAGGAAGAATGAGCGCAGGATGGTGGCGGCGACAATCAGGAAGATGCAAGCCCCGAACCACGAAGCGGCGGTCTTCGAGGTGTCCGGGTCGCCGGACGAAAACTTGCCATAGACTTTTACGCCTCCGATAAGACCGACTACCGCGCCGATGGCGTAGATTAGTTTCGTGCCTGGGTCAAAATAGCTTGAGACCATAGAGGTGGCTTCGTTGATGCCTGCCAGACCGTTTCCCTGTGCGAATACGGAGGCGGTGGCGGCAACCATAAGTGCCGCGGAAAGGATTGTTCTCTTGCTTTTCAAAGCGTTCTTGATGTTCTTGTTCATAAACTGTTCTTGTTTTAGTGCCGTCAAAAGGGTGGATGGTCCTTTGTCGGGCAGTTGATACTTTGTTTCTTTACTTTGGTTTAGTGGTTGCCTGTTTGTTTCTACGGACTTGGGCGTCTCCGTTGCGGGTGGCTGTACCTTGTACCGCCGTGCGCGTGGGTAATGTCATTCTACTTTTTCATGTCCGTTCTTTTTGGGTTGTCATACATAGTCGCGGATGTCGAAGTCCTCTATGTTGTCAGGTATCACGAACACCTTTTCTTTTTGTCGCGTCACGGTCATGTTCACCGTGTCCACGAAAACAGCCATCGCCTTTGCAAGCCTGTCACTCATCGCTTCATCGGTCAGGCGTTCCGTTATCCTTGTATAAAGCTCTGTCCCGTCCAGTTCCGTCATGACCTTTCCGGCGTGTCGCATTTCCTCACCGGACGGTGAATCCTTCCGTATGGTGCGTACAGCCATATCAATATCCTCGAAACTGCTTCCCGAAGCCTGCTTTTTGTCAGGTTCTTCGTACTCCAGTTCATCCTCTCCGTACTCCAGTTCCGAAGGAGGGATGCTCGTAAAGGTTTCATCGAGTTTGTCCTCCGGTACTTGTGTCGGGCGTGAGACGGTTTCCGTGTTTCCGTCGTCAAAAGTAGCCTCTTCCTCCGACAGCTCAATGCCTTTTTCCGAAGTGGCGGCTTCTTGCGCCGGTATGGCAGCGGTTGTCCGGGTCGATGCCATCTTGAAACGGCTCTTACCAATGATGTCCGAGGTGTCTGCGTGAGGCATGTCCTTATCCTTTCCCTGCTCTGCCGCCGTACAATCCAATGACCGCCACAACCCGGCAATGTGTCTGAAGAAACGGATAAGTTTCGCTTCCATGATGCGGTCGTAGAGCAACAGGGACAGAAACCACACGTTGCAGGCAACCGATACGATTAAAAACACCTTTGTCATAGTTTCACTTTTTGGGCGTTTTCAATCTGTTCCATGTACTGCGTTCCGTATTGCCAGAAATGGTCGCGGAGGATGTTGTCCACGAACTTGCCGATGCTCAAGCCGTTTTCCATCCGACTGGCGACGATAGCGACTTTCTCATGAATTTCTCGGCTGATGTATATACATTGCCGCGTTTTGATTTCCGATGCTTGCAGGAAAGTCGAGAGCGGTTTGTCTCTGCCTTTATCCTTGCGGAAGTCAACGCCGGTATTTTCCTGATCGTAGTCGGTTGTACACTTTGCTGCGCTGGCAGCGGTTCTTTCACTCTTTCCTGTTTGCAGGCAGTCTGCCTGTCGGTTCTTCTTTGTCCTTTTCATACTTCTTTGTTGTTTATTGTTTCTATAGATTATAGGATTCCATGTGCCGTTTGAACGATTCGGCTATCTCGTCTTGGAACAGCGTGAAATGGTGTGTCAGCACGTTGTCAAGAAAAGCCGCAATAGTCACCTCGTTGCCTCCGATTACATGGAGCATTTTCTGTATGCGGTCGTGGTACTCCTTGCGGATATATACCTGCTTGCCGAGCCTTGCCGTGATATTGGATCCACACATGAATACCGTGTCATAATCCTGCTTTTCCGGCTTGCCATTCCTGCGCTTGCGTTCCGGTTCCTCTTTGGGACGGGAAGCAGGCGATGTAATCACCGTCTGTAATTCTTCTTTCGGAGGTGGAGAAGGTGCGTTTCCGCCCGTACTTCTCGCTTCCGGTGGAATGCTTGTATCGTCCAGCCGAAACGAGTTGATTACGGCTTCGCTGTCGATGTCCTCGATTCTTGTTTTCTTTGCCATGACATTCAGTTTTTGATGATGCCGAGAATCTCATCCGCGAGTTTGTCAAGGTTGCTGCCGCGTATCAGCGTTTTGTCCGCAGGGAATGCCGTGGAACGGAATACAGCCTTGCGTTCTGCCGCTGTCTCCTTGCGGAAACGCTTGCTGTCCGGCAGGTATGTTTCCAGAATGGGCAGGGCGAACTCGGCACAGACTTTGTCGTATGCCTTGTATAGTTCTGTCTTTTCGCGTCCGTCCACCATGTTCCACACGAGATAAATCCCTTTGATGCCGGACTTGCCCGTGCTTATCATCTGTTCGTTGATGACAGTGGCGAACTTGATGGAACTCTCCATCACCACACGGTCGGCGATGATGGGCGTGAAGATATAGTCCATTTTGGAAATGGTCTGTACCACGTCGGCGTTGTTGATGGTTCCCGGCAGGTCGAAGAACACGAAATCGAGGTCGGGCTGCGCTTCTACCAGATTTTCTGCGGTTCTTATCGCGTCTTCCGCACGGCTGCATCTGATTGGGTACGGATTTTTCTTCAGCCGCTTGAGTTGCTCATACGCCAGCACTTTGTAATGCCCGTCCTCCATGACGGCTTTCATGTCACGCTTGCGCATATCATGGATACTGTACTGCGGAAAATCGCAGTCCACCACGGCTACGTTATAGCCTTTCACATAGTGCAGGTAGCTTGCCACAAGCACTGTCAGGGTTGTCTTACCCGCTCCACCTTTCTGCGTGGAGATTGCCACATAAGTTGCTTCTTTCATTTGTCTGATAATTTATTTGGTTATACATCTGTCCGGTGGCGGTAGCGTATTGCCATTCATACATACGCACGCGCTTCCATTTATTCCGCCATTCCTTAATCCGGCTGTGCCTGCGGGCATTCATCGGTCTATCCAATCACCCACGCCTTTATCAGTCCGTATGGACGTGTGCTTGGAAAACCGGCTGAATATGTACACCCGTGTTCAGCCGGTTGGATTGATGTCCGGATTGCTGTCCGAACATCCGGCGGAAGGAGTGTATTTTCAGTCCCACATCCGAATCACACTGCAAATAAACAAGGATATTTTGGAACTTGTATCACTTCTCCGGCAAGTGGCAGCACGTTGCGCCGGTTGACACTGATTGTCCGGGTCAAGCCTCTGTCCGATACTGTGTTAAGGGCGTAACTTTGCACCCGAACGGCAGGGTTCGCCGCAGGTGGCGCAGCCCGGAGTTTGAAAGGCATTCCCCCCAATCCGTCCCCGACGGATTTTTATGTTCACCTGAACATAGCAAGGTATGTTTTCAGCCGCTCAAAATATTTTGAGCATCCCGGAAAACGCCTTGCCCTTGCAGGGGGCGGGCTTACCCTCCGAAGTCGGGAAGCCTCTCAAACCTACGGTGTCTGTGCCATGAAGCGGCGGCTTATGCCGTCAAACCGCTAAATCCAAAGTAATATGAGTGAAAAAAAAAGAAACAAAGGCGGGAGAAATCCCAAACTCGATCCGGCGGTGTTCAGATACACCGTCCGTTTCAGCGAGGAGGAACACAACCGTTTCCTCTCCATGTTCGAGAAGTCGGGCGTTTACGCCAAGTCGGTTTTCCTGAAGGCGCACTTCTTCGGGCAACCGTTCAAGGTACTGAAAGTGGATAAAACGCTGGTGGATTACTACACCAAGCTATCTGATTTTCATGCGCAATTCCGCGCAATAGGCACGAACTACAACCAAGTCGTGAAGGAACTGAGGCTGCATTTTTCCGAGAAAAAGGCGATGGCGTTGCTCTACAAACTGGAGCAACAGACCGTCGAACTCGTGAAACTGAGCCGCCAGATTGTGGAACTGTCTAAAGAGATGCAGGAAAAATGGTCGCAAAAATCAGCGTAGGAAACTCGTTGTACGGCGCACTTGCCTACAACGGGGAGAAGATCAACAAGGAGGAAGGGCGGCTGCTGACGACCAACCGCATCTACAATGACGGTACGGGAACGGTGGAGATCCGCCGGGCGATGGAGGACTTCCTCGCCCTGATGCCCGTGCGGTCGAAGGTGGAGAAGCCGGTGGTGCATATCTCGCTCAACCCGCATCCCGACGATATGCTGACCGACACCGAGCTTCAGGACATCGCGCGGGAGTATCTGGAGAAGATGGGCTTCGGCAACCAGCCCTATATGGTGTACAAGCATGAGGACATAGACCGCCACCACCTGCATATCGTGACGGTGCGGGTGGACGGGGACGGCAGGAGCATAGACACCCGAAACAACTTTTACCGTAGCAAGCAGATAACCCGCGAGCTGGAACGGAAATACGGGCTGCATGACGCGGAACGGAAAAGCCGCCGTACCGATATGCCGCTGCATAAAGTGGATGTTTTGGCGGGCGATGTGAAGAAACAGGCGGGGAATGTGGTAAAGGAACTTAACCGCCGTTACCGTTTCCAGACGATGGGCGAATACCGCGCCCTCCTTTCCTTATATAATATGACGGTGGAGGAAGCGCGGGGCAACGTGCGCGGACGGGAATATAATGGGCTGGTCTATTCCGTTACGGACGACAGTGGCAACAAGGTCGGCAATCCTTTCAAGTCCTCGCTCTTCGGGAAGTCCGTCGGCTATGATGCCGTACAGAGAAAGTTCGCCCGTTCAAAAACGGAAATCAAGGACAGAAAACTCGCCGACATGACGAAGCGCACCGTCCTTTCCGTACTGCAAGGCACGTATGACAAGGAGAGGTTCATTGCCACACTCAAGGAGAAAGGTATTGACACCGTGCTGCGCTATACGGAGGAAGGACGCATCTACGGGGCCACGTTCATCGACCACCGAACAGGATGCGTGTTGAACGGCTCACGCATGGGCAGGGAACTGTCCGCCAACGCCTTGCAGGAACACTTCACGCTGCCATACGCCGGACAGCCGCCGGTTCCGCTTTTCATTACCACGGAGGGTCAGGAGGAAACGCAAGCTCCGTCCACTCCCGAATACGGAAGGGACTTGGACGGCATGGGCTTGTTCTCTCCCGAAGGCCCGGCAGTGGACGCCGAGGAGGAAGCCTTCATCCGGGCGATGCAGCGCAGGAAGAAAAAGAAGAAGCGCAAGGGCTTGGGAATGTAATCAGTCAGACAAAGTATCAACAATCAAAACAATTTCAAGGTATGTCACAACAAGAAGACGATTTGAGGGCATTGGCGAAAATCATGGATTTTCTGCGTGCCGTGAGTATTATTTTAGTGGTCATGAACGTGTACTGGTTCTGTTATGAAGCCATACGGCTCTGGGGTGTGGACATCGGTGTGGTGGACAGGATACTGATGAACTTCAACCGCACGGCGGGGCTGTTCCGTTCCATCCTCTACACGAAACTATTTGCCGTCCTCCTGCTTGCCCTGTCCTGTCTGGGGACAAAGGGCGTGAAGGGCGAGAAAATCACGTGGGGGAAAATCTGGGCGGTCCTTGCCGTGGGCTTCGTGCTGTTCTTCCTCAACTGGTGGATACTGGCCCTGCCATTGCCGGTGGAGGCGGTGACGGGACTGTATATCCTGGCCGTTGGTGCGGGCTATGTATTCCTGCTGATGGGCGGTCTGTGGTTGAGCCGCCTGTTGAAGCACAACCTCATGGATGATGTGTTCAACAACGAGAACGAGAGCTTCATGCAGGAAACGCGGCTTATCGAAAGCGAGTATTCGGTCAATCTTCCGACACGGTTTTACTACAAAAAGCGTTGGAACAATGGCTGGATCAATGTCGTGAATCCTTTTAGGGCTTCCATCGTGTTGGGTACTCCGGGCAGCGGTAAATCCTATGCAGTGGTAAATAATTTCATCAAGCAGCAGATAGAAAAGGGCTTCTCGATGTATGTGTACGACTTCAAATTCAGCGACTTGTCCACGATAGCATACAACCATCTGCTGAACCACCCGGAGGGCTACAAGGTGAAACCGAAGTTTTATGTGATAAACTTCGATGACCCGCGACGTTCGCACCGTTGCAATCCCATTCACCCGGACTTCATGGAGGATATTACGGACGCTTATGAGAGTGCGTACACCATTATGCTCAACTTAAATAAAAGTTGGGTGCAAAAGCAGGGCGACTTTTTCGTAGAATCGCCCATCATCCTTTTCGCGGCTATTATCTGGTATCTCAAAATTTTCCAGAACGGCAAGTATTGTACATTCCCCCATGCGATTGAGTTCCTGAACCGCCGCTATGAGGATATTTTCCCGATACTGACCTCTTACCCGGAATTGGAAAACTATCTTTCTCCGTTCATGGACGCATGGCTCGGAGGGGCTGCGGAGCAGTTGATGGGGCAGATAGCAAGCGCGAAAATCCCTTTGTCAAGGATGATTTCTCCGCAGCTCTATTGGGTGATGTCGGACAGCGAGTTCACGCTGGACATCAACAACCCCGAAGAACCGAAAATACTCTGTGTGGGCAACAATCCCGACCGTCAGAATATCTACGGGGCCGCTCTCGGTCTGTATAACTCCCGTATCGTGAAACTCATCAACAAGAAAGGGATGCTGAAGTCGTCGGTCATCATCGACGAGCTGCCCACGATTTATTTCAAGGGGTTGGACAACCTTATCGCCACCGCGCGAAGCAACAAGGTTGCCGTGTGTCTGGGCTTTCAGGATTTCAGCCAGTTGGTGCGCGACTACGGTGATAAAGAAGCGAAGGTCGTGATGAACACCGTCGGCAATATCTTTTCCGGTCAGGTGGTGGGTGAAACCGCCAAGACGCTTTCCGAACGCTTCGGTAAGGTGTTGCAGAAACGGCAGTCCATTTCCATCAACCGGCAGGATGTTTCCACCTCCATCAACACGCAGATGGATTCACTCATCCCGCCGAGCAAGATTTCCGGCTTGACGCAGGGTATGTTTGTCGGTTCGGTATCCGACAACTTCAACGAACGTATCGAGCAGAAGATTTTCCATTGCGAGATTGTCGTGGATGCCGAGAAGGTGAAGCGCGAGGAGAAAGCCTACAAGAAAATCCCCGTCATTACCGACTTTACGGACGGGGACGGCAACGACCGCATGAAGGAAACGGTTCAGGCGAATTACAGGCGCATCAAGGAGGAAGTGAAGCAGATTGTTCAAGAGGAACTGGAACGTATCGCAAATGATGAAAACTTGAAACACCTGTTGCAGCAGAAATAACAGATTCCTTTATATATGAAAAAGGGGATGTGTCAAAACACCCAAAATATGAAAATTACCCCTGTCACAGATATCTGTAGCAAGGGTAATTTTGTTAAAAAGAGAGTTTTGACACCCTCTTTTTATTCTCAGATTTGAGATGCTTGTTGATGGTGGTAATGGCAAGCATCAGCAAATAATTTTTCAGTTCTGTATCGTCTTTAAGCAGTATGCTGTATTCTTCGGCAAACATTCTCAACAGTCTGGTTCTGAGTTTCGACATTTCTTCACCGAAAGGTATCTGTCGGTTTTCTTGCCAATACTCAATCACTACGGAAGATACCAGCCACTTGAACTCGGATTTCATCTCTTTGCCGAGTTTCTTGAAGCGGATTTGTTCGCTAATTGGCGGCTCGTTGTATGGCATTATGTCTGCCGGGTCATAAACGGATATACTGCCGATACCATAATCCATGATTATCGGTAAATCAGTTTTTACATCATTCTTATGTTTCTTCTTTTTAGCCATACCCGTTATTGTTGCAGGAAACCTTTACCTTTATCAGTAAGATAGTATTTCTGTTGCGGACTCTTGGAGCCTATGGGATAAAGTGAAAGGACCAAACCGGAATTTATTGCCGGATGGATATAGTTCTTTAAGAAATTCCTTTTATCTTTCATTCCCGTTTTCTCCATGATTTCTTTAGCAGAGAGAGTGTTGTTCCCAATAGCAGACAACAGTTTTCCTAACTGTGGGGTTACTGTGGGGTTACTATAGGGTTGCTGTGGGGTTGCTGTGGGGTCTTGTCCTACTGTAGTTCTTGTATAATGAAACACAATCCATACAGCATTGCCGTCGGTATGAAACTCCGGATCCGGAATACCGACACGGCGACATTCGTTTACCATAAGGGCTATGCCACGTCCCCAACTCTCCAATACTGCACTTTTGTACAGCACATTGGCTACTATCAGATTTTGTGGTTCGGAATTGTGGCCACCCAACAGTTTCTCAATGGTAATATCAGGCGGAAATGTTCCGCTGTTTTCAATCTCCACGCGGTCATCATAGATAGCAATCCCGACTGAACTGCCGGGGCGATGGTAAACACGATGTGCAAAAGCATTTATGCAACATTCTCTCAATGCCTTATATGGCACATTCAGTTCCTCTTCTCTGTACAAACCTTCAATTTTACCGGAAAGGGACAAATGCTTGAAGAAAAATGCCATTGCAGCATCCAGCAAGTTGAATATATTGCCTGTCACACGCTGATTATCTAAAAATTCATCTTTTGTCGTTCCTTTGAACCGGGCTAAACGGAGCAGACATTGGGGATAATGGTAGAAGTTTCGTCCGAATAGGACAACGGAAGCATTGTTCAGCTTTCCATCATTCAACAAGTCAAATTTTTCAAGGATGGTTCGGACATCCTCCTGCATAGAACCTTCCGGCAAACGTCCGCCTCTGATTCCTCCACGTACTGCGCCCAAGATTGCCGTTTCGTCAAGGTCGGATATTTTCAAGCTGGGATTTTGCATGGAATCCCAAGCATAGGTTCCGCCTCGCTGCATAACCAACAGGTTGTATATACCCTGCGGCATGGCAGATGTAACGCTCTCTATCCGTTGATAAGCCCTCCCCTTATAGGTGAACGGGCGCATATATCGTTGTTCTTCCGCTGATAAAGCTATAACACTTTTGTTCGTTCCCGGAATGTCTGTATAGGATATATCAATGGTCGCAAACGGCTCGATTCGTCTGATGGTTTCCGCAATATCGCGCTTCGTCTTGTCGCTCACTTCCTGACCGATAATCTTTCCCTTGTCGGTTACACCGAACAGCACCGTGCCGCCCGTACCGTTCAGGAAGGCACAAAGAGTTTCCATTCCACGCTCCAACTGCCCGGTAGTTTCTTTGAACTCAACTGTCCCGCCTTCGGCTCCGGCAATCAGTCCGTTCAATATTTCGAGGTTATCTATTTTCATCCGTCATTGATTAATACTTGCAAAGTTAATGATTTTAATCGGCTTTCCGGCAGATAATAGAGTGATTGTAAATGAAGAAGGATAAGAAACCGTATAATCCGGCCGCTTATCCTTTGTTTGGCATTCGTTTATCTCCTCATCCGCTCCAATTCATCGTCATGTCGCATCTTCGCGTTCAGTTTGTCCTGCATCTTTTCAAGGAAGTAGGTGCGACTGTCGCTTTTCCTGCGTTTGATGTCCGTATAGAAGCGGTAGCAGTCTTTGGACTCCACACCGAAAAAGGAATAGAGGACAGGGGCAAGCTCTTTCAGCGAAGCCTTGCCGCCATTGATGCAGCCGGTGGCGTAGAGGGCATAGATTAGCTCTACCAACTCGACGGCATTACCGGTCCATTGCAGGGCTGGGACTGTGGCTTTGGTTTCGGATGTGGATGTTAGTGGTGGCACGGAGGTAATTGCAGAAGCGGATACTATCTTCTGCATCTTTCGGATGAAGGATAACGCCTTGCGGATATACACAGTGACGACATTCTCCTCCGATACCGACAAGTTCTGTGGATGGTGCTGTAATTCGATTTCGGCAAAAGCCAACGCCACAATAATATGCTTGGCATCATTGCCGCCGTAGCACAGGTTTATTACTTCCTGCACGAATCCGCCGTATGCCGTTTCCGTGCTACCGTTGTCTTTTCCGTTTATCATGGCGAAAAACTGTGTTTCCGCCAGTATGAGATGGTTCATTATCTTTTCTGTTTTGAGGGTTTACACTTGTTTATCAGTGTGCGCACACTGATATATGGTGCAAATCATAGCCCTAAACACGAGAAAAGATTGTGAGAAAATTGTACTACATTGTTTTTCAGAAAGATAAAATTCAAAAATAATTTTATCCTTGATTGCATCCCTTGTGAAATGTGTTCAGATTCTGAACATGTGTTCACTTTCTGAGCACGGAAATCCCGCCAAGATGTTCATAATCTGAACATTTTATGCCCGTGGCTCTTTATGATAGGTAAGCCGGATTACTCCGTCCCTATAAGTTTTGTTCTCCATAAGCCGCCAGTCATTCATAGGTAGTGCTGACTTGAAAAAATGCGCTCCGTTTCCGTCGATGGTTGGAACAACGTATAGTATGATTTCATCTATCACGTTCATCCGTAACAGTCCGTTGGCATATTCGGTATTCCCGGCAGTTACTTCCAACAAATGGCAAATGCTTCCACCTTCCTCCCTCCATTCTTGAAGCACGGATACCGAATAGTCGGATGTCAGCTTATACAGGGCATTGGCACGTATTTCATCCATACCGTAATCTTCGGTTTGAAGCAACCGCTTCCGGGGATGCAGTTTCATCGGACAGCCATCTATTGAGATAACGGCAAGTAATTGTATTTTCGCCATAACGTATTTTCTTTCCTTTTTGGCGAGGCAAAAAAGTAGCGTGCAATTCACACTACTTTCAAGCGATGGCTCTGGTAAAGCCTTTACGGAGAGTACGTGAATGCACGCTATGCGTAAGCATAGCATAAGCATCACGCAATCGTCTCCGTAGTTTCAATTTACCAGATTTTCGCTCGAAACGCCTTGCGGTCTTATGTCTATATCATCGGCGAAAAGTTACCCGATCGCCTGCTATTTTCTGAAATACAATTGCAAAGTTAATCAATTATTGCCATTTACAGCCATACTCCGGTCAGTTTTCTTCATTCAATCCATACTCTACCAATTTATTATACAGCGTTGTCCTGCCGATACCCAGTATCTTTGCAGCCATTTTCTTGTTACCGGCTGCTTGTTTCAAAGCACGCAGGATACGTCCTCTTTCTTCATCCCCGCTCTTCAATGTAAAACAAGCGGAAGTAGCGGACGGTTCATTGTCAAGTTCCAAATCGGCTTCGGTTATCATATCGCCTTCTGATTGCAGGACTGCCGTCTGTATCTTCTGTTTCAACTCGCGCACGTTGCCCGGCCACGCATGGGCGAGCAGGGCATTACGGGCAGATGCGGCAAACCCTTTTACTTCACGTTCCAACTCACGGTTTGCCATTTCACGGAAGAACTCGGCCAATGGCATGATGTCTTCCGGGCAGTCGCGCAAGGGCGGCATGGTTATCACATACTCCTGCAAGCGATAGAGCAAATCCTGCCGGAACCGCTTTTCCGTTACGGCTTTCTGCAAATCCTCGTTGGTTGCAGCCACTATCCTCACGTTGGCTGTTTTGTCCTCCTTTGCACCGACGGGACGGTAACGGCGTTCCTGTATGGCGCGGAGCAGCATCTGTTGCATCTCCATTGTTAGGTTGCCCACTTCGTCAAGGAACAGCGTGCCGCCATCCGCTTCCAGAAAATACCCCGTCTTGTTTGCTTCGGCACCAGTAAACGCACCCTTGACGTGTCCGAAGAAGGCGGATTGTATCAATGACGGGGACAAGGCTCCGCAGTCCACTGCCACAAAAGGTTTATCGGCAAGTTTGCTTTGTTGGTGTATATGTTGTGCGATATGTTCCTTGCCCGTACCGTTCTCGCCCAGTATCAGCACGCTCATCCGGGTGGTGGCTACAAGGCGCACACGTTTCTTGATTTTCTGATAGGCTTCGCCCTGCCGGACGAATATCGGAATGTTCCATTGTAGTCGCTTTTCATGTTCTTTTTGCAGGGTGCGGATAAGCGGTATCAGTTTATCCTCCAACAACTGTTTCTGTATGTAATCCTTTGAGCCGAGCTTCATACTTTCCACTGCCGTATGCACCTCCCCGTAATTGGTCATAACGATAAACACCTGCTGTTTGTCGTTGGCACGCATCCACCGTAACAACTCTATGCTTTCACCGTCGGGGAGGCGTAGGTCGGCAACGACAATATCATCCACCTCTGACTTTGCCAATAGTTTCTTGGCAGTGGCAAGATTATATGCCGACATAGTATCGAAGCTGTCTTTCTTCAGCAGGTTGCAGACATAATCGTTATAGACGGGGTTGTCCTCAATCACAAATACTTTCATCCGACAACCTCCTTTCCTTTTGCGCAAGTTCTATGATAACTGTTCCCATACGAAGCATGGCATCCACGCATTTCCGCAATTCCATTTCGGAACATTCAGATTCTTGATGCAGCAGTTCATACAGGTTCCACAAGGGTTTGTCAGCACGGATAACAGCCCATGAACTTCGCTGACGGTGCATCCATTCGTCCAACGCCTTGCGGTCATTCCTCTCCATGATTTCCCGGACAGCCTGCATATCCTTTTCTGTTTCGGTTATCAAACGGTCGAGCATCGCCCGTTTGTCACCATATGCAAGCAGAGAGGACAAGTCGGGAAGTTCATCCTTGTCCGTACTTGTCAAAAGGCATTTGTCTGATACAGCAACCAGTTCGGAAATGGAAAATGGCTTGAACAGGCAGGCGGTAAATCCATTTTCCAACAGCTCCTCTTCGCTGCAACTGCCGGAGGCGGTCGCCACGACAATGGGAATCTCTTTCGAGTTGCTGACACTTGACGAGCGTAACAACTCCAACACCTCATAGCCGTTAATCTCCGGCATTTTCATATCGGTTATCATGAGGTCGTATGTGTGCTGCCGCATGGCTTCCATTGCATCGCCAATAGTGGTGAACGTGTCGCAATGCACACCTATACCAGCATACATTTCCTTTGTCATGGATAATACCATCGGATTGTCGTCCAATACGATGACAGAATAAGGTCTTTCTATATGAGCCAGACTTTCTGCGGCTGTCTGTTCTTCAATACCAATATCGGCAGTGTTCATTGGCAACTCCACAGTAAAACGACTGCCTTCTCCTTTTTCGCTTTCCAAGCGTATAGTGCCGCCAAGCATCCCGACTATCTGTTTCACAATGCTTAACCCCAATCCGAAACCGTCTTGCGTGGCGGCGTTGGAAAGCCGCTCGAACGCTCCGAACACTCGCTGTTGTTCTTCCGCACTCATGCCGGTTCCGGTGTCCTCTACTACAAGGGTCAGCCTATTGCCGTCATAGCTTATGACAAGTGAAACGCTTCCGGCATTCGTGAACTTGACGGCATTGCCCAGCAGGTTGTCGCATATCTGTATGATGCGCTCCTTGTCGCCATTCAGGATAATACCCTCCGGGCACTCGATGGTAAGTTTAAGATCTTTTGCTTCTGCTTGTTGCGTAAACTCCGTTTGCAACAGCTCCGCGATGTTTTCCAAACGAAACGGACGGACATTCGCCTGTTCCTTGCCGCTGTCCAAGCGGAAGAAGTCAAGCAGGGAGTTGAGCATGTCGGTCATTCTCTTGGAGGCTTGCAGGATATTGTCCGCATAACCGCTTATCTTTTCTTCTTCGTTGTCCTGCATCAGTTCCGCATATCCATGTATGGCAGTCAGTGGTGTGCGTAGCTCGTGGGTGATGGTGTGCATCGCTTTCTTGCGTGAGGCTATCAACGATTCGTTTTGTTTTACTGACTTTTGCAGTTGCCCGATTAAATCTGTTGTCTTACGTTTGTACTGCTTGATGCGGGTGGCATAGCGGTGAATGATGATGTATGAAATAATGAGCAACAGCAGCATGACACCCGTTATGATACCTACCTGCAAGAACGACTTTTCACGCATAGCGGATATTTCCGCCTCACGTTCCTGCAAGTCAGCCTGCACCTTGTGGTCCATCTGCTGGATAAGGGTTTGCAGTTGGCGGTTCAGTTCCGCATTGCGGCTGGCAAGGCTGTCGGCATATTCCGACAGACGATGGCTTTGGGCACGTTGTTGCGCTATCATATCACGGTTCAGTGTGTAGAGCATCGTGGTGGTGGTCGTCGGAGGTGCTTCCTGTTTCTTGCCGAACAACCCGAGAAAACCTTTCCTCCTCTGTTTCTTCGGCTCTTCCTGCCTGCTCGTTTGCACTATCACCGGCACCTGCTTGGCTATCCGGCGGTTGATGTCCGCCTGTTGTTCCAGAGCCTCCATGATGGCGCACAGCCGCTTTTCCTTGTCCTCCAGCAAGTGGCGCACGCTGTCTATGCGCACCGATTCGTAATGGCTCTTGAAGCGGCAAAGCATACTATCCACCGTCATCCGTTGCCGCCGGTATGCCGCCACATCCTTATCGTCCCATTCCAGCACCGACTCGCCCAAAAGAGACAACTCCACCACACCCACATACGCATCGTGTGTTTCCTTGCGGAAGCGGTTGATTTCACGGTTCTCCCGTTCCAGCAACTCCAAGTCGCGCCATTCTCCGAGCCACGTGCAGATGATGCCGCCCACCAGCAGGACTATCAACAGATAGCCTGCGGCAAGCAGCTTGCGGAAATGCTTGGTAGTGGTAACGAATTGTTCGCTCATTTGCTGTTTGTGTAAATACCGTTATTTAAAATACGCATATAGGTCGTGGAACTTCGCAGGTTCATGGATGAGAATGGCGGCCATGCTGCCTATGACCGCCACCAGAATTATATATCCGAATAGAATTCTACTCCTCAATGAAACAACCATTCTTCCCTTATTTACAATTGTTATAATTATTAAGGCATCTGACCACCGGCGATAGATGGAATTTCTGTTAGTATGGGATTTCTCGGGATTGAGTTAAAAATTCTTTGGCCACGTATGGCTTGACTTGGAGGAGCGTTTTCATTTACATCAAGCCGATAACATCTATCGTTAAATGTTATAATTCCCCAAATACCAATTGTTCCTGGGATTCTCGCCAATCCTTCAGTAGGTTTAAAAAGAACAACATTATCTATTATTCGATTTTTAACCGCCCGATTCCATGATGTTTTAATACTATTGTTAGGCGTTGGAATATGAGCAACATACCTAATGCCATTGTGCCTAAAACTGGCCATATAACACCCCGAAAAACCTGAACTTAAAGTATCTATGCCATTTGAAGCAACGACTGCTATTCTATCCGCAATATATATGACACAGGCATAGTCTAATCTAAGAAAACGATAGTTACGGGTATATCCTTTTATTTGAAATGTCAAATTACTTTGCGTGACAATCGGAGGGGTCAAACCTGCATTATAAATATTTTGATAATGAAACCGTGCAATATTTGTCATTACTGCTTGACTGTTTGGCAATCTTAATGCTTGAATCAAATTCATATATTTACTTACTGTTACTTTCGTTTGTTATAGGCTCGATACATGATGCCATTATATCCATCAGTTTAGACAGACCTTCGGTCTGCGGCTGCTGACTGGCTGTCACATGTATCTGGTATTTTGCCGTTTGGTTGGTCATGCGGGTGTTCTCGCGGGCGGTCGTGACTTTGCCGCTGATTTCCGCATTTATAAACCAATGTTTTGCAGAAGCTTTTGCCTCTACTTCTGCGTTGGTAGTGCTTTTTACGTTTGATGTATCGGTAACCTCCATCTGGAAATCTACATCCACGCGATCTATGAGCAGGGAAGGAATAGGCACCAATCCTATAAACGGAGCCTTGACACTTTGTGACATTGTTGTCATTTTTCCATCCTGCTGTATCGGTCTTTTAATATCGAATTCCAATACACGAGCTGTTTTACCGTCTTCATCAAAAGCAATTTTCTGGTAGAAATTCCATGCTGTCGCTGCCAATTCCTGTTGAGCTTCGGCTGCTGCAATAAGCGGCGCTGCAATCAGTTCCCGCATGGGAAGCCCCTTCAAATTGTCAGTCACATTCGGATCTCCAAGTACAGGGGATGTACCGTTATTTTTAGTCTCTTCCAATGCAGCGGAAATAATCTCTTTTGCTTGTCCGCTTATATTTTCTGCATATTCTTGTTGCCCTTGGTTCTTTATTTCTTCTGCCATAACATTTGAATTTTAAAATTGTTAGATGTTTTTTACAAAATCGTCAATGATTCGGGAAATGCTCTCCGGAGTCTCCTGAACCTTAAAATTGACGCAAACCTCCATGACATCATCCGCATCCGGTTTTATGTTGCTCATCTGCATCTGGAGATTGGCTCTTTGTGGGCTGGATAACAATAAGTTGTTTTCTGGAATCTGTGATTCCACGCTTCCGACCTTCGCCTTGAACTTTATCTGCACATTATCCATCGCAAGATAATGATGGGATATCAAGGCTATAAGTGGAATATCAATAGTCTTGTCTCCAACCATGATTTTTTTTGATTGGAACGTATTTGCGTTATTTGCATTTGTTCCTTCAAAAAGTCTGGTCAGATTTTGTATCTGATGATTCTGTAATGTATCTTGTGCACAGTTTACGGCGTACTGCAAACCATTCATAATATCAGAGAATGAATTGGTTTGAACACTGTCCGGCTCATCGTCATTATTTTTCTTGCCTCTGTGAAAAAGTCCCATGTTTTTAATTTAATTACTTGATTTGTTGTCTTTAATGAGCACCAATCTTGACAATGTCCGGCTTACAGCTTCCATATTTACACTGGAGTCTATATTATTATTGACAATGCCTTGATGCCAAAACCAATATGGTGGATTCTCCGTGTGTTCCATCACGTCCTCCTTTCTTTATTGGGATTATACTTCAGTTAATGTTCGTTGCGGGCGGGACTTTTCCCGCCCGACGGTTTACTGCTTCCTCAAGGTAGGCAATGCTCCGTTAAGTTCGTAACGCCACTTTGAGCCTGCGTTCTGCAAGGCGGTGTTCATGACATCGACGGCTTTCTGCCAGGTAACGACAGAGTCGTCCACCTTCGTGGCTTCGGGGGCGGTGCTATGCTGATTGCGGTCGAAGCCTTGTTCCTGATTGTTCTTCCAGTAGCAGGCGGTCACGACGGTGTAGTTATCTCCAAACAAGCCGCCGATATGTACATTGCCAGTGTTGCTACCCTTACTATTTACGTTGCCCGTGGCATAGCAGGCAAGGACGGTGCTTCCTCCGTTTAATCCCACTACACCGCCGCCTGAGAGATCCTGTGGGGAGTTAATTTCTAAGGTCACGTTGCCTGTGGCATAGCAAGCGGTCATGGTGCCCCATTTTTCTCCTGCCACGCCGCCGACATAGCGCGTTCCCTTAACTATGGCAGAGGAGCTGCATCCGATGATGGAACCGGCCTTTTGGCTACCCACCACACCGCCGACACAATTCGTGCCGCTGACGCTGCCCGACACCGAGCAGTTTTCAATGGTGCCCCAGCTATATCCTACCACGCCGCCAGTATTGCCTGACATTAACACGTGATTGCTTGTTATCTGTATGCCTTCCATCACCACGTTCTTCACCGTACCAGCTTTATCGAGATAGCCGAACAGACCCACAAATTGGTCATTTGTCGTAACGGTCAGCCCCTTGATGGTATGGCCGCGGCCGTCGAAGGTACCCTTGTATCGCTTTTCGTAGTTCGTGCCTATCGGCGTCCAGCCTTTGCCCGTCAGGTCAATGTTTTTGCCGAGGGTAATGTTAATGTCGGTCTTACCTCCGTTCACTAATTCGGCTACATTTATCAGACCATCGGCGGAGGTCACGGTGTAGCTGCCGTTGCCCTCTATGGTATATCCCGGGTCTTTTGCCGCAGCGAGGGAGACGGTGTAGGTATATTCACCGCCCGCCTGCCAGTCGGCAGCATTCTTCATCTTATAAACGAAGGTCTTGGCGTCAGCGAAGGTGCAGGTAATGAAGGTCGTGCCAGCTGCCACACTTTGCGGGGCTACGAGGGCGGTGTAGGTGTTGCTGCCCTTGTCATACGGGGTGATTTCATCCGGATTGCCATTCTCGGTGGAGAGACCCGTCAGCCGCACAGATGCCAGCCCCTCGGTGTAGTCCGTCAGAACGATGGTCACCCGCGCCGTGCGGTGGGTGAAGCGGAGCGTGGGGCTGCCGTAGGTCACCGTCTGCCCGTCGGCTACGATGAGGTCGCTGGTCTCAAAGTCTTTTTGGGCACTTTGGTTGGCTTTTACCTTCACAGCAGGCAGAGTTGTCTCGCCCTCGGTGTAGGGCCACCACGCTGTGACGGTGATGTCGTTGTGGTTGGTCCAGCGGTGAGGGGCGGTGGAGGTCAGCGTGGTGCTGGTGGGGTTGGCGGTGGAGGGCGTCGCGTTGTACGTCTTCACCATGCCGTTCATCAGGACTGCCACGCTCTGCACGCCTTCCCAGTTCCCATCCACGGGGGCACGGGTACTGGCGATGGCTGTCGCGGCGGGTTTCAGCCCCGTGGCGGTGAAGACGATGGGTGTGCCTTCCGCCCCTTCTGGCAGGAAGCCCGCTTCGTCCTGCGTGCAGGCGGCAAGGCCAAGCAGCAGGGCGATGGCTGCGGATATATGGATGGTTGTTCGTTTCATGATGCGTGATGTTTAGGGTTCGTTATTGTCTCTTTTGCAATACGGGCAGACCGTCGGTGCCGAGTGCCCACTGGTAGTCGTTGTTGGTGAGAGCGGTGTTCATGCCGTCGACGGCTGTTTGCCATTTCACGGTCGCGCCGTCCACCTTCGTGGCATCTACCTTTCCTCCAAGATTACTGAATACTCCTTGCCCGGCATTGCCTCCCCAATAACAGGAAGTTATATAAGCGTAGTTATGACGCACTATAGCTCCAGATTCATACTCTTCCAATGTGCCGTTGAACCAGCAAGCGGTGATACTGCCATAATTTAAATCGGCTATACTACTAGTTCTACCATATGCAGAAATTTTTCCCGTCACAGAGCAGGCAATGATTTGACCATTATTTTCCTCCACTATTCCAGCTGCATGTCCACTACTGCCATACAGATTCACATCTATGAGTTGTAGGTTCTTTATCACACCACGTTCATTTAATAACCCAAAAAGTTCAGTAGTCGCTGCTGAAAAGTTTAATCCCGTAATGCGGTGTCCCTGCCCATTAAAGATGCCGGAGTAACCTGGTGGCCATGTGCCTACCTGTGTCCATTCCTTACCCGTCAGGTCGATGTCGGCGGTGAGGGTGCAATTTATCGATTCGTCTTTTTGGGCCGCTTTGTTCCATGCCAGTAGGCCGTCTGCGTTATAGACCATGTAGCTGCCGTCGTCCTGTATAGAATAGCCCAAATCCTCAGCCTCGCCGCTCTCGCCGCCGCCGTCAGCCCAGTCACCGATAGTGCAGCCCTCTAACGTCAAGCCGGAGGCGTTCACCTTGACGGTATATTTATAGCGGTTGCCCGCCTCTAATACGACGTTGTTCTGTGGGCGGAAGTAGAAGGTGCCGCCGCCGAGTTCCACCCGGATGAACGGCTTGCCTGCCTCAACGGTCTGCGGGGCGGTCAGTGCCTCGTAGGTGTTACCGCTTGCGTTGTAGGTCTTGATGGCAGTCGGGTTGCCGTTATCGGCAGACAGGCTCACGAGGCTCACCGTGGCACCGTCCACGCTTGTGAATCCCTTACCGGGCTTCAGTTCGATTGCCACGCGTGCCGTTCGGTGGTTGAACTCCAAGGTCGGGTTGTTAAATTCCACTTTCCGGTTCTCAGCAGAGATGAAGTCGCTGTTCTGGAAGTCAGCCAATTTGCTTTGGTCTTCGGCCACCTTCACGGCAGGCATCTGTGTGATGTTGGCATTGTTGAAGGGCCACCATGCCGATACGGTAATCGGGTCGCGGCTGGTCCAGTAGTGCGGGGCGTTCTCGCGTGAGAGTGTGGCACTCTTGAAATCGGTAGAAGCCGTTACGGTGTATTCCTTTACCGCATCGCCCAACTTGAGTGCCACGGAAGAGACACCCTGCCAATCGCCGTCCACAGTGGCACGGGTGGAAGGGGCTGCCAGCGGCGTTGCCTCTACGGACAGTCCGGTGGTACGGATGACTACGGGGTATTTACCTTCGGGCAGACGGTTATCGTCAGCAAGTTCGTCCTGTGTGCAGGCGGTGAGGGCGAACAGCAGCGCGGTGGCTGCGGGGATAAATAATCTATGTCTCATAATCCTTCATTCTTAATTATTAATGTCTTACAGGTCGGCACCCGCTTCTCCACCGTCTATATCGTTCCACTTTGCAATGGAGGCTTCGCTGACTTCAAGGACTTTGTTGCGTACCTTGACGGTATAGGTATAATTGTTGCCCGCCAGCAGTGCGCCTTCGGGCACGGTGAGTGTGGTATGATATTCCTGACCTTTGTAATTCACAACCAACGGCAGGGATGCAACTGTCTGCGGGAAGAGGATGACCGATGACGTGAGATTGCCGTCTGCCAGATTCATGGTCAGTTCTCCGGTCTGTGCCCCGTTGTCTGCGGTGGCAATACCGTCGGCCGTGTTGAACGTACCGGTGAGTAACAATCCGTCCAGCGTGTAACGTTCAGGCTTGACCACGCTGAAATTCACGCCGTCGCCCGCCTCGAAGGTAAGGGTTATCTGGCTCATGCGGTGGTGGAAGGAGTTGTCTTCACCGCCTTTGGCGGTTTTGTCGGTGAAGCTTACTACCGGGTTGTTTTTGTCTCCCGTGGCTCCTGAAGCAAAGAGGAAGTCGATGGCAGGCTGGTTCTGCTGCGCCGTGACATCGGTCGTGGCTGCGAGGATGCCTCCCGCCGCGTTGTACGGATAGTAGGCGCGGAAAGTATGGGTCTTTGTATCTTCTACATAGATGACCTTTCCTTCTGCCTCAAATTTCCCGTTTTTCAGGATGAAAGGCACGTTGCCGTACCGGGTATCGTTGCCGATGTCGGTGATGCCGATACGGTCGCCGCCAGTCCAGGTGGTTCCGCTGGCGCGGGTGGCGAGGGTGATGTCGGCGGTAAACTGGGCGGCCACGGGGTCACCGTTCAGGTTCTCGTTGTCGTTGTTGCAGGCTGCCAGTGCGAGGACGAGCGTTGCAAGTGCAAAAAATCTTGTCTTCATTATATCTGTCATTTTATTTATTAAATTCCATTTCAATAATTGCTGCACCTCAGCAAAATCAAAGCAAGCTTGGCTTCTGCGTTCGGTTTGCTAATTATTTACAAATCGGCATTTACATCATCACCTTTCACTTCTTCCCAGCCGTTGATTTCGACTCCGTCCACTTCCATGCCTTCGGGAGTCTCAACCAGCGTTCCGCCGAGGGTCAGCGATTCGCCCTTTCCGGTGTTGAACCCCTTGAGGGCTTCCGTGATGTCGCTTTTCAGCGTCGTGGGGGTCGGGTTGCCGTCCGCATAGCGGATTTCACCCGTCAGCAGCTGTTCCGTGCCGGTCACACCCAGCAGCCGCACCGTGGCTTTCCACTTGCCGGCATCGTCACCTTCGGTAATCTTGGTGAAGAGCAGCACGACGTTCGAAGCGGCTCCGTAGGTATCGGTAGCGAAGTCGAGTGTTCCGGCTGCACCCGTCAGATGGGCAACAATCTCCGTGATGCGTCCGGCGGCATCACCAGTAGGTTCGACGACAAGCGTCAGTTCGCGTACCTGCTGCTTCATTGCGGCGGTCAGCGGATAGTCCTTGTCTTTCTCGATGCTCACCTGTTCCGTATAGGTGAAAAACCATCCCGGGGCATTGTTCACAAAGGCATCCGTGCCTGCCCGGTTTCCCGTGGCTGCGGCAATGGTGGCTGTGGTGCCGTTCACCGTGATTCCTTCAGCCGGGTTCCACACTGCAAGGGTGTAGCTGCCCGGAGCAAACAGATGGTCGGGGGTATGGGTGGCGGAAGTCTCCGTACCCGTATAGTCACCCATGGTGACCGTCCATGTGGCAGGTATGTCGATACCCTCACCGCGGGCCGACCAGTCGGCTGTCACCGCAGTCTTCCCGTAGTCGGGGTGCGGTGTGTCATAAAGCGTGTCCTTCACGCAGGAAGAGAGCAGCACGGCGACTGCCATTCCCATCATATTTATATGTTGTCTTGCTTTCATATTCTTCCGTGTCAGAATAACTTCCATACCAATGTCACACCGGCATTGATGGGACCACACCAATCTTTTGTCTCGTTGTCGCGGCGTACACGTACACCGTCGATGACTTCATATTTTTCGAAATCGGCATTCAGGTAGCCCAAACCGAGGTTGAAATCAAGATCTAATGCCTTGTTCAGCCGCAGCTGATAGCCGGCGGTGATGCCGCCACCCATCAGGTCGCCCTGCTTGCCTGCTTCGGAGAACTTGTAGTTGAACTGTCCGGTCTTGAACATCGCACCCAGATACCAGGCTTTCTTCTCACCCATATAGTAACGAACTTCCGGAGCCACTTCCCAGAGTGCATAGCGGCGGTCTTTGTCACTCCAGCTCCAAGAAGTCCACGAGCCGTTTACGGCAATGCCCCACGATGGACAGATGCGCCATTCAAGTCCTAAATCTGGTGTCAAGGTAGCCCAGCGCAGCAGGTTGGCACGCAGGGAGAGATGATAATCAGTTGTGATTTTGGTTTCCGACAGCGTGTCGGCAAGTGTATTTTGTTGAGCGGTTTTCTCGGCTTCTGCCTTTTCAGCGGCAAGTCGGGCTTCTTCCGCCTTGCGCTGCTCTTCGGCAAGCCGTTCCTGCTCGGCACGCTTCTCGGTTTCTAAGCGTTCGGCTTCCGCCTTGCGTCGTGCTTCTGCTTCCGCATCCGTCACGGCTGTTTCCTTTACCGGTACCGTCAGGCGCACGGTGACAAAATCACCCTCTGTCACATGATTGCGGGTAATGAAGTTTTCTTCCTTGATTTTCGCTCGTGTAATCAGTTCTGATTTCACACGGTTGGCACGAATCTTCGCTGTTGCAAGGTTCTTGACTTCACTGCTCTGCGAATTGCAATATCCGTCAACCAATAGCGGCAGTTTGCCGTCAAGAATTGTTGCTTTGTTGTTTTCGATACATTCCAACAGGCGGGCAAGTTCCGTGTCATTGCCATTCCAAGGCACGTAGAACATGTCCTTCTGCGTAACGAACCGGAAGGTGTAGGTCGTGTCTGCTTTCTGCTGCGCAATGACAGGAAAAGTTAGCGTCATCAGCCACAGAAACAGGGTAAGAAAAGTGATTTTTCTGCTCATATAAACTTGAATTCATTATCTTTGTCATCTCCAAAGGTAATAAATGCCATTCAGCGCCCAAAATATTACAAAAACTTTTTTTGCTAAAACACAGCGTTTTATAAAAATTGTCGTTTGAGCACTTTTCACATTGTCGTCTGAGCACTTATTTTGTCAAATCGGCACTTTTTGAGTTGTCGAATTAGCACTTTTGTGGCTGTCGAATTAGCACTTTTTGTAGTATGAGCACTTTTGGAAAATGGGTTTCTGAGAGCTTTTTCATCGGATTTTTACCACGCAAATCACTTCAGATTTGCTTTTTTCCACTTGGCAGGCGTACATCCTTCCTTCTTGGTAAATAATTTGATAAAGTTACTGCGGGAAAGAAAACCGGAAGACTCAGCCAGCTTCTGTATATTGATCTCCGGATGCTCCTTCAGTATGTTTTTCGCATACTCCAACCGGAGACTGGTTATCCATTCGCGGAATGTCATTTTATACGTAGTCTTGATATAAGCGGAAAGATAGGTACGGTTCGTATGAAGTATTTCGGACAGTTCTTTTATGGTAAGTCCCTGCTGGACATAGCCGTCTGTCTTTATCCAGTTGGCCACTTTCTCTATAATTTCTGTATAGGACACTGGAACTTCTTTCTCAGAAACTATTTTAGGTTCTGTTTCTGTATCTGTCAGAAGTTCTTCTTCAGACTGTATATCTTGCTCAAAAGCATTTTCCACCTGTTCATAGAACAGCAGGTAGTTCTGATAGCTGTAGAAAAGATAGCTGTAGAACGGTATTGACGACAAAATCCAGATAAAAACATATTTGTCTGGCAGAAATGTCAGCAATCCGCATCCGACACCGAAGATAACAGCCCAATAAGTGAATATGGAAAGCCATTCGATATATGTACCTATATCATCCGCCTGAGTTTCATTGAAAATCCGAATGGCTCTACGGTATGCAATTATGACTCTGCGAGCTAAAACGACTCCAAAAACGACTAACCATACAGCTAAAGCAAATAAAGAGAATTTTTGCATGATTCCGCTTGGCAACAGGAACAACACAACTCCGGAAAGAGTTGAAAATATAATCCATAAAATGATATGTGTCCACACACGCCGTTTGGTAATGTAAAAACGATCAAGCAACATTATCAATGCCGAACTGAACAGAGAATAGCACAGGAAGTATGTGGACATGTTCATCAATATGGCAGAATCCGCATTTTTGAATCGGATACCAAAGAAGAAATGTACCGAATAATTTGCCGAAAGCAGCAGCATAGCTATACCCATAATCTGTCGGGAGCGGAGATAATTCTTGAAAATTTTCTTTTCAGGAGTCTTTGCAAACAAAAAATAAAAGCCGAAGAATAACATCAACGGCAGTGCGGTATAAAGTGAAAAACTGTATATAGATGGCTCCATTGTTATGCTTATTTGATTTTGATACAAAGTTACGTCTTTTTCTTCACAAATAGACACATAATCTATGATTTAACGTTATAGATTCGGTCATATTAGATTGAAAAATTATTAGAATTAAAGCCAGTGGTGAAAAATTCAACCACTGGCTTTTTCTGTCAAGACTTCGATATTAAAGTTTTACACCTTTGGATTCCGATAAACCGGGTCTCCCTATAATTAAATGACTGCGTACAAAGTCCACGTGCGGGCTTTCCGGCTGTTGTTCCGTCTGTTTTTTCTCGTTGCCTTGCCGGTTCTCTTCTGTGTTTTCCTGAGCCGGAGCCAGCTCAAGCTGTATCTTGCGGTCCAGTGCGGCGAGTTCGGACTTCAGCTGTTTCAGCTCGTCCTCCTTCTTCCACACCTTGCCCGCTATCTCCTGCAACTGCGGAATCTCCTTTTCCAGCACTTCGTTCTTAGACTTGTACTGGTCGATGATGGTCGGAATCCTCTCCAATGCGTTCAGAAAGTTTCGTGCGGCAGCAATCGGGTCTGCCATCGCCAGATGCCCGTTGTTGTAGGTGTACTTGTAGTTACCCTCCACCACGAAGCGGTTGTCAGTGAACTCCAGACTTTCTTTGAGTGTCCTCTCGCTGACCACCTTTATCGGAAAGCCGTAAAGTTCCCCGACAGCCTTGTACAGTCCACCAGTCGTGGCGTTCTTGGCGATTTCCTGCAAACGCTTACCGATGACCTTCTCATCCGTTGAATCCACGCCGTCCACCTTGACAAGATTAAGGCGGCTGCCTTCCTTATCAGTCTGCACAACGGAAAGAAAACGGTTCCAGTCTTCCGTCATGGCTTCGATGAAAGCCGTGTTGTTGCGCAGTTCTCCCGTCTTGGATTCCAGCTTGAACTCCGAATCGCGCTTGCCCTTGTTGAACGACTTGCGTTCCCCTTCGAGCGAGGCGATACGCTTCTCTAATTTCGCCTTATCCAAAAGGTCGGTATTGCCGGAGAGCAACGCCATATACTCCGAGAAGTTCATACCCGATTTTTCGTCCATTGCTCCCTCGTCGATGGTACGTGCGCCCATCGCTCCACTTTTGAGCTGCGATATGAACGTCTGCTTGCAGTGCAGCAGATTGAACTTGTAGCTGTCCAGCGACTTTTCCACCGCGTAGATGATGATATCCACGTTGTTCTCGGCAAAATGCTTGGCAATCTCGTTCCCGGCTCTAACACCCCGTCCGTCACGCTGTTGCAGGTCGGACGGTCGCCACGGTGTATCAAGGTGATGGATGGCGACGCATCTTTTCTGCGCATTCACGCCCGTTCCGAGCATACTTGTGGAGCCGAACAGCACTCGCACTGTCCCTGCGTTCATGGCATCTATCACCGCCTTACGAGCCTTATCCGTCTTACACTCCTGAATGAAGCGCACCTCACTTGCCGGTATGCCGTAATCCTCCACCAACTTGCGTTTTATCTCGCTGTACACGTTCCATCCTTCCCCCGGCTGGTATGTCCCCAAGTCGGAGAACACGAACTGCGTACCCTTGTGCGTCTCGTACTTGTGGTAATACTCTGCAATCATCTTGGCACAATGGCTTGCCTTGTTGTCGGGATGGTCCTCGTAGTTCGGGTCTATCATGCGCATATCAAGAGCCATCTTTCTCGCGTAGTCGGTGGCGATGAGCATCTTCGCCTTTTCCTCCGTTTCCGACAGGGGTAACCTGCCAAGCAGAGTGGCATCGCCGGTTTTGGCAAACTGCATCAGCTTCTGTATGAAGTCCTCCTGCTCCGGTGTGGGCGGTATGTGGTGCAGTATCTCATTCTTGTTTGGTCTGTCCACACCTACATCCTCCGCCGTGCGGTAGTCGGTAATCTCGTTGTAGAAGGCGGCAAGCTCCGGCACCTTGATGAAATAGCGAAAACGCTCCTTCTGAACGATATTGTTCGTTACGTTGAACTCAAAATCGGTCGTCTTTTTGGCGAAGATGGCAGCCCAAGCATCGAAACAGCGGATGTCCTGCCGTTCCAGTTCGTTGGGGCGCAGGTATTTGAAGAGCAGGTACAGTTCCGTCAGACTGTTGGAAATGGTCGTGCCCGAAAGGAACGTAGCCCCCAAGTCCTTGCCCGTGCGTTCCTGTATGGTACGGATGGCAAAGAGCATATTCAGGGCCTTCTGGCTTCCTTCCGAGTTTCCCAATCCCGCCACACGGTCATGACGGGTGTTGAAAGTCAAGTTCTTGAACTGGTGACTCTCGTCAATGAAGATGTGGTCGATGCCCATCTGCTTGAAGTCCACCACATCATCCGTGCGGGACTTGATGGCGTGTTCCACCTTCTCCAGCTTCGCCACAAGGTTGTGCTTGCGCTTCTCCAGCCCTTTCAGCATCGCCCGCGACACGTTCTTGCCCTGCTGTCGCAAGACTTCGAGATTTTCCTCCACCGTGTCAAGCTCCGCCTGCAGGATGCGCTGCTGCAACTCCGGCGACTGCGGTATCTTCCCGAACTGGTCGTGCGACATGATGACGCAATCATAGTCGTTGTTCTTGATGTTGTTGAAGAAACGCACACGGTTGGCGGTCGAAAAGTCCTTTTCAGAAGCGTAGAGGATGCGGGCGTTAGGATAGGCCGCCTGATAGGTGGCGGCAATCTCCGCCACATTCGCTTTCAGCCCGATAATCATCGGCTTGTGCGCCAAGTTCAGACGCTTCATCTCATGTGCCGCTATGCACATTATCAGCGTCTTGCCGGTTCCCACCTCGTGGTCGCAGATCCCGCCGCCGTTCTGTTTCAGCATCCAGACGCAATCCTTCTGCGACGGGTAAACGCTCTTGATTCCCCGGCTTGCCAGCCCTTTCAGGTTGAGGTCGGGAAAAGTCTGGTGCGAGCCGTCATACTTCGGGCGCACGAAACAGTTGAACTTGCGGTTATACATCGTCGTGAGCCGTTCCTTGAACTGCGGCGACTGTTCTTCCAACCATTCGGAGAACCCGTTACGGATTTCGTCTATCTTCGCGTTGGCGAGCTGTATGCCCTCGCTGTCGCGTACCTTGATGTCGTTGCCGTTCTCGTCCTTGCCGATACTTTTCATCATGTCGGGGCAGGTGTTGTGCAGAGCGTGCTTCAACAGGTGCATACCGTCATAGTTCCGGTAATAGCCCTTTACTAAAAACTCGTCCGTGATCTTCATGGTGCGGTAGCCGCACGCCACGGAAAACTCGTCCATGCTTGCGGAGTAGGCTATTTTCACGTCCGTGTCGAAAAGGTGGCTCATGTAGGCGGCATACACACCCGTGGGAATCCAGCGTTCCCCGAAATTGAAGTCGAGGTCTTCAAAGGCGATGCGCTGCGGTTCGGCCTCCTTCAATGCCTCCCACGCCTGTTTCACCTCCGGCATCCGCTCACTTTCGGGATTGTCCTCCATCCAGCCCTCTATGCGTTCCGCCTTCTCTATCACGTTCCCCGCGATGAAGCGGTCTTTGATTTCGTAACCGGTTACGAGCGGGTTGTAGAAGATGCGCCCCTTGAGGGCACCAAGCAGTTCCTCTTCCGTGGTGTCGGTTATCTCCCGCATATAGCCGAGATTGACCGTGCCGAACTTGTTGAGCGATGCGGACAAGGCTTCTTCGGGAGAGCCTGCATTGACACGGCTCTCCACCGAGAAGGAAACGGGACGGTCGAAGATGTCCGCCTTGACAAACTTGCCGTCCTCCGCACGTTCCAGCGAAAGGATGTCGCGCCCTCCGGCATCCATCATCACCAGTTTCACGTTCTGTCTGGCGTTGAGGTTACCGTAACGCATGACAAACTCATCGTAGTAGGTGTTGAGATACCCGCGCTGCGGTTTGTGTTCCGTATGGTTCTCCGTCTCGTGGCTATACAGACGTTCGTAAGCGTCACGGAGCGATATATACAGCATCGCTTTCTCTTTTTGATAGCCACGGAGGTCGAGCGGTTGGAAGGTCGCACCGTAAGGCGTGAGGTCTTTCAGGTAACCGAGATTGCGTGAAGCATCCAGCACCATCGAGCCGTCACGGTGGTGTGGCTCCAGCAGGCCGTTGAACGGACGGGGAGAAAGGTCCATGACTTCCTCCTTCGGCTTTTCCGTTTCAAGTTCCGGGAACAGGGAAGTGGCAACCGTTTCGGAAGTAGGCACAACTTCTGCCAGTGTTTCAGGTTGCTTTATTTCTTCCGTTTGTTCCGGCTTTTTATCCATATTGTCCGAAGAAGGCGCAAAAGCAGGGTTCAACGTGTCTTTGATACCCATCTTTTTCAGTTGTTCCTGCCTGTGCCGTTCTGCCTCAAGCCGTAGGGCCTTGCGCCGTTCCGCTGTCAGGCTCATCATTGTCTCATAGAAGCCGTTGATGGGAGGATTGGTTTCCCAATCCAGAGTGGCGTAAATGTCGTCCGGGTCGTTTGGCTTTTCGGCATTTTCCGGCTTTTCTTCCTTATTACCGTTTACCGGCTTGGCGGCTTCAACGGGTGGAGTAACTTTGACTTGCGGTTTAGGCGTGGACGGCATAGGCTTCGGCTTGCTTTCCTTTTTCGCTGCCTTTTTCTTTTTTACCGGTTCCTCTATGGGCATACCCCAAAGGTCGAGCAGGGTAAGCTGCACGGCTGACGAATGATTGGGTTGGCGCGGCTCAATCTCCGGCTTTTCCTCTATGGGCTGTGCCTGCGGCTTCTCCACTCCCTTGACAGGCTCAATTACAGAAACGGGGGCTATTACAGAAGGTGATACCTTTTCTGTTTTCGGAGCAGGTTGCACTTCCGCAGCCGTGCTTTCCTCCTTTGTCGGATGCAGCCTGTGTCTCTCATACAGTTTCCTGTCAAGTTGTTGCAGTTCTATTTTCAGATGCTCCCGCAAGTCTTCCGCCAGTTGTGCGATGTCCCCACAGTGCAGGAGTTTATAGGCTGGTTTCCCGTACGGGTCGGTACTTCTGATCAAATCCGTGTGTGAAAGCGAGCCGATGCTCCATACATACCCATTTACGGAAGTGCCGATAGGGGTCTGTTCGGTCTGCACGAAGAGTTTTTCGTTGTAATACAGTTCACCGTTCTTTCCGCTGTTCTTTTGCAGGATAATCAGGTCGCTGCCCACCTCCGTTCCCGCGTTATCCGTAAAGAGGTTGTTCGGCAGGCGGGCTACGCCCACCAGATTGGCATGGTTCATCATATACTCGCGTATGGGCGCGTTGGTCGGGGCATCCAGTACCCCCTGCGAGGTGATGAACGCCACGATTCCGCCTTCACGCACCGCGTCAAGGCTTTTCAGGAAAAAGTAATTGTGTATCGTCCGTGCCGCCGAGAGCCTTGCAGGATCCTTGCTGCCCGAAAAATCCGGGTCGAACACCGCCACATCGCCAAACGGTATATTGGAGACAGCCAAATCAAAATGGTTCATGAACGGCTTTTCTATCTTCTCGAAGCCCTGTACCCTTACTTTCTGTCCGGGATGCAGGTGCTTCAGTATCTTGCCCGTCATCAGGTCTTTCTCAAAAGCCATGATGTCCGCGTCCGGTCTGTTCTCCAGCACGGCGTCCACGAATGCACCGACACCTGCCGACGGCTCCAGCACCCGGTCGGGACGGATGCCGTGTTCATGCAGCACGTCCGCGATGGTCCCGGTTATCTCCGGCGGGGTATAGAAGGCGGTCAGCACGGACTGCTTCATGGCATCCATATTCAGTTTGTACTCCGTCTCGTCTTTTGTGTTCTCTCGCAGCAACCTGTGCAGTTCCACGGTAGGGGCAAACAGTTCGAGGTCGGACTTCGCCCAGTGGACGGCATCCGTCAGTTCCCTTGCAGGGTTGAGTATGTTCTTCAGTCCCCCGAAACCGCAATAACGTTCTAACAAGAGCCGTTCGCGTGCGGTGGGTGTGCGCTGTTCCCTGTCAAGGAGGAATGCCGTCCGTATCGCCTCGATGTTGTCCCGCAGCCTCTGTTTGCGGTTAAACGCCATACTCTTCGATATAGAGGATGACGGCTCCCGTCAGCTCCGTGTAGAGCAGGTCATATTCGGGCGACAGGGCGAAATTGTCGTCCGAGAGGTCATAGATGGAGAATACGTTTCCGACAAGCGGTAGCAGCTTCTGGGTAAAGGCTTCACATTTTTCTCCCGGTACTTCACCCGCAAATTCGTTCTCCACGACTTCGCGCAGGATGGCGTGCTTGGAGTAGCGAAGGCCCTCCGTCAGCACCTTCATCGCCAGTTCCTGCGCCCCGTCGGCAGGATAGCCTTCGAGCCTTGCCTGTTCATACGCTTCGGCGGCACGGTCGGTTCTTTCTCGGATGAAGGCTTCATCGGCTGCCTGTTCGAACTTGTTCGTGGTGAGGTAGTCCAGCAGGTACAGACCGTAATAGGAAAAGTCGGTCCGACCCTCGTTTTTCTTCTTGTTGTTCATTTCTTTGGAATTTAGTGGATTGATAATGATGATAGGGATAATCGTTGGAAAACGAGAAGAAAAAGGCACCCGGTATCCCTCCGAGTGCCACCACTAAATCCAAAGTATGAGTGTAATCCGGTATCGAAGAACAATTCATTACTCTGAACCAGTGGCAAAGTTAAACATTTATTTTCTTCTTTTCGCAGAGGTCGCTTTACTTTTCCTTTCTGGGAACACGAAAACCGTGTTATAGTCCCCGTCAAAGGCGACTACGGCATCAAAACTCTTGCCCTGCTTGCTCTTGAATCCTTTGAGCAGTTTCGTGTGTCCGTCGGTGAGCAGGTTTTTGATTTCATCATCAGAGAGGGTGCGGTTTGCTTTCAGGCGGAACACGGGCAGACCGCACTCCGCGTTGTCGCAGCGGACGACCTTGCCGTAAAACTGCATCGTCCCCGCTCCGCACTTGGGACACTTGCAGCCGGAATCCCTGCGGGCGAACAGCTTGTCGCACGACAGCAGTTCGGAGGTAATTTCCCGTGTATATGCCTCAATCTTCCTGCGGAAGTCATCGGCGGGCAGTTCCCCACGCTCGATGCGTGCCAATTCCTTTTCCCATTCGCCCGTCATGGCGACATCGGCAATACGCATCGCCTTCACGACCGAGTAGAGGGCAAGCCCTTTTTCGGTGGGGACAAGCGACTTCTTGCAGCGTTCCATATAGCCGCGCTTGAAAAGCGTTTCGATGATGGACGCACGGGTGGCGGGCGTGCCGATGCCGCAATCCTTCATAGCCTGCCGCAATGCGTCGTCCTCTATCTCCTTGCCAGCCGTTTCCATCGCGGACAGCAGGGTGGCTTCGGTATGCAGCGGCTTGGGTTTGGTCTTTCCCTCCGTGATGGAGGCGGCTTTCAGTGCCAGCGTGTCGCCTTCCTGCCAACAGGGAATGGCGGCGGTTTCCTCTTGGCTGTTGTTCTCTTCTCCATTCTCCTTGCCATAGACGGCACGCCATCCGGCTTGCCTGATGATGCTGCCTTTTGCCACGAACTCCACTCCGGCACACTCTGCCGTGACGGTGGCAGTGTCCTTGACGCATTTTTCGGAGAAAGCCTCAAGCATGCGCCCGGCTATCATGTGATAGACGGTGCTGTCCTCTTTGGAGAGGAACAGCGGCTTCTCGCCCGTGACGAGCAGGGCATGGTGGTCTGTCACCTTGCCGCCGTCCAGGCTGCGGCGTGTCGGCACGGCTTTCGGCTGCAACTTGCCCTTCCATTCGGGCAGGCTGCCGATGAAGGCAAGCAGCTTGGGGATTTCCGCGAACACGTCTTCGGGAATGTAGCGGCTTCCGGTTCGCGGATAGGTGATGAGCTTCTTCTCGTAGAGCTTCTGCGCGATTTCAAGCGTCTGTTCCGCCGTGAAGCCATGCTTGGCGTTGGCTTCCTTCTGGAGCGTGGTCAGGTCGTACAGGAGCGGTGTTTCCTCCGTCTTCTCCTTGCGTTCGGCTTTCGTGACGGTGGCTGTGCCTGCCGACTTCACCTTATTATACAGTTCCGTCGCGGACTCTTTCTCTTTCCATTTTTCGGAAGAGGAAAACTTCACCGTTCCTTCATCGCAGCCGTCCGTTGCGATATGGAGCTGCCAGAAGGCTTCGGGGGTAAAGCGGCGGTTCTCCCAATAGCGTGCGCACACCATCGCCAACGTGGGTGTCTGCACCCGCCCGACGGAGTAAGTGCCGTGTCCGGCGGCGATGGAAAGTGCCTGCGTGCCGTTGATGCCCACGAGCCAGTCTGATTCGCTCCGTGCTTTGGCGGCAAGATAGAGGTTGTCGTATTTGTCGCCCGCTTCGAGGTTGCGCAGTCCCTCGCGGATAGCCTTGTCGGTAAGCGAGCTTATCCAGAGGCGGACGAACGGGGTGGTGCATCCGGTATAATGATAGAGGTAGCGGAAGATAAGCTCACCCTCGCGTCCGGCATCGGTCGCCACGATGATCTGTTCGCTTTCCTTGAATAGCCGGGCGACGGTTTTGATCTGCGCCACCACGCTGCTGTCAGGCTTGTAGCCCTTCTCCGTCTTTACCTGACGGGAGACGAGCGTGAAGGTGTCGGGTATGACGGGCAGGTTGTCACGGACAAAGCCGCGTATGCCGTAACCGTCGGGCATGGCAAGCTGCACGAGGTGTCCGAACGCCCATGTCACGGCGTAGCTGCCTCCCTCGAAATATCCTTCCTCTCTCTTTGTCGCGCCCACGATACGGGCGATCTCACGTGCCACAGACGGCTTTTCTGCAATGATTGTCTTCATATTTTTCTGTCGTTTTGAATTTTACAAATGTTACTTCGGATTTAGTGGCGGACACCGGATTACATCTTCATGCCCTTATTGTTTTTCTTTTGCGGCTTCTCCTGCTGCTGTTGCTGTGCGGTGTCCTTCGGGGCGGTCTGTCCCTTCCGCAACGGCTCCTTCAGGTTCTTGGTAGCCTCGTTGGTCTTGCCCTCGCTGTTCACCGCCACCTGCGTGCGGCTCTCGTTGGAAGGCGCGACCTTCTGCGCGTTATCGGGGTTGGTGTCGTAGCGGTACGGGCGTCCCTTCTCCGGGTTGAACCTGATGTACATCGTGGCGTGGAAGCCCTGCTTGTCGGTCACGTTCTCCAGTTTCACGGCTTTGCCAGCCACGTAGTCGGCTTTCTGCTGCTCGGTGAAGTCCACGCCGCTCCATTTGCTGATGGGGCGGATGCTGCCGTCGGCGTTCGTCCACGTGTTGCGGCGTTGCTCCTTGTTCGTGTTGGCTGTGTTTTCCGTACCCTGCGCCTGTCCCTGTGTGGGGTTGTTCTTGGCTTCCTGTGCTTGTGCGGCACGTGGCGACCTGCCGGTTCCCGGCACGAACTCCACGCCGCGCTGCTCCACGTTCACTTGCAGGGTGGTGACGAACTTCCTGCCGTCCTTGCGCTCGATGAGTTTGTCGCGCACAGGCAGCCCGGCACGCAGCATGTCCTGCTCCTGCTTGGTGATTTCCGTCTTGCCGATGCGCTCCGGTATGCGCACCTTGTTTGCCGGGACATCCGTGATTTCGTTCGTCTTGCGGTCGATGCTGACGAACGAGGGGATGATCTCGCCCGTTTCCCTGTCCACGAGGTCCACAACCCTGCCGAGGTTGCCCGTTTCGCGCAGGTTCTTCCGGTCGTCGTCGGAGAACTTGTGTTCCTTGTACTCGTCGAGTTTCTGCTCCTTGCGGATGAAGTGCGGCACAAGGCTGACGTTGCCCTCGCCGTCCTTCTTGAAGGAGAGGCGGGCATCCAGCTCGAAAGCCTCTCCGCCGAAATTGGGCGCCACCCTCACCAAGTCGGACTTGCCGTAGTTGAGCATCCGGTCAAGGTCGCCCGACTTTTCAAGGTCGTCGCGCTTCACGCCCCATTTCTCCTCCAACTCCTTCCAGTTGATCTTGCTCTCGTCGATGGGTTGGTAGCCCCGGTTGCTCTGCGCCTGCTGCGGGTTTTCCTGATTCTGTTCGTTTTTCTGTTCCATTTCTTCCTGTTTTTTAGGTTCGTCATCTTGTTTCTGTTCCGGTTGTTCCTGCTTTTCGGCGGACTGCTCCTCCTGTACTTTCTTTTCGTAGCCGGAGGTGTCCACCTTGTGGGGCGCAAGCATCTCCTTGTTGCCCTCGGGGTCTTTCAGCAAGTCCTTGATAACTTCCAGCAGCTTGTCGGCTTGGTCCGCCGCGACACGGTAGAAACCGAAGCGGCTGGGCTCCTTGCACTGCCGGAAGAAGTTCTTGAAGAAGTTGTCCAGCACGTCCCCGTGCCTGTCGAATTGCAGGAAACTCTGCGCGTTCTCCGCCTTTGCGGGGGTACGCTTGGGTGAGCCGTCGGCGTTAAGCCCGGCTACCACGCTAATCTCGCCCGTCTTCTCGTCGCGGACTATCAGCACGTCTTTTTCTGTTGTTTTCTTTGCCATTTGAAAAATGTTTTAATGGGTTATTTATTAAAGAAATTATGGATACGCGCCTTGTAGAAGGCTATATCTTCCTTGCGGAAATTCTTTACGTGTTCGGAGAGGAATGTCAGTACGTCCTCCTCGCTGTAATAGGTCTTTTTGCCGAGCGTCTTGTACGGCAATGCACCGATGCTGCGGTAGCGCTGCAGGGTACGCTTGCTTATCTGGAGCAGCATGCAGAGGTCTTGGTTGTCGAACATCCTGATACTTTCCATCGGGTTCGGGGCTTTGCCGGACGGTCGCAGGGAGAGCAGCAGCTCGTCCTGACGGTCGAGCCGTTCCATCAGCTTCTGCATCCAGTCCTCAAAATTGTTTCGTGTAAGCAGTTCCATATCTTATGTCCTCCTTCCTTTGGGTTTGCCGCCGCCCGTGCGCAGCGTGTGGTTGCGTTTCAGTTCCGTCAGTGTCGCTGCATCTTCTGCCACGGTGCAGTCTGCGAGCAGGCGGTCTATTTCCGACCGGCGGTAGCGGCATTTGCCGCGCAGCACGACATAGGCGATGCGCTGTTCGCTGCGCATACGTTGGAGGGTACGGGTACTCACGTTCAGCAGGTGCGCCGCCTCGCGGGTGGTGAGCAGCATGTCGGAAAACTCTCCCTTCCTCTCACCGGAAACGGCACGCACATAGACCGCTATCTCGGCTATCTGTTCCGTCAGGGCGGTGAAGGCGGAACTTTCAATCGTTATCACTTTCATATTTTGTCCTTTCTTTTGTTTCTCTGCGGCAAAATTCGGCAATAAACAAAAGGAGCTTTAACAACTCACTACGTGACTCACGTAAGATTTTCTTTGAAAGTGACTCCGTAACCCGGACAACCGGCGCAACAAACTGCCATATAGCGGAAAACGGCACGCATTCAAGGCGGCTGCGTTACCTTTGCGGTAAATCATTAAATGTTTTGGTATATGGAAATCGTATCTATCGAGAAAAAGACCTTCGAGATGATGCTGGCGTCATTCAACGCCCTCTCGGAGAAAGTCGCCGCCCTAAGGCGCAAAAGCGACGGCGGGCGGCTGGAAAGGTGGCTCACGGGCGAGGAGGTCTGCGGGCAGTTGAGAATCAGCCCGCGCACGTTGCAGTCATTGCGTGACAGGCGGCTTATCGGCTACTCGCAGATGAACCGCAGGTTCTATTACAGGCCGGAGGAGGTCAGGCGGCTTATTCCGCTTATCGGCACGATCTATCCCGATGGAAAATGACTCTGTTTTTATTAACCACTTAATCCGATGTTATGATGAACGAGAACAACGAGGTTTTCTCAATGGAGGACGAGCAGGTTGCCACCGCGATACAGAATATGCTCAAAGGCTCCAAATGGCTCTCCGCATTTTTGGAAAGTTACCGTCCGCCACTGGACGGGGAACATTACCTGACGGACAAGGAGGTGGCGGAAATGCTCCGGGTAAGCCGCCGCACCTTGCAGGAGTATCGCAACAACAGGATGCTGCCCTTTATCCTTCTGGCAGGTAAGGTGCTTTATCCCGAATCGGGACTGCGTGAACTGTTGGAGGCGAATTACCTCAAGCCGCTGGAATAAGGCGGTTGCATGAAAAAAAAAAGGAAACGGACAGCACCCGATGGCGTTGTCCGTTTCCTTTTTCGTTGTCTGTATGCGTGTTCAGCAATATCCGGTTTTCCCGTTCTGTATGAACATCACGTATGCCTGCCTCTTTTCCTTTGAGAGTGCCTTCTCCACCAGCCACATGCGGAACACGTGTGTATAGTATGTGTTCAGCCGGAAGGCTACTGGAATGATGATTTCAAGCGAGTAAACATCCGCGTACAGGCCGTTTTCAAGCTGTATGTAGCGGCATACCTCGTAGTCGTTCAGCACGTCCGACTTGCGGACGGCTTTGATGGCGGCGTTCACTGCCGGGACGGTGGCATGGAACTCTTCGGCGATTTCCCCGGCGGTCATCCATACCTCGTTACCGGTTACGCTGACCGTCTTGTCCTCTATAATGATTATGTCACGTTTCATGGCGTCTCTGTTTTAGATGGTACATCCTGCAAATTCCTCGATTTGGTTCAATCTTGCGGCAAGGTTCTCCATGTCTTGGTTGAGCTTCTCTTTGGTTATCTTCGCGTATATCTGCGTTGTCTTTATACTCTTGTGTCCCAGCATGGAACTGACTGTTTCGATGGGTACACCGTTGGAGAGGAACACCGTCGTGGCTGCCGTATGGCGGCTCTGATGCCACGTGATGTGCTTGGTGATGCCGCAACGCTTGGCGACGGCACGGATTCCGGCGAGGCACGTGTTGTAGTGGGGAACAGGGAAAATCCTGCCGTTTTCGCACAGCCCGCGGTATTTGTCGATGATTTGTTTCGCAATGTCAAGCAGGCGGATGTTAGACACCACGCCCGTCTTCTGGCGGTTGATGTTTATCCACTCGTGTTCATCGAAGTAGGTGCGGATGTTCTCTTCCGTCAAATTGCGCATATCGGCGAATGACAAGCCCGTGAAGGCGCAGAACAGGTAGAGGTCGCGGTATAGTTCCTGTTTGGCGTTCTTCAGTTTACCTTCCATCAGCAGGCGGATTTCGTCTTTGGTCAGGAAACTGCGTGTCGTTTCCTCCTTCTTGATTTCATACTCCCTGAACGGGTCGCGTGTGAGCCATTCGTTGTTGATGGCGATGAACACCATCGTCCGAAGTGGGCATACATACAGCCACACGGTATTGGTGCAGCAGTGTTTGTCCGTGCGCAGAAACATCTCGAAGTCGGAAATGAAAGCGGGGGTAAGCTCTTTCAACGCGATGTCCTTCACGTGGTAACGGATGTTGAGAAACTCTTGCAGGTGCTTGTAAACGGTCTTGTACTTCAAGAGTGTGCCTTTGGCTTTCATGCCTGCTTCCACCTGCTTGGCATAGTCCTCGTTGTGTTGCTGGAACACCTGCATCAGCGTGTGATAGCGGTGTTCCAGTCCGAGAAAGGCGTTCTTCACCTTCTCTGCCGTGACGAAGTTGTCACGCTCCATGATTTCCTGATAGTGCTTGTTGATGCGCACCCGCATCTTGTCAAGCATGCGGTTCGTTTCGAGTGCCGCCGTGCTTCTGCCCGTGACACGTCCCCCTTTGGTGTCCCACAACTTGGGATCGATGGTCAGTTTGCAACTGAATTGCGTCTGGCTGCCGTCCACCGTGATGCGTCCCATGACGGGAACCGTCCCGTCTTTTTTCACTACCTGACGTTTGAGGTAGTAAATAACTGAAAATGTACTCTTCATCGTCCTTAATTTTTTTGTTCAAAATTAGTTGGTGAAGAGCCCTCCTCTGATACGCAAATTGCGGAAGAACGGCGCAATCTTTTTTCGTTACCGGATTTTTTGCGTGAGTTGTCAGTAACTCACTAATCCTTAAAGCCTTGTTTCGTTATTCGTGTCCATTTCGTCACCTATTGAGCGTGGTTACGAACAAGTAACGTAGCTCCGTCTTGATTTGGCTTCGGCGTGGATTGTAATGGCTCTCGGAATAATTGGCAGCGTTAATGAAACCCCTGTAAATCAAATCCATTACCATATTCTTCCGCATTTCACTTTTTTGTAGTAACTTTGTTCCCACAAATATACACAGGTACTCGCAATGACCATAAAAGAATTCTTCGGCAAACTGACCAGCAAAATCATTTGGGTGAATCTGCTGGCGATGTTCTTAATCATAGTAGCCATCGCCGTTGGCATCTGGATTGGACTGGAACGCTACACCATGCACGGGGTGGAAATCACCGTGCCGAACGTGAAAGGCATGCGTGTGTACGACGCACGCCAGACTTTGGAAAGGCAAGGGCTGGTGGCTGTTGTCACGGATTCCGGATACAACAAGACGCTGCCTTCCGGGACGGTGTTGGAACAGACTCCGGCCAACAACAGTCAAGTGAAACCCGGACGGGAAATCTACCTGACCATCAATACGACACGTACTCCCACCCTCCCGATGCCGGACATTGCCGACAACAGCTCCCTGCGCGAGGCGGAAGCGCGGTTAACGGCCATGGGATTCAAACTCAGCCCGTGTGAATACGTAGACGGCGAAAGAGATTGGGTGTACGGTGTGAAATACCGAGGAAAGAACATCTTCGGGGGCGACCGTATCCCTATTGATGCCGAACTGACCCTACAAGTAGGAAGCGGAAGCTTTGGCGACGATTCGCTCTACGTTTCCGGCGACGACTCTATTTCCGTTATGGAAGAAGAGCTTTATGACGAAGACCGGGATGTCACGGTTCCGGATGATTTTTAACGTACGTTCCTCCATGATACAATGAATACGGACTGTAACAACAAAGACAGGCTGCCATCGAACGGCATTCCGTTCACGGACGAAGAACCTGACGAAGAAGGCGTATCGGTGTATGAACACCACCGCCTGACAGCGGACAGCGGACAAAAGCCGATGAGAATAGACAAGTTCCTGATGGAACATCTATACAATACGTCGCGCAACCGGCTGCAACGGGCCGCCGAGCAGGAGTTCATCCTCGTAAACGGACGGCCGGTGAAAAGCAGCTATAAGGTGAAACCGCTCGATGAAATCGTCATTCTCCTGGACCGACCTAAATATGACAATGAAATCATCGCGGAAGACATTCCCCTCGACATCGTGTACGAAGACGAAGACCTGATGGTGGTGGACAAACCTGCGGGATTGGTGGTGCATCCCGGATGCGGAAATTATACCGGCACGTTGGTCAATGCCATCGCCTGGCATCTAAAAGACAATCCGGACTATGACCCGAACGACCCGACCGTGGGATTGGTACACCGCATAGACAAGGATACCTCCGGACTTCTCGTAGTGGCCAAAAATGCCGATGCCAAAACGCATCTGGGCAAACAGTTCTTCAACAAAACCACCAAAAGACTGTACAATGCCTTGGTCTGGGGAAACTTTCAGGAGGAAGAAGGACGTATCGAAGGCAACATCGCCCGCCACCCGAAAGACCGGATGCAGATGGCAGTCTTCCCGCCGGACAGCGAAATCGGGAAACATGCCGTCACCCACTACCGCGTACTGGAGAATTTCAATTATGTCACGCTCGTGGAATGCAGGCTGGAAACCGGACGTACCCATCAAATCCGAGCCCACATGAAACATATCGGCCATCCGCTTTTCAACGACGAACGTTATGGCGGAAACGAGATCCTGCGCGGCACACAATTCAGTAAATACAAGCAATTCATACAGAACTGCTTTGCCGTATGCCCGCGTCAGGCACTCCATGCCCGGACGTTGGGATTCATACATCCGCGCAGCGGACAGGAGATGTATTTCACTTCGGAACTCCCGGCGGACATGACGACACTATTGGAACGGTGGCGCAGTTACACCGCGCACAGGGATATGGAATAAACAGAAACATAAGCTTATTATAATATCAGCAAAAAATGAAAAAAACAATCGCGATTGTAGCCGGAGGGGATTCCTCCGAACACGACGTTTCCCTTCGGAGCGCCGAAGGTATCCATTCCTTTCTCGACAAGGAAAGATATGAAGTTTATATCATTGAAATCAAAGGTATGACATGGGAGGCTCATCTGAAAGACGGGAGCCGTTCGAACGTGGACCGCAACGATTTCAGCTTCATGGAAGGCGGCAAGCGTATCCGGCCTGATTTCGCCTACATCACCATACATGGCACTCCGGGCGAGAACGGTATCCTGCAAGGATATTTCGACCTCATCCATCTGCCTTACTCCACATCGGACGTGCTCGTGGAGGCCATGACGTTCAATAAATTCACCCTGAACCAGTACCTGAAAGGATTCGGTGTCAGCGTCAGCGAAAGCCTCATCGTCCGTAAAGGGTTCGAGCATTTGATCACCGATGACGAAATCATAGAAAAAATAGGTTTGCCCTGTTTCGTGAAGCCCAATGCGGGCGGTTCCAGTTTCGGTGTGACGAAAGTGAAAAGCGCCGACCAGATACACGAAGCCATTCTGAAAGCCATGCGCGAAAGCGACGAAGTGATGGTGGAAGCCTTCATGGAAGGAACGGAAATCAGCCAGGGGTGCTACAAGACGCAAGAGAAAGAAGTGGTGCTGCCCGCCACCGAAGTGGTGAGCGACAACGAGTTTTTCGATTACAACGCCAAGTACAACGGACAGGTCAGGGAAATCACGCCGGCACGCCTGAAAGAAGAAACCGCCGAACGCGTAAGCCTCATCACCTCCATGATATATGACATCTTGGGATGTAACGGAATCATCCGGGTGGACTATATCATCACGCACACCACCGACGAAAACGGCAAAGAGAGAGAACGAATCAACATGTTGGAAGTCAACACCACACCGGGCATGACCGCCACCAGTTTCATTCCCCAACAGGTACGGGCTGCCGGAATGGACATGAAAGACGTGTTGACCGACATCATCGAAAACAAACTGTCATAACAAACCTTACAGCTTATGCGTACGCCTGAAGAATTCGACGAAATCCGTCCATACGACCCGGAAGAGCTTCCGGCCATATTTGAAGAACTGATAGCCGACCCGGAATTCCGTGCCGCCGCCGAACAAGTATTGCCCGAAGTGCCTTATGAAGAGGCTTGCAACCGTCTGCGCCGTTGCCGGACCAATCTGGAAGTGCAACAAACCTTCTTCTATCCCTTGCTTCACGGCATTGTCGACCGATGCAGCGACGGACTAGTGCTGGAGAACAGCCAGTCGGTAGACAAACGTGTACCGCATACTTTCATCACCAACCACCGCGACATTGTGATGGACTCGGCTTTCCTTTCCATCAGTCTGTTGGACAACGGTTTCGGCAACACAATGGAAATTGCCATAGGCGACAACCTGTTGATACGCCCTTGGATTAAAAAACTGGTAAGGGTGGACAAGGCCTTCATCGTACAACGCTCTGTAAGCCTGCGTCAAATGCTGGCTTCCAGCGCACGGCTAAGCCGCTACATGCACTACGCCATCGCCACGAAACATGAGAACATCTGGATTGCCCAACGGGAAGGACGCGCCAAGGATTCAAACGACCGCACGCAAGATTCCATCCTCAAAATGATGGCCATGGGGGGAGAAGGAAGTATCATCGACCGCCTGAAGCAGTTGAATCTCGTACCGACCGCGCTTTCATACGAATACGACCCTTGTGATTATTTGAAAGCACAGGAATTCCAACAGAAGCGCGACATCGAAGGATTCAAGAAGAGTCCGAAAGATGATCTGGTAAACATGCAGACCGGGATTTTCGGATACAAAGGGCGGATATGCTTCCGCGTGGCCGGCCCGCTGAACGATTGGCTGGACACATTGCCCGCCGATATGCCCAAGACGGAACTGTTCACGGCCGTGGCATCTCGTATCGACAAGGAGATTCACCGCAATTACAAGTTATACGCCGGGAACTATGTGGCTGCCGACTTGTTACGGGCGACAAAAGAGTTTGCGGCACATTACACTTCTGAAGAGAAAACGCGTTTTGAAGCTTACCTCGAAAGCCGTCTGGAAAAAGTAACCTTACCCAACCCAGACACGGCCTTCTTACGCGAACGCTTGCTCACGATGTACGCCAATCCGGTATTTAACTATATGGCAGCCCGTCAGGAATAAAGATATGAAAAGGCATTTGAGGTTAAAAACAGACTTTCCGCTTTTCCGGTTCTTGCCGGAAAGGTGGACAGCCTGTCTGTTTCTTATAGGTTGCCTGTGCTGCACGGCATGCGGTGACGATGAGGAAGACGGATATGTATATCCCTCGCTTCTGACTGAATTCGTTGAAGTCTATACGGACGCGAAAGGCAACGGCACGCAATTTGTCACCGACAACGGTAAGATATATGCCATCAACAGCCCGATACAAGGTTTACAGCCTGACGCTGCCTACCGTCTCGTATGCGGCTACGAAGTGACAGCCGACGACCAAGAAGGGCACCCTGTGGCTAAAATCTATACGGTCGAGACGGTTAACCTCTTGAAGCTGAAAGAAGAATCTTCGGACACTGATGACCCGTTGGCTGTCGCCAGTATCTGGAATGGCGGAAATTACCTCAACCTTCACCTCATGCCCAAGACACAAGGCGGTACGCAGGAATGGGGATACCGGTCGGATTCCACCCGCTCTTCCCATACCGGAACTGTTTACCACTTGTCACTTTATCACCGGCAGCCCGGCGACCCGTATTCATATTCCACCACGGTATATGCCAGCCTCCCCCTTCTTCCTCTCGGCCTACAAGAAGGTGACAGCATCGCATTCACGATTCTGACTTTCGACGGACGGAAGACGTGGCGGTTCGGCTTTTAGCACTTCACGCCCAAATAATCCTTATAAAGAGAGCTTTCCTTAGTATTCTTTTCAATCTGACCGACAAACAGAAATATACTCCGCTTGCCGGTCAGATGTGTTAGGGTTATAATGCCTCCAGCATTCGTTTAAGCACTACTGTGGCTGAAATCTCACGATTGGCAGCCTCGGGGATGACCAACGATTGCGGGCTTTCTATCACATCGTCCGTCACAATCATATTGCGGCGCACGGGCAGGCAATGCATGAAGAAAGCGTTGTTCGTCACAGCCATGTGAGCAGCATCCACCGTCCAACTCATGTCCTTGTTCAACACCTTTCCGTAGTCCGCCGGACGGGTCACACCGGGACAGCTCCAGTTCTTGGCGTAGATAAAGTCGGCCCCTTCGAAGGCTTTCAGTTGGTCGTACTCCACACGGGCGTCACCCACGAACCTCGGATCGAGTTCATAGCCTTCGGGATGCGTCACAACGAAATCCACGTCTGCGGCGTTCATCCATTGGGCGAAACTGTTGGGTACGGCCTGAGGCAACGCCTTGGGATGAGGAGCCCACGAGAGCACCACCTTGGGGCGCGCCGTCCGTTTGTACTCTTCGATGGTAATCAGGTCGGCAAAACTCTGCAAGGGATGCACCGTGGCACTCTCCATAAAGAACACGGGCTTGCCAGAGTAACGGATAAATTGGTTCAGTATCTTTTCCTCATAATCGTCCTTACGGCTTTCGAAGGTGGCAAACGAACGTACTCCGATAAGGTCGCAATAGCATCCCATCACGGGAATGGCTTCCAACAAATGTTCGCTCTTGTCGCCATCCATAATCACGCCACGCTCCGTCTCCAGTTTCCATGCCCCTTGGTTCACGTCGAGCACGATGACGTTCATGCCAAGATTCATGGCAGCCTTTTGCGTACTCAACCGTGTGCGCAGACTGTTGTTGAAGAAGATGAGGAGGGCAGTCTTGCTCCGCCCCAGTTCCTGATATTGAAAACGATTCTTCTTTACCTCGAAAGCCTCGCGCAAGGCGGCTTTCAAATCGCCTAAGTCTTCTACGTTTTGAAATACTCTCATAAGATTGTTGTTTAATGATTGATAATCGGACTATTTCGGACGTACCTGTCCGTCGCCCTGCACGAACCATTTGTAGGTCGTGATTTCTTCCAACGCCATCGGGCCGCGAGCGTGCAGTTTCTGGGTGCTGATGCCTATCTCGGCTCCAAGTCCGAACTGAGCCCCGTCGGTAAACGAGGTCGGCGCATTGGCATACACGCAGGCAGCATCCACCAACTGCAAGAACTTTTCGGCTGCATCGGCGTTCTCGGTAATGATACACTCGCTATGTCCCGACCCGAAACGGGCGATATGGGCCAGCGCCTCGTCCAAAGAGTCCACCGTCTTCACGGCCATTTTGTAATCCATAAACTCAGTACCGAAATGTTTCTCCGTAGCCGCTTCCAACAGATCCGCCGGATAATGCCCCTGTAGGGCGGCCAAGGCGCGGCTGTCGGCATAAATGCGCACACGGCCCTCCTGCAACGGAGCGCACAATTGCGCCAGGTCGGACAAACGGGAGGCATGAATCAGCACGCTATCCAACGCATTGCATACGCTCACCCGGCGCGTCTTGGCATTGTTGATAATAGCGGCACCTTTCCGCACATCCCCATCCACGTCAAAATAAGCATGGCAAACTCCGGCTCCGGTCTCTATGACCGGAATACAGGCATTCTCGCGCACATATTGAATCAAAGCACTACTGCCACGCGGAATCAGCAAATCCACATAACCGCGTGCCTGCAGCAAAGCCGCCGTGGCCTCACGTTCGGCCGGTAATAAGACAACGACGTCCGGATTCACACCGAAACGCTCCAATACGCCGTGGATTACTTTCACAATGGCACGATTGGAAAAGTCAGCGTCGCTTCCGCCCTTCAACACGCAGGCACTCCCGGCCTTGAGGCAGAGCGAAAAGACATCGAAGCTCACATTGGGGCGTGCCTCATAAATCACCCCTATCACGCCGAACGGCACACTCACCCGTTTCAAGTCCAATCCGTTGGGCAATACGGTATGTTTCAGCACCCTTCCCAAAGGAGAAGGCAAATCCGCCACATGACGCGTGTCGGCGGCAATACCTTCCAAACGCGCCGATGTAAGTTTCAGGCGGTCGTACATCGGGTTATCGGGAGACATGCGCTCCAAATCGCGCGCATTCTCCGACAGGATGTATTCCGACTGTGCCAAAGCCTCATCCGCTACCGCACGTAGTATCTCATCCACACGTCCTACCGGCAACTGCAGTAACTCGCGGCCGGCTGCTCTTGCCCGTTCAAACAGAGAAGTCAAATCCATAGTTTTCCTTTTATTATTGTTTTTATTGATTTTCACCTACACGGTTCCACGTCCGGCACCGAGCATACAAGCCCCATACCTGTATCGGAAAGCCGGGCTTATTCCAAATATAAATAATCATAATGCACCAAAGGCTTACAGTCGTGCTGCCCGATGACCCGGGCGGCTTCCTCGCAGCTATATGCCACACGCCCCACTCCCAGATTCTGCCCCTCGGGCGACATGATACGTACCAGGTCACCTTTTTCAAAATCGCCTTCCACATGCGTGACCCCTACCGGCAGGATACTCACGGCACGGTCGCCGCACACGGCTTCCACCGCCTTGGCGTTCAGGTAAACCTTCCCTTTCGTGAACCCTGTGCTGTGAGCCACCCATTTCTTCACGCTCGACACATTGCCTTCACGCGGAGCAAAACGGGTGCACACCCGGCTTCCGGGACGCAGGACCAAGTCAGTAAGCACGTCGTCGCGTTTGCCGTTGGCAATGATAACTTCGATGCCTTCGTCGGCCACCTTGCGGGCAATGGAGCATTTGGTCATCATCCCGCCGCGTCCGAAACCGGATTTCTCCGTACGGATATACTCCTGCAAATCCCGTTCCGGTTCCACCTCACGGATAACCTCCACGCCCGGTTCGCCGGGAAGGCCGTTGTATATGCCATCCACATTGCTCAATATGATTAAAGCCTGCACATCCATCATCGTGGCAATCAAACCGGACAGTTCGTCGTTATCCGTAAACATCAGCTCCGTCACGCTGACGGTGTCATTCTCGTTCACAATCGGGATGACTCCATTTTCCAACATCACCATCATACAGTTCCGTTGGTTCAGGTAATGGCGGCGCGTACTGAAACTCTCTTTCATCGTCAGCACCTGCCCCACCGGCAAGCGGTGCTCGCGGAACAGTTCGTAATAGCGGTTGATGAGCTTGGCCTGCCCCACTGCGGAAAACAGTTGCCGCTGGTCCACGCTGTCCATCTTGCGCGAGACGGCCTCTTTCAGCTCGCCTCTCCCACTGGCCACGGCACCGGAAGAAATCAATATGACTTCGATACCGTTTTCCCGCAATTCGGCAATCTGGTCCACCAAAGCCGACATGCGTGTCACGTCCAAAGCCCCGTCCTTACGGGTCAGAACGTTACTTCCTATCTTGACGGCTATGCGTTTATATTGTTGTGACATAAAGACACTCCTTTCCTTATTTCTTTACCGAAGCCCTCAATCCTTTGATGACGCTTTGGGTGAACCCAGCCTCCTCCATCGCATTCAGCCCACGGATGGTCAAGCCTCCGGGAGTCGTCACCCTATCAATCTCCATTTCCGGATGCAAGCCTCCGGCCGTTAACAAATCCACGGCCCCTTTCATGGTCTGCATGATGACGCGCTGCGCATCCTTGGCATAAAAGCCCAATTCCACACCACCTTCGGTAGCCGCACGGATGTAACGCATCACGTAGGCTATGCCACAGGAAGCCAAAGCCATTCCCGCGTCCATCAAGCGTTCCTCAACCAACATGGCATCGCCCATCTCCTTAAACATCGCCAGCATTTGGGCGTCCAATTCCGGCGTGGAGCAAACGGAAGTCATAAAAGTCATACCGCTCATAACTGCAATGGCCGTATTCGGTATCAAATAGTACACTCCGGGGTATTCTCCGTCACCACGATCCAAATAAGTACAAAGTTGCGCCGTGCCAATCCCACCTGCCATAGAGGCTATCGCCTGATTATCATAATCCAAACCACCTTTGATTTCCTCTATCACCTCTTGTATCTTCCAAGGTTTCACAGCTAATATAACCACATCAGCCCCTGTCGCCGCCTGGGAATTCTCACAAGTGATGTTCAACTCCGGAAACTCAACCTTCAACGCCTCCAACTTACCCCGACTGGGATTGGACACCGTAATATCCGATGTCTTGACCAAACTTCCCTTTGCCAAACCACGGGCAACGGCTCCTCCCATATTGCCCGCACCGATAATTGCAATCTTCATTGTCACTCTCCTCCTTAAAAGCAGACAAACCGGTCTCCGACATACGCCTGCGACCGGTTTATCTCCGCTTGATTATTCATTAATTATTCACTACACGTTCCAACCGTTTCAAGAAATCAGCCGCTTCCGCCTCACCCAGACAAAGCGGCGGCAAGAGCCTCAGCACGTTCGTGCCGCTGCATCCCGTGAAACAATGCTCCTCAAAGAGCAACTTGTTCCTGATTTCCTTGTAAGGCACGTCCAACTCCACGCCTATCATCAGGCCGCGCCCTCTGACATCCACCACATGAGGCAGGCGCAAAGCCTTTATGCCTTCCATCAGGAAATTTCCGACCTTGGCGGCATTTTCCACCAGATGCTCCTCTTCCATGATGTCCAACACGGCCAAGGCGGCGGCACAAGCCAAATGGTTTCCACCGAAAGTCGTACCCAACTGGCCGTACACTGGAGTGAATTTGGGCGAAATCAACACCGCCCCCATGGGAAAACCGTTGCCGATGCCTTTGGCCACCGTAATCAAGTCCGGCTTCACCCCCAAATGCTGGTGGGCGAAGAACTTGCCCGAACGGCCGTAGCCACACTGGATTTCATCGCAAATCAACACCGTATCCGTTTCGTCACATGCCTGCCGCACGCCTTGCATGAACTCGGCAGTGGCCAACCGGATACCTCCGACCCCTTGAATACACTCCACAATCACGGCACACACATCGCCTTTGGCCAACTCCACCTTGAAAGCGTCCAAATCATTCAAAGGCAAGTAAGTCACATGCCCGTTGGCGTTGATGGGAGCTATGATTTTAGGATTGTCCGTTGCCTCCACGGCCAAAGACGTACGCCCATGGAACGCTTTTGAAAGGGACAACACGCGCTTGCGGCCATTATAGAAACTGGCCAACTTCAACGCATTCTCATTGGCTTCCGCCCCGGAATTAATCAGAAAGAACTGATAGTCCTCATAACCGCAGGCCTTGCCCAAACGCTCCGCCAGTTCCACCTGCAACTTGTTGACCACGGAATTGCTGTAGAAACCCAACCGGCCAAGTTGCCGTGTCAGCTTCTCTATATAATGCGGATGGCAGTGACCGACACTGATTACGGCATGGCCGCCATACAAGTCCAGATACTCCTGCCCCTTGTCGTCCCAGACATGGCATCCTTTCCCTTTTACGATGTTCACATCGAAAAGCGGATATACGTCGAATAGATTCATTTTATTCCTCCTTTCTTAAATATGACATTCCGTCGCACCCCCGTTTAGAATGCGGACGGTTTCAGGCGCAAACCGGACGTTTCGTCCAGCCCGAACATGAGGTTCATGTTCTGCACGGCCTGCCCGCTGGCGCCTTTGAGCAAGTTGTCTATCGTGGCCGTGACCAACAATTTATCGCCGAACTTATCCACGTGCACCAAAGCCCTGTTGGTGTTGACCACTTGCTTCATGTCGATGGCCTTGTCCACGTAATGCGTGAAAGCCGCGTCCTTGTAATACTCCTTGTAAAGCCCGGCAAAATACCCGGCATCAGCCGACGCGTCCACACGGACCACCTCGGTGGCAAAAATTCCTCGGGCAAAGTCGCCGCGATAGGGAATGAAATCTATCGCTCCGTCGAAGTCCGGCTGCAAGGCACGGAGAGACTGGCAAATTTCCGGTACATGCTGATGGTTGAAAGCCTTGTATATGCTCATGTTGTTGTTGCGCCAACTGAAGTGCGTGGTCGCGCCGGGCTTCACCCCGGCACCGGTACTTCCCGTGATGGCATTCACCGACACGTCGCCACTCAACAGGCCGTGGGCAGCCAAAGGCAGCAACCCCAACTGGATGCAAGTGGCAAAACAACCGGGATTGGCCACATGCTGCGCCCCGGCAATGGCCGCCTTGTCCAATTCTGGCAGACCGTACACGTAGTCATTGCCCGGAGCCGCCAGACGGAAATCCTGCGCCAAGTCGATGATCTTCACCCGGGAAGACACATCGTGAGCCTGCAAGAACTCCGCGCTCTTGCCATGCCCGAAACAGAAAAAGATCACGTCCACCTCGTCGAAAGGCAACTGGTCCGTAAACACCAAATCGGTCTCCCCATACAGCCCTTCGTGCACGTCGGTGATCTTATTTCCGGCGTTACTGGAACTATTGATAAACTTTATCTCCGCTTCGGGATGGTTCAGCAGGATGCGGCAAAGTTCGCCGGCCGTATATCCTGCCCCTCCTATGATTCCAACTCTTATCATTTGAAATATCTGTTTTTTTCCTGAGGAATGACAATAACCAGAATGAAATAGGCGATTACACCGGAAAAGGCGGTGAACAGCGTCAGCAAGACATAACCGACACGTACGAGCGTGACATCCAACCCGAAATATCCGGCAATCGCGGCACATACGCCTGCAAGCATCCGTCCCACACGGGGACGTTCCAGTTTTTTATCTTCCGTCGTCATGGTTTACTTGATTCGTTCCTCGTCCTTATGGTTCGCATAATACAGGCGGAGCGGAGTGGAAGTCACTTTGATAAAGCCCTTGGCGTCCTCTGCCGTCCATCCCTTCTGGGTCTCGCCATACTCGCCGAACTTGTTCTTCACCAAGTCGTCCGGAGAATCCACGCCGACCGTTGTGAAGCCGTAAGGACGAAGCTCCAATGTCACCACGCCGTTCACGTTGCGCTGCGAACTGGTCAGCATGGCCTCGATGTCCGGCATGACAGGCTCCAGATACTGGCTTTCGTGCAAGAACATGCCATACCAGTTGGCCACCTGCTCCTTCCAATATTGCTGCCACTTGCTCAGCGTGTATTTTTCCAAGAAACGGTGCGCACCGATAATCAGCATCGGAGCCGCTGCCTCGAAACCTACACGGCCCTTGATACCGATGATGGTGTCGCCCACATGGCAGTCGCGGCCGATGGCGTAGGCAGCACCTATCTTTTCTATCTCCTGTATGGCCTTGATCTTATCATCATACTCCACGCCGTTCACGCTACAAATCTCCCCTTTCTTGAAACCGAGCTTCAACAGCTCCGTCCCCGTCTTCGTGGGATGTTTCAGATAAGCGCTCTCAGGCAATCCCTGATTGCTGTCCAGAATCTCGCCGCCACAAATCGACGTGCCCCAGATACCTACGTTGTAGGAATACTTCAACTTTGTGAAATCGGCATAATAACCGTGCTGGTTCAGATAATCCACTTCCTCCTGACGGCTCAGGTTGCTGTCGCGCGTGAGTGTGATGATCTCCATCCCCGGCGCCATCACCAGGAAAGTCATGTCGAAACGAATCTGGTCGTTGCCTGCCCCGGTCGAGCCATGGGCTATCGCATCCGCCCCCACCTCGTTGGCATAACGTGCGATGGCGATGGCCTGGAAAATACGCTCGGACGACACCGAAATCGGGTAGCAGTTGTTGCGCAACACATTACCATATATCATGTAACGCAGGCTCTTTTCATAATATTCCTTCGTCACGTCCAACGTGACGTATTCCTTGGCACCCAACTTATAAGCATTTTCCTCGTTGGCCTTCAGTTGCTCGGCGCTGAAACCGCCCGTGTTGGCACAAGCCGCATACACTTCGTACCCCTTTTCCTTGGCCAAATACATCACCGTATAAGAGGTGTCCAAACCTCCGCTGAATGCTACTACTACTTTTTTTGCCATAATATTCCTTTTATTTTGTCTATACCAATTAACGCAGATTTTTTGCAGCCGCCTCGCGGGCCATCTTCACCACATCCTCCGGCAGCTCCACCGGAAGTTTCTCGTCCGGATGCGCGGCAGGGTCATACAACATGGCCGTACACACGCAATACCGCCGCCCCGTACGCTGCAGGATGTCATAATTGACGCAACACGGATGCTCCGGCGTGCCGCAACCTTTCCAATAAGCCTCGTCGTCCGTCAGCTCGGCAAAAGTGACCGGCACGTAACCTAACGCCGTATTGATCTTCATCACGGCACTCTGGCTCGTCAACCCGAACAATTTGGCATGAGGCCACCGCAGGCGCGAAAGCGTAAAGGCCGTCTGCTTGATGCGGGTGGCCAGATGATGACGCCGGAACTTCTCTACGACAATCAGTCCCGAATTGGCCACATATTCCTTGTTTCCCCAACTTTCGATATAACAAAACCCGGCAAATTCTTCTTCATCGCCTTCGCCGGCCAAAGCTATGACAGCCTTGCGTTCCTTCATCTTCGTGGCCAGATATTCATGCGTACGGGAAGCTATCCCGGAGCCTCTCTTTTTCGCAGAATCCGTTATGGTCGCAAGAATAACATCTACATACTTTTCGTGGCTGGCATCTGCCACAACCACTCTGATTCCATCGTTGTATTCCACTTCTTTCTTAAACTATATACTGTTTACATAAATCGCTCCCGCTCGGCAGACTTGGAGCAAGCTCCGTCTGCGCTCGCTTACTCGCGTTTTCTACGTTATATTCATTGTATGTCGGGAATCACCTCGGCCAACCGCCGCAGAGCCAATTCGGAGGAAACTCCTTCCGCCAACACCAGTATGATGGTATCGTCTCCGGCCAATGTCCCCAATATTTCTTCAAACCTCTTGTTGTCTATATCGTATGCGATATGACTTGCATGGCCGGGCAAGGTATGAACCACGGCCAAATTGCCTGAAAATTTCACGGACAAGGCACCGGCCTGATGTACGGCAGAGGCGGTCAGATGGGTGTCCGAGACCCTTCTGTAAAGAGGCGAAGCCGGCAATACATACACATATTTGCCGGAGGCATTCGTCGCCTTGGCCACTTTCAGTTGTTTCAAATCGCGGGAAAGCGTAGCCTGAGTCAATTTGAAACCCACCTTTTTCAACTCACGCAACAACTCCTCCTGGCTTGAAATATCCTGTGCAGACACGACCATCTTGATGGCCTCCAAACGGCTGTCTTTATTCCTCATATATCCCTATCCTTTATTACTCTGGTGCAAAGATATGTATTTTAAGCCTCACCGTTTGCATAATATGCAGATATTTTCTCATTTTTATTCAAAACAAATCATATTCCACTTATTATCAAAAGAAAAACAAACTAAAGCGCCCGTTCCATTCTGCATATTTATGCAATACGTCCACACCGTCCTTTTCCTCTCCCATACCGTATGCCGCAGCCACGCCTCCGGTACTTTTATCAAGCATGTCTTACATATTTTCCTGCAAATCGTCATATATTCCAAACTTTTTCCGTAAGTTTGCAACTAAAGAACAAGAAATTCAATAAACACATCAAACACAATAAGCATTATGGAAAAGAAAAAAAGATATTTCCTGGCAGAAGAGGACATCCCTCGCTATTGGTATAACATTCAGGCCGACATGGTGAACAAACCCATGCCGCCACTCAATCCGGCCACCAAGCAGCCGTTGAAACCGGAAGACCTGTATCCGATTTTTGCGGAAGAACTGAGCCGTCAGGAACTGAACCAGACGGACGCGTGGATAGAGATTCCCGAGGAAGTGCGCGAAATGTACAAATACTACCGGAGCACACCGCTCGTAAGGGCCTACGGATTGGAAAAGGCTTTGGGGACACCGGCCCATATATACTTCAAGAACGAAAGCGTCAGCCCTATCGGCTCGCACAAACTGAACTCGGCATTGGCACAAGCTTACTACTGCAAGAAGGAGGGCGTGACGAACGTAACGACAGAAACCGGCGCGGGCCAATGGGGAGCAGCCCTCTCCTACGCCGCCAAGGTGTTCGGACTGGAAGCGGCTGTCTATCAAGTCAAAATCAGTTACGAGCAGAAGCCCTACCGCCGCAGCATCATGCAGACGTTCGGCGCGCAAGTCACCGCTTCCCCCTCCATGTCCACCCGTGCGGGCAAGGACATCCTGACCAAAAACCCGAACTATCAAGGTTCTTTGGGCACGGCCATCTCGGAAGCCATCGAACTGGCACGCACGACCCCGAATTGCAAATACACGCTCGGGTCGGTATTGAGCCACGTCACCCTGCATCAGACCATCATCGGCCTGGAAGCCGAGAAACAGATGGAAATGGCCGGTGAATATCCGGACATCATCATCGGCTGTTTCGGCGGCGGTTCCAACTTCGGCGGCATCTGTTTCCCGTTCATGCGCCATAGCATCAAGGAAGGGAAAAAGACACGTTACATCGCAGCCGAACCGGCATCGTGCCCAAAACTGACGCGCGGACATTTCCAATACGACTTCGGAGACGAAGCGGGCTACACTCCCCTCCTGCCGATGTTCACCCTGGGACACAACTTCGCTCCGGCCAACATCCATGCAGGCGGACTGCGTTACCACGGCGCGGGCGTCATCGTCTCCCAACTCCTGAAAGACGGACTGATGGAGGCCACCGACATCCAGCAACTGGAATCCTTCGACGCGGGCTGCCTGTTCGCCAAGGCCGAAGGCATCATTCCGGCACCGGAATCCTGTCATGCCATCGCTGCCGCCATCAACGAAGCCAAGGCGTGCAAGGAGAGCGGGGAAGAAAAAGTCATCCTGTTCAACCTGTCCGGACACGGCCTCATAGATATGGCCGCTTACGACCAGTATCTGGCCGGAAACCTGACCAACTACGAACTGAAAGACGAAGACATCCAGCACAACCTGGACGAGATTAAGGATTTGTAAACCGACGGCTCCGGCCTATCCGGCAACATATCAAGCGTCCATGCCCTTTCGCTCTTCCAATTACGAAGGCGAAGAGGCATGGACGCTTGTTTACAGGCACGAAGCCAAAGTATTAAAGTCGGACAAAACGGGGTCTCAGGAGGCTGCAAAATCATTTGGCGCAGAACGAGAAATCAATCTCAGCCGAACGAAAAATCGTTCGGCTGAGATTGATTTTCAAATCTACGGAGATTGATTTCGCAGTATCTTTCGTGCAGATTTACAACAAGTTAGACATCCACACGCGAAAGAGCAAAAGATTCAGACAAAATGAGGCTACTTACCAGTCAGGCCGTAGGTCCCGGACTTCGCCTTCCCCCACATCCAGATTCGTATAACGGCCCGTCACGCTGAAATCCGGAACCGGATATTCAAAAAACGGGAAGCGACGCTCGGTCTCGCCTTCGGTATATGCCCAAAGCGTTTCATACTCACCCATATCTTCTCCCATGTCCTGCAACTGCAACAAGTAACGGTAGACCGGCTTGTTCTCCCGGATATACACTTCGTGGACACGGTCGATTATCGGGCTGTGCCTACGGGTGCGGTCGTGGTCGAACCGCAAGATGCGACGTCCCTTGGCGTCCACTCCCACCAAGGCGAAAGACATGCTTTTGCCGATGCCGGGCAGATTGAGCACACTACGATCCGTAGCCAGGAAAGGCACGTCATGCGCGGCACAAAACTGCCGGACGGCCACGGCTTTGTTCGGTGCGCCGTCCAGGCTTTCCAGAAAGTCGTGCTCAGCCTCCGGTGCCAGACGCCCCCATGCTTTCTCCTCGGCACTTTCCTGCAAGGAACGGGCATTCGGGGCAAAGACCTCATAATTCTCCTCAAACCCTTTCACGGTGAACGTGTAATAACAAATCACGCCCAAGCTGTTCAGCACCTTCCGCAGTTTTGCCGTATGCCCCCGGCGCGAAGCCGCCACGTTGTAGACCAACTGGTTCGTGACCGCCCATCCGGTAGACAGTATCCTCCGGATGGCCTCCCGCGACTCGGGCGTGACCTCCAAAGGCGACTGGAAATGCGTCTGCACGAAAAGTTGGGTGATGCCCGCCTCTGCGGCTTTCTGCCTGAAATCGCGCAGGATGTCCAACAGTTCGTCGTCCACACGCATCGGCAAGTACACCGGCAAACGCGTCCCCAGACGGACACGTTGTAATTCCGCATACTTCTCTCCGTCGGGACGGGACAGGTTGGCCTGCCGTTTGCGGACGGCCATCTTGCAGACGGCATCCAAGATGTTGCGCAACGTGGCATTACGGCTCATCAGCGCGTCGCCTCCCGTTATCAGGATGTCGCGTATCTGCGTGTCGTGTTCGAAATAGTCCATCAGCTTCCGCAGGCGGGTGTTCCAATTTTCTTTCGGCTTCAATTTCTCCAGCTCGAAGTTCAGCCTCCGGCTTTGGAAGTCGTACATCCGTTGGCAGGAAGCGCACAAGCCTCCGCAAGCGCGCCCCATCGTGTCGGGGATTAAGATGGCCACTTCGGGATAGCGGCGGTGGATGTTATGCCCGCCGGGCAGCAGCCAGCCGGCCACGTTCGGTTTGCCTTCCTCGACGATGTCCTCACGTTCCCATGCGCGGATGCCGCCGAACGTCTCGACCAGGCGGGACGAATAAATGACATAACTGCGGATGGCCGCGTCGTCGTAGCCTTTCCCGGTAGGGTTCAACAAGGAGAGGTAATAAGGCGTGACAAAAACGGGAATCCCTTTTTCCTGCGCCTGTTGGTAAATGCGCAGGGTCTCGCCGGAAAGCGTACCGTCCAACATCCGGTTCAGTTCGGCGGCGCTTTTTACGGCCATGGACAAATGGAAACGGGCTTCGCCCCACCACCGGCGCACCCATCCGAGCTTTTCCGCCTCGCTGCACCCTTCCGAAAACACATAGCGTCCGGAAGAAGCCGGACGATGTTCTATCTTCCGGACCAACAACGCCATAATCCTCTCTTTGTTCGCCTCACGGATGGCCCGCACCTGTTCATTCAGCCCGTCCGGCCAACGGCGCATCCACCGGAGCACATCCTCTTTCTCCGGCACGCCGGAGGGGCCGTCATGCAACCTGGAAAACTGGTGGTACAATTCGAGTGCAAAATCCAGAGAAATCTCATCTTCCCCTATACGTCCGGACAAGAAACGCCACAACAAGGCAAGGGTCTCCACCTTCACGTCCTCCCCGACCGAAAGTTCATGAACGACCCTGCCGTCATACTCCAACAAACGCCTTACCACCCGTACCCCTTCCGCATTCCACGACGCATCCGACAAATAAGCGTCTATCTTTTGCCGGAAAGAGGCCTCGTCCGGACTGTCTACAGCCCCGGCGAGCAATTCTGGAAATTTATTTTCGAATAACAGTCTGACCTCATGCAGGGTAACCGCCTTATTCTTTTGCGTCATACATATTCTATTTTAGGGTCACACAAAAAAAACGAAACAACCGTTTCATTCTTCTAATTTAACGAAAAAAGGGCACGTCGGCAAAAGGCAGGGAATCATTTTTATTCTTTTAAAAAAACAAACCCGAAAAAACACACATTTTTGCTTATCGCTATATTTGTTACACGAAGACAGGAGGCGGCTCGGCATAGCCAAACTCGAAAAACTTTGTTTTTCGTTTGTCTCTGCACTCGCCTTTCACTATCTTTGCAAACAGAGAATCCAACTCACATCATACCATGAAAGTGAAAATTGAAGAAAGCTGGCGGCTGCGCTTGCAGGAAGAGTTTGACAAGCCTTATTTCGAAAGGCTCACCGCTTTCGTGCGGAACGAATATGCCCATGCCCATGTGCTGCCTCCGGGCTCCCGTATCTTTTACATTTTTAATGTCTGTCCTTTTGACAAGGTGAAGGTTGTCATACTCGGGCAAGACCCATACCCCACTCCCGGGCAATATTATGGCGTCTGCTTTTCCGTCCCGAACGGAACACCCGTCCCCGGTTCTTTGGCCAACATCTTTCAGGAAATCCATCAGGATTTAGGAAAACCCGTCCCGGCTTCCGGCAATTTAGACCGTTGGGTCGCACAGGGCGTGTTCTCCTTGAACTCCGTACTGACGGTAAGGGCGTACGAAACCGGCTCCCACCGCAACGTAGGATGGGAAACGTTCACCGATGCCGTCATCCGTAAGCTCAGCGAGGAACGGGAACATCTGGTTTTCATGCTATGGGGAAACTATGCAAAAGCCAAAAAGAACCTGATTGACGGGAAAAAACACCTGATATTGGAGGCCGCGCACCCCTCTCCGCGTTCCGCAGAACATGGCTTCTTAGGCTGCAAGCACTTCAGCAAAGCCAATACCTATTTAAAAAGCAACGGGATTCAAGCAATAGATTGGTAAGAACGTATATGCGTCCACGACCATCCGCTCCGGATATATACGCCCCTCAATAAAACAACAAAACCATACCCCACAAGTAAAAATGGTTGTCCTATCCGTAACCGAGGTAACACATTATTCAACAGGTTCGGTTAACTTTGCCTCATCTAAAAATTAAAAAGTCATGAAAAGACCATTCGCCATATCCCTGTTGGCCGGAGGAATGCTATATTCCCCATTCGCGGCTGCACAAATAGAAACGGGCAACGCCCCAAAGAACCGCTCTTTGGACGAAGTCGTAGTGACAGGCACGCGCAACGAGACTGATGCCGCACAACTCTCTGCAACGGTTTCCGTCATAGACCGCAAACAAATAGAACAGGCCAACACGCCCTCGCTGCTTCCGATACTGACGGAACAAGTCCCGGGGCTTTTCGTATCCTCACGCGGAATCATGGGATACGGTGTATCAGGCGGAGCTGCTGGAGAAATAAATTTGAGAGGCATCAGCGGAAGTTCCGGCAGGCTGATGGTCTTGATAGACGGACATCCTCAGTACATGGGGCTTATGGGTCATCCCATAGCCGATGCCTATCAGGCCTTAATGGCCGAGAAGGTGGAGGTACTGCGTGGCCCGGCTTCTGTTTTATACGGTTCGAATGCGATGGGAGGAGTTATCAATATCATCACCAGGAAAATGCAGACAGAAGGCATAAGCACCCATGCCCACGTCGGTTACGGTTCATACAACACGCTCCAAACGGAAGCCACCAACCGTATCCGTAAAGGACGATTCACCAGCATCGTCAGCGGTTCGTACAATCGTACCGACGGGCACCGCACAGACATGGGTTTCGAGCAATATGGCGGGTATGCCAAACTCGGATATGAGCTGTCCTCAAAGTGGAAAGCCGAAGCGGACGTGAACATCACCCACTTTAATGCTTCACAACCGGGTGAGGTCAGCCAACCGTTACTGGATGCCGACCAAAACATCACGCGGGGAATGACGTCTTTCGCTTTGGAGAACCATTACAAAAAGACTTCCGGGAGATTGAGTTTCTTCTACAACTGGGGACGTCATAAAATCAATGACGGCTATGCCCCGAGCAAAGGAGAAAGTCCATTGCCTTACCGTTTCCACTCCCGTGACAATATGATGGGGGTATCGTGGTATCAAAATGCACAGCTTTTCCGAGGCAACCTGCTGACCGCCGGAATAGACTGGTACCACTTTGGCGGAGAAGCATGGAATAAGTTCGTAGAAGGTCCACAAAAAGGAGAACGTAAGGACATCGTAGACAAGCAACAGAATGAAATCGCCGGTTATATAGACTTTCGCCAGAGAATCGGCTCGTGGATGACGTGGAATGCCGGTCTCCGCATAGACCACCATAGTCAGGCGGGAACCGAATGGATTCCGCAAACCGGCCTAGCCTTTCAAATTCCGAGAAACGCTGAAATCAAACTTACAGCCAGCAAAGGTTTCCGTTATCCGCTCATCCGCGAAATGTTCATGTGGGGAACAGCCAATCCGGATTTGAAAGCAGAAAGCATGTGGAACTATGAACTTGCATTCAACCAACGGTTGTTTGACAATCGCCTGTCCTATGGCTTCAATCTTTTCTACATCAACGGTAAAAACATGATTACCACAGCTTCCATTGACCACCGCATGATGAACGTAAATACGGGCAAAATCAAGAATGCCGGATTTGAAATGCAAATGGCATACCGTATATCAAAAACATGGTCGGCCGATGCCAACTACAGTTATCTGCACATGGAACATCCTGTCATAACGGCACCGGAAAACAAGTTATATGCCGGTATGTCCTTTTCAAAAAAGAAATGGCTATTGTCCTCCGGTGTACAATATATACAAGGTCTTTATACGAACGTGAAGGTAAATGGGAAGGGCAATGAGACTTCAGAAAATTTTGTTTTGTGGAATATTCGCGGAACGTTCCAAGCCACTCGCAATCTTGCCCTTTGGCTTCGTGGAGAAAACCTATTAGCACAACGTTACGAAATCATATCCGGCTATCCGATGCCCAAAGCCACTTTTATGGGAGGAGTCAATTTCAGATTTTAGAAAGTCAACAAAAAAGACTTAATTCTGTACGAATTAAGTCTTTCTGTCGGAAAGAGGCGATTCGAACGCCCGACCCCTACGTCCCGAACGTAGTGCGCTACCAACTGCGCTACTTTCCGTTTTGCGAGTGCAAAGATAGAGTTTTTTTCTGAAACAAAAAAATATTTGTAGTTTTTTCTTAGAATATTTTGCCCACCCACCTTTTTATCTTACCTTTGCACTCGCAGAACAAGAGTAAGTCGGTGCCATAGCTCAGTTGGTAGAGCAAAGGACTGAAAATCCTTGTGTCCCCGGTTCGATTCCTGGTGGCACCACTTGAAAATCAGAGAGTTACAGAGATGCAGCTCTCTTTTTTTATGGTCTTTGACTGGCTCAAAACCCCTCAAATGTAACTCATGGATGCTTGCGGTTAAACCGAGAGTTAAACCAAGTAAACCGTATGAATATTACAGCTAACATCGTGTGTTACAAGTCAAAAACTCTCTCCAACGGGGAACATCCTCTAATGATTCGTGTCTGCAAGGACGGAAAGAAGAAGTACAAAAGTTTAGGCGTTTCCGTCAATCCCAAGTTTTGGAACTTTGAAAAGAACACTTTAAAGCCTAACAGCCCTAATTATGAATATCTTAGCAGAATCATTGCGGATAAAGCAAGCGAACTTTCAGAAGAAATAGTTAAACTGAAATCTGAACGTAAAGACTTTACAGCAAGCACTTTACTTGAAGAAAACAGCCAGCGAGTTAAACCAAGAACGGTAAATGACCTGTTCTGTGAGCAGATAAAACGCTTGCAAGACGAGGGCAGACGTGGCTATATGCTTTCAGTCAAGCAGGTTTATAACTCCCTTTTAATGTTCAACAAGCACCTTGACATTTATTTCACTGACATAGATACATCATTTTTAAGAAAATACGAAACGTGGCTTCGCAAACAAGAACTTGCAGAGAATACCATAGGAATACGATTCAGGACATTACGAGCCATTTATAATTTGGCTATCGAGCAGAATCTGGTAAAAGCTGAAAGCTATCCTTTCAAGAAATACAAAGTGTCGCACTTACAGGAAGAAAGGGTGAAACGCTCTCTTTCCAAAGAGGACATAGAACGGATTTTAACTTATAAGTCCACCAACAATTATATGCGTTTCCCAATAGACATTTTCGCCTTTACCTATTATTGCGGTGGCATCAACTTCATAGACATAGCCCACCTCACGCAAGCAAACATCATAGAGGGCAGACTAATTTACAAGCGGCATAAAACAGGCAAGCTGATAAAAATACCACTTTGCCAACAAGCACTTGAACTTATAAAGAAGTACCACTGCCAAGAAAGTCCGTATCTGTTTCCTATCCTCTCCGGCTTCCACGAAACGGAAATACAGAAAGCCAACAGAATACACAAGGTTATCACCAAAGTAAACAAAAGATTGAAAGAAATCGGAGAAGAACTAAATCTGCCTATCACACTCACAACATACGTTGCAAGGCACAGCTAAGCTACCGTAATGAAGAAAACAGGAGTTTCAACGGCTGTAATCCGTGAAATCATGGGACATAGTTCTGAACGTGTTACGCAAATCTACTGAGACAGCTTTGACAATGAACAGATAAATAGTGCAATGAAAAACTTGCTGGAAAAGCCACTTTACTTTGCCCCCTTTGGTCGCGATATGATTGCCCCTTTTGGCTCCAATAATATTAACCATTTAATAGTAAGTATTGTTAGCGTTTTTTTTGTGTAGATTTGAGTACCCTAGTCCTGGTGTAACGGGGTAATAATAAAAGCTATACAAATGAATAAAAGAATCAAAAGCATTTTAAGATGTTATGCAGCCGGGATGGGAATCAAGGAAACGGCATCCACGTTTCATACTTCCCGTAACACAGTCCGCAAGTATGTCCGCCTGTTTCTTTCAAGCGGAAAAAGTATTGAGCAGTTTCTTTCCCTCTCCAATGAGCAGTTGCATGAAATGTTCAGCTGTACGGAATCCCGGCATCGGGACTCCTCTTCCAGACAGATTGAGCTGAAGGCCTTGCTCCCCGGATATGTGTCCCGCCTGACACAAAAAGGAACGAGTGTCAGAAAATTGTTTAAGGAGTACCATGCTGAATATCCTGAAGATTATCAGCTGCCTTCTTTCAAACGGGCAGTCCGCCAGTATAAGTTTCACATCAAGGTTGTCGGTCATGTCGAACACTATGCCGCAGACCAGATGTATATTGATTTTGCCGGTGACAGGCGTGAAGTCGTTGATGAGATGACAGGCGAGACGAAGAAAGCCGAGGTGTTTGTCGCCATCCTGCCGTTTAGTCATTATACCTACTGCGAGGCCGTATGGTCCCAGCACAAGGAAGACCTGATAAAGGGCTGTGAAAATGCCATGCACTATTTTGAAGGCGTTCCAGCGGCCATTGTCCCCGACAACCTGAAAGCGGCAGTTACACGAAGCGACCGTAACGAACCTGTCATCAATGATGATTTCGCCGCTTTTGCCGAACATTACGGCTGTGCGGTCTATCCCGCCATGCCATCCCAAGGACAAGGCCCTGGTGGAAAATGCCGTGAAACTTCTCTATCGTTCCGTTTACCTGGACATAGAGGGGATGACGTTCGCCAGTCTGGACGAACTCAATACCGCCATCCATATTTCCCTGCTCGATTTCAATGAAAAGGCAATGGCCGGTCGGGAGATGTCCCATAAGGAAATGTTCCTGCACAGCGAGAAAGACTATCTTCGCCCGCTTCCCCGGAATCGTTACGTGATGAAAGAGAGAAAGCTCATGACCGTGGGCAGAAATTCTTACGTCTCGTTGTTCAGACACCATTACAGTGTTCCAAAGGAATATGTAGGAAGGCGTGTGACAATTCTCTATGATGCCGATACGGTGGAAATCTACTGTGGTATGAACCTGGTTGCCACACACGATCGCTGTGACATCCCCTATACTTATTCATGGAAGAAAGAACACAACCTTCCGGGGCACTATGGCCCTTATGACAAGGATTTGGAGGAACTGTTCCGGTGTGCTTCGGAAATAGACAATATCGTATTGAATTATCTTCGGGAAGTGGAACATGTCATGCAATATCCTCCAAAGGCATTCAGATCCTGCAGAGGCATACTGGCACTGGAGAAGAAATATGGCCGTGACCGTCTGGTTGCGGCCTGCGCGTGCGCAGACCAGAAGTTGCAATACGGGTACCAAGCCTTGCGCGAGGTGCTTGAATTGGGAGAGGATGCGGATTTCCTTCCCGATGAAGACGGGAAGGTGCAGCCTCCAGCGACTTCCCCGGCTCCACTGTCCCACAAAAACATACGCGGACGTGAATATTACAGAAAAGACAAACAAGAACAATAAGGTTTAGATTATGGAAACAAATAATAAGACAGCTCCCGTTACGGGACAACAAGATCAGAATACCATATCATTGGATTTGATGAACCGCATGAAATTACACGGAATGGCAGAAGCCTTCAAGGAAAGTCTCGCCGGCACCACTCCGCAGTCCATGACCGCAGATACTTTCCTTTCCATGCTTCTTGCACGCGAATGGGATTATCGCGCCTAGGCTACCATTGCACGGCTGACCAAGAATGCGGCATTCCGCTACAAGGCCTATATTGAACAGATTGACTATGCCACAAACCGGGGATTGGAGCGCAATCAGATGGAACGACTCGCCACCCTTGATTTTGTGCATAAAAGACAGAACCTTTTTATCACCGGTTCTTCAGGCACGGGGAAAAGCTATCTGGCTTGCGCCCTTGGCCACGAGGCATGTAAAAGAGGATTCCGAACTTTCTATGCCAATGCTCCAAAACTGCCTGGCGCACTGAAAGTGGCCAAAGTCAAAGGCACACTTGAAACAGAACTCAAGAAGATCGAGCGCTGTCAGTTGCTCATTCTTGATGACTTGTTCCTTGTACCTCTTGATGTCAAAGAACGTCCTATACTGCTAGAAATCATTGAAGACAGGCATGAACGAAAATCCATCATCATAACTTCGCAGTATTCATCGTTCAATTGGTATGATATGGTAGGTGACCCGACAATAGCAGATGCCATCCTTGACCGCATCATTCACACAGCTCATACCATAGAATTATACGGTGAAAGCATGCGTAAGTTAGGGCTAAGAAAAACTGAAAAACTTAAAAGGGTAAAATTAAATTGACCCCCATCACCAGGACTTTAAAGGGGCAATCATATCGCGGCCAAGGGTGGTAAATCCTATTTGCCCAAAGGGGGAAAAGTAAAGCGGCTTTTCCAAATGGCACTGAAACAATTACATATCATTATCGTAACGGCATTTTGCATGGTAGCTTTAGTTATCAACGTAAACTTAATACAAAGTCAACATTCAATACAGCAAATACCAAATTGAACCAAACATATAATTTTCAGATATACAAAGGTTTCTTGACAGGCAACTTTAAGTTTGAATACAATGATATTACATATACAGGTAAAGCAACCAATGGAATCCTTGATTACTGCGATCACGAAACTATTACTGGATTTCATGGAAAGCTAAAAAGCAATTCATCATCAAAGACAGTATCAGTAGCAGAAATCAATAATGGTAACAGAACATTTGCATTTGATGGTAGTATTGAATTACAGACTGTTATAGTAAGCATGCCATTATTTAGATTCTCATTGATTGGCAAATAATTTAGAGTTCAATATAACGCAAAAACAGCTCAACATTGTTAATTCAGTGTTGAGCTGTTTTTGTTTGATTATAAACTTAGTATATTTGCAAATAAATAGGAAACAGTTGGTGTATATAAATCCCCGCTGAAGTTACCACGATTGAATTTCTCTAATAATAGAGACAATAACAATTTATAAAATGGGTAATTATTTCAGTTGGATTTATTGCGAAAAAAGTAACAATAGATTCGTGCTTGTACGCTCTCATTATCGGGTCAAAAACGGTAAATTAGAACTTGTACATGCATATTACCGAGCTAAATGGGGAACCAGAAAGCTCTATTAAAATGATTGTTCTTTGATACTGTTTCCTATTTTATTTGAATTATAATATAATATCAGTTAGTATATTAAAGTATATAGTTGGGGAAAATGCCGGACATGTCCGACGGCCCCCTTACGGCATGTACGGGAAGGCTAATATGTCCGGCTTTCTGGGCGCTTCAGCCCGCATA
>NZ_JH376578.1 GCF_000233955.1 Paraprevotella clara YIT 11840
CGGAAGGACGCGCAGAGGGATTAGCGGAAGGACGCGCAGAAGGCATATTATCCACGGCACAGAACCTGAAAGCCATGGGGCTGTCCATAGAAGATATTTCTCGCGCCACCGGACTCTCCAAAGAAGACATCGTGAAATTGTAGGTTTCTTGTAGGGTGTCATTCCGGTTCACACCGTCGCATATATACCCGAAACGAATCATCACAAACCGGAAAACCAATCATAACACAATGGTTTTCCGGTTTGTGGTAAGAATAATTTATCTATTCAAACTCATAATCCAATACATGTAAATCATTATCCATTGAAGGACTGAAAATAACCCTTTTGTTTATTTTATCGTAAACCATATGAGACGCTATGATATCTAAGTTTATTTTCTTCATAGGATTCCCCTCATAGTCATAAACCTCTATGGAAGATGTTCCTGACAATCCAGATGTCTCCACGTCTCCCTGCGACAAAAGGTAAAAGCATTTCTTTCCGCATACCACATCCGTATAATACCCTCCGTCTTTCATCCTTTCTTCTCCGTCACCCTTTACGGCCAACTCTGGTATCACATGCCGCCCGTCGGACAATGAGGCTATCATAAAACCATCCTGATAAAGGTAAGCAAATACGGCATACCCAAACGCCACATCATACGAAAAATTATAAAGCGTGGAATTACCACCTTTACTTTCGTCAAAAAAAACAATCGAATCCGAACATGACAGATTCTCTATATCCGTAATCTCCCATACAACTTCTCGCGGACTATATGAAATATTTCCAAAAGTTGAATATGAGACAAACTTAGGGGAATTTAAAGGCATCTGCACGCCCATATTCTTTTTCTTTTGAATCACATACGAACTGTCGACCTTCGTCACGTCATAGATTCCCCACCGAAAATTATCAATGACGGTATAAGCAGTATCCGTTATTGGTATCAAGTGAGGAGAAATCCATTCATTCTCTCCGTTTCCTTTACGGCCGAATTTTCCGGTAATCCGGAAATCATTTGTGTTGAACACATAATAAAATGGTTCGCCACCACCATTCTTACAAATGAGCATTGTATCCACGATACACCACTCTTTTATATTCATAAATTCATCTACCACAACCGGATAGGTTTCCATTGAAATGACAGCACCAAACTCACGAGTATTATGTTTCTCTTCCCATCGTGGCGCAGTCTTATCATTATTACACGACACTAATGCTGTAACAAACGATACATACAAAAGAACTTTTTTCATGATATTATCATAATTAGACGAATAACAAGTTGTTTTCCACTATATCAAAATGTGGGGACGGTGCTACTCCATCTTTCACATCGCCCCCATCGGGAAAGTATAAATGTAAGAGTTTCCTTACTTACATCCGCAAATATACGAGATTCGATTCGAAGTTCAAATAAAAATGCAAAAAAAAGTAAGAAAAAAAGTTTGTATCCCTATTTTTATTTCAAATAATAAAAAAAGAGAACCGCCCCCAATCTTGTTTCTTGAAGTTTGGCCTCGCTGCCGTAATCATCACCGTGAACAGCCCCAACCAACGCTTCACCATACTGCCACTGGGGATAAAAACCGGGGACATCTCGCACAAGCTTTCCTTGAAGGTGGGATTGTCCGTCGGACAGGTTTTCCATGTGACAATAGACCTCATCCGCATATTCAAAAATACCCAACCAACGGTCGGAGGTCAAAAAATCATGAAACGTCCCGACCTTTCCCGCGCTCAGGAAGTCTTCCGCCTCCCGACCTTGTTCGGGAGTCAGGCTACCATAGTCCGCACGATAAGCCAATACCGGAACCGTATCACGCCAAACATAAATATCGTTGGAAAAGGGTGCTTTCAGGAAAACGTCCCCCTTCGGATTACGGATAAAAGGTTTGCCCACCGGCCAAATTGCCTGACTTAAATCAGCAGAAAGGAACCTACCCAATACCTTGCCCGATGTATCCGTATGGATAATCAATTCTTCACGGTCTCCGGGAGAGCTGTTACTAAGCAAGAATCCGTCATCTACAGGAATAATGTCATGCATCATAAAATCTACAGGCGTACGGTGCAACAAATTCAGGTCTGCATCATAAGAGAGGATACATCTTCCGGAAAAATCCATCAAGTGCACCCGGCCGCCTCCTGAAGCAATAGCGTTTGGCATAATATACTCATTATGCCCCCGTCCCACCGTCCGTATCTGCTTGCATAATCTCCCTGTACGCAGGTTGAAGGCCGACACGGCTTTCGAAACGTCCAATATATAGACCATGGAATCCAGAAAACACAAATCTCCTATCGAAGCCATGGCCTTCCCATCCGTATACAACTCTACTGTGTCTATACGTGCCAAAATATCCGACACTTTCAACTCATCTCTCTCGAAAGATTTAATTTCCACAACCCACGGTTCGTCTTTTCCTTTCTTTACACCATTTTCGTCTTTGCAGCCCCAACAAGTCCATACCACACCTGCCACGGCCATCCAAACCATTGTCTTCATTTCGCAGCACCATTATTCTTTTATTTCAAAACCATACAGCATGTTTATCTCAACTTTATGTACACAAATATTTCGGGTCTCTCCCCCGACTGCAATATGGCAGTGAAAGAGAAACCCGAAAGTTTCAAGTCATCATCCGATGCCTAACACCGGACGTCCTTGCTGCAACCGGCGCAAGCGCAACAAGGCCTCATAATAATAGTAATCGGCATAGATGATGGAAGCGTCTATCTCGCTCCCGGCCGGATGGTGTCCCGTACTGTGAAGCAGGAAAGACACGCAACGTTCTCCGCTCTGGTAGTTCCGGCTCAGGGAGGACAACATGTTTTCTGCCGCCTCACGATATTGCCGTCCCTTCTCTACATCCACATAACCGCTCAACTCCAACAAAGCGGAAGCCACCACACAGGCAGCCGAAGCATCCTTGGGTGCCGACGGCGACGGGTCGTCGAAGTCCCACAACGGTACCCAGTCGTCCGACCGTTCGGGCAAACGTTTGAGGTACACATCCGTCACCTTTTGCGCAAAAGCCAGAAAGCGGGGGTCACGGGTCTCACGATACACCATCGTGTAACCGTAAATGGCCCAAGACTGCCCCCTCGCCCACATCGACCGGTCCGAATACCCTTGGTGTGTGACACCTTTTATCAACTTACCGCTCACCGTGTCGTAGACCGCCACATGATAGCAAGAGCCATCCTTGCGGAAATGGTTGTTCATCGTCGTCTCGGCATGACGCACAGCGATGTCGTACAAGTTCTGTCCACCACCATTACGGGAAGCCCAGAAAAGCATCTCCAAGTTTATCATATTGTCCATGATGGTATTGTGCGGCCATCCTTGTTTTTCGACTTCACGCGGCCAACTCAGAATGGTACCTATCCGGGGATTGAAAAGTTTGGCCAACTGGTTGGCCGTGCCGACAATGACATCTCGGTAGGACGCACAAGGCGCGATGCGCATCCCGTTGCCGAAACTGCAATGCACCAGAAAGCCCAAATCATGGTCGTACGGGTCACGGTCGGCCAAGTAAGCCAGTGAGGCCGTGTAGTTCCGGGCCTGACGTCCGATGTAAGCCTCGCCCCCATATTCATAGTCATACCACAACACGCCCGGCCAAAAACCGCCGCACCACTCTTCGGGTGTAGCCGGACGGCAATTCCACTCCGTCCGGCCCTCCTTCAAATCTTCCGCAAGAATGTTACGCGGCATTCGGGTATAATCCCATCCGCCGTCTTTCTTCAAACCTGCCAGTGCACGTGCCACCTGACGATGACAGTATTGCAAGTCTTTCTCTACATCGACCCGCTGCTGGGCTGCCACCGGACGGCAGCACAATCCCAACAGCAATACAAATCCTATTTTATAGTTTATCCGTTTCATTGTTATCATTCTAAAAATCCCTATCGTGTACTCTTCACGCCGTATGCGCAGAAAGTGAGATAGAAAGCACAAATCAGCAGCACGCACACACCGGCTGTGATACCGGCCGCGTCCGTAGCCGCACCAATCAACGGGGTCACCGCACCGCCACCGGCCACCGCCGTAATCATCAGACCGGAAATCAGATTGGCTTTCTCCGGCATGCGCTGTACGGCCATGGAGTAGATGATGGAGAAAATGCAGGAGCAGAAGAATCCGATGCCGCCCACACAAATCAGATCCACCGTGGCATCTTCATAGAAAGCCAACACCAGAATGGCGGCAATAGCGGCCAGAATATTGATACGGAAATACTTCATCTCGGATATCTTGGTCATGAAGAACACACCGAGGAACGCTCCCACCGTACGGCAAATGAAGTACACCTGAGGAGCCACACCGGCATCCGATGTATCCCAACCGAAACGGGCTATCATGACTTTCGAACTGATGAAGTTCGTGGCCACGTCGATACCCACCACGAAGAAGATACCCAGGAAGAGCAACAGGATGGTACGGTCGGACAGCAAGCCCCACACCTTCCCCATCGTCACGCCGCTGTCTTCCCTTTTCTCATGAGGTATGGGCGTGAAGTACAGCCAAAGGGCGGACACTAACGTAATGGCACCGAGCACGGGGAAAGCCAGATACCAGTTGTCCTTGTCGCCGCCGCCCAGCACGTTCACGGCAAAAAGCATGATGAACGGGCCGCAGAACGAAGAAACAGCCTTGACAACCTGCCCGGCGGTCAGACTGCTGGTCAACAGTTTCTGGTCGGTCACCACATTATTCAACAAAGGATTGAGCGACACTTGCAGGATGGTGTTGCCGATTCCCAACAGGGCATACCCCACAAGACAGGCCCAATCGGTCTTCAACAACGGAATGAGCATACCCACAAGCGTGACCGCCATACTGAGCATGACGGTGTTCTTGCGCCCCCAGGCGTTCATCTTGATGCCCACCGGTATGCTGAAAAACAGAAACCAAATGAAGACCATCGAAGGCACGAAACCGGCCATGGTATGGCTCCAACCGAACGCTTCGCGCGCATAATCCGACGAAATACCGACAATGTCACAAAAGCCCATCACAAAGAACCCGAACAGAACGGGAAGGACCGCAAGCATAGATGTTTGTTTTTTCATGTTGTTTTTATATTTTAAAATGAGTGTTTTTCCCGTTTACGGAGTAACTCGGAACCAGTCTACATCCATCCATCCCCGGTTCACCGCAGGTTCGGCATGCGGCTCCACGCATACGAAGCCCACCTTTGCGCCTATCCACTTGCCCTGACGGGCTTTGAACGGCTTGCCACAGGGAGTAAACGTCTGACCGTCGAGACTGTATGCAAAACGGCACATCCCTTCTTCGGCCACTTGTACCCGCAAATAGACCGAACGGCTGACCGTGGGTGAATAAATGATAGTTTGACGTTCGGACGGCTCGAAACCCGCCAATTTTTCCACAGATTCCTTCCCGCCTTGCTCTGCATCCTTACAAACCCGCTGAATGAGGATGAAACGGTCGCCCTCCCGACGCACGGTCAGTGCCGCATAATCCCATCCCATGACTATCAGGCCGCCTTCCTGACCGTCTTCCTTGCTCACCATCGTGACTTTTGTCGTAGCCGTAAAAGTCTCGGCGGGGAACTTTTGGAGCAACATATTGGATGCTTCCCACAAATTTATATACTTTTCGGATAACGGCCAAGAATATAAACGGATAAAACCGTACGGAGTGGTAAATCCGTATAAATCCTGATAATTGGAATGCCATTGCCATTGCAATCCAAGCTCCGTAGTGTCGAATTCGTCGTTTTCGGCCGGATTTACCCGGACGGAAGACGGCACGGACGGCTTGCGGTAGGTCAGTACGGGATTGCCGCAACCGTCACCGTCCTTATCCTCGCCCACCACCGGCCAGTCGTCTTTCCACGTCATGGGTTCGAGCCAAGTCACACGGCCGTAGCATCCTTTATCCTGAAAGTGCACGAACCAGTCTTCTCCGGATGCGGTCTGCACCCAACCGCCCTGATGGGGTCCGTTGACCGGAGTATCCCCCTGCTCCATGACGCGACGCGCTTCGTACGGCCCGTACACGTTGCGGCTGCGGGCGGCCATCTGCCATCCCATTTGCACGCCACCGGCCGGAAACATCAGGTAATAGTAACCGTTGCGTTTATAAAACTTAGGTCCCTCAGCCGTGTGGTTCACATCATCATTTCCGTCATACACGATGCGGGAAGGGCCGACTACTTTCGTGCCCTCCGCGTTCATTTCGGCCACACACAACACGGAATTGATTTGTGCACGGCTTCCGGCCCACGCGTAAGCCAGATAACACTTTCCGTCATCGTCCCACAACGGACAGGGGTCGATAATGCCTTTGGCAGCCTTGACCAACACCGGATCCGACCATTCGCCGGCGGGGTCTTCCGCCTTGACCATATACACGCCGAAGTCCGGGTCGCCCCAATAGATATAGTACTCCCCGTTATGGTAACGGATACTCGGTGCCCATACACCCCTGCCATGCTGCACGGTAGCGTAAAAGTCCGTCGGAACCAGTTCCTTCAAAGCATAGTTCACGACTTTCCAATTCACCAAGTCCTTGGAGTGAAGGATGGGCAGGCCGGGCACACAGGAGAAACTGGAAGCCGTCAGATAAAAATCATTCCCCACGGCACAGACATCGGGGTCGGAATAATCCGCATGAATCACCGGATTCTTGTACATGCCATTGCCCAAATCGGGCGACCATACTGCTGACAGGTATTCCTGCGTTTGCGCCGCAAGCGGGATTCCTCCGCAAAGGAGGCAACCGCACATCGCCACCCGCAACATACCTCTTGATAAACTTTCTTTCATCATTGTACACTTTCTGTTTGATTCGATTTATAATCTTTCCTTATTATATATATACGAACGAAGAGCGGATTCTCCCTATTTAAGAATACAAAAAAACCTTGCAAAAAGCAAAATCAGCTCTTGGCAAGGTTCTTTTATGCTAACGGACAAGCCTTTAAATCTCAATCAGGCTGAACGAATAAGCCGGAAGCTCATAGTCGAATTCAGGTTTCACCTTGATGTCGCTCTCCTTCGGACGGGCATTGCGGTCGTCCCAGTTACCGGTCAACACGTGCAGGCGGGCATCCAGACTCTGCGCCTCGCCGAAACGGTCTTTCAGGCTCGACAAGTCCAGCTTCCCTTTCACGGGATGGTTCAGGAGGTTCACCATTTTGATGTACACTTTTCCGGTTTTGGAATCACGTACCGTACTGACCGCCAGACGCTCGCGTACCCCCTTACGGCCTTCGTTCACCGAAAGCGTGCTTTCGATATACTCGTCGCCGCAATAGTTGCCGCAAAGCTTCTGCACGTAGTAACCTACCGTGGGCTTCACTTCCTTGTTATTGAAATAAATCATGTCGGGATTCCATTGCGTATGGTGTTCTTTGGCCAACAAAGGAGCATACGAGCTCATGGCCACCACATCACCGTTGCGCTCCATGCCGCAAATGTGCAGGGCTTCGCACAAGGCCGTCTCTATGTTGTTGGGACGGCCGGGAGTATGAGCCGCGTATTCGCCCAAATACACTTTGGAACCGTTACGGTCGTATTGGTCATAATAGTCCTGATGATAAATGAACCAACCGGGCGTCTGATAATAATGCTCGTCGATCATGTCTATCTTATGGTCTTTAGCCAAACGCCAACCGGTCTCGTAATCACTACCTTCCGACCACGGTCCCGACGTACCGCAAACGACGATGTCAGGATACTTCTCTTTCACAGCCTTGACAATCATCAGATAACGTTCTTCAAACGTTTTGGAAATCAAGTCTTCGTTGCCGATACCGATATACTTCAGATTAAACGGTGCCGGGTGTCCTTGCTCGGCACGGAGTTTACCCCATTTCGTAGTCTTGGCGTCTCCGTTAGCCCACTCAATCAGATCCAACACATCCTGTACGTATTTCGGCATTTTGTCCATCGGGATACCTCCCTGTTGTCCGTGTCCGCGGTCGCTCGAATTCTGGCAACTCACACCGGCCGCCAGCACCGGAAGCGGTTCGCACCCCATGTCCTCGCAGAACTGGAAGTACTCATAGTACCCCAAGCCTTTCGTCTGATGGTAGCCCCACAAGTTGCGTTGGGGTTTGCGGGCTTCCAACGGACCGATCGTCTCCTTCCAATTATAAATGTTGTGCAAACCGTCACCATGAGCCACACAACCGCCGGGGAAGCGCATGAACTTCGGTTTCAAATCGGCCAAAGCCTGGGCCAAGTCAGCCCGCAGGCCGTTCTTGCGCCCCTTAAACGTCTGTTGCGGGAAAAGCGAAATCATGTCCAAAGCCACCTTGCCCGTCCCCAACGGTTCCACTTTGATGGAAGCATGGTCGGCATCGGCATCGGCTTTCAGCACCGCAGTCATTTTTTTCCAGTCCGACTTGGGAGCTTTAAGGGTAGTCTGTGCCACCACCCGACCATCCTGCACAAGGCTCACCCGTATCTTTCCGCCTTTGCCCTCCAACTGCTTGGCAAACACCGACAAATCGTATTTCTCACCTTCACGGACGGGAATACCGTCGAAACCTCCATTCAACAAGGCCACCTGACTAGGCTGTTTCACGTCCACGACGGCATAATTAGGGTTGTTCTCGTGGATAGGCTCGGATGTCCGTATCTCCCACGTCCCGCCGTCGCCTTCCAACGTCCAGGCAAAATCAGCTTTCCATGCCTTGTTTCCACCCTTGACATCGGCTTGGGAATATTCAAAATCACGATTCTGCACCAACTCGGCATACAAACCGCCGTCGGCAGCGTAATTGATGTCCTCAAAAAAGATACCGATCAATTTATCGCTGATCTTCTTCGTCCGGCCCGCATCTATCTTGATTGTGGCTTCAAGAGGCTTCAAGCCTCGGAAACGCACTTCATTGTCCCGCGCCAATTCTCCGTTGAGTGCGGCCCAGTATGCTGCGCTTTCTACAGCCTGTACCATGCGCTCCACTCCGGCATACGGCACCTTGAATACCTGTCCGTTCACCGGCTGCCCGCCCACAAATGCCTGCTCCGTCACCGAAGGATAAACGGAAGCATCGACTTTGCGCGGCTTGCTGAAATGATAAAAATCTTTGGAAACGGTTTCGTACACCCCGCCATCCTTGGTCTTGAACACTACCTTATAAGTAGCCGTTGCCGCGTCGTACGACAACACGGGAGCGATACAACTGTTCACCCCTTCCATATAAGGATAGTCCTGCGGCCGCCATTTTACCAAATCGGCACTGTAAGCCACGGCAAACTGATTGGCATAATCGTTCACCTGGAACACGCAACGCCACGTCCCGTCCGGCATCTGTATCAGATTCGGATGGTACATTTTCTTTTCCGGTCCCCATGTCCCGAAGTCGCTCTTAATGAAAGCATGGCCGGGCCCAATCCCCTTCCACACCTGCCGGTTCGCACTCCAAGCAAAATTCAACCCACCGCCCGCATGCACATTATAGGCCATGAGATACACCGAATCGGGAACAGCCGCCCCAGCAGAACCGGCCGTCCACAATCCGCACCCCAACAAGGCCGCAGAAAGAGCCTTGTTCACGAAATGTTTTTTCATGTCAAATTAATATTGAAAATTAGATAAAAATATATTGCCTAACCGTTTAATCTTCTTCGGCTTTCAATCCCAACTGTTTAATCCGGATGTCCGTCGAAACGCCCCGGCTCTTCAGTTCCAACACGGCCGTACGTTCGGCTGTCGTCGTGTTCTGGTCCAATTGGTAATGCACAGTATATTTTCCGGCACGCCCGGAAGTGGCAGCCCCGTCGGCCAGACGCACCCACGCAGGCGCTTCTCCCTTGAAAGCCAACGTCCAGTCGTCACCGTAAGTCTGGAATATCAGACTGTCACGCACCTGACGGGCCGTATCCTGCAACGTGAACTGGTAGTTTCTGCGCACCGGGCGCTCGATATTCAAATAGTGATACTGTGTGTAAGAAGTCACCAGCGTCTTACCGTCGGCATGGAAATAAATGTAACCCGTACGAACCGTGTCCGTGTTGTTCACATCCAAGTCCACATCGAGCCTTTTCACCATAAAATATCCTTGGGGAACGGTACCGGACATGGAATCCGCGTCCACATGAATCCAACCTTCCGACACCGAAAGAGACCAATCATAAGTAGTGGCAAACCTCAAAGAATCAACGGTCTGGTCGGCATAAAGCACAGAACCGTATCCGCTCGGATAAATGATTTGTGCAAAATTGTAAGAATTCTCCTTATTATCACAAGCCGCAAACAAAACAGCGGCCAAAGCTACTGAAAACCCAAGTACTTTCTTCATGATATTTATTTCATTAAAATGATGAGCAAAGATAAATAAATAATTGAAAGTATCCCCATTTATCATTATCTTTGCAAGATGGAAAACCCTTTTTATAACGATATTTATGAAATCTTGCAGACGAAGGGCTGCGAAGGACTTCCCGTAGGCATCATCGCCAAACAGGTCTACAATCGGCACGCCGGACTGTTTAATACGGAACTGACCTACGAAAGGGTTTACCAGAATGTACGTTTCTTTTTATGGGCACAATCTTGCAAACCATCGTCGCCTTTCATGGGGACGGCCAACCGTGGTTGGTATGCCCTGAAGCCCAACGTCTGCCGACAGATGCGAATCGACTTCACCGAAATTCCATCGGAAGAAGCCACAGAAGTCCCTGAAAAAGAAGAAAAAACGATTGATTACCCCACTCTGTTCTAACCGGAACAAGCGTTTCACCCCAAAATCTCCGAAACGGGAAAAACACCTCCGCGCCACAACTCGGACGGTGCGGCTGAGATTGGAAAAAAGTTCTGCGCCAAACGATTTTTCAATCTCCTGAGATTGATTTTTCGTTTGGCGCAGAACGAAAAGCCGTTCTCCCGACGATGTCGCGTCCCTCTAATTTTGTAATTTTTTACGCCTATTTACCACTTCGCAGGACAGCCCGTTGCCTTTACCTTTTTGGTCTTTCCGCCGCACTTGATTTCGCAAGGGCGACTGGCTGTATAATACCATACCCCGCCTTTCCGTTCCATGGACACGTCTACCGGTTCGGACGAACGTACCTCTATGCCTTCCGAAAGGAACTGCAAGCCATGCCCCAACAGCAAGCGCACAGGCCTGCCGTCTTTCTCGCGCAGGCAGGCATACGAAGCGCGGGCTTTCATCTTCCCCCATCCGGTTTCTTTGTCGAAAGACGTAGCAGAGAGAATAAAATCCTTCCGGCCGTCCTTCAGTGTCACTTCGATACCTGCCGCATCGTCCGCCCCCTCCGGCCGGACAAAGTCCACACGGCTGACAGAGTTGCCTTCCGACGACACGGACGGTTCGAACACCGACACGAACGGGCGCGTCCAAGCCTCGCCCGTCTGGCGGGCTACATACGTCAGGGTCGGTTGCCCTTTTATCTTGTAAGGCATGCTCCTGTCGCGGCTCAATCCTTCCGTCTCGGGGCTCAACGCACGGAAAATCTTCCGCCCGGGCATGCCCTGTTGCCACATCGTCATGCGGATGTCGTCGCCCCCGGCATCGGGGCGTACCGTGAAATCCGCACGGATGTCTTTGTCCGTCTGCACCATTTGCTGGTCGTATATATAAGAATAAGCATACAGGTGTGCTCCGGCGAAACTCAGTTCCTCCGACGGCGCGAAGTCCAACGGACTGCCGTCGGCCGCCGTCACGCTCATCGTCTGCCCCAAATTATGGTAGAAATAATCGTGCATCTTGTCACCGCCTTCATGCTTCCGGCTTCGGAATATGTCCACATAATAACCGCCGCCGTCCGTATCCACGATGCTCAACAGGCGTGTCTGGTCGGCCTGCGACTCCGGTTCACGGAAGTATGTCTCGGTATAACAGACTCCCCTGAAGTAATTCTCCGATGCCAAATTCCGTTCTTCGGCCGTAGACGGCTGGGGGTAACTGTGCAACAATTTGAACGCATGGTTGCTCTTCATCACGGGATAAGAAGAAATGCCGTCCACACAAACCGTATTGTGACTGGGGAACTGGCTGTAATACTCCAGATAGTCCAGACCGGAATACAAGGATTGCCCGATGCCCGCGTCAGGCCCCAACGTCAGGCCCTTCCCATAGAACTCCACCGACAAGCCGTTGGCATGCTGATGGTTGCCCTCGCTGCCGTTCAACGAATACATCAGGCTCCGCCCGGCATCCATGCCGTTGCGCTGCACCAGCCAACTGACCTTCGGCACATAAAAAGTCGGACTGACATACGTTTCTATGTCACCGGCCGCAATCGTCGTGTCTATCGTCAAATCCTCCTGCGGATAGAGGTTCATCAGGTTCCCGCCGCTCCTGGGACGGTCTTGCGACGCAGCGAAGTCCGGTTCAAAACAACGCAACATGGCCGTGAAGCGTTCCTCCTGCCTCCGCTTGCCATACCGCCGGGCATTCTTCACCATGCTGCCGAAGTAGCTCGTGCGCAACGGTCCGGGATGCGTGTCCCCGAATCCTACAATCTTACGGTTGGGGAAGCAGTATTGCGGGGTGGCGGCCACGGCTTTTTCTATCACCGGGATTTCGCGGGTCAGGTCGCGCCCAAGGTACTTGTCGAACAGCAAGACAAAATCCGTATAATCATTGACCACGTTGCAACTGTATCCCGGGCATTCGTTCCAGATTCCCGTTCCTGCATCGAAACCGTAGTCGGCCAAGGTCTTCAGTCCCCACTGCCGCAAGGTGCTGTCCTGCGCCACGACATCGAAATAATATTCCCGTCCCTTTCCGTCTTCGTAAGCTTCATTTTCGTCCAACACCAACGCGATGGCAAAGATAAAACGTGCCTGGATGATATTCCAATTATTATGGGGCACACCGTTACGGACGATCACGTCGGCCATTTTCTTCAGCGCACCGGCATAAACGGGCATGCAGTCCGCATAATGCCGTTCCATATAGGTATAAAGGAAGTCGTAGCATTCGGTAAGGAGGGGCACGATGCCTTCATGGATGACTTCAAAAGATGTCATGCCGACCAACGTCTGTTGGTGGCCATGGTTCAAGTCCCGGGGCAGGTCGCGGTAATAAATCCCCTGCAAATAAGTATCGAGCACTTTTGCCGCCATCCGGCCATACTTCTCTTCTCCCGTCAGCCACCACAGGTAGGCCGCATCGCGTGTATGACGCATGATGTCTATGTTGCCGCTCTCTATCTGCGTGCCTACTTTCTCGGGCCTTACCCATTCCAAAGGCTGACCCGGCAAATTACGGTTTTTCATGTAAACGCCTTGTGTCTCGTCGGCATACGGCAAACGTTCTTCTATTCCCGGACGGGCGTACGCCGTGGCGGCAGCCCGTGCACCGCTGAACATGACCGTAGGCACCGGTGCCTTTTCTTCTCCCACATGGCTGAACCATTCACCACGGATATACACGTCCTTGGCCTGTGTTTTCCAATTCATATAAAGCCGCGAACTCAAATAGTCTTCCCCACGCTCCGCATACTTGTCCACATTTTGCCTCAAGGCTTCCACGACCTTGCGCGCCCAATCCTGTTCCTCTATCAGTTTCAAAGTAGCGGACTTCTCCGAAGGAGTCGTTACGACACACGGATGCCCTGCCTCTCTCCCATCCGGGACAGGGGTGGCCGACATTACGGCAAATTCCGTCCCGAGGCTCATGGCCACGAACATAAACCAATTTTTTCCCATAAGTTTCATTTATAATATTTGATTCTCATATAATATATACGAACGAACGTCACATTATACGCAATCAATACCACTCAATATTTGAACTATAGCTACTTTGTTTTTTCCATTTCAGCACGTCGGCCAGCTCCGAAGCGTTGGCTGAAAAGGTGAAATTATAGGAAGTATAAGGACTCAACACCACGCTTGCCGACATGGAAAAACAATGTAAGTCGCGTGAAACAGAGGCTGTTGTCATAGACAGACGATGATAGTTGAAGTCATATCCCGAAGAATAGGTCAGGTTCCATCCGTCCGAAATACGGATATTCCCCGAAAAGTTCAGCGTATGGGTCAGCTTATATGGGTAGCGCATCTTCTTCACACGAATCTGTGCACCGGTGTTTTCCGACATAGTCACACCGTAAGATACGGTAAACGACCACGGCAACTGGAATTTCAGATAACCGTCTTCATCCACTTCGGCCTTTTGCGGCTCCTTTTTGGCTCCGGCCCGTTCCGACTTCTTACGGTCGGGGTCTATATTCGTGTCGCCCACATCCTCCTCATCCGTCTCGCCGTCTGTTTCCTTCACTTCTTCACTGCGGCCTTTCCCCCATCCGAAAAGCTTCCTGAAGGTCTCGTTGTTGAACGTATAAGACAAGTTCTGCGACATACCTTGAAAACGTCCGAAACGTCCGTACGACCATTCCGTACGGTCGCCAACCTGTACTCTTCCGTTTTCGTCGAACTCGTACGCATAAGTGGCAAACTGGGCGTTCATGCTGAACGTGTAGTTCCAAGGCGTCTTGATACGCACCCTCATGGACAAATCGCTCCACGGCTGACGCTCGGCCGCCATGTTATAACTCAGGTTCGCTCCCAGTTCGTCGATAAGGCTGACTTTCCGTACCGAATCGTTCTTCGTACGGACCTTCATCTCGATATTATTGGAGATGTCCATCGACACGCTTCCGGTCTTACCCCGCCCCGGCACACCATAGAGGCTGCCGCTATAAGGAGAATAGCTCACCGTAGACACATTGCCGTCTTTATCCGTCTTCACGTACGACGCATAATAGCCATAACGGGACGTACCGAAATCCGGTGCATAATTAAAGCTTACGGTCGGCGTGAAGACATGGCGGATGGTCTGTATCTTCTTACCGAACAGCGGCGTGTAAAAACCGTAAAGTTTGGTCGTGGCCGATACGCTCATATCATAATTATACACGTTCTGGAATCCCCAGATCGTGTCGTTCACCTCACGTTGGTTTTCTTCATCCCATCCTTTCATGACCTTATGCGTATACATGCGGTCGGTAAACCTGAATTCCGGCGTGACATTGATATAGTTGAACAAACTGAACGTCGCACTGATGGGTACGTTATGGCGCATACCGTTACGCCAGTCCTTAATCAGGTTGGACTTGAACAACAAGTCTTCTTTCGTATCTATGCTGTTGCTCAAGCTTCCGGTGTAGCTTAAAGCAATCTTTTCGTACCACTTTTCTTTCCCCGCAGCCTTCTTGCGCTTGAAAGGATAGAAACGCGCCAATGTAATATCAAGGCTTGGCAAAGTCATCGACAGGGAAGAATCCTGAATGCTTTGCGACAAGTTAAAGGAGCTGGAAAGCGTCAACCCTATCCGCTCGAAAGTTTTGGAATAAGCCACACTCGACGTACGCGTACTCTGCGTGTAGTTCTCCGGATTGTACATACTCGTCAGGTTGTTGCGCTCGTAGTTGGAGGTAGCGAAATTCACACTGGCAGAAAAACTTTGCGAAGGATTAGCTTTGGCATCCTGACGATGCGTCCACTGGATTTTGAAACTGGTGGACTTTGAATAATCCGGCATGTTCTTCTCTCCTTCCACCGTATTCTGATAACTCAGGAAGAAGTTACCATTGAAGCGGTAACGCTTACGGTAATTGGATTGCGTACTCAGTCCCCACGAGCCTTTGGTATAAATCTCTCCGATAAGTTTCAAGTCTATCATATCGTTGATGGCGAAATAATATCCGCCATCGCGCAAATAAAACCCACGGATACTCTCATCGCCGAACGTGGGCATGATGAATCCTGAAGAATATTTCTTACTGAAGGGGAAGAAACCGTAAGGAATGGCCAACGGCAAAGGTACATCCTCCACCACCAGATAGGCCGGGCCGAAGACGACATCCTTTCCCGGACGTACTTTCGCACGGGTCAATGCCATGTAAAAATGAGGATGCTTGGCGTTACAGGTCGTATATTTCCCGTGACGCACGTACATCACGCCTTCCGCATCACGTTTGGACTCCTCGCTAATCAGGAACCCGTCGCCCTGTTGGGTATACACATTATCGATAAAAGCCTTGCGGGTCTTGAAATTGTAACTGATACGTTCCGGCTCATACTGGTCGCTTCCTTGCTTGAATACCGGTTGGTTCTGCACTTTCCCGGTCGAGTCGGGACGCCCTACGGCATGCACGATGCTGCTGTCCATGTTCATCGTGATCCAATCGGCCTGCAATTCCAGATTGGTATAATTTACTTTACTGTTACCATACAAATTGGCATTTCCCAGTCCGGCCTCGAAAGTCACCGAGTCGGAAGCCGTATATTCTACAGGCTGGTCGAGCACCGACTTGCTCACCTTAGCGGTGTCTTCCGCCACCGAATCTGTCTGTACGCTGTCTGTGACCACCGCTCCGATGCTATCCGGTGCGGCAACCTTTTCCCGAACACTGTCAGGAACATGTCCGACACTGTCCGCTGCCATTTCACGCAAACCGGAAAGTATCGTATCTTTCAGTAAAGAATCCGCCGCTCTACTATCTTTTGCCAGACTATCGGACATTCCTCTTCCTATCTCAACGTAAGAAGACGAAAGCCCTCCGTTCAATCCGCCTTGCGCCAGCATACAGAATGAACTACCCACCAAAAGGAATATAGCTATTTTTGTTTTCAACCGAATTCAGTCTTGTTCTAAATCAGTAAGCGAATGCAAAATTACACAAAATCCGCTTAATGCCCGAGATTTTCCGTAAAAAGTTCCATCCAACACCGAAAACGCCGTGCCCCGTCCTCGCCATACTTGCTTACGCTCTTCAACGCCTGTTCCGGTGTTTTTTCCCGGTCGGGATGGGATTTGGAATAAAATTTATCCGCATAACAGATGAGCTGTTCTTCCAAAGTCTCCGGATAATAATCCTGTACGGGTATTGGCAAGCCCTGCGCTACGACTTCTTCCCGTGAAAGCCCCGCGCCGGTATGACGCTCGCACACCCTGGCATGGAGCGGAAATCCTTCCGCACGCAACATCTCCGCCCCGAGATAACCGTGGCAAATATAAGGTGCGTCTCCCGTACACAAAATACCGGGAGCGTGGGTATGCAAAATGCCGATATCATGCAACAAAGCTGCTTCTTCCAAAAATGCCTTGTCCAAATCCAGTTCCGGATGGAGTGCTGCAATTTTCAGGCAACGGTCGGCCACCTGGCGGCTATGAATCCATAGAAGTTCCCTCAAACGGGGGCTGTCAGCGTAATATTTATCTATCAGGGCTATTGCATCCATTTTATTTCAGCTCGGATTAATCGCCACAAAAGTACGATAAAAAACAGTGTTTTCCTAAGAACCATCCTTAAAATACATAAAGGCAGACCCGGAACTCTCTCATCCGGGTCCACCCACCTTAACGCCAATCGTTTACGGGACGATTACTTTTTTCTTATATGTATTACCGTCTTTCGCCGTCAGAGAAACCACATAGATTCCTCGCGGAAGGACGAAATCTTCAGAAACTTTCAGCCCCTTACGCCGTTCTAACACATATCCTTGCGTATGGTAAACCGAACAATCCCATCCTTCGGCCTGCACCACACGGATATGCCCTTCCGACACCGAGACTTTGATGCCGGACTCTACCCATGAGACACGGGTCGGCACCAATTTATGACACCACAAATACAAGGTGTCCACACGTGCACCGTAAGCCAACGCATACAGTTTCCCGTTGGTTTCCGCCTCCATCTTCTGTTCCATCGCGCCTATGGACTGGCCTAAACGGTAAAGCCGTGTCCCGCTTTCGTCATAGATGTCCATCCGGCAAGGAGCATTCGCTCCCCAGACCAATGAATCACCAGCCTGCGCCGTGACTTCGTAAGCGTAAATCCGGCCTTCTTCGGGTTGCACGACCATGGCCGAATCACCGTAAACCAAGGAACGGAAATCCAATGCCACCGGAACGTCATAGGCAAACGTGTCGGTACGCGCCTCAGTCCAACGTCCGGAGGTATCGCCGAAACGCATGCCGAATACCACGTCGTCCGGGCAATAGGCAGTACAAGTTTCCCAATCCACCGTGTAATCCTCCGGGATCTCATGCGGCACGACACCCTCTACGTCCACCCCAATATCATCCGCCGCAAAAGGATTGGCCGGGGTGACTTCCACCCGTGTGGTTTTTCCGTTGTTGAACCAATATTCATAGGCTTCTATACGGTTGTTGGCCAAAGAAGGTTCTGCCTTCACAAAATAACGGGAGAACGGCGCACTCCAACGCCCCGCCTCATCCCGGCTACGAAATGACACGCGATGAAGCCCGTAGGACAAATCCGACGTGGAAAGCTCCAGTTCCACCATGCCTCCTTCGGCCGCGCCTTCCACCCGTGCGGCATAATCGCCGTCTATCCAGCACTCATAGCTCCGCAGGGTATTGGAAGAATAATCCGGCCCGAGACATACAAAATTACGGGTCATTATCCCTGTCCAACGTCCGGCTTCGTCGGCAAAGCGGAGCATAAGACGGTGCACGCCCGGCACCAAGCCTGATACGGGAAGCTCCAAATCGAGACGGCCGTCGACCAAAGCGGCCTCCGCCCATTCGCCACCGTCTATGGCATATTCGCATGTGGCCATGCCGGTGCCGTCATACGCTTTTCCCAAACGGAGGAAATAACGGCAAAACGGACTGCTCCAACGCCCCTGCGCATCGCATGCACGGAAGTGAAAACGGTGTATGCCCGGACGTAAATCCGCCACATCTATCTCTATCCCCACGCTTCCTTGTGTCTGCTCCACGTACGTACGCTGTGTGTCGTTCCCGTCTGTCCAGTATTCATAACCGGCCATCTGTGCGGCAGCAGAAGCAGGGAAAAGCGAAAGGGCGGGAAGTAACCAATGATAGATTTTCATACGCACCTCCATTTCCCGTTAGTCTTCGGTTTGCGCCTCTACCGTCATGCTCACTTTCAGCTTGCCGTCGGCGGCCACCGTCGTGTCGATATGGCTTTCTTTGATTTGGGGTATGGAAGGCGTAGGGTTGTAAGGATAAGGACCACCGTAAAGTCCGACCTGCGTGCCGTCCGTCCCTACGTACTCTTCGGGATATTTCAGTTTGAATGTTTTCACGCCGTCCCATGCCAGATCGTTCATGCTTTCCTCGAAGATTCCGGCATATTTGCAGTCTACCCAGTTGCCAGCTCCTATTAGATTATATGGAGTATTATCTATAAAAACACAATTATTAGCCACTACACCACTCGAAATATTAGATGCCTTCACGATACTATTACCTAATGAAAGCCCAACCAAATTATTTTGATACAAAGAATTTATCAATGAGTGATCAACATTTACGGTACAATACTCTTTAGGAAAATCTATAACCGCGACATAACTGCCACAAATATAAAAATTTTGATGGTTGCACCAATTACCTGCACCGAATTGCACACCATCACAAACACTTTGCCGTAAAACAAAGTTCTCCGTACTGGATTCAAAAAGAAGAGGACGTTCAGAGCCACTTAACTGACATTTCACAATCTGAAAATCCCGAATCACACCTGAGCTTTGAAATAATACATAAGAAAGTTTAAGACCTTCTAATCGGATTCCATCAACTTTTACACCTTCCTTCACCATTTCACCGTCATCGTCCACTACATCCCGAGGTTTAAAATAAAGACCATCTTCAATAATTGTAGGATATATCCCGTTCTCCATGTCTGACACAAAACCATTCCCTACAACAGACAATGATTTTTGAAATTCATGATTAGAAAAAGAAAACACCCCCGCACTCAACGTAACCACGTCCCCGCTGTCCGCAGCAGCCGTGTAAGCTTCCTCCAAGGCCGTTTTACCGTAATACACACTCACCTCATCCCCGTGTTGAAGGGTTGCCATGAGGACATCCGTCCCTTGCTGCGCACGTCCCCAAAGAGCCACGCCGCAAGCCATCATCAAGAGAAAAAATTTCTTCATATTCTTCATCTTTTTTATTGCGTCCGTCAGCCATCCACCGGACTGTTTACAATCATTTTCAAGATTTAAAGAGGAGCGTGAGGCTGCTTGCCGGACTGCTTGCCACAATAGCGGAATCCCCATTCCGGTGAAAACGCAAACAGCCAAACAACAGCCTCACGCTTATGGATATACATGCCCACATCCCCTGACGAAACAGGGAATGCAAGCACGGGTATATACATGAAGCGTGAGCATCTGTTGTATCACTTTGCGTTCTCATTTAGAATTTGGGGATTTTCTATTGCGACAAAGTAATTTCCAAAAAGACGCTCTCTTCTATTCTACCATCCCGACACTACGGGACTCGGGACAAAGATAGCGAAAGGTGAGCGCAGAGACAAACGAAAACAAAGTTTTCCGGCTTGCCTATGCCGAACCGCATCCTATCTTCGTGAAGACAAAGATATGAAATTTATTTGGACACCACAAAAGAAAAACCGGGACTTTTTCTGCAAGCCGCCAAAAAGGAAAACGGGGAACTTACTTTTTGTCATTTTGTCCATCGCGTCCACTCGTGGTTTTCATATTCCGGCGTCCACCGCACAGCAGGCACAAACACGCGAATCTCGCACCTCATGCCATACCCCAAAAGACAGCTTTTTGTAGAAAAAACGACAAAACGACAGACATGCCCCCTCCTCCTCCGGCCAAAAACCGTCGGACTGTAAGCCGTAAAGCATTCCGTGCGACATTTTGACACCCCGTACTTGTACATCCGAAATGCCCAAATAGAGATAAAAAACCCGTTTCAGGGCTGCTTTTCCCTTCCTACAGCCCTCGAAAATATCGTTTTTACGAGTTTTCACATTCAATCGGCTGAGATTCGTTTTCCGCTTTCAGCCAAACGATTTTTATTTCGGCTCATAAAAATCATATTTTCTGCGGACATCCTGCCGCCACCAAGTGAAAAAAAGGGCATTTTTTAGCGGAAATCCATCCTATCTGCTCCTTTTTATAGCGAGTGAAAAGACTAAAAAACGCTAATTAAGTAGCAAAAAGATTCATTTTTACCTAATTTTGCCGTCAAAATGATTATAACTCAACCCATAAATCCTCTCTGGAAATGCTCACATTCATCTCTTGTGCCAAAACCATGACGGAAAAAACGCCGACGGTGCTTCCCCCAGCCTCCTCTCCTCTGTTCATCGAAGAGGCACGTCATATCGCCTTGTCCATGACGGCCTATACGGCCGGAGAACTGGCCGACATGCTACATGTCAATCCTCAAATCGCGGCACGCACCTGCCTGCAATTCCGCACATTCCATGACGAAGGGGCAACCGGACTTCCGGCCTTATCGGCCTACACGGGCATGGTGTTCAGGCACATCGCGCCACAAGATTTCACGGCGGAAGACTGGGCATACGCCCAAAGCCACCTGTTCATCACCTCATTTCTCTACGGGCTGTTGAGACCGGCCGACCGCATCCGGAACTACCGGCTGGAAGGGCACGTGCGACTGCCGGAGGAAGAAGACCGTACCCTGTTCGCCTATTGGCGCGCACGCCTGACGGACACCTTCATTTCGGCCATACGGCAACAAGGGGGCATATTGGTGAATCTGGCCAGTGCGGAAATGAAAAACTTGTTCGACTGGACACGCGTCACCCGGGAAGTACGGGTGATTACCCCGGATTTTTATACTTACAAAGGCGGACGGTTGTCCACCGTAGTGGTCTATGCCAAGATGTGCCGGGGCGAAATGACACGTTTCATCCTAAAGAACCGTATTGAAAATCCCGAAGATTTGAAAACCTTCGAATGGGAAGGCTATCGTTTCAATCCCCGTGAAAGCCACGATGACCATTGGGTCTTCACGCCTGGGACATAACCATGTGCCCGCATCTCCCGGCAAAACCCGCTCCGCCCCTCACGAGTCCATAAAAAAACACGCCCGCCGGAGTCATATCCGACGGGCGCACCTATCAACACATTTTATCGAGATCAAGCCTCACGGCAAGCCTTCACAGTCTCTACCAGACGCTCGAAATCTTCAGGATATACGTCGCCGATGTTCCCGATACGGAAAGTGTCGGCCTGGGAAATCTTGCCCGGATATATCACGAAGCCCTTCGCTTTCAACTCGGCATAGAAAGCCTTGAAGTCGAAATCCTTCTCAGGATAAAGGAACGAAGTGATAACCGGCGACTGTACGGCTGCCGGCAACAATGCCTTGAAGCCGAGCGACTCCATGCCTTTTACCAATACTTCGTGGTTCTTGCAGTAACGGGCATAACGGGCTACCACTCCCCCTTCGGCCTTCAGCTCTTCCATAGCTTCCTTGAAGGCGCGTACCACGTGGGTAGGCGAGGTGAAACGCCACTTGCCATGCCCTTTTTCCATCGTCTCCCACTGGTCGTAGATGTCGAGCGACAAAGAACGCGACACGCCCTTGCAAGCCATCAGTTCACTGCGACGGGCGATGATAAAGCCGAAACCGGGTACGCCCTGGATACATTTGTTCGCACTGCTGATGAGGAAATCGATGCCGAGTTCCTGCACATCCAAAGGCACACCGCCGAAACTGCTCATCGCATCCACAATCAGCTTCTTGCCATGCGCCTTGACCACACGGGCCAATTCCGGCAGCGGGTTCAGGATACCCGTAGTCGTCTCGCAGTGTACGAAAGCCACGTGGGTCACATCGCCGTGGCGCGACAGGTTCTTCTCCACCATTTCGGGGTCTACCTGCATGGTTTCCTCGAAAGCCACCATGTCGTAGGCAATACCGTGGCGGTCGGCAATGACTCCCATGCGGTTGCCGTAAGCACCGTTGCTGAAGATAAGCAGTTTGTCACCCTGCTTGAGGGCACTGCCCAACACGGCTTCCACACAATAGGTACCGCTACCCTGCATCAGCACGGAAGTGTACTCTTCCGGATGTTTCGTGGCCATCTCCACCAGCGATTTGCGGATTTCTTCCACGATTCCCACATTATAATCTTCATCCCAAGTGCACCAGTCACTCAGCATGGCTTCTTTTACGGTTTCTGAAGTGGTCAACGGACCGGGCGTCAACAAAAGATAAGGTCTCATATTCTTGTTTTTATAAATTATTGATTCATTTTCTGATTTATCATCTCGATTATTGCCGGAAGTTCCGTAATGTCGTCCACCACATAGTGGGCACCGGCTTCCAACATGCGGCGGCGCACTTCGGCCTTGCGTGCGTCCAATTCACCGGCCGGCATGGCTGCGACCTCTTCCTGCGTGAGAGCCAGTTCGTTGCTTCCCATAACCACACCCACGGTCCACACTTTGGCGTTCACGCCTTCTTTGATGTCGGCTATCGTGTCTCCGTACTTCAACACGCAATCCACCGACGGTACGGCCAAATCTATCATATTCCGGTAGACCATATAAGGATAAGGACGTCCGGCAGGCAGATGATCCGAAGTCACGCAGTTGTCCACTTTGTAACCGGCTTTTTCCGCAGCCGGAATCACGATGTCCATCATCTTGTCGGTATATCCGGTAGTGGAGCCTATCTTGATACCGGCCTTGCGCAATGCCTCTACGGTATCCACCACGCCGGGTATCGGTTCGGAATAATTCTCCAAGGTGTCAAACAACACGCGCTGAAAAGCCACGTAACGGGCCTGCACGTCCTCATCGGTGTAGTCGCGACCGAACTTCTCGCGGAAAGCAGCCTTGACCCGGTCGATGTTGAACAGGGCACGGATTTCCTCAATCTTAGTCAGCCCCATGTAAGCACGGGTCTCTGCAGCCGTCACCGGCACGCCGATCTCGTTGAAACTCTCGATGAAAGCCGCCACGGGGGCAAAGCAACCGTAATCCACAGCCGTACCGGCCCAATCTAAAATGATGCACTCAATTTTTTTCATGTTTCTATGTTTGAACTAATGGTTTATCTGTTTTTAATCACTTCCGGGGAAAGGGCATACTCCTCGCCCTCGCAAGGGAACGGCGCAGAGGGAGTATAGACGAAATTCTTCGGGCCACGGTGGCGTTCCCGGCGGTAACGCCATACGATGTAAGCCGCAGAGCAGGCAAAAGACACACTGCAAATGATGCCCACATAACTGCACGCAAAGTTATAAAATTGCAACCAGTTGACATCGGGATTGAAACATTCCTTGAACACCAGAACCAACACCGTACCCATGTAACCGATGAAATCCAGCGTGATAATGAAGAAGCCCACGTTGCCTTTTATCCTGAAACAAGCGATGAAACGCTCGAAGAAAAGAGTCTGGAAACTCAAATAGACGGTATAGAGGCACAGGCTCTGCAAGAAAAGCCAAAGCGTGACGGGCAAATTCCAAGCCTCGTAATTGAAGGCCACACTGCTCAACACGGCACAGCCGCAAGTAACCAAGGCCAACAAAAGACAGAGCACCTTGACGTTGCTCTTCACCATCGACATGGCTGCGAACAGTATGAGGATCACCAAAGTGACCGTAGCGTCGATCTTGGCAAAAGCCCATGAAGACAAACCGGCCGCCTTTACGTCGATGATTTTCACGAGGAAGTCTTCTTTAAGGTCTTGCAACACGGTAATGAACAGGTTGGCAAAGAAGAGTATCAGCAACACGGGCATGAAGCTCTTGAATACGGCCGAACGTCCCTTGCGGTCGAGAGCCACACGCTCCGTACGCAATTCCATGTCGGCCTTCGTAGGATGCGGAAGCCGGGTCATCGCCCATCCCAACAAAGAAAGCAACGGGAAAGCAAACGCACCGATGAACGCGGGCATCCAGAATTCGCTGACATGAAGCCCGTTCATCACGAAAAGCCCCAACGACTTGGCCGTACCGGAACTGATGGCGATACTCAAACCCATCAGACTGGCCAATAAATCCGTCACCCGCCGGCCTTCTAAGAAACTGAATATCACACCCCACATGCAACCCAACGACAGCCCGTTGAAGAACAAGGCAAAGACATTATAAGGACGGGGCAACGCTCCGAACAACACCAAAGACAATTCGGCCACAGCCACAGAGGCGATAATGAACTTCAGCCGGTTCTCTTTTTTCATCTCCGAAATCACCTTGATACCGATGAGTTTGGAGAGGAAATAACCCGCAATCTGCACGATGCTCGTGGCCGTCTTATAGTCCATTCCGAAAAAATCAAGCCCGTCGAACGTGGCTGCCGTGAAAGGCTTGCGAAGTGCATATACCAATGAATAAGACAACAAAGCCGCACCGCCGGCCCACAAGATGAACAATACGTCCGAGAGTGCCTTTTTCTGATTTGCCTTCAATTCCATAATCTCCATTTTTCTATCGTTTCTTGGTTTTCGACGGCAAAGTTATCATGTATTCCCAAACGGAAAAATGAAATTCTATTATTAATAACTTTCATGTAATCAACGAATTGTTATGTAACATTAATGAAACATTCATGCAACAGAACTATAACATGAATGTATTTACTTTGCAGTCGGTAATACAATATAAAAGGTGCAATGAACGAACTTTTTGAGATTTACAAACGCATAGAATACTTGAGAAACAACGGAGTGAAGATGAAAGAAATAGCCGACCATACCCAAATGGCGGCCAGCGTACTTTCTTCGCTCTACTCCAGCGTCCTGCCGACCTTTATCGGCGAAGTAAAGAAAGGCATTGCCGAGGAAGAGGCTTTGGACTATGCCCTCTCGCAAGTGAACAACGTATCCAAGAAACGGCTGCTCGGGAATCTGGAAGACATGAAAGAAAGGCTTTTTGAACTGGAACCGCCACAAGGCGGAGAAAAGAGAAAAAGCCCTTTTTGGGACATGATGGCCAGGGAATCGCAGGTTTCCGCACAGGAGGCCTATAATTACAGCGGCATTTATATCAGCTACAGTCTCTCGTCGGCTGCTGACGCCCTGAAAGTGGAACCTTACCTCATCACGGCTTCCGAAAACAACGAATACGTACGGGTGGTGCACATGAGTGCCTACAACACCACCCATTCCGGCGTGGGGCTTTTCAACAATCACACGAGTTCCTACATCCTGTTCAACGAGCGTGAGAGTCCGGAACTGGCTCTTTTTACCATCTACCTGCAACTCCCCATGTACGACTTTCCTAAAATGCTGAAGGGGCTTTACCTCTGTCTCGACTACAACCGTAACCCGATAGCACGCCGGATTCTCTTCGTCAAGCATTCCGACAGCACGGATATGGACGATTTCCTGGCGCTGAAAGGCGAAATCATTCCCAAAGAACAAATACCGGACGACCTCTTACCTTATTATAATTATACGTGCCAACCGGGAGATTTCATCAAGACTTGTACCGTCCCGTCTCCGTCATTGGATACCCAAGACTTGGAACGGGAAAAAAAGATGCTGGAACTCTGAAAAACAAAAACCGCGCTTCTGCCCCCGACGGACAAAAGCGCGGCTTCTTCTATCTTATATCTTATTTATACTCCTGCCAACTCTTTATCTGGATCTGTTCCATATCCATCTGACAGAACGCCTCGATGAATGCCTTGGCCAAACGGGCATTCGTCATCAACGGTATGTTGTGGTCGATAGCGTCGCGACGGATACGGTAACCGTTCGTCAGTTCACGCTTGGTCTGGTCTTTAGGGATATTGACAATCAAATCGAACTTATGCTGGGCTATCATCGTCAACACGTTGTTCTCGGCTGCCGTATGCTCGTCGGGCCAATGCACGGCTATCGCTTTCACTCCGTTGTCATTCAAGAAGCGGGCCGTACCCTCCGTGGCATAGATGTCATAACCCTTGGCGGCCAGCATGCGGCTGGGTTCCAGAAGGTCTACTTTAGACTGCACCGCGCCGGACGAAAGCATCACCGCTTTCTTCGGCACACTGTAACCTGTAGCAATCAAGGCATTCAGCAAAGCCTCATTGAAATCGTCCCCCAAACAACCGACTTCTCCGGTGGAAGACATGTCCACACCCAACACGGGGTCGGCATTCTGCAAACGGGCGAACGAGAACTGCGAAGCTTTCACGCCGATACGGTCGATGTCGAACACCGACTTATCGGGACGATCGTACGGTGCATCCAACATGATACGTGTGGCGGTCTCGATGAAGTTGCGCTTCAACACCTTCGACACGAAAGGGAAACTGCGGGAAGCGCGGAGGTTGCACTCGATGACCTTGATTTGATTTCCCTTAGCCAAATACTGGATATTGAAGGGACCGGAAATGTTTAACTCACGGGCAATGCGGCTACTGATTTTCTTGATGGCACGCATGGTTGAAAAATACAAGTGCTGAGCCGGGAACACCAATGTGGCATCGCCTGAATGCACACCGGCGTATTCGATATGTTCCGAGATGGCGTATTCCACCACTTCTCCGTTCTGTGCCACGGCGTCGAACTCCACTTCTTTCGTTTCCTGCATGAATTGGGACACCACTACCGGGTACTCTTTCGACACCTCACGAGCCATTTCCAAGAAACGGGTCAACTGTTCCTCATTGTGACATACGTTCATGGCCGCACCGGAAAGCACGTACGACGGACGAACCAATACAGGATAACCCACCTTGTCGATGAAAGCCTTCATGTCGTCCAAGCTGGTCAGCTCCTGCCAAGCCGGCTGGTCGATGCCGAGACGGTCGAGCATGGCCGAGAACTTGTTGCGGTTCTCCGCACGGTCGATAGACACAGGAGACGTGCCCAGGATGTGTACCGACTGACGATGGAGTTTCATGGCCAAGTTGTTCGGTATCTGTCCGCCCACGGACACGATGACACCGCCCGGCTGCTCCAAGTCGATCACGTCGAGCACACGCTCGAAAGACAACTCATCGAAATAGAGACGGTCGCACATGTCGTAGTCCGTCGAAACCGTCTCTGGATTATAGTTGATCATGATGGACTTGTAACCCAACTTGCGTGCGGTCTGTACCGCGTTGACGGAGCACCAGTCGAATTCCACCGAAGAACCGATACGGTAAGCACCGGAACCCAACACGATGACAGACTTGTCATTCTTGTAATAATTGACATCGTAGCCGTCCGTACCGTATGTCATGTAAAGGTAGTTCGTCAGTTCCGGATGTTCGGATGCCACCGTGTTGATGCGCTTCACAGCCGGTAAGATACCCAGTTGCTTACGGTACTGGCGCACCTGAAGGTTTTCCTTCTCCATATTGGTGCCTTCCGGCTTGAGCACGAAGCGTGCAATCTGGAAATCGGAGAAGCCCAACCGCTTGGCCTCACGCAATAACTCAGGAGTAACGGACTCCAACGTATCATGTCCCTCCAGTTCTTTCTTCATATCGACAATGTTCTTCAACTTGCCGATGAACCACGGGTCTATCTTCGTCAACTCATAAATACGCTGTATGGTATACCCTTCTTCCAAAGCTTGTGCCATGGCGAAAATACGCAAATCCGTCGGGTTGGAGAGCTCTTCGTCCAGTTGTTCGAAATGCACGTGGTCATTGCCCACAAAACCGTGCATCCCCTGGCCTATCATACGCAAACCTTTCTGGATAATCTCTTCGAACGAGCGGCCGATAGACATGATTTCGCCTACCGATTTCATGCTCGAACCGATGTGACGCGACACGCCCTCGAATTTCGTCAAGTCCCAACGTGGTATCTTGCAAATCAGATAGTCCAGCGAAGGAGCCACGTATGCTGAGTTGGGCGTCCCCATCTCGCCTATCTGATCCAACGTGTACCCCAAGGCAATCTTGGCAGCCACAAAGGCCAACGGATAACCGGTGGCCTTGGAAGCCAACGCCGAAGAACGGCTCAGGCGGGCATTTACTTCAATGACACGGTAATCGTTAGTCTCGGCATTGAAAGCATATTGGATGTTGCACTCGCCTACGATTCCCAGATGGCGGATACATTTCTTAGACAAATCCTGCAACATCGTCACTTGTTCTTCCGTCAGCGAACAAGTCGGCGCCACTACGATGGACTCGCCCGTATGGATACCCAACGGGTCGAAGTTTTCCATGCTGGCTACGGTGAAACAATGGTCGTTCGCATCGCGGATGACCTCGAACTCGATTTCTTTCCAGCCTTTCAAGGATTCTTCCACCAAAACCTGCGGTGCGAAGGTAAAAGCACTGCCGGCCAATTCGATGAAACGTTCCTCGTCCGGACAGATGCCGCTGCCCAAACCGCCTAATGCGTATGCAGAACGAATCATGACCGGATAACCGATTTCACGCGCCGCAGCCAAGGCGTCTTCCATATTCTCTACCGCCTTGCTGACAGGAGTCTTCATCGGGATTTCGTCGAGTTTCTTCACGAAAAGGTCACGGTCTTCCGTGTACATGATGGCTTCCACCGAAGTGCCCAACACTTCCACGCCGTATTCCTTCAACACTCCGTTACGATACAGTTCCGTTCCGCAGTTCAGCGCCGTCTGGCCTCCGAATGCCAGCAAAATGCCGTCGGGACGTTCTTTTTTAATGATTTCCGTCACAAAATAAGGAGTGACCGGCAAGAAATAGACCTCATCGGCAATTCCTTCGGAAGTTTGAATGGTAGCAATGTTAGGGTTAACCAACACAGAACGGACACCTTCTTCACGCAATGCTTTCAGTGCCTGTGAACCGGAATAATCGAATTCACCGGCCTGACCGATTTTCAACGCTCCGGAACCCAAAACCAAGACCTTTTTGAATTGTTTCTTCATCCTCTTTTCAGAATTATAGTTGTTTTACAATCACACGCTTTCGAGAGTCCCGCTTTACACAGAACCCCAAAATTGGGACAAAATTAAGCATTCTATTTTTTTTCTCCCAGAAATTCACGGGAAAATATCGGCAAAGGGGGAAAAAATCAACGTTTCCGCTCCAACTCTTGTAAGTTCTCCAATTTTTTCTGTTCCAAAAACTCATAAATGCCGCACAGGTGCTCACGCACCTTTCCATGACCAAATTCGTACACTTTACTAACCAATCCGTCCAAGAAGTCCCGGTCGTGGCTCACCACAATCAGCGTGCCGTCAAACGCCACCAAGGCTTGCTTCAAAATATCCTTTGTCTTCAGGTCCAAATGATTGGTAGGTTCGTCCAATATCAACAGGTTGACCGGGTTGAGCAGGAGTTTGAGCAACGCCAGACGTGTACGTTCTCCCCCCGAAAGCACCTTCACCTTCTTGGTACTTTCCTCGCCCCCGAACATGAAAGCTCCCAACAAATCGCGTATCTTCGTGCGGATTTCCCCTTGGGCCACATCGTCTATCGTCTGGAACACGGTCAGTTCTCCATCCAACAACGAAGCCTGATTCTGGGCAAAATAACCGATTTGGACATTATGTCCCAACGTCAACGTGCCTTCGTGCTCTATCTCCCCCATAATACATTTCACCAAAGTGGACTTACCCTCACCGTTACGTCCTACAAAAGCAATCTTGTTGCCCCGCTCTACCGTCAGGTTGACGCCGCCGAACACACGATGGTCGCCGTAACGCTTACCCACGTCCTCCATCGTCACCGGATAGTTCCCACTACGGGGCGAAGGCGGAAACTTCAGCCTCAAAGCCGACGTATCTTCCTCGTCCACCTCGATAATCTGCAACTTTTCCAGCATCTTCACACGGCTCTGCACCTGCAACGTCTTACTGTATGTACCCTTGAAACGTTCGATATAGTCTTTGGTTTCCTGAATCATCTTCTGTTGCTCCTCGTACTGTCTCATTTGCTGTTCGCGCCGTTCCTTACGGAGTTCCAGATACTTGCTGTAATTGACTTTGTAATCGTAGATACGCCCCATCGTGACTTCTATCGTACGCGTCGTGATATTGTCCACAAACTTGCGGTCGTGGCTGATGACCACTACGGCACGGGCACTCTCCGTCAGAAAATGTTCCAACCACTGTATGCTTTCGATGTCCAAATGGTTGGTCGGCTCGTCCAACAGCAACACGTCAGGCTCCTGCAACAACAATTTAGCCAACTCGATGCGCATGCGCCAGCCTCCGCTGAAATCGCTCGTAGGCCTCGTAAAGTCCGAACGCTCGAATCCTAATCCCAACAAGGCTTTTTCCACATCTTCTTCAAAATGGGTCAGGTCGATGGCATAGAACTTCTCGCTCATCGTGGCCACCTTCTCTATCAAAGCCATATAATCCTCGCTCTCATAGTCCGTACGGGTTGCCAGTTCATTATTCAGGACTTCTATTTCCCTTTCCATTTCCTTCAGGTGGGAAAAGGCCATCGAAGCCTCTTCAAATACCGTACGCCCGTCTTCCGTCATCAGATGCTGTGGCAGATAAGCTATCACACAATCCTTAGGAGCCGTGACACGCCCCCGCGTCGGCAGCCTCACCCCGGCCAATATTTTCAATAATGTACTCTTTCCTGCCCCGTTTTTTCCCATCAAGGCAATACGGTCTTTCTCGTTAATCTGAAAAGAAATATCGCTAAACAAAGTCGTTCCGCCGAATTCCACGGCCAGTCCGTCTACAGATACCATAAATTATTTTTGAATATGAATAAAAGCTTTCAATCTCTTCCGCTATGCGTAATCAGCATGCGGATTTTCCGGTTCAAGTCGTCGCACCCCATCAATTCCTCTATCGTCAGGTGCATACGGTAATGCCAGTAGTTTCGCGGATTGGAAGGTACGTTAATACGTTCAAAATCCGCATCGGGATAACGCAACCGTTCATCTATCGACATCCAGTCCTGCCACGAAATCAGACAGAGCATCGAAGGAGAATAAAGATGACGTGCCACTACTTCTTCGCACAACCACCCCGGTATGGAAGCAGGAGCCTCCCCGTCTTTTTGCAACACCTCGTTGAAATATTGTTGCGCGCGCACGGCATCCTCTTCCCACCACCCGCGAAGGGTGGGCATATCATGGGTAAATATGGTGGCCACGCTCCGGTAAGGATTTTCTTCCAACCGTCCGAATTTCAGCCCGAACTTCTTGGGCATGGTTTGAATCTCAAGCGTCAGGATGCGCAGATCGTCCATGACCCAAGGGACGCATTCCGGCACCATGCCCAAATCTTCGGCACACACCAGCATTTGAGTCGCTTCCACCAAGACGGGCAGTTTACGCATGGCCTGCCCGTACCAGAACTCGTTGTGCCGATGGTAATAATAATCTTCGTATAAGGCATCGAAAGCCCGTTTCTCTTCCTCGCTCAATGTCTGGTACAGATAATCGCACCGGGCCGAAATACGCGGATGATATTTGTCCGGCTGTTTCGGGTCGGGAATGAAGAGCACATTACTGATAAGCGCATACAACCCCTCACGCAAAGCCGCATCCTCGGCCGAAGACTTTCCGGCAAAAGCCGCTTCCACCTTACGTTGCGTGTCATACTCGGGCTTCAACGCATACCAATCCATGCCCAAAGCATCCAGATAAACGGCCTTCACTTCCTCGGCACGTTCACCGAACAGTTTATCCAATACCCAATCACTGATATTGGGATGGGTAAAATAATTTTTCCGGAACCGAAGCCCATAGCCCTCAATCTCTTCCACACTCATCGGAAGCGAAGGGGAAAAATGTCCCAGCAGACCATGTACCGAGTCGGACGGAATCTCCCATATCCGGAAGAATCCCAGCACGTGGTCGATACGATAGGCATTGAAATACTCGGCCATCTTACGGAAACGACGCACCCACCAACTGCAACCGTCCTCGAGCATGACCTCCCAGTTATAAGTAGGAAAGCCCCAGTTCTGGCCGTTGACCGAAAAATCATCGGGCGGCGCACCGGCCTGGCCATCCAGATTAAAGTAGTACGGCTCCACCCAAGCCTCCACACTGTTGCGGCTGATGCCGATGGGGATGTCTCCCTTCAGAATGATACCCTTCGCACGGGCATAATCGGAAGCCGCCAACAACTGTTCATGCAAGCAGAACTGTACATAATAATAGTAAGAGACTTCCTCGTAGGCCGGAGCGGACGGACGACAAAAAGCACGTATGTCTTCCGTCCTGTATTCCGCATACTCCGGCCATGCGTGGAAATCGGCCGTCCCGAAACGGTCGCGCAACACGCAAAACGCCGCATAGGGCACCAACCAATCTTCGTTCCGCTTGAAAAAAGCCGTAAAGCGTTCGGAGGACAGCATTTCTTTACCCTCACGACGGAACACGGCATGCAGATACTCTTGCTTCAAGGCACTTACCGCCTCGTAGTCCACTTGGGGCAAAGCATTCAAAGCCGCCCGCCGCTCTTCGTATTCCGCCATTTCCTTTTCGTCCGCAAGCTTCGGCAACTGGCGCAAATCGACATACTGGGGATGGAGCGCATAAATGGAAATACTATTATATGGATAAGAGTCCAGCCAATTCTTATGAATAGTCGTGTCGTACACAGGCAACAGTTGAATGACGCGCATCCGGGTAAGCACCGTCCAATCGACCATAGCTTTCAGGTCGCCGAAATCCCCCACCCCGCAACTGCCTTCGCTACGCAATGAAAAAACGGGTATGACCACACCGGCCGCTTTCCAACGGTTTCCCCGAATCCGTAACGGAGGATCCGAGATAACGACCACTTCGTCTTTTGCCACCCCGCTTATCGGCAGCACACGGTTTTCTCCGCCTTCCCACGCCACGAAATCGCCCGTCTTCGCATCAATGACGACATATTTATATTCCATGGGAAAAGTGACACCGGCCGCGCTCAAGGTCACACTCCACTCGTACAGCCCCGTCTCTTTCATGCGGAACGCAAAGCCCGGATTCCACTCTCCCAACGCCGGTTGGTTCCCAAGGAGAGCCAACGCCTGCCCTTCCTCAAGCTGAGGAGCACTCACCTTCAACATCAACGTACTGTTGAAATATGGCAGTCCTTCCGTCTCGGCCGTATGCGGACGAACACACTGCGTAAAAGCGGAAGTATAAAGATGAGACAAGAGGGGGACATCCTGCCAGGCGTCCCGGAACAAATAAGTTTTGGTGATGTCGGCCCTGAAACGGCGAGGTACGAAGTCCCATTCCGTCCGGAACTTACGGCCTTCCTTATATACACTATAATGATAATGAAAAGACCGGATGCGTCCGTCAGTAATGAGCACTTCTCCCGTCCATCGGTGGCCGTCACGGGTTTCCATCGGATAAGTCTGTGTCTGGGTACGTCTCTTTGCATCGACCAACGTCAGGGACACCCTGACGTCTTCCCCCCAATGCGTCAGATATTCTATCGAGAAATGCAGTTTCATAAATTTGTGGGTTTGCTCTTTAAAAGTATTCGTACAAAGATAAGAGATGAAGGGCGGAGAACAAAATAAAAACCTCTCTTTTTACGTCATGAATTAGTTATTTTACACCAAAAAGACATTTAGTTTTCGTCTTTTTCCCAAATACATACAATGAACCGCACAACGAATCGTTAAATTTGTATATTACTTAAATATATTTTTATGTTATGAATCACAACCTATTGAAAAACCTATTTACCGCTCTTGCCTTGATGGCGGCCACCAACCTGATGGCTGCGGATTGGGTTCGGAAAAAAGCTCCCATCATGAGCGAGTGGGGTGAAAAAATCAACCCCGACAAAGTATGGACCGAATATCCGCGTCCGCAAATGGAACGCAGTGAATGGATGTCGCTCAACGGCCCTTGGGATTACTGCAAGAAGAAGTCGGTAGACCTTAGTTACAACCTATCGCCTACGGCGTTCAACCAAAAGATATTGGTGCCCTTTCCCATAGAGTCGGCCCTGTCCGGCATTATGGATACGAATTTCGAAGAAAACACACAGTCTACTTTCGTATATCAACGCACGTTCAAACTTCCCAAAGCCTATAAAGGCCGGCACATCCTGCTCCATTTCGGGGCGGTGGACTGGAAATGTGCCGTGTACGTCAACGGACAAAAAGCCGGAAGCCACAGCGGCGGCAGCGACCCGTTCTCCATGAACATCACACCGCTGCTTCGCGACGGAGAAGAACAGGAAATACAAGTGACGGTCACAGACCCCACGAACCATGGCGGGCAACCGTTGGGCAAGCAAACCCTCAAACCGGGCGGGTGTTTCTACACTCCGGTAACGGGAATCTGGCAAACCGTATGGATTGAACCGGTTGACGCCGCACACGTCAGCGGCTACAGCGTGACGTCGGACATCGATGCGGGAACCGTTTCGCTTACGGTCGAGTCCGCCAACACGTCCGCCACGGCCGACATCATCGTCAAGGACGGACGGAAAACGGTGGCCACTCTGACCGGAATCCCCGTCAACTCGGCCCGCACGGTCAGCATACCGGATGCCAAATTATGGGCACCCGGTTCCCCCCACCTTTATGACATGGACATCCGCCTGTATCATAACGGCACGCAGACCGACCGAGTGAAAGGATACTTCGGCATGCGTAAAATCAGCCGGGGTATGGTGGACGGTCATCCCTGCATGCTATTGAACAACAAACCGCTGTACCAATTCGGTGTGCTCGACCAAGGATGGTGGCCGGACGGTCTGCTCACTCCTCCTTCGGACGAAGGGATGCGCTACGACATAGAAGTCGTACAATCTTTAGGTATGAACATGATACGCAAACACATCAAGGTAGAACCCGCACGCTGGTACTATTACTGTGACAAGATGGGAATGCTCGTGTGGCAAGACATGCCGAGCAAGAGCTTCGACGAGAACGGCAGTATCGGCAGCCAAGAGTTTATCCGGCAGAACTTCTACGATGAGTGCACGCGCATCGTCAACACGCTGAAAAATCATCCTTGCATCGTCGTATGGGTAGCCTACAACGAAGGCTGGGGACAGTATGCTTCGGGCAACGACAGCCATACGCGCCGTGGCGTGGAGGCCATCCGCAAAGCCGACGACACCCGCCTTATCAATGCGGCAAGCGGATGGGTGGACTTCGAGGCTGGCGACATCATCGACCAGCATAGCTATCCCGTGCCTTCGCTCCAAAGCAATCCGCTCAACGAACGGGTGGCCGTATGCGGGGAATACGGGGGCATCACCCTCAAAGTGGAGGGGCATCTGTGGAAAGGCAACGACATGGAATACACTTCCGTAGCGGACAGCAAGGCTTTGGCCGAAAGGTTCAATGCCTACACCGTCGCCTTGCAAGGATTGCAGGAACAAGGCATCTGGGCATCCGTATATACGCAGACGAGCGACGTGGAGCAAGAACTGAACGGACTGCTTACTTACGACCGCAAGGTGTTCAAGATAGCCCCGGAAGAACAGGCTTCCGTACGCGAAGAAATCCTGCGCACCATCCACAACCGCTCACGCCAAACTGTAGTGGTCGACGCTGCGGACACATCGTCCGACGAAGTGTGGAGCTATACCACCGTTACGCCATCCGGTGATTGGTATGCCCCGTCGTTCGACGACAGCCAATGGGACAAAGGACAAGCCGGTTTCGGTGCCGGCGGTCCGCCCAACACTTTCGTACGGAGCGCGTGGAACACATCCGATATTTACATACGCCGCCACTTCTCCATCGGCAACCTTTCGCAGGCACAAATCAACGCCTTGCAACTCTGGCTCTACCAAGACGACGACTGCGAAGTCTACCTTAACGGTGTCAAAGCATACGAAGTCAAAGGATGGGCCACGCGCTATGTGGCGCAACCCATCGCCCCGGAAGCGCTTGCCACGCTGAAACCGAACAGCGACAATGTCATGGCCATCCATGCCCACCAAGGCTACGGAGGCCAATACATCGACGCGGGCCTGCGCTACACAGAATATATCCCCGTTGAGGAATATTCCGTCGGCCCCATGCCCGGACGGCAAGCCATGCCGGAGGTCAGGGCCACAGACAGCGTGTACCTCATGTCTTATTTCAAAGCCAGCGCACAGCACTTGTTCTATGCCTATAGCCGTGACGGAAAGACATGGACCGACATCAATGGCAGCCGCCCCGTTTTCAATGCTTACGACGACGAAGTCTGGCTGCGCGACCCTTATTTGCACCGTGTCACGCACAATGGTAAAACCAAATTCCATCTCATACATACTTGGGGCTGGGATCATCCTGCCCTGTTCCACTGGGAGTCCGATGACCTCATTCATTGGACAGCCGCCAACGGCGGTACACGTACCGACGACGGGAAAATCATGCTGATGGACGGACACGACGGCGGCCCCGTATCGCCTAACGCCTGGGCACCGGAATTCACTTACGACGGACAGACCGGCACGTTCTATCTCTACTGGTCCTCCCGCATCGGCGACAGGCAGGTGCATCATTACTGTACCACGAAAGATTGGCTCACTTTCTCCACTCCGGCTGTTTACTTCGACCCGGGCTTCACAGCCATCGATATGACCATCCTGAAAGAAGGGGACACATACTATGCCTACTACAAGGACGAACGCAACGGAGAGAAGACCATCCGTTGTGCCACGTCGAAGAGCCTCGACCCGTGCGTGCAGCGCTTCGAAGGTTCCACTCCGCTACTGCCATCGCGCTACATAGAAGTCGAAGGCCCGGAAGTCTTTCCGGCCATAGGCGGCAAAGGATGGTTCCTCTATTTCGACAAGTTCAATGGCGACCGGGGAGTAAGCTATACCGGTTGTACCGACCCGTCGCAACACAAATGGTATCCTATACCTGACGACGAAATCCGGAATCCTACGGAAGTGAAACACGGCAGTGTGGAAATCATTTCTACCGCCGAACTGGAGAAGCTTCTGGAACATTTCAAATAAGCCTGAGACACGAACAGCCCCGCCTCTTTTCCGACAAAGAAGCGGGGCATTTCATTTCCTATCTAAAAAAACACGCATTTTATTTGCTTTTTCGGGCACAATGACTTATCTTTGTCATACAGAAAAGGGAGCCGCATCGGTTAGATTGGGATACTCATCAATTTATTTCAGAAAACCGAGAATGCTTCGCTCACTAATGGCGGGCCACGCCTTCGGGTAGCTTAATTGCCGGTGGATTACAAAGGTGACGGGCGCTCAAATCTTGTTAGCTCGGAGTTTTCATCACATCATCGGTGCGGCTTTTACCATAAAGGGGATACTTTTTAGAAAGTGTCCCCTGTTTTTTACCCTTACCCGTATCCGGTATTGACACTTTGACAAAAAGACAAAGCCATGCCCTCCAGAATCGCATATTTGAATCCACAACCCTGCCTGAAGGAAAATACGCGATTCTCGTCGCAGCAGGCCCAAGACGGCATGTCACCCCCGACGCCTCATTCCCTTACGTTATGACAGGCGTTTTCCTTCCCTACTCCGCATGTTTTCCCGTTCGCGCAAGCCTAAGACGTTTCCTGATGTACATTTTGTTTTTTCATCTTTGCTTCCGCAAGGCCACCGTTTAGAGAAAAAACGGCAACCCAAGTCGTTTTTTTAACGTATTTCCGCAAAGATTTCCGGCCATTTGCAGACAGCTCCGCACCCACATGCGGAGAAACGTATTGCATACGACTGCAAACGAAAAATCAATCTCAGTCGAACGATTTGAATATATGCAAAGGAAAACGCATAAACAAGGCGAAAAACGAATAATTATGCAAAAGAAACACGTGGAATGCCCCTGTTTTCTTATTTTTCGTCAACTCTAAAACTTGAAAAATCTGTCTTTTTGAAAGAGAACAGGATATAAACAGAGATATTTTGACAGTAGCCTATCCACAAAAAACGCCCGTCCGGAAGAAAAATCATGGCATCGGACGGGCGGTTGAAACTTCAATCATGCGGCTCCTGTATCCCCGCAGTCTGTTCTATGAAATAACGCGGCCGCCGCTTTACCTCTTTATATATCTTGCCCACATACTCCCCGATGATGCCCAAAGCCATCAGGATGGTTCCTCCGATGAACCACACGGAAACCAGAAGGGAAGTCCATCCCGGAATGGTATTGCCTTCTACATACACCACGATACCATAGGCTATCGCTACCAAAGAAATGAGGATGAACAACAGGCCGAGCATGGAAATATAACGCAACGGACGGACGGAAAAAGACGTGATGCCGTCCAACGCAAAACTGAGCATCTTGCTGAAAGGATATTTCGACTCGCCGGCCATACGCTCCTTACGGTCGTAATACACCCGTGCCGAAGGATAGCCCAAAGCCGACACCATCCCGCGCAAAAACAAATTCCGTTCAGGATAAGCCATCAAAGCCTGCAACGTGCGGCGGCTCATCAGGCGGAAATCGGCATGATTGTAAACGATGTCTCCTCCAAGGGCATTCATCAGCTTATAGAAAGCCAAGGCCGTATTTTTCTTGAAAAAAGTATCCGTCGTACGCTCCCGGCGCACGCCGTACACGATGTCGGCTCCTCCGCGCCAGGCATCCACCATCCCGACGATGGAGCGCACGTCGTCCTGCAAGTCGGCATCGATGGACACGGCGGCATCCGCATGGGAAGCCGCCCACTCCAAACCGGCCCACAACGCCTGCTGATGACCGACATTGTGCGCCAGCTTCAGCCCGGTCACACTTGGATGTGTTTTGGAAAATCCCCGGATAAGTTCCCAAGTGCGGTCGCGCGAACCGTCGTCCACATAGAGAATCTTACCTTCGTCTATCTTCCCGTCCGAAAGCAATTCATCCACCACCGAAGAAAGCTGACGGGTCGTCTCGGCCAACACTTCTTCTTCATTATAACAAGGCACCACGATTACCAGTTTCATTGTCTCACTCATTTTTAGATGTAAATACGAAACGTACCAATATGAAATTCACGGGAACGGTTATGGCGTAGACCGGAAGAGGAGCCCACACCTCATCTACCCCCGTCCAGAGAAAAAAGTTCAATAACCCGATTTGCAGCAGGTAGTTCACTGCGTGCGCCCCTCCCATGCCGAACAACTTGCGCCACGAAGGCGATGTGCCGAAGGTAAAATAAGACGTCAGGTAGAAGTTGGCCACGAAGCCCAACAGATAACCGACCGTAAAGGCCGCATTGGCCCCCATTATAAAATGCAGGAGGTAATAAAGGCCGTAATGGAGCGCTGTGGCCAACACCCCGACCATGCCGAAACGGACAAACGTGGCAAAGAGTTTCTTTCTCTGTATCATAAAGACATTTTAAGGTTCTGCCTGCTTCCGGCTGAAACGGTAAAGGACGTTATACCGCTTATCGTCGCAACTACGGTGATTGGAGGCATACACTTCTTCCAACGAGAACTCCGCACCGTAACGTTCCAAAAACGGTGCCGCCATCTCGCCTCCCATAAACACGTATCCTTCCGCCGGGGGCGTGAAACAATCGAACGGCACCATCCGGTCGCCCAAATAGAAGTTGACCGTGAACGGATGCATGCGGTTCCCCTCCACCACATCGGTACGGAAGGAATACAACCTGCCTTCGGGCACGATGCGGCGCACTTCCTCCGCCACGGCACGGTCTGACTTCACATTCAGGATGACGGGCTGGTACACCCCATCGAGCGCAAAGAAGATGGAAAATATCACGGCAATAAAGGCGTAAATGATGCCGTTGTCGGCCGCATTACGCCGCTGGACACGGAAATACCAACAAGCAGCCGCCACGGGAACCAACACACCGAGGACCGCGAATACCGTCAAGGGAAAGTCCTCCAATGCGTGCATATAGGCTATGTTCTCCGCCGCATGCCGCCCGGCAAACAGGGAGTCGGGCACCCATCCCATACGGACCGCACCGAAAACCAACAGCAACAGCATGGCCAATGAGGCCATGATACTGCCGAAAACACGTAAGGCATTCAAATGACGATGGCGCAGATAAATGATATATTCAGCCAGAAAATAAGCAATAAATGGGTATATCGGCAACAGGTAGACACTACGTTTGCTCTTCGGAATGCAGTAGAACGTGAAAATAATGACGATGCACAACAACGAATACAGACGGGCATCGTCCATATTACGGATATAGGCCACGAAGCGCGACCACCACGTACGTACCCGTCCCTGCGGTTTCCGGTACCTCAAAAAGAACAAGGAGACAAGCCCCAATAAAGTGTAGGGCGCGTAACCGGCCACCACCGTCATTACATTGTACCAGGCCGGATTCTCATGCGAGGCATAGGTCATCTTTCCCAAAAAACGATAGACGTTCTCTTCCAACACAAGGTCAAGGAAATGGTCACCACCCTGCTGATAAGCTGCCCAATACCATACGGCCGGCAACACGCAGGCTAACACGGCTACCATCAGGAAAGAAAAGAAAATGCGCAGGAACTTCCTCCCCCTGATCCACAGGAATACGGCAGGGACCAGACAAGGCAGGACGATGCCTACCGGCCCTTTCGTCAGGGCCGCCGCACTCAAGCAGAGCACGGCCACCCAAGGCACGCCTTTCAGGTCTTTCTCTCCCCATTTATAAAGCTGGTACAACGCGATGACCATCATCGCCGTCAGCACCATGTCCACACGGCAGGCCACTCCGGCACGGTGTACCTCGAAATTGGTCAACGTGAGCAAGGCGGCAATAAAGGCCACTTCGGCACCGCGCCTTTTGGCATAGAACACATACCCGACCAGTACCATGGCCGACAAGGCCAAAGCCGAAGGCATGCGGGAGGTGTATTCATTCACCGCACCGGCCACCGTAGAAATCGCTGCGATGCACCAATGGAAAAAAGGAGGCTTGAATGCCAACTCGACCCCATTGTTCACCGGCAGCACCCAGTTTCCCTGTTGCAACATAGAAAGAGCCACCACAGCTTCGCGCGGCTCTCCACGCGTATTGAAAAACGTTTGTCCCAAAAACAAAAAGAGGGATACGACACACAATGCTACCAACGGCCAAAAGTAACTTTTCTTATACATCTCCATCCAATCCGTTATGCCTTTTTAGCTGAAATCTTTTCCAATACATACACCAAAATAAAACCGATAAGCATCAGTACGACAGCCTCGGCCACCTCCGTATTCGGGGCGATATTATGCTCTATCATCACCTCATGACCATCTGAAACTAATTTCTCTACTTCTTTCCAAGGCCACACTTTATTCAACGAACCCAGCATGAAGCCGGAAAGGACAGACAAGGTAATATTACGGAAATTCTTCAAAGCGTATGACAAAACACGGGAAAAACTGGTGATCCCCAAGGCTGCACCGAAGGCAAAGACACCCAAAACGACCAGGTCTAACGTCTTCACCGCCTCCATGACATAAAAATATTTACCCAACAGTACCAATATAAAGCTGCCGGATATGCCGGGAAGTATCATCGCACAAATGGCAATGGCACCACAAAGGAATATAAACATAAGATTAGTGGACGTTTCTGCCGGAGTGGCCACCGTGATGTAGTATGCTATCACAGCACCACCCACAAAACCGGCCACGGTTTTCCAGTTCCATCCCTTGATGTCTTTGGTGACGAACCACGTGGAAGCCAGCACCAAACCAAAAAAGAAAGACCACACCAATACCGGCTCGTTAAGTAACAAATAAGTAATCAGCTTGGCCAGAGAAAACACACTGATAGCGATGCCCAACAGCAAGGCAAACAGGAAATTTCCATTTACGGCCTTCCAGAAAGCCGCTATTTTTCCCGTAAACAACAGTTTCAGGGAGTGCATGTTAATACTTTTGATGGAGTTGATAAGCTCATCATAAATACCGGCAATGAAAGCAATCGTCCCTCCGGAAACTCCGGGCACTACATCGGCCGCCCCCATAGCCATCCCTTTTAAGGTCAAAACAGCATAATCTTTAATTCTTCTTTCCATTGAAATCGCGATTTAATTCAACTGATGAATAAGTATAATATTTATTGATACAAAGTAAAACAAAAAAAGGTGTATTGACAAACAATACACCTTTTTATCTTGAAATCCGTTCAGATTTCCCTTCTTACTTTATTTTTGCTACCACAGCCTTGAATGCTTCAGGATGATTCATGGCCAGGTCGGCAAGCACCTTGCGGTTGATTTCGATACCGGCCTTGTGCAAAGCTCCCATCAACTGAGAGTATGACATCCCCTCCAGACGTGCGGCTGCGTTGATACGCTGAATCCACAAAGCACGGAAGTTACGCTTCTTGTTCTTACGGTCACGATAAGCGTAAGTCAAACCCTTCTCCCAAGTGTTCTTAGCTACGGTCCATACGTTCTTACGCGCACCAAAGTAACCTTTGGTCAAACCTAAAATTTTCTTTCTTCTTGCTCTTGAAGCAACATGATTTACTGATCTTGGCATAATTTTTAATCTTTTTGAATGTTAGCGCCATCCCCCCTCTTCTGTGAGTCTGTTTACGGATGAACTTCAGGCTAAAGCATTCGGTTAATAACTTTGTTAATACGACCTACACTTTTAATTAACGCAGACAGAGGAGGTCACGAACCTGCTTCATGTTCTCAGTTACTACGATATCATCGTGAACCAAGTTTCTTTTCTGCTTCTTAGTCTTCTTTGTCAAGATATGACTGTGGAAAGCGTGATGTCTCTTAACTTTACCTGTTCCGGTAAGACGAAATCTCTTTTTGGCACCGGAATTAGTCTTTACTTTTGGCATTTTGTTTAATATTTAAGTTATTATTCAATGTGTGGCAACGCATATACCAAGGCGTTACGCACTTACTCTTCCCTTTCAATCAATCTTCGCCTTCCACACGCGGCCCCTTATATTCTTTGGGAGCATTGGCTTTCGGCTGGCTCCGTTCCGCTTTCTGCACTGATGCCTCAACCACAGGCTCAGCCTGTTTCTTGGCTTGCGCCTGCTTTTTCGGAGCGATGAAGATTGTCATGCGCTTCCCTTCAAGCACCGGCATCTGTTCCACCTTGCCGTATTCCTCCAAATCGTTGGCGAAACGAAGCAACAAGACTTCACCTTGTTCCTTGAAAAGAATGCTGCGCCCCTTGAAAAACACGTATGCTTTCACCTTGTCTCCATCTGAAAGGAACCCTTGCGCATGCTTCAGTTTGAAGTTATAGTCATGATCGTCCGTCTGGGGACCGAAGCGGATTTCCTTTACGTCTACCTTCACCTGTTTGGCCTTCATTTCTTTCTGGCGCTTCTTTTGCTGGTAGAGGAACTTGCTGTAGTCTATCAAACGACAAACAGGAGGAACTGCATTCGGGGAGATTTCCACGAGGTCTACGCCTTGTGCTTCCGCCATTTGCAGTGCCTTAGCCGTCGGCATAACCGTAGATTCCACATCATCGCCCACTATCCGGACTTCACGCACACGTATCTGTTCGTTGATACGATATTGCTGTTTTAAATTGTCTTTCTTCATTCAAAAATGTTGTTCTCTTCTGTTTTTATTTTCCGATTACGACTATTGAGTTTTAAAAATCGGGTGCAAATTTAATATTTATTTGTCATATTACGAACCTCTTCGTTGATTTTCTTTGCAAAATCTTCGAATTTCATGCTTCCCTGGTCGCCTTCGCCCTGCTTACGTACGGAAACCGTACCGTCGGCTGCTTCTTTTTCTCCCACAATCAGCATGTAAGGTATGCGCTTCATTTCGTTGTCACGTATCTTGCGTCCGATTTTCTCATTACGGTCGTCCACAATGGCACGCACGTCTTGTTCATCAAAATACGCGCAAAGTTTTTGAGCGTAATCGTTGAACTTCTCGGAAATCGGAAGGATAGCCACCTGGTCGGGTGTCAGCCACAAGGGGAAATGACCGGCCGTATGCTCGATAAGTACGGCACAGAAACGCTCCATGGAACCGAACGGTGCGCGGTGTATCATCACCGGACGATGTTTCTGGTTGTCCTCGCCCGTGTATTCCAGTTTGAAACGTTCGGGCAAGTTGTAGTCCACCTGTATCGTACCCAACTGCCAACGGCGTCCGAGGGCATCTTTCACCATGAAGTCGAGCTTAGGACCGTAGAATGCAGCTTCGCCATATTCTACTTTGGCATTCAGGCCTTTCTCCTTGCAAGCTTCGATGATGGCATTTTCAGCTTCTTCCCAAACCTCGTCCGAACCGATATACTTCTCACGGTTGTTCGGGTCGCGCAAAGAAATCTGCGCCTCGAATGTATCGAAATTCAATGCACCGAAAATAATCTGGATAATCTCCATCACGCGAATGAACTCATCTTTCACCTGATCCGGACGACAGAAGATATGGGCATCGTCTTGCGTAAACGAACGTACACGTGTCAGTCCGTGCAACTCTCCGCTCTGTTCATAACGGTACACCGTTCCGAATTCGGCGATTCGCAAGGGCAGGTCTTTATATGAACGCGGCTTCCAGGCATAAATCTCACAATGATGCGGACAGTTCATCGGCTTCAACATATACTCTTCGTCGGCCTCCGGCGTATGAATCGGTTGGAAAGAATCTTTCCCGTAGTGGGCATAATGTCCGGATGTCACATAAAGGTTCTTACCGCCGATATGAGGCGTCATCACCTGCTGGTAACCGTAACGCTTTTGAATTTTTTTCAGGAAATCTTCCAGACGCAAGCGCAAAGCCGTACCTTTCGGCAACCACATCGGCAATCCTTTCCCGACACGTTCGGAGAACATGAAAAGTTCCATTTCCTTTCCTATCTTACGATGGTCGCGCTTCTTGGCTTCTTCCAACAACGTCAAATACTCGTCCAGCATCTTCTTTTTCGGGAAAGAAATGGCATATACGCGAGTCATCTGCGGACGCTTCTCGTCTCCGCGCCAATACGCTGACGATACAGCCGTCACTTTCACGGCTTTGATAACACCCGTATTCATCAAGTGCGGACCGCGGCACAAGTCTGTGAAAGCTCCTTGGGTGTAAGTAGAGATATGCCCGTCTTCCAAGTCTTCTATCAATTCGTTCTTGTACGTCTGACCGCGCTCACCGAAAAACTTCAAGGCGTCGGCTTTGGAGATTTCAGCCCGCACGACCGGTTCTTTACGCTGTGCCAACTCCAACATCTTCTTTTCAATACCGGCAAAGTCGCTTTCACGGATAACCGTGCCCGCAGGAGGCATCACATCGTAATAAAAACCGTTTTCTATGGCCGGACCGATACCGAACTGCATACCCGGATAAAGTTCCTGCATAGCCTCAGCCATCAAGTGAGCGGAAGTATGCCAGAAAGCATGCTTTCCTTCCGCATCCTCCCACTTGTAAAGCACCACGGAAGCATCCTCGTTAATCGGACGATTCAGCTCGACAATCTCACCATTCACCCCGCAAGCCAGCACATCCTGTGCCAGTCTGGAAGAAATACTCTCAGCAATTTGTAAACCTGTCACACCGGCCTCGTATTCACGCACAGAGCCGTCAGGAAAAGTTATCTTTATCATAATTATACGTATTGTCCGTTTTCAAAGTTGCAAAAATAGTTATTTTTCATGAGACAGTGGCACAATCCATCAAAAAAGTAGCTGTTTTTTAGCTTATTCCACTTCGGTAGCAGCCTTGTCCCTATACCTCTTAATCAAATTATAAGCCTTATATAAGCCCATCTCACCTGCCCGACTTAAATCGGGAATACCGGAAGCGTAGTCGCCCGAAAGGATATAAGCCACCCCTCGGTTGTAGTAGGCTTCGGCATAATCCGCATGAAGCTTAATGGCCTGCGTATAAGCCTTAATGGCTTCCGGCCATAACTTCAACTGCATGTATATATTACCTTTATTATAATAGCAACCGGCAAAATCAGGCTCCCGGGCCAATATCCGGTCGCAATCGTCTAATGCAGCCTGATATTCGGAACAGGAAGCGTCGAACGTCCATTTCACCTCTCCAGCAGAAGGAACCTCTGACTTTTCCGCCATCCGGACTTCCTGATTTTTCATTCTAATCTGTACCCTCATATAATAAGCAAGCAAGTAAGAACTATCCAGCTCAATGGCACGGTCGGCATCGGCCAATGCTTTCTCGAAGTCTTGCACAAGATATTCATCTATGGAACGGGCCAAATATAATAATGTATTGTCCGGCTGCCGGGCAATCTTGTCGGAAAGGGCCTGAATGGAGGAAAAATGTTTTTGTATACGGGCTTCATCCAGTGACACTTCGTCGTGAGTCAATACCAGACGTGCCGGCAAGACACCCAAACGATTCAGACGTTCGAGTTCCTTATTGTACATCTTGCGTTGAAAATCGTTCTGCCCCGTATAATAGGTCAGAACCAAAGCCGGTTCCGGAGTCAATTCCGTCCTGCGGTTCTGCACTTTGCCGCGATATTCGCTTTCATACGTCGGCGATTCATCTTCCGAGGTATCAGCCTCCACCAGTTTGTTATAATCTTCCATCGTACGGTCGCTCACCTTTCGGGTCCGCTTCGTATTCTGCGGTTTCTTTCCGCCGTAACGTTGGTCCATCTGGGCTTTCAATACCTTGAATTCATCCAACTCGGCTCCTTTGGTATCGCCCATCTTCCGGCGCACCTCAGCCCGGAACTGATAACCGGTCCAGAAATTAGGAAACTCCTTGATGACGGCATTTATATCCCGGATAGCTCCCCGGTAATCTCCAGTATTGTTCAACATCAACGCACGGTTGAACAACGCAATCATATTATCCGGTTCCAATTTCAGCACGAAATTGAAGTCCTCGATGGCACGGTTGTCGTCGCCCACCTGCGCCCGAAGCAGACCACGGTTGAAATGACCGATATAATTGGCGGAGTCCATTTCCAGTGCCGTATCATAGTCCGTCATCGCCCCACGTAAATTACGCTGATGATAACGCGCCAATGCACGGTTGATATAATGTCCGGCCTCACGAGGCATCTGCTGTATGGTCTTATCCAAAGCCTCTTCGGCCAACTTATATTCCTCCCGCCCGGCATAGACCGCCGCACGCATGCTCCAAGCCTGTCCCTCGTATGGATTGATTTCCAATGCCCGGTCTATACTCGCCATGGCTGCGGCTGTATCTTTTTGGGCGAAATAAGCCTGTGCCTTTAAAGTATATAGGGGGGCTTTTTGCGGCCAGTAGCCCAACATGCGGTCTATACATTCCACCGCCTTGTCGTACTCCTTGAGTTGCAAATAACATAAGGTCATATTATGCCATCCGCTCTCGTCCTTGGGTTCGATTTCAAGCAACTTCACGTAATCCGAAACGGCTTCTTCATAACGTTTCAGATTGATACGGCACAACCCTCGCAAACGATAATTATCGGGCAAAAAAGGATTGCGGTCTATAGCAGCCCCGCAATCCTCCTCAGCCCCGGTATAATCCTCTAAATAAAATTTGGCCAATCCACGGTAAAAATACGGCTCTGACAAATAAGGCTTGGCCGAAATCACCATATTGAAGCGGCGTATGGAAAGTACATAATCCTCATAGTAGAGCGCATTACGCCCCATCAGCATCATCCGGTCGGTATTAATCTGTGCCATGGCCGACACGGAAAAAAGCCAAAAGAAAAGAAGATATACTTTCCGGCTCCCCTTCATTACTTTTTCGTCTTGACCTTATAAGCACAACGGAAATTTCCTTTCAGCAAATTTCCCAATTTACCTTTCACCATCTGTTTGCGCAGCATGGACAAATGGTCCACGAACATTTTCCCGTCAAGATGGTCGAACTCATGTTGCATGACACGAGCCAAATATCCTTCCACCCATTCGTCATGGGGCTGGAAGTCCTCGTCCAAATAACTCACACGAATGCGTGTGGGACGACGCACAGGCTCGTGGATGCCCGGCAAACTCAAACACCCTTCTTCCATTGAATCCGTTTCCGTGTCATCGTACTCCAAAATATGAGGATTGATAAACGCATGTACAAATCCTTTATATTCGGGCAGGTCATCGGAAATCAAATCCAAATTAATCACCACCAGACGAATGGACAAGCCGATTTGGGGAGCTGCCAGCCCAATACCCTCAGACCGCTCCAAAGTTTCGTACATATTGTCTATCAAAGTTTTCAACTCCGGATAGTCCGGTGTAATATCTTCGGCCACCTTTCTCAACACGGGCTGACCAAAAGTATAAATTGGTAATACCATATTATTTTATATATTATTTTTTTTCAGCATCATACGGGATTCCATCCAACCTTGCAGGATAATCGTCGCACTGATTTCATCCACCAAAGCTTTATTTTGCCGGGCTTTCTTCCTTAAACCTCCCTGCAACATAGCCTGATGAGCCAACACGGAAGTATAACGTTCATCGAAAAATTCAACCGGAATCTCCGGCAGGCGTTCATGCAAACACCGCACAAAAGAATTTATCCGGCCCATATTTTCAGAATCTTCCCCATTGGCTTGTTTCGGCAGCCCCACCACAATCCGCTCCACATGTTCCTGACGGACATAAGACACAATAAAATCCATGACAGACGACGTAGAAACCGTGGTCAACCCGTTTGCAATCAACTGCAACGGATCCGTCACTGCGACTCCCGTGCGTTTTTTCCCGTAATCAATAGCTAAAACCCTTCCCATATAGGTTGCAAAATTAATGAAAACAGACGAAACAAACGTCGGTATAAAAACAAATAATTCTTAATAATCAAAACAGACTTCTCTATACGACACACGGGAGCAAATGAAAACTCGCTCCCGTGTATCGTATAAACTATATATTATTCTAAATCTATCATTTAGACAAAAGCAGCCATGCGTCGGGATAAGTGCCGCGCAACGTATTACGCGACTGCACGGCAGCAGCCTTGTCATCGTAAGTAGAAGCCACCACACGATACATGTTCTTTGCTTCGTTGTATGCAATCTGCGCATTATAACCCGCATTCGACAATGTCTTCTGCAAACCTTCAGCATTGGCTTTCAGACTGAAACTTCCGCAAACCACGCTATAAGCTTTCAGACCGTTTCCGGAAACCACTGTCACATTCTCACTCTGCACACGAACCGTATTCACGTCTGCATTAGTGGCCGTGGAGGTTGTTGTCGAGGGAGTAACAGGCGTCACTTCCACCTGAGTGGTCGTCTGTGTCTGAGTCGGCTCCTGTTCCGTAGCCACAACCTGCTGCTGCTTTGCCTTTTCATACGCCTTTTTGTACGCGCTCTCGGAAGACTTACAAGAGGTCATTGCAAAAACCGCACTCAACCCAAGTCCCATCACAAAAAACTTTTTCATACTTCTTCTACTTATTTTTTAATTAAATGATTCTCTTAAACCACACTGTAGATGTTACCGGTATTTTCATGGCAAATAACATCCACATCGAAAGACAAAGGTACACATTATTTATATATGGTAAAAGGCCCGGCACAAAAAAAAGGTTAAATCAACAATGCAAAAAAAATAATCAAAAAAAAGTGATAAATATGAGGTTTATATCAAGAGAATTTATAACTTTGTAAATGTAATCAACTCAAATAAAATAGAAATAATATGAAAGCATTAAGTTTTTTAGCAGCATTCATTGGCGGCGCAGCCGTAGGTGCAGCAGTAGGAATTTTGTTTGCTCCGGAAAAAGGAACTGAAACTCGTGATAAAATAGCAGAAGCATTGCGTAAACGCGGCATCAAGCTCAATCGTAAAGAGATGGATTCTCTCGTAGACGAAATTGCAGATGAAATCAAATCCGCTGAAGAAGTGTAAATGACATTTTATGTTTTCTAATAGTAAAAACATAGAAAGTATAGGCAAACTCTTGCTGGAATTTAAGAAATATCTTGAGCTCCAGAAAGAGTTTGTCAAATTGGATGCCACAGAAAAAATGACGGTCATCCTTTCGGCCATTTTGATTGTAACCGTCTTGCTATTATTAGGTTCTATCGTTTTACTCTTCCTCACCTTCGCATTAGCCTATTATTTAGGAGATGTATTAGGAAGCCTTTCACTCGGATTCGGCCTCATTTCCGCTTTCATCCTGTTACTGACCGTCATATTCTATTTAAACCGAAACCGCATGGTCATTCAGCCCATGGCACGTTTCATGACCAAACTAATCCTTACCAAAGAAGATGGCAGCAAATAAGATTCCTTCTCATCAAACCGAAGATGTTTTACAAGAAATCCGTACTCGTAAGGCTGAAGTAAAAAGCCAGATAAAAGAAAGTGCGGACTTCATTAAAACAACTACCCATAAACTATTCACTCCTCCCCCACAAGCTACATCCAAATTAGGCTCATTCATGAATATGGTAGACCAAGGATTAGCCGTATATGATGGTGTGATGATGGGAATGAGAGTAGCACGTAACATACGCCGGATTTTTGGAAAACGGAGATAACCGTTTGCCCCAAAAGCCGTTTCATAAAATAGCCGGTAAAAAACACTATTGCCAGTACAGGTATGACCCACCTCCTACACTGGGATTTTGTAAAAAGCCCCTTCATCTTTCAGTTCGAGCACTAAAGCATTCATTATGTTAAGATTACAGGCTGAAAGATACTTCAGCCATCTTTCAGCCATGCTTCATTTCAATCTGCTGAGAACGAAAAATCGTTCGACTGAGATTGAAAAATCGTTTGGCTGAGAACTTTTTATCGTTTTCCGCCATGAAAGGAAGCTGAAAGGTGACCTTCCTGCCTTTCATTCCGTAGTACGTTATGTGACAACTACTTACCGTATCACCTGAAAGATGAAGGGCATTTTGCAAAACTCATTGGGGGAAGCATAAGAGGAATAAAATTTTTCCGGAAGGAACTGCATGGAATTAAGAATTATCGTGTAACTTTGCGTTGTTTTTAAACTCTACAAACAAAGATTACAATTATGATGAACGAATGGTTTGAATGCAAGGTAAGATACGAAAAAACATTAGAAAACGGCTTGGTCAAGAAAGTCACGGAGCCCTATCTGGTAGATGCCCTGAGCTTCACTGAAGCCGAAAGACGTTTTATAGAAGAAATAGAACCGTTCATGTCCGGCGAATTTCAAGTGACAGACATCAAACGGGCCAAATACGCCGAATTGTTCGAAACGGACGAAGATGCGGCCGACCGTTGGTTCAAAGCCAAAGTGGCTTTCATCACCCTTGATGAAAAAAGCGGGGCGGAAAAGAAAAGCAACCAAAACATGCTGATACAAGCTTCGGATCTGCGCGATGCCGTAAAACGCCTTGACAAAGGAATGGAAGGCACCATGGCCGACTACGAAATCGCCTCTATTGCAGAAACGCCTATTATGGACGTGTTCCATTACAAAGCCGAAGCGGACGAGAAACCGGAATTCCCCGAAGCATAATCCCGTTTCATTGAAACCATAACGCCATGTCACAGATTCAGGACGAAATAAAACGTATCACGGCCTCGCTTCCCTGCGGTGTCCGGTTGGTAGCCGTGTCCAAATACCATCCCGAAAGCCACATCGAGGAGGCATACGCTGCCGGACAACGCGTCTTCGGCGAAAGCCATGTACAAGAGCTTCGCCGTAAATACGATAACCTCCCCAAAGACATCGAGTGGCACTTTATCGGACACTTGCAAACCAATAAAGTGAAGTATATCGCTCCATACGTAGCCATGATACATGCAGTAGATTCCATGAAACTACTTCTTGAGATAGATAAACAAGGAGAAAAGTCCGGACGGGTGATACCCTGTCTGCTTCAACTTCACGTAGCCAAGGAAGAAACCAAATTCGGTTTCACACCGGACGAATGCTGCAAGTTAGTAGCGGATGGAGAATGGAAAAAGCTGGCACACGTCCGAATTTACGGCTTGATGTGCATGGCTTCCAATACGGACGATATGGCACAAGTGCGGTCTGAATTCCATCTGGCTTATGCACTGTTCAAGGAACTGAAAACCGGAGCTTTTGCAAATGCTCCCTATTTCAAAGAATGTTCATGGGGCATGAGCCATGATTATCCCATTGCAATAGAGGAAGGTAGTACGCTTATCCGCGTGGGAAGTAAAATATTTGGTGAAAGAGTGTATTAAAAGCATATTATTCTTGCTTTAATCGTTTTTTCTCCTTAGTTTTGCACAAAATAAAAAGAATTGTGCAATGGAAAAACTTAGTTTTAACGAACAAATAGAACAAAGCATCAAGGACAACTGGGATCTTGATGCTTTGTCTGACTATAAAGGAGAAACCTTTCAATATAAAGATATAGCCCGAATCATAGAGAAACTTCACATTATCTTTGAATACAGCAACGTAAAACCGGGAGACAAGATAGCCCTTTGCGGACGGAACAGTGCCCATTGGGGAGCCGTATTTTTTGCGACGCTGACATACGGGGCTGTGGCCGTGCCTATCTTACACGAGTTCAAAGCCGATCAGGTTCATAACATTGTGAACCACAGTGAAGCCAAACTACTTTTCGTAGGTGATCTGGTCTGGAAGAATCTCGACGCCAATGAAATGCCTAATCTGGAAGGGATCATCAACATCGCAGATTATTCACTCCTTGTAGGTCGCACGCAGAAAGTCGCGTATGCACGGGAACATCTGAACCAATTGTTCGGCGAACGTTACCCCATGAACTTCCGCAAACACCATATATCATATTATAAAGGAGCACCGGAAGAACTGGCTGTCATCAACTATACTTCAGGCACGACAAGCCGTTCGAAAGGCGTAATGATTCCCTATCGCGCCCTTTGGTCCAATCTGGAATTTGCCAAGGAAGTATTAAGTCCGCACATGAAAATCGGAGACAACGTGATTTCCATGTTGCCCATGGCTCACATGTACGGGATGGCTTTTGAATTTATCTTTGAGTTTTGCACGGGATGCCACATCTACTTCCTGACCAAGAACCCGTCCCCCAATGTTCTTTTTGCGGCATTTGCCGAGTTGAAGCCGCGTATCATCATCGCCGTCCCCTTAATCATAGAAAAGATTATTCGCAAGGCGGTTCTTCCTAAAATTCAGGGTACAACCGTAAAGATGCTATTGAAAGTCCCATTAGTCCGTCAAAAAATCAAAGACAAAATCTGCGAACAGCTCAAAACGGCGTTCGGAGGAAATTTCTATGAAATCATCATAGGCGGGGCAGCTTTCAATCATGAAATAGAAATGCTGCTTCACGACATTGGTTTCAATTACACCGTGGGCTACGGCACCACGGAGTGCGCCCCGATTATCTCATACGCAGACTGGAATATTTTCGCACCCGGTTCTTGCGGCAAGGCGGCTCCACGTATGGAAATCAAGATTGACAGCAATGACCCGCAACACACTGTAGGAGAAATCCTCACCCGAGGCGCCAATGTCATGTTGGGATACTATAAAAACGAAGAAGCAACCCAAGAAGCATTTCGAGACGGCTGGTATCGTACAGGCGACCTCGGTATCATGGACGAAAATGGCAACCTTTTCATCAAAGGCAGAAGCAAAAACATGCTTTTAGGTGCCAGCGGACAAAATATCTATCCGGAAGAAATTGAAGATTTGCTGAATAACCTGACTTTGGTCAACGAAAGCATCGTCATCCAAAAAGGAGAAAAACTTTACGGACTGGTGTACCCGGACTTTGAGGAAGCGCACAATCTGGGTTTACAAGACTCGGATTTGGCCAACGTCATGGAACAAAACCGGACTGAACTAAACAGTATGTTGCCCGGATATGCCCAGCTTTCCGGTATCAAAATCTTCCAAGAGGAATTCGAGAAAACCCCTAAGAAAAGCATCAAACGTTATTTGTACACGGATTGCCAGATATAGTCCCGGCATCCCCTATAAAGACGAAAATCACAAATCTACCCAAGAAAAAACATAAAAGCAAAGGACAATGAAAGATTTCAATTACTACGCCCCTACGCAGGTCGCTTTCGGAAGAAAAGCGGAACAGGCGACAGGCCGATTGGTAAAACAATACGGCGGAACAAAAGTATTGGTACATTACGGAGGCAAAAGTGCAGAACGTTCCGGACTGTTAGACGCAGTATGCCATGCACTCGAAGCCGAACATCTCCCTTATGTGAAGTTGGGAGGGGTCGTCCCCAACCCACGTCTCTCAAAAGTACACGAGGGCATCGATTTATGCCGTGCCGAAGGTGTAGATTTCATCTTGGCTATCGGCGGCGGCAGCGTAATCGATTCCGCTAAAGCCATCTCCATGGGGGTAACCTACGAAGGAGACGTTTGGGATTTCTTCACCCATAAAGCCGAAGTGGACACTTGCCTCCCCTTGGGAGCCATGCTCACCCTCCCGGCAGCAGGCAGCGAAATGAGCGACGCCACGGTCATTACCAACGAAGACGGCGACCTGAAAAAAGACTACGGCAGCGATAAGCTCCGCTGCAAGTTTGCCGTAATGAACCCGGAGCGTACCTTTACATTGCCTCCCTATCAAACAGCAGCCGGCGTAGTAGATATCATCATGCACACGTTGGAACGCTACTTCTCCCACGATGATGACATGACCGTAACCGACTCCATTGCCGAAAGCCTCATCCGCACCGTACAAGACAGCGCGTTCAAAGTACTGCAACAACCGGACAACTACCTGCATCGCGCCCAAATCATGTGGGCGAGCAGCCTTTCTCACAACGGTTTGACCGGTTGCGGTACCACTTCTGACTGGGCCACGCACTTTCTGGAACACGAACTCAGCGGCATGTTCGACGTAACCCACGGTGCAGGCCTGGCCGCCGTATGGGGCAGTTGGGCGCGTTACGTCTACCTTGAAAATCCCACCCGTTTCGCACAATTCGCTGTCAATGCCATGGGAGTACGAAACAACTTCAAGTCGGCAGAAGAAACAGCCTTGGCCGGTATCGAAGCATTGGAACGCTTCTTCCGGGCCATCGGCATGCCTACCAGCATACACGAACTCATCGGACGCGAAATCACAGACGAGGAAATTCGCGAAATGTCCCGTAAATGTAGTTATGACGGTACCCATTCTATCGGAGGCTTCAAAGTTTTGAACCGCGAGGACATGGAGCACATCTACCGTGCGGCACGTTAAACCTACGGGTATTCATACGGGGAACCCTCATGGAAACGAGACACACAAAAAAGGGAAAGAGCGACACGCCTTTCCCTTTTTCTTAGGTTGCAGCCCCACTGCAAACCAGGACTTTCAGATTCCTGTACCGACTCTTCCAACCCTCATTTCTTCTTTCCTTTTAACGCAAACATTATGGGAGCGGTGAACTTCACTGATACCGGCTTGCCGTCCAACCGTGCAGGTTTCCATTTCGTCATGGCCATGATGACCCGCACGGCTTCCGCACTCAGGCGCACATCAGGACTTTTCACCACTTGCGGGCGCGTCACGTTCCCAGCCTTATCCACCACGAAAGAAACCATCACCCTGCCTTCGACTTTTTCCTTGACACAGGCCTCAGGATAGTGGATATTAGACGACATATATTCCATCAGGGCGTTTATTCCTCCGGGATATTGCGGAGGAACATCAGCTTTCTCATACACCTTGTCGGCTGCATACATATCCGCCACAGACAAACCTTCCACACGCAGGAACATCGGCTTCATCACGCGAAGCACCTGCTGTTCCAAATCATCGTTTTCCACGCGCTTCCACACCTCGGTAGCCACACCCCGTCCGTTGAACCACGACATCTCAAACGTGTCGTCCGATAACCATTTCACCTTGTTGCGCCCACCGCGCTCCTTGATGATGCTGTCACCCTCCGACGTGAAAGTTCCGGCATGTCCCTTAAAATATACACGGTCTTCCCCGGTTCGATTCGGGGTAAAGCCCAAGAAGTAGCCGTCACCATACCATTTATAGCTCTTCAACTTGGGTGGTATCAGTTCACCCGTCAACGGTTGCCGCAAGCCTTGTACTTCCCACATGCCAGTGTAACGTCCGTCTACCTCGTGGGCATCGCGCATCCCTTGGTGTATGGCGGCCAATCCCGAGGGCATGGGATACCGCTCCCACCCCTCTTCATAGTCCGTCTCCCCTACAGAGGAACGACCTGTCCATGAAAGTTCGAACATGTCTTCTGAGCGTGTCTTGATTTTCAATTTCCCGCCGCCTTCGCGAATGGCTTTCTTCGACATATACTCAAACGTGGTGTATCCTCCTTCGAAATCCACGTCCACATCGTTGATGCCTACATACCACACGGAAAGCGACACCATATGGTCTTCTCCATAATACTTGTAATGCACGAACGGTTGGGAACCCTTATGTGAATCCCCTTTCTTCCGAATCCAAGTCTTTTTCCAAAATCCTTCCAAAGGATGTCCTGTTTCCGCCTCGTCAGCCGACATCGTTACTACGGACTCCCCAAGGCCGCTTTCAGCCCTCATGGCTGGAGTGACCAACAATCCGGCTGCGCCGCACATACCGACCAGAACCAAGCGAACGCTTTTCTTTTTCATTAGGTTAACTCTACAATCCATAAATAAAAGATTTAATGTTTATAAAAACACCGAAAGTTAGCAAATATTATATTTACAAACAAGACTTACAGGCAAGAAATCATTATTATAATATATCAAGGTACACAAAAACACCGGATATTCTCATCAAGAACATCCGGCGTTTCCATATATAAGGCCATCTCATTACCTTAACAAGTCCCTAAGACTCTGTGGACGGCTTTTCACTTCTCTCCTTTTTCGACTCTTCCAAATGAGCCGCACGCACGCGGCTTAATGTTTCAGGCGACATTTGCAAGTAAGAAGCCACATGGAGCATCGGCGCACGCAACAAAATCTCGGGTTTCGTATTCAAGAGACGAAGGTAACGTTCCGTAGCGTTCTCAAAGCGCTGGCTGTCAGCATAGACTTGGGAACTGATTAAGGCATGTTCCATAATCTTACGGAACAGCAGCTCAATCTCTTTATTCTCGTCTGCCAATTCCTGTAAGGCATCATACGGAATACCGTAAAGCCTGCTGTTTTCCAACGCCTCGACAATCAGCCGTGAAGGTTCCTGTTTCAAGAAACTTTCAATGCAAATCACGATTCGCCCTTCATAAGAAAAGTGTTCCGTTACATCACGCCCACCTTTATAATAATACTGTCTCACCATTCCGCGCTCTACGAAATACATGTGACGACACGTTTCTCCTTCAGGCAATACCACATCGCCTTTCGAATATTTGAAAGGTACGAGTATCTCAGACAATGCCTCGATGCCCGATGGAGACAAACGGCAATAAATACGGGCTATTTCACGGGCCACGTCGCGTCTTAAATCCATAGTCTATAAGGTTTTTATTAGGTTAATCCAACTTCAGCACAGCCAAGAAAGCTTTTTGCGGCACTTCCACATTACCAATCTGTTTCATCCGTTTCTTTCCTTTCTTCTGTTTCTCAAGCAATTTTCTTTTCCGGCTGACATCTCCTCCGTAACATTTCGCCGTCACGTCCTTACGCAACTGCTTCACCGTCTCGCGGGCGATGATCTTGGCACCGATGGCCGCCTGTATGGCAATATCGAACTGCTGGCGGGGCAACAACTCCTTCAGCTTCTCACACATCCGCCGCCCGAAGTCCACCGCATTGTCGATATGCGTCAAAGTGGATAACGCATCCACCGGTTCCCCGTTCAACAAGATATCCAACTTCACCAGTTTAGACGGCCGGAAACCGTCCTGATGATAGTCGAAAGAGGCATACCCCTTTGATATGCTTTTGAGCTTATCATAAAAATCAATCACAATCTCACCCAAAGGCATGCTGTAATGGAGTTCCACACGGTTTCCGCTGATATACTCCTGTTTCAACAACTCCCCCCTTTTCCCCAGGCACAAGGTCATGATGGGACCGATGAAGTTGGTTGTCGTAATGATGGAAGCCTTGATGTACGGCTCCTCTATATGGTCGATCAGTGTCACTTCGGGCATGCCTGCCGGGTTATGCACTTCTTTCACCCCGCCCTGCTTGTCATATACGAGATAAGACACGTTGGGCACGGTCGTAATTACATCCATATTGAACTCGCGATCCAAACGTTCCTGCACGATTTCCATGTGAAGCAAGCCGAGGAAACCGCAACGGAAACCGAAGCCCAACGCCACGGACGATTCCGGCTGGAAAGTCAGCGACGCATCGTTCAACTGCAATTTTTCCAAAGAGGCCCGGAGATTTTCAAAATCCTCGGTCTCTATGGGATAAAGCCCGGCAAAAACCATAGGCTTGACTTCCTCGAAACCGGAAATGGCTTTATCGCACGGACGCTCCACGTGAGTAATCGTATCGCCGACTTTCACCTCCGTAGCCGTCTTAATACCGGAAACGATATACCCCACATCCCCGCAATGCAATTCCTTACGAGGGGACATTTCCATCTTCAAGACTCCAATCTCATCAGCCGTGTATTCCTTGCCTGTATTGATAAAAGCCACTTCGTCGCCCGACTTGATACTGCCGTTCACGATTTTGAAATAAGCGATAATCCCACGGAACGAGTTGAACACGGAATCGAATATCAATGCCTGCAAAGGAGCGTCCTCATCCCCTTCCGGATGGGGGATACGTTCCACCACAGCCTGTAATATTTCATCCACTCCCATTCCCGTACGTCCCGACGCACGGATAATCTCTTCACGTTTACATCCCAACAGGTCTATGATTTCATCCTCCACTTCCTCCGGCATGGCGTTCACCATGTCGCATTTGTTAATAACCGGGATGATTTCCAAGTCGTGCTCTATGGCCATATACAAATTGGAGATGGTCTGAGCCTGCACGCCTTGCGTGGCATCCACAATCAACAACGCCCCCTCGCAAGCCGCGATGGAACGCGAAACCTCGTATGAGAAATCCACATGCCCCGGCGTATCAATCAAATTCAACGTGTACTTCTCTCCTTTATGTATATATTCCATCTGGATGGCATGGCTTTTAATCGTGATGCCACGCTCCCGCTCCAGATCCATATCGTCGAGCATTTGCCCTTCGGTGACCTTTATCGTATTCGTATATTCAAGCAAACGGTCGGCCAAAGTAGACTTACCGTGATCTATATGTGCAATAATACAGAAATTCCTGATGTTCTTCATCTTCAATCAAAAAAATGCTATGCAAAGATAGTGCAAACCGGAAAAAATACAAAATCCAAAACCTTATTTTTATATAAAGCACTGCGAATCCGAAGAAATGTTTGTCTTTTGCTAAAAATGATAGCAAAAAGATTTTTTTTCTCGTTTTTATTGGCAGTTTGCTATTAAATGCTTAACTTTGGCAACTGAAAACCAAGAGAGAGATTTTTCTTATATATAATAAGGAGAAATAAGGTAGAAAAGATAAAGTTAACGAATAATATTAATTAAAAAAGGATTTATCACATGGATGCAAAAAAAGTTCTGGAAGACTTGAAACGTCGTTTCCCTAACGAACCTGAGTATCATCAGGCTGTAGAAGAAGTTCTCAGTACGATCGAAGAGGAGTACAACAAACACCCTGAGTTCGAAAAAGCCAATCTGATTGAACGTCTTTGTATTCCTGATCGCGTTTATCAATTCCGCGTCACTTGGATGGACGATAAAGGCCAGATTCAAACCAACATGGGTTACCGTGTACAGCATAACAACGTAATCGGTCCCTATAAAGGCGGTATCCGTTTCCACAGTTCCGTAAACCTCAGCATTTTGAAGTTCCTGGCTTTCGAGCAGACTTTCAAAAACTCTCTGACCACTCTTCCTATGGGTGGCGGCAAGGGCGGTTCCGATTTCTCTCCGCGCGGCAAGAGCAACGCCGAGGTGATGCGTTTCTGCCAGGCTTTCATGCTCGAACTCAATCGCCATATCGGTCCCGATACTGATGTGCCGGCCGGTGATATCGGCGTAGGCGGACGCGAAGTCGGTTACATGTTCGGCATGTATAAGAAACTGACCCATGAATTCAGCGGCGTATTCACCGGCAAGGGACTTGAGTTCGGCGGTTCGCTCATCCGTCCCGAAGCTACAGGGTACGGTAACGTGTACTTCCTCATGGAAATGCTGAAGACCAAAGGCACCGACCTTAAAGGCAAGACAGTCCTCATCTCCGGTTCCGGCAACGTGGCTCAGTACACGGCCGAAAAGGTACTTCAACTCGGCGGAAAGGTACTCACGATGTCCGACTCAGACGGCTACATCTACGATCCGGACGGAATCGACCGCGAAAAGCTCGACTACATCATGGAACTTAAGAACCTGTATCGCGGACGTATCCGTGAATATGCAGAGAAATACGGTTGCAAATACGTAGCAGGCGCACGGCCTTGGGGCGAAAAGGCAGACATCGCACTGCCGTCGGCCACTCAGAACGAAATCAACGGCGACCAGGCTCGCCAGTTGGTAGCCAACGGCGTAATGGCCGTGAGCGAAGGCGCCAACATGCCTTCTACTCCGGAAGCCATCCGCGTATTCCAGGAAGCCAAGATTCTGTACGCACCGGGCAAGGCAGCCAATGCCGGCGGCGTATCGGTTTCAGGTCTCGAAATGAGCCAGAACTCAGAACGTCTGTCTTGGACATCGGAAGAGGTAGATGCCCGTTTGCACGCCATCATGGAGAACATTCATCAGAATTGCGTGAAGTACGGAACGGAAGCCGACGGTTACGTCAACTACGTGAAGGGTGCCAACGTCGCCGGTTTCATGAAGGTAGCCAAGGCTATGATGGCTCAAGGCATCGTATAAGATTTAATCATAGTATCCATAAAGGGACGGGGAAGTATCTGTATTTTCCCCGTCCCTTTTTCTTTGTCCGTTTTCTTACCAGCCGATGCCCCGAAACCGGACGATTACCCATTCGGATGTCACAGTGCCGTCCCTCGTCCGGGCACAAAGAAACCCTTCAAGTCTGCCCCCTCCAGATTCAGAAGCCGGACTTTACGTTCAAGCCCTCCGGCATACCCTGTCAAACTTCCGTGACTGCCCACGACGCGATGGCAAGGTATAATGACAGACACCGGATTATGCGCCACGGCTCCTCCTACAGCCTGTGCAGACATGCTCCGTATTCCACGCTTCCGGGCTATTTCTAAAGCCAAGTCGCGATAAGTGACCGTTTCTCCGTAAGGAATCTTTTGCAACATCTCCCACACAGCCAACCGGAACGGCGAGCCTTGCAAATGCAGCGGCAGCATGAAATCCGGCTTCCGGCCGCTGAAATAACCGTCAAGCCACGTCCGGGTTTCTTCAAACACCGGCAATGATTTCTCCTCATGCGCAACCGCCAAAGCGGCAGCATAGTATTTCTGTCCCTCGAACCAGGCACCCGTCAATGCCTCCCCGTCGGAAGCCAACAGCATTTCCCCTAAAGGCGACAAGTATTTACATGTGTATTGCATCGTCATGATTAACTTATAAAATTCGTTTTTTCTCTTTCATATCAGGCAGAAAACCCGCGATGATGCCCAGCAAAGGCAACCAAGCACTCACCCGGAAAATGAAATCTATACTGGTCCTATCGGCCAACCAACCGAAAAAGGCCGAACCGATTCCGCCCAACCCGAACATCAAGCCAAAGAAAATGCCCGAAATCATCCCCACTTTCCCCGGCATCAAATCCGTGGCATAAACCAGAATGGCCGAGAAAGCCGAAGCGATAACCAACCCGGTTATCACCGCTACCGTAATGGTCCAGAACAAACCGACGTAAGGCAAAACGAGCGCAAAGGGAGCCGCACCGAGAATGGAGCCCCATATCACATACTTACGCCCGAATCGGTCGCCCAACACTCCACCGAACAAAGTCCCGACAGCCAATGCCGCCAGAAAGGCGAACAAACAGACTTGGGAATGCTGTACGGACATACCGAACTTGTCCATCAAGAAGAACGTGAAATAGCTCGTCATGCAAGAGATATAAAAGTATTTCGAGAATATCAGCACGACAAGAATCAAAAGCGACGTCCGGACCCGGCTTTTCGACAGCCCGCCTGCCACCGCAGAAACAGCATGACGCTGCCTTGTGACGGTGGCCAGCTTCATGCCATACCATCGCCCCACCCTTGCCAATATCAAAGAAGCCAGCACTGCCGCCATGGCAAAACAACTGATAGCAGGCTGTCCGAAAGGTATGATAATCAAGGCTGCCAGCAAAGGCCCGATAGCACTGCCGCCATTTCCTCCCACTTGGAAAATAGACTGTGCCAAACTCTTTTTACCGCCCGAAGCCAACTGCGCCACGCGCGACGCCTCCGGATGAAAAACGGACGAGCCCCATCCGATGATGCTCACGGCCAGAAGTATCAGCATAAAATTATAAGCAAAAGAAAGCAACAACAATCCGGCCAACGTGAAACACATGCCCAACGAGAGTGCATAAGGACGGGGATGACGGTCGGCATAACGCCCCACAAAAGGTTGCAGGATGGAGGAAGTCAACTGGAACACCAGCGTAATGACACCAATCTGCGCAAAGGAAAACCCGAACTTATCCTTTATCATCGGATAAATGGCCGGAATGACCGACTGTATCATGTCGTTCAACAAATGGGCAAAACTGATGGTGAACAAAATGGCATAAGCCGTGCCCTCCGTCACGTCGGGCTGCCCTTTGATACGGGCGCATAAGGTTCTTATCGTCATATCGTACTTTTTCATATATACAGACAATCCGAACAAGCAAAATCGTTCGCCTGAGAAATGAAAATCAATCTCAGGCAAACGATTTCTCATTCTCCTGCAAACGATTTTTCATTCTGCGGAGAAAAACAAGAGGCTCTCAGCATTGTCTCAAACATCTATCAACCAATCATTTACAAAATTCGTATTCTTATTCTACCAATAAGCCATAAATCCTTACTATTCCACTCCGGGAAGCATGACCACTCCTTCTTTTTTCATCCCGTCCACCTTGATGACCACGGGAGAGGAAAAGCGCACGTGACGCACGTGAGCCGTTTCTTCCACGGCCGGTTGGCTGTTCAGGAAAGCCTGGTTGTATACCCCGTCGCCCAAAAAGTCATTCACCGTAAAATATCCCACGCCGAAACTGGTCAGGTTTTGGAAGAAGTGTGTGCCTTGGCTGGGGTCTACACGGTAATTCGTCAACCCAGACTCCACAATGACGCGGGCGGCTGAAATATTGGGCCATTTCACCGGAACGCCTAACCAAGGGTCGCTACTGCCCCACCGTCCCGGGCCGACCAATACATAGTTGCGCCCCTCCTCCAGGAAGCGGCGGTTGATACGGTCTATCTCGTCGGCTATGGCCGGATTGTTGTAGGCGGAATAATCGTCGGTCTTCACATAGACCACATCGTAGACTTCATTGCTCACCCCTTGGCCGATGGCGTTATGCGAACGTATCAGCGTCTTCTCATCGGGAATCTCCGTCAAGTCTTCGTCGAGCATCATCTTATTGTCCACCATCGGACGTATCTGCAACAAATAGAACACCCCAGTACGGTCGGGATTCAGCTTCACGGCAAATTCTATCTCCACCTCGCGGCGCATGCTCTCACGCCCAAGTTTCAGAATCAGCCGCAAAAGCTCCGGAAGGGGAAACACCCCCTGTTGCAACACGCCGCAGAAGGTGACGAGTTTACGTCCTCCGTCGTAAATACCGTCGCGAATCACCATGTCATAGGGGTCGTACGTGGAAGCAATGAATTGCAGCGAACCGTCCTGTTCGGCTTCCTTGACCGGAAGCTTCAACAGGTTGAAACCGTCGTCCACCCTGAAATCCTCCTCCACGGCTTTCATTTCGAGGGCATAAAACCGCGTCTGCGTCTCGCGCAAGGCTATTTCCATCTCGCTCGTCTGCAGCACCTTGTCGGGATGAGCCGGACAAACCCGCAGGTTCATACCGCCATCCACGATGTACTTCCCGAGCCCGAGCGCCAGATTTACCGTGCCGTCTTCGGCTTGCTCGTCCCCTATGGGGTAGTAGTTCACCGAACGGGCCACACCGGAGATGTTCGGATAGAAACGGTCGCCGTAACGATTTCCGGCCACCTCCTGAAGAATCACCGCCATTTTTTCCTGGTCGATGACGTTGCTTGTAGCCGTCATATACGCCTTGCTATCGCGGTAGAACACCGAAGCATATACCCCCTTGATGGCATCGCGCAACATCTTCAGCCGCACGTCGCGACTCTCCACATAAGGTATCATATAGGTGGAGTATATCCCGGCAAAAGGCTGGTAATGTGCATCTTCGAGCAAGGAAGAGGAGCGGATGGCAATGGGCTGGCGCACGACATCGAGATAGGCCTCCAAGTCGCCGATCAGGCGTTCGGGAAGCCGGGCTTGCAAGAATGCACGGAGAATCTCTTCGTCGGGAATGTCCGAAAGCGCAATCTGGTAAAGTTCGTTCGTGTCCATGAACTCGTCGAAGATGTCCGTACAGAGCACCACCGTTTTGGGTATCATGACATCTGCATTGTCGAACGCGTTCAATTCGGGATGCTGCTTGATGATGTGATCCAGGAAGGCCAGGCCACGCCCTTTTCCGCCCAACGAGCCTTCACCGATACGTGCGAAATTGCTGAAACGGTCGAAACGGTCGCGGTGGAACACGGCCACTACGCCTTGGTTCTTCATCCGGCGGTAGCTCACAATCGCGTCGTATATGATTTGACGGTGGGCATCCACGTCTTGCAGCGAATCCCACGTGATGTGCTTCAGGAACTCGGATATAGGGAACAATGCCCGCGAGCATAACCAACGCGACACGTTATTGCGCGTAATATGGTAAAGGAGTGATTCCTTGGGCAAGGTGAAAATGTTGTTCTGAAGGTCTTTCAGGTTTTTGATGCGCGCCACTTCTTCCATTGTGTTCGGGTCGAGGAAGACGAAATCACCGAACCCGAAATGACGGCGTACCAAACGACGGAGGTCCACCCCTATCTTCTTGGAACTCTTGTCGATGAAATGCGCCCCGCATTTCTCGGCCCAGCCGCTTTTGTCGGCCTCCGTAGACTCCATAATCAGCGGCACGAACTCGTCTTCGGCACGGATGGCCGACAACAGCTTGTACCCGGCCATCTCGTCCGTCTTCCCGTCACGGGGAAAACGGCAGTCGCTGATGACCCCCAACGTGTTCTCCTTATGACGGGTGTACAAGTCCCAGGCCTCTTCATACGTACGGGCCAGCACGATTTTCGGACGCCCCCTCATCCGCAAGGTCTCGAGTTGGGCATTCAATGCTTCGGTAGAGAACTCCAGACTTTGCTGGAGTACGAACCGATAGAGGTTGGGCAGGATGGAGGAATAGAAACGGATGGAGTCTTCTACCAGCAGTATCATCTGCACCCCGGCTGCCACGTCGTTCTCCAGGTTCATTTTGTCTTCTATCAGTTTGATGATAGAGAGTAACAAGTCTGTATTGCCCAACCAGCAAAACACATAATCGAAGATGGAAAAATCCATGTTCTGCATGCTTTTCCTTATACCGTGACTGAACGGAGTCAGCACGACGATAGGTACCGTGGGATTGTCCGTCTTGATGCCCCGCGCGATGTCGAACACGTCGTTATTGTCCGTACCGGGCATACAGATAATCAAATCAAAACTGGTCTTTCCCAGCTCTTCTTCCGCTTCCTCCTGCGAAGCGACTTGAAAAAAACGGGGCGGATAACGCAAACCCAACTTCACGTATTCATCGAAAATCTTTTCCTCCACCCGTCCGTCATCCTCCAACATGAAAGCGTCATACGGGTTGGCAATGAGTAGCACATTGAAAATGCGCCGCTTCATCAGGTCCACAAAAGCGGTATCCCGCAAGAGCGGGCATTCTTTATTATTATCGTCTGTCATAATAGCTTGGTCTAATCTCTGATTGCGAAAACAAATAAACACAAAAATCCGCAGGCATGCAAAAAATGCGGCACAAAAAAGCGGTACCGGAAATGATTCTTTCCGGCACCGCTCCCCTTTCTACCTCATGACAAAACTACCTATACCACTCCTTGAGCCATCATGGCCTTGGCCACTTTCATGAATCCAGCCACATTGGCTCCTTTCACATAATTGACATAACCGTCCGGCTCAGTACCGTATTTCACACACTGCTCATGAATACCGTGCATAATAGCATGAAGCTTACGGTCCACCTCTTCTGCCGACCAACTGAGGTGCATGGCATTTTGGCTCATCTCCAATCCGGACGTGGCTACACCGCCGGCGTTGACAGCCTTGCCCGGAGCGTAGAGCATCTTATGGGCAATAAACGCGTCGATAGCCTCGGGCGTACATCCCATATTGGAGATTTCGCCCACGCATATCACTCCGTTTTCGATAAGATGCCGGGCATCTTCTCCGTTCAGCTCGTTTTGCGTAGCGCACGGCAAAGCGATATCGCACTTCACTTCCCACGGACGGCGGCCTGCCACGAACTTAGCCCCCGCGAAGCGTTCCGCATACGGGCTGCAAATGTCGTTCCCGCTCGCGCGAAGTTCCAACATGTAAGCAATCTTTTCTTCGTCGAGCCCGTCTTCGTCATAAATGTATCCGTCGGGACCGGAAATAGTCACCACCTTGGCGCCCATCTGTGTGGCCTTTTGGGCAGCGCCCCAGGCTACATTGCCGAATCCGCTGATGGCCACGCGCTTGCCCCGGATGTCGATACCTTTGTCGGCCAACATTTCACGCACAAAATAGAGCCCTCCATAGCCGGTGGCCTCGGGGCGCACCAACGAACCGCCGAATTCAAGCCCTTTTCCGGTGAGCACACCGCTCCAATCCCGCGTAAGTTTCTTATACTGCCCGAAAAGGTAGCCCACTTCTCTCGCTCCCACACCGATATCACCGGCCGGAATGTCGATTTCCGGACCGATATAGCGATAAAGCTCGTTCATGAAAGCCTGACAGAAACGCATGATTTCGGCATCGCTCTTGCCTCGTGGCGAAAAATCGGAACCTCCCTTACCTCCTCCCATGGGCAGTGTAGTCAACGCATTTTTGAACGTCTGCTCAAAACCGAGGAACTTCAATATGGAAAGATTTACGGAAGCATGGAAACGCAATCCGCCCTTATACGGGCCGATGGCACTGTTGAACTGTACCCGATAACCCAAGTTGACCTGAACCTCTCCCTTGTCGTCCACCCAAGGTACTCTGAACACAATGATGCGTTCCGGCTCCACCAGTCGCTCGATTAATTTGGCACGTTCAAATTCAGGATGGCGATTATACACGTCTTCTATGGAGATAAGCACTTCATGAACTGCTTGCAAATACTCCTTTTCACCAGGATGCTTGGCCTCAAGCTGAGCCATTATTTTCTGAATATCCATAGCCTACAATTTTAAGGACATCTAACATTATGTTGACTAACACTGGGGCAAATCTACAAAAACGAGTCAACAAAAGCAAGAAATAAAGGATTAAATATCCTATACAGATACCAAAATGTCAAAAACAGAAGTACCACAAAAAAAGAAACATGTCTTAAGCGTTCTTTCCTCCGCCTAAAACGAAGGATTCTGCGCTTACGACATGCTTTCTTGTCAGTCGATTAAAGTCCCCTTTATTACTTCAAAGAGAATACGGGTTCTTTTTCCGTGCCTGCAACAACCAATTTATCTTCACGAAGCAACCAGCCCAGTGCAAGATACAATTCTTTGTCTGTTTTCACTTTTGCTGCTTTCTTCAGATCTTTTGCACTCAACGGTGCACTCTCATTCAAGGCATTCCATACGAGGCCTGCCACTTCACCAGCATTTTCAAACATAATACTCAAATACTTTTAGTTAATAATCTCATCCTCTCAAAGGATATTCTTTCATAAATACATACAAAGGTAATATTTTATTTGTATGCTATATAAAAAAACTTAAAATAGTTGCAGGTTTATACACTATTTTAACGTAAAAAAGGTTTTTTAGGTGTACTATGTGGCAAAACATTGACATCAACGACCGATAGAGTCCAAATAATCAGCAAAAATGCGGGCTGCCGACTCTACCATCTTCGGACAAGGACGCTTGGCATAATAAGCCGCCGTACGGGCTTCTGCCTGGTTGCTGACCGGTGCATCCCGTTTCAACCCCAACAATTCCCCGCAGGTTATGGAACCGTTTTCGGCTTTGAACCTGGCGGCAAGCTCTTGCACAATGGCATAATTCCGCGATTTCGTCTCACGGTCTTTGCCTTCCATGGCTGCCACTTCCAATCCCGCCAACTGGAACATGCCGCAGACCGCTCCGCAGGTGAGCCGCATACGGCCTATCCCTCCACCGAACGAAGCGGATATATGCAAAGCCTGTTCGTGCGTAAAGCCGTACAAATCTGCAAAAGCCGCCACTACGGACTGCGAACAATTATAACCTTCTTTGAAATATGCCACTGCACGGGCAATCCTTTCCTCTTTGTCTTTCATATCATTTCAATGGATTGATTTGCAAAATTACAAAGAATAAATTAATTTCGCGCGTAAAACCATCAGATATGAAAAAGATTAATACCACACTTTTACTGGGTGCGCTGTTGGGGTTCTGTGCCTGCCATTTTGAGAGTTTCGACGAACGTTGTGCCCGCGAAGCACGGGAATACACGGAAAAGCAATGCCCCCGGAGAATGGACCAGTACACCCTTATGGACAGCCTCACGTATGATGACCATTCGCGCACACTCAATTATTATTATACTTTGGAAGGAGTTTTGGACAACGACACGGTGATGAACGCTCAAGCCTGCGAATCCCTCAAGGATCTCTTGCGCAAAAACGTAGTCAACTCCGTGGATTTGAAGTCCTACAAAGAAAAAGGTATCAGCTTTTCCTATTACTATTATTCCAAGGCATCGGGAAAAGTGCGCTTTCAGGCACGATTTACCCCGGAAGATTATGACAGCAACTATAGCCCGGACCGCTAACCTTTAAAAACAATGGGAGTCAGGCTAAACACCCGACTTACGCCACGACACGAATCCTCCCCGTCCCTACCTCTATATAATATAAGGTAAGGACGGGGAGGATTCCTTTATCATCCCATGCCATCAAGACCGGGAAACGGCCTGCCGCAGAGCCAAAGATAATTGGTCCGGACATGAAGTTGGCTTCATGCCGCAACGGATGCCGCTCAAACGGCTTACCACATCTGCCACATTCATCCCTTCGACCAACCGGGCAATGCCCTGAAGATTTCCGTGGCAACCGCCCAAAAAGCGCACGGACTTCACCACGTCACCGTCGACCTCCAGTTCTATCTGCCTGCAACAGGTACCCTCCGTCTGATAAACCGTTTTCATTTTATTCTCCTTCAGGCTTCATATTCGTGTAAACCGTCTGCACGTCGTCGAACTCTTCCAGTTTCTCTACCATCTTGTTCAACGTTTCACGCTCTTCGGCCGACACGTCCTTCAAATCGTTCGGGATATAAGTGAATTCACCGCCGACATCCTCGAAGCCCTGCTCTTCCAGATGCTTCTGGATGGCACCGTAGCTCTTCGGGTCGCCGTAAATCGTAATCGTGCCTTCCTCTTCGTCCATGTCGTAATCCTCTTCCACCCCGAAATCTATCAGGTCGAGAATCAACTCATCCATGTCCACCGTAGCCGGCTTCTTGAAGGTGAATACACACTTATGGTCGAACAAGTAGGCCAAAGAACCCATCGTACCCAACGTCCCGGAGAACTTGTTGAACACCGAACGGACATCTGCCACCGTACGTGTCGGGTTATCGGTCAAAGTATCCACGAATACGGCGATACCGTGGGGGCCGTATCCTTCGTAAGTCATGTTCTTATATTCGCTCTGATCCTTGCCCATCGCATTTTTGATGGCACGCTCGATGTTATCCTTCGGCATGTTCTCACGTTTGCAAGTCGCAATAATCGAACGTAACGTAGGATTGTTTTCGGGTTCCGGTCCGCCGGCCTTTACGGCTATGGCGATTTGTTTACCCAATTTTGTAAATGTCTTGGCCATGTGGCCCCATCTTTTCAGCTTTGCAGCCTTTCTATATTCAAACGCTCTTCCCATTGGAATTAAATTTTAAATATGATGATTTCTATCTATTTCTTTCTCATTTTATAGTTGAGCACCAGGCCATATACGATAAGCACTACCGTAGGGACAATCAATGCACGCGTGTACCCCTGAAGGGTGATCTGCAACAACCAGCAAAACACCAACACATAATATATGACCTTGGCTACGACTAATCCTTTCATATCGCGGGTTATCTCAGTTTCGCCCCCAACTTAGCCTGCAAGTTCGCAATCAGCTTATTCATAATCGCGTCGATTTGCTTGTCATTCAAGGTCTTCGTTTCATCTTGCAGCACGAAGTTCACGGCGTAACTCTTCTTCCCAGCTTCCAGATTCTTCCCTTCGTAGACATCGAAGAGCGTCACTTCCTTCAGCAACTTCTTCTCTGTGGAATAAGCCACCTTTTCTATTTCGGCAAATTCCACGCCCTTGTCCAACAAGAGAGCCAAATCGCGGCTTACGGCAGGGAACTTGCCGATCTCGGTATAACTGATCTTGTTGTTGCGGATGGCCTTCATCAGAAGTTTCCAGTTCAGGTCGGCATAATACACTTCATGATCCACATCCATCATCTTCTGGATTTTACGGCTCACGATACCCAACATGGCCAAAACCTTACCGCCACGGTTTTGAATCTCGATACCTTTTGAATAGATATCGTTACGGCTCGGCGCAAAAACCAATGCACCGAAATTCACACCCAGACGGGTCAGGATATTCAGCACGTAAGCTTTCAGTTCATAGAAAGAACTGTCTTCGTCAGGATGCGCCCACGAACCGCTCACCCGCTTGCCCGTCACCCACAGCCCGAGGTGATAGTCTTCCGAATAAGCGTCCAAAACGTGTTGGATGACCTCCGGGTCACGACTGCTGCTCACGCCGGAAACGATATCGGGACATTTATTCTCTTCGCGGAAATAGTAGCAATTTCCGAACTCGAAGAACTTCAAATCCGCGTTCTTGCGGTTGGCGTTGTGCGCAATACATTCCAAGCCCCCGAACAACAGCGTCTGGCGCATCGCGTTCAGGTCGGAACTCAACGGATTCATCAGTTTCACCAAATGCGAGGCCGGATAACTCTCCATCCCGTCATAATAGGCCGCACGCTGCAAAGAATTGTTCAGGATTTCATTGAAACCGCATCCCACCAACTGTTCTGCCACTAGATTCTGCAACTTGTGGCTTTTGTCATCATCGCCTTTGACATTCAGCGTAGAGCGCACCGCCGAAGGTATTTCCACATTATTATACCCGTACACGCGCAAGATGTCCTCCACCACATCGCACGGACGCTGCACGTCCACACGGTAGGCCGGCACCTGAAGTTTCAGCCCTTCGGCCGTTTCCTCCAGAATCTTCATCTCCAGACTCGTCACAATGCTTTTCACCGTATCCGCCCCGATGTTTTTCCCCATCAGGCCGTAAGCATATTCATAATTCAAATCCACCACGAAATCGGGCAACGGATTGGGATATACATCCTTAATCTCCATGGCTATTTCCCCGCCTGCCAGTTCCTTGCACAACATGGCAGCCTGTTTCAAGGCGTAAATCACACCATTCGGGTCGATACCCCGCTCGAAACGGAAAGAAGCATCGGTGCTCAAACCATGACGGCGTGCACTCTTGCGAATCCACGTCGGATTGAAATAAGCACTTTCCAGCAATACGTTACGGGTCGTTTCATACGTTCCACTCCCTTTTCCGCCGAACACACCGGCGATACACATCGGCTCTTCCACGTTGCAGATAGCCAAATCTCGGTCGCTCAACTTATGTTCCTCGCCGTCGAGCGTCACGAAAGGCGTACCTTCCGGCATGGTCTTCACCACCACTTTGCCCCCTTTGATCATATCGGCATCGAAACAGTGCAAAGGCTGTCCGTAGGCGAACATGATGTAATTCGTCACATCCACGATATTGTTGATGGGGCGCAGACCGATCGTGCGCAATTTGTCTTGCAACCATTCCGGACTTTCCTTGACCTCGCAATTCCGGAGCGTCACGGCGGCATAACGGGGGCATGCCTCCGCGTTCTGCACTTCGATGTCTATGTCCAGCTCGTGGCTGTCCACCTTAAAACCGTCGCACGACGGACGGTGCAAAGCCGTCTTGTGGCCGTTCTGCACCAACCAGGCATACAGGTCGCGAGCCACACCGTAATGCGAGCAGGCGTCCGCACGGTTGGGCGTAATGTCCACTTCGATAAGATAGTCGCTCTTCAGGTTATAGTATTCCGCTGCCGGGGTTCCGGGTACAGCCGTCTCGGGCAACACGATGATGCCGTTGTGGTCCGTACCGATACCGATTTCATCTTCGGCACAAATCATTCCGTGGCTTTCCACCCCGCGCAACTTGGATTTCTTGATGGTAAAACATTCGTCGCCGTCATACAATTTGCAACCTAGCGTGGCCACCACCACTTTCTGTCCGGCTGCCACGTTCGGCGCACCGCATACAATCTGTACCGGTTCTCCCTCGCCGAGATTCACCGTACATACGTGCATGTGGTCTGAATTGGGATGGGGCACGCAAGTCAGCACCTCGCCGATGACCAATCCCTGCAAACCGCCCTTCACCGGCTGCACTTCCTCCACGCAACCCACTTCCAGGCCTTCCGACGTCAACGCATCGGCCACTTCCTGAGCCGTCAATTCAAAATCGACATACTCTTTCAGCCAATTATAAGAGATATTCATATCTTAAGATTTTAATTTATTTCGAAATAACGCGCAAAATTACACTTTTTCAGGCAATCCACCAAAGGGAATGCAGACAAAGCCTCAAGCAACCAGTGAGTTTCGTCCACACCCCGTTCCCACGTTGTCAAAATGGAAGAGGACCTTCGGGCAGAGGCGCACCGAAAGGAGACGCCGCATCCGACGGAGGCACCATGTCGGCCGCAGGCAAAGGTACATCCTCTCCCTGTCCGGCACCGAAAGCCACGGCCTCGCCCGGCATGGGCACATAGGCGTCTTCTTCCGGATCCTGGAAACGGGCGTATTCCCCACGGAACTTCAGCAACACGTCGCCCACGGCACCGTTACGGTGCTTGGCGATGATGATTTCCGCCATGCCGTGCAGGTCGTGCCCCTTTTCGTCCTGGTAAATCTTGTAATATTCGGGGCGATGGATAAAACAAACCATATCGGCATCCTGCTCGATGGCACCGGATTCACGCAAGTCGCTCAACTGCGGACGCTTGCCGTCTATACCCTCACGGTTCTCCACCCCACGGTTCAACTGGCTCAGCGCAATAATCGGTATGTTCAATTCCTTGGCCAGCCCCTTGAGCGAACGCGAAATGGTGCTGACCTCTTCCTGACGGCTGCCGAACGACATTCCACTGGCATTCATCAACTGGAGATAGTCTATCAGGATAATCTTGACCCCATGCTCGCGCACCAAACGGCGGGCTTTCGTACGCAACTCGAAAACGGACAGCGACGGCGTATCGTCCACATAAAACGGGGCATCATACAGTTGGGTGATTTTATTATCCAACTGCGACCATTCGTAAGGCGCCAACTGCCCGCTTTTCAATTTCTCGCCCGGAATCTCGCACACGTTGACAATCATACGGTTGACCAACTGCACGTTGCTCATTTCCAACGAGAACATGGCTACCGGAATCTTCATGTCCACCGCCATCTTCTTGGCCATGGAGAGCACGAAAGCCGTCTTTCCCATGGCCGGACGGGCTGCAATGATGACCAAATCGGAGTTTTGCCAACCGGAAGTCATCTTGTCCAACTTTTCGAAGCCGCTGCTCAACCCGCTCAATCCGTCGCTGCGCGCCGCCGCCTTCTGCAACATGTCGTAAGCCTCGCGAATCACGGGATTGATTTGCGTATAGTCTTTCTTCATGTTCTGTTGCGAAATCTCAAAGAGCTTTCCCTCGGCCTCCTGCATCAGGTCGTCCACATCCACCGTCGTGTCAAAAGCCTTCGTCTGTACCAGACTGGTGAAAGTAATCAGCTCGCGTGCCAGGAATTTCTGCGCGATGATACGGGCATGGTATTCGATATGGGCGGAAGAAGCCACTTTGCCGCTCAGTTGCGTGATATAGAACGGGCCGCCCACTTCCTCCAGTTTGCCCATGGTATTCAGGTGTTCCGTCACCGTCAGGATATCCACCGGCTTCTGCTGGAGGTTCAGCGTGCGGATGGCCTCATAGATAAGCTGGTGGCGATGATCGTAAAAACTCTCGGGACGCAATATCTCGCTCACCTGCGAATAGGCATCCTGCTCTATCATCAATGCGCCCAACACAGCCTCTTCAAATTCAAGAGCCTGCGGCTGTACATGTCCGTAGGCATCCTCCTCCGGCACGTTCACTTTAGCGCGCGCGGAAGTGCGCCGCCCTGTCTTTCTCGGTTCTGCCATATCAAGTCTGATTTTACGTGCAAAGATAATCCTTTCCCTCCTAAAAAAGCCTCCGGACCACATTCTTTTATGAACATTTTATCTACCGTTTCCAAACATTGCTTACCTTTGCATACATAAAACATCATATTATGATTTGCCATCCCAACGCTAAAATCAATTTGGGACTGAACGTCACGGAACGCCGTCCCGACGGTTACCATAACCTGGAAACCGTATTCTACCCCATCCCGCTGTGCGACACGTTGCAATTCAGTACGGACGCCGGAACGGACAGCCACCGTCCGGAGGGTATTTTCCCCAACGACATTCCCCTGCAAGAACACTCCACGGAAGATTATACATTCCGGTCGGGCGGCATCGACATCGACTGTCCGCCGGAGCAGAACCTGCTCATCAAGGGCCTGCGCCTGATACGGGAACATTATGCACTCCCCCACCTTTATATATCGTTGCATAAGCAAATCCCGTCGGGCGCAGGCTTAGGGGGCGGCTCGTCGGACGCAGCTCATACGATGAAAAGCCTCAACCAAATGTTTAACCTCGGCCTGTTCGACAACGAACTTGAAGAACGCGTGACCGGTTTGGGAGCCGACTGTCCTTTCTTCGTGCGCAACCGTCCGGTATTTGCCACGGGCATCGGCAATATCTTCACTCCTATCGGCCTTTCACTCTCCGGCTGGCATCTCGTTTTAGTGAAGCCCGACATCTTCGTGTCCACGAAAGAAGCCTACGCCCGAATCATCCCCCGAAGACCCGAAACGCCTATCACAGACATCATCCGCCGCCCCGTAGAGAAATGGAAAAACCTCCTGACGAACGATTTCGAAGAAGGAGTCTTTGCCCTCCATCCCGAAATCACAGACATTAAGGCACGGCTGTACGACCGGGGAGCGGCATACGCTTCCATGAGCGGTTCGGGTTCGAGCGTTTTCGGCCTTTTCCGGACGGCACCGGAAGAAACGGATATGCGCAGGCTTTTCCCGGGAAGCTTTTATTTTCAGGCCTTGCTTTAGGTGAATGCCCCTTTCTCACCACATCCTTCACCATAAGCCATTGAATGACAGTATCAAAGCAAAAAGGGTGAAGGATGTTTTCACACCGCGAAAACGCATCCGCGTGAAGGCACGGTGAAGGCCAAGAGCACAGAGCCTTCACCATAAGTCGCTGTCATTGAGGAAGTATGAAGGATGCGAACCTTTTTTTGTATTCTCGTATAGAAAGGGGTGGAAGACGGGAAAAAGCCTTCAATACATGCCTCAAACGATGTCAGCCGATTCAAGAATCGCTTGGCTGAGATTGAAAAATCGTTTGGCTGAGAACGGAAAATCGTTTAGCGGTCATTTTTTCAGCCGTTTCACGTTCCTTAAGGCATACTTCCAGCTCCCCAATCCACGATACTCAAATCCTTCACCGGATGATAGAACGTATCGGGCATCCGTTCGGTGAAACGGCGAACTATCTTTTCTTCCTAAAGCATTGCACAGCAAAAGAATAATTGTAACTTTGTACCACATGAACAATCAATAAAGGAGAAAACGATATGAACACAATGGTCTTTCTGGAAGATACCCTGAACCAGTTGCAGTCCTTCAGCACAGACGAAAAGCAATGGCTAGCAGACAAACTGTACGAGCAGATTCGGGAGGAGAAGAAAAAGGAGAAGTTGGTGTTCCCGCATATCTCCAAAGGATATAAGCCTAATCGCGAGGTGCTCGACATGGTGGCCGACCGCCTGCCTGTGGAAATTGACGTGGAAGCCGAACAAATAAAAATGTGGGAGGAACGCACCAAATGAAAGTATTCTTAGACACGAATGTCCTCGTAGACTATCTGAACAAACGTGAACCTTTCTTCGAGGATGCCGCGAGCATCATCGGCATCTGCCTCTCGGGACAGGTTAAAGGCGTATTGTCTGCCCTTTCTGTAGTCAATGCCGCCTACATCATGCGAAAGGCATATACCAAAGATTCCCTGATGGCCAAAATGGAATGGTTGGCAACAGCCTTTGAAATCTCCCCCATCAACCGGCAGACCATCCACGATGCCCTCACCTCCCGTGCCGCCGACTTCGAGGATGCCGTGCAATGCTTCTCTGCCGTACAATCCAGATCAGACCTCATCCTCACCCGTGACAAGTCCGGCTTCAACGGTCTTGTCCTCCCGGTGATGACCCCTGCCGAATTCCTGGCACGCTGCGCGGAATAGCACCAAAAGACCTATCCACTTTTGACCATACGCCTTTAGGGCATATCTCCAACTCCCCAATCCACGATACTCAAATCTTTCACCGGATGATAGAACGTATCGGGCATACGCTCGTTCATATACTTGCTTTCGTAAAGTTCTGCCGGTCCCCAGGAAACTTGGAAATTGTAGCCGAAGTTTTCAAACTGCCGAACCACATACCTGCCATTATACGCCATAGTAGGCAGCAGGAACTCGTAATGGATGGAATCATTGCGTGTCATGAACTCTGCCACGTCCGTTAAGAAACCATGACTGACATACAAGATGTGACACCAAGAGAAATAAAGATGCTCAAAAGGACAGGCCTGTATATACCGGACAGGCCAATGTTTTTGCGGACCGCCCTCCACATCGGTGGCAATATGGATATAATCCACCGCGTCCTCGACATTGACCCGTTGGACGAAACGGCGAAAATCCCCATGTAGCACAATATCATTTTCCATCAGCAGGTAATGGTCGTAACGATATTGTTCCGCACATTCCGCCAAAGCTACAAAAGTGTTGGGTAGCAACCTCTCATTCTGATGGAAAAAACCTTTCAATCCGACAGACTCAAAAAAACAGAAGCGAAATCCGGGGTAATCATCTTCTTTTATCGGATGGGCAGATTGGTCGTATAAAACCAAAAGGTCCATCACCCCTTCCACTTCCTTTTTGAGGTAAGCCAGGTAATCCAATATGCCTTCGTCCAATTTATGTGTGGCAAAGACCAAACAATTATGATTGTAATTTTCCATTATCTTCTATCTTACTTGTTTTAGTTTATTACTTCACCGGATGATAAATCATACCAGACAATGCCATTTCACCCTCCGTATGAGCAGGACGGAAACGATGAGTACATTTGTCCCCGCAAACATCATTCGGGTCATCCGTATAAAACAATCCCGAACAACCGGTGTATATAAATCTGCCATTCCCCCCAAAATCGGATATTTTCAAATTGAAGTATTTGAACAACGTAGGCAACAACACTTCGTAATGTCCTCTGTCCCCCAATTTGCAACGTTCATGCCCCAAAGCAAGTGCCCTATTTGAAATTCGGCATATCGGATTGAAAGAACGTAACAACATCTTATGATTCAGTTTGATATTGACCAATTCTATCTCTTTCCATCTTGTCCATCGGGTATCCCCGGAAAAGTCTCCAATATGGGCAGAAATAAAATCGTCATCCTTATCCGCAAAGAACTCGAAATAGTTTTTCCAATCCCCATTGAAACGGACATCATATTCTATAAGCCAATAATAGTCACAACCGGTATGTTTGAGATAAAAGTCCAACATCACGAAGTGGAAATTCCCGTCCATCAAAGTACATCCCCACGAACGATACCCCAACCCATTGAGTTCCTTGACGGTGAAGGGGAAAGAACGGATGCCATCCGGCAGCGTGATTCGCACCTTGTCTGCCTGAAAGCCAACATACAATGTGGCAAAGTCCTTGGTCTCTTCATGTAACTTGATGATTTGCCGTTCTATATCCTCATTATAAATATGCGTCACAAACAATATTGCCGTCTTCATAGCCTTCTCCTTATTTTACAGTGTGATACATGATTTCAACTAACATTACCGCATCTTCCAATGTCATCAACTGCTGCCGAAGGTTTTTCATTCCCTCTTGCACTCTTGCCAAGAAATAACCGTCGTGCGTCAACAGATAAAGACGGAACAGCATATATACACGTTCCACCTGAGTACACTCCATACGTTCTATTTTGCGTTCCAATACTCGAAGTTGTTCCCTCGTTTCCATTCCGCAAGCCTGCATCAACGTAAGGGCATCTACCGTAACCGCAGGAGCCTCCTCACCCATTCGGCCTTGCAACAAAACGGCAATCCTCTCGCAGTCATCACGATGTTCTTTCGTAGGACGGTTCTGCATCTTGGCCAAGTAATAACGCCCTATTCCGGCTAAATCCTCCACCGACATCGTTTCCCCGATATTTTGCCTGATATACGCATCCACCGTTTCAAGCAAATCTTCGGGATTCTCCTCTATAAGCCCTTCTTTTGACAGATATTCTATCAGCCAGCAACATCCGCATATACCGCTCCGGAAAGTCATGTCGTGCATCACCGTCCCCAGACTGTCTTGTGCCTTGCACAACAAATCATAACCCGCGTCCGCATAGTTTCGCATCTGTGTCATACGGGCAAACAGGAACAGGAAGTGTACATAGCCGAAGTATCCGTCCTCACCCGCCGAGAAAGCCGATATTCGTTCCGTCCCTATCCAATGCCCCAACGTGTTACAGAGTTCCCTGAAGGTATTCCTGTCGCAGCAATACCGTCTTTCAGAAGGCAGGCAATCATAGTGAAGCACCTTGGTAGACAGGTTATATTTTCGTAAGTAAGCAGCCAGTTCCCTATTATGGATGGCCTGTCCCGATTGGATGGGACGCGTATGCACCACGCTTACTTCGTCAATGACGGCCATGTCCCTTTGCGAAGCATCAATCAACACCGGCCAATGGGTTTCCGTCCCCCATCCCGTCTCGTTCTCATTAAAAGTGAACAACACTTTGTTTAATGCCTCACGTGAGAAACACGGCACCATCATTTCCACGAAATTGATATACCGCAACTTGCAATATCTGTCTTGCAACGTATGGCTCCACGTGTAATAAGACATACGCAATGCCGGCTGTGCAATCTGCAAGCGGTAACGCCGCATAGCCTCGAACAGGGTATTGATGGCCGCGGCATCCATTTGGATGTCATCATCCGGAAAGAAGAAATAATCATACCGTTCTTTCAACTCCGGATACATTTCAAGATACCGGTAGATAACTCTCAACTTATATCCTTTGATGTGGCAAATATACTCCGTGTCTCCATGAAACTCTTCCATGGAATCATCGTAGACCACCAAGTGCAAGTCGAAATTGCACTCCCCCTTCAGCCACATACGGTGCAGGCTGTTCCGCCCTACTGCCGAAATCACACAATTGGAATGGTTCATTATATTTTGTTTTTAATTTGTTGGACTGTATGTTTCATAATATCCCTCATCAGTTGCTGCGACGGCCCTCCCGACCACAGCAATCCGGCACACACCAATGCCATTACAATGACCACGATGGTTATGCCGTGCCGTGTAACAAACGGCAAGCGTCCCCCCATGAGCCGCTCTACTTCCGGACAATGTTGTTTCTGCTGTTTCATGCCATGACACTCATTTGATTTTTCACTAATTCATAATACCTGCCCCGTTTTTCCAACAAGCTTTGATGGTTGCCGCGCTCCACAATCTTTCCCTTGTCCATCACGATGATTTGGTCGGCATCCTTTACGGTACTCAGGCGATGCGCACTGACCACCACCGTACGTCCTTTGTAGAAACAATGCAGATTGTCCATGATATGGGCTTCATTGGTGGCATCGAGCGAATTGGTCGCCTCGTCGAGGAAAATATACTCCGGATTCTTGTAGATGGCACGGGCTATCAGGATGCGTTGCCGCTGTCCTTGGCTCACCCCCTTGCCCTCCATGCCGATGACGGTGTCATAGCCCAAAGGAAGAGACTCCACAAAATCATCAATCCGCGCCATACGGGCGGCACTTTTCATACGTTCTTTATCCGCCTCGTCTGTATTGAAAGCAATATTCCCCTCTATGGTATCGGAAAAGATAAAACTGTCCTGCATCACCGAACCAGTGGCCGCACGCCAAGTATGAGGGTTGATGTCCGAGAGATTGACTCCTCCCACCTTGATACTGCCACGGGTTGGTTCATAGAACCCCTGAAGCAGTTTGATCAGTGTGGTCTTTCCGCATCCGCTTTCGCCCACGATAGCCGTCACCTGACGCTCCGGAATATGGAGCGAAACGTCTTTCAAAGCCCAATCCCGCTCCGAACCGGTATAGCTGAACGAAAGGCGTTCAATGCAAATGTCCCTTTTTTGAGGAAGCGTGGCCAGTTTTTTATCGATATCCGTCTCTTCGTCATCCTGCGAATGTATCTCATTCAACCGTTCCAAACTGATTTTCGCATCTTGGAACGACTGTGCAAAACCGATGAACTCCCCAATCGGAGCCGACACCTGCCCGATAATGTAGGTCAGGGACATCATCATACCCAGAGTCATCGAACCGTCCACCACGGCTTTCGCTGCGATATAATAAATAAGTATATGCGTGGTTTGCGTGAAAAACACCGAACCGGACTGCTGTACCTGCCCGATGCGAAGCCCTTTCAGGCCAATCTGAAAGAGCTTGACCTGTATCCGCTCCCACTCCCAACGCTTCTGGCGTTCGCTATTATTGAGCTTGATGTCCTGCATGCCCTGTACTAACTGTATCATCTTGCTCTGTTCCAAAGCGGACTGGTTGAACCGCTTGATATCAAGTTCCCTCCGATAGCGCATAAAGAACGAAATCCATGCCACATACAAAGTATTGCCCACGAGAAATATGACCAACACCACCGTGTTGTAATAAGCCAATATACCCAAATATACAATGAAATTCACTATCGAAAACACGATACGCATACTGTTACCCAACAGAAAATTCTTTATCCGCCCATGGTCTCCAATACGTTGCAAGATGTCGCCCGTCATGCGCGCATCAAAAAACTGCAAGGGCATGGCCGTAAGTTTGATCAGGAAATCGGAAATCAGCGCAATATCGATACGCGAATTCATGTGCAGCATAATCCACGAACGGATGTAGTCGATACTCAGTGTGGCCACAAAAAAGCCCAACTGTGCCAAAAGTATCAGGGTGATGATATCCAAATTTCGCCCGTTGATACCTTGGTCTACCATCGCTTGCGAAAGGAAAGGCAACACCATCTGTATCAAACTCCCGACAAGCATGGCCAACAGCAACTGGCCTATCATGCAGCGGTAAGGCACGAAATAACGGGTAAACGAAAGAATGCTTCTGCTGTTCTCCCGATATTCATCTTCCACCTTTCCCCAATTATCCCCCGGCTCCAACATCAAAACCACACCGCACCCTTTATCTTCGGCACGTCTTCCAATCCAACATCGCTCAAATTCTTCTCGGGTATAGGTAAGGCGTTGCGAGGCAGGATCTGAAATATGGATTTTATAACTTCCCGCCTTATCTCTTTCTATACCGTAACAAACTACAAAATGGTTTTGGTTCCAATACAGGATACAGGGAAATACACCCTCCTCCGCTAATTGGCTAAATGTCATTTTCATCCCCACCGTATCCAAACCGATATGTTCCGCTCCTTCGCTTATGCCTAACATATTGACTCCACGACGTGAAACATGGCAATGACGACGCAACATCTCCGCTGTATAGTCTACACCGTAGTACCGCGCAATCATGCGTAAACAGGTAGGACCACAATCGGAAGTATTGTTTTGCCTGAAATGTGGAAAACGTTTAAACTTATTCATGGCTTTTTAGGATTCTTGTTCCAGTGAAACACCAAATGCAACATTACGTAATGGGGCAGAGAACGAAACCATGTTTCGGTACGCCCTTGCGCATTGACACTATATTGTGTGGAAGAGACCTGATGCAACAGGTCGAAAGCTTCAATCCTTGCAATGAGCTTGCCTTTCCAGAACGGTTGGCTGAGCGAGGCATTCAGCACAAAGTCATCCGTGTTCAGTTCCGAACTGCCATAGCCCCGGCGGCTGTACATTGTGGCATCGGCCGACAAGGTGGTCTTGATACGCG
>NZ_JH376579.1 GCF_000233955.1 Paraprevotella clara YIT 11840
CTGCCGCGCATCGCCTCCTTCATCGCCACGTCCAACAGCCACGAACTGCTCTCCGACCCTTCGGGCAGCCGCCGTTTCCTCTGCGTGGAGGTGGAGCGTCCCATCGACAGCACAAATATCGAACATGCTCAAATCTACGCCCAGCTGAAAGCCATGCTACTCGGTGGCGAACGTCATGGGTTCACGGCAGAAGAAGAGGCGGAAATCCAGCGTGCCAACGTGGCCTTCTACCGTACTTGCCCAGCGGAAGAGGCTTTTGCCCGCCACTTCCGTGCCGCCCGTCCGGACGAAGAGGCCCTGTCCGTCTCCCTTCCCGAACTCATCGCCCTGTTGCGCAAGCGTCAGCCGGGCACGCTCACGGGCATCGGCATGCAGGAGTTCAGCCGCGCCCTCGTGGCCGCAGGCGTGGAACGGAAGCACACGGAAAAGGGTAACCGTTACCGGATCGTGCCGTTGGAGCGTAGACCATAAGTCCGCAATCCTTTATGAATGAACGGAGAAAAAGCCTTTCGATTTTTTCCAATAAAAAATAAGGATTCAAATGGTAAATTCGTACCTTTGCCGTAGCAACTGCAATAACGCTGTTTATGATTGACAACCTAAAACTCCACCGTCACCCCCAACGTAGGCAACAGTGTCCCGCTTATTTGTTCTATACGCCGCATCACATAACGCTGATCCTCCAAAGGAGTTTCGGGATTCGACACAACGCCGGTACTCATGAACACGTCCGGCTGACGTAGTTTGCTGACGGTCACATTCTGTAAGTCAAGATACAATCCCAGGCGCCAACGTTTGAAAAAGAATTCTTTGTCCACCCGCACATCCAGTTGGGCATAACCCGGTAGCCGCTCTGCATTATAACGGCTGTAATCGTAGGCAGACTTCCCATTCGCATCCCAATACGTCACATAGGACGAGGCTACCTCATCGTATGGCGTATAAGGAGAGCCGCCGATGCAACTCAACCGTAATCCTACGCTCCAACGGTGTGGGAAATCATACGTACCGCTCATGTTCAGAATCACTCGATTGTCCCACGCCGAAGGAACATAAGCGGCATGACGGTCGGCACGGTATTCGCTGCGGTACCAGGTGAAAGAACTGGTCAGGTTCAGACGGTCGGGCAAAGTCCAACGCATCAAGGCTTCCACTCCGTAGGCACGGCCTTGTGCCGTAGACACCAATGCCTCGTTACCTACCACACCATAATCCGTACCCTTACAAGTAAACGGAACCCCATCGGCCAACGAAAGCGGCACACGGTGATAAGACTTATAGAACCCTTCTACCGACACAGCCCAACGATCATTGGCTTTCCATTCACCGCCCCAAGCTGCCTGCGCTACATTCATATAACGTAAATCCCGGTTGACCAACCGGTCTGTCGCGTCTTTATAGCCCAACGCCGTGTAAGGCGGTAATTGGTGATACCAGCCTGCCGAAGCTGCCGTCGACCAATGGGGTGAGAAAACATAACGGAAAGAAGCGCGCGGAGATAGCTGTTCCCACGGACGGGACATGTGCGATGAATAAGTATTGCCGTCTGCCCGCACCCCGACCGACGCACTCCATCGTTCTTCCGGAGCCGTATAAGCTGCAGAGAACGAAGCTCCATAGGCGACAAGCCCCAAATGGGTACGGTAGACAGACCAGTCCCCGACCGACAAAAGACGGCGTTCATGGTCGGTATAATCCATGTAGTTCAATTCCGCACCCTCTTTCAACGTCCAACCACCCGACAATGTCGTCATATTCTCTGCACGAAACGTGGTCTTCTGCTCTGTGGAACGCAATCGAAGCGTGAGATTCTCCTCAGTACTCTCGTCATTATTCCGGTATTTCAGATTTTTGTCGTTCAGGTAATTGTGGCTCAACACGTACGTCTGCACATGTTTTCCGGCATAATGCCGGTAAGAAGCCCCTACCGTAAAAGTCTCTTGTTCTATCTTAGGCAGATAACTCAAAATATAATCCGAACCTTCGTCTTCTCCTGCCAAATCCGTATTCAGCTCCATCCGGTCTACTCCGGCCAATGCCATCACCGTCAGTTCGTCGTACGGCGTCAAGCGGGTCTTTACCTTAAACTGCCCGTCGATATAATTCGGAAGGAAAGGCAAACCTATCATTTTAAAAAGCAATTGCAAATAAGACTGGCGCAAGGAGAACAGGTAAGTCGTCTTTTCTCCGATATGGCCGCTCCCGCTCAAGGCGGCCTCGGAGGCTCCCAAAGTAGCCTTGAATGTCTGACGCTCCGAAGAGCCTTCGCGCAAACGGAAATCGAGCACGGAACTCATGGCTCCTGTACGGTCGGCCGGAAATGACCCCGTATAAAACTTAATCTCACGTACCAAATCGGCATTGACGATGCTCACCGGGCCTCCCGTAGCCCCCTGCGTGGCAAAATGGTTGATGTTCGGAATCTCTATACCGTCCATATAAAAACGGTTCTCCGACGGACCGCCGCCCCGCACTATCAAATCATTACGGTATCCCACCGGCGAAAAAGCCACACCCGGATAACCGCGCACGATACGCGAAATGTCCCGGTTGGCTCCGGGGCTTTTCTCTATCTCACGAAGTCCGATGACCTGCACGCTCACCGGAGCCTCAGCCGTCTTACCATACGACTTAGGACGTACGGTCAAAGTATGCAACGACTTGATGTCCTCCTCCAACTCGACGTTCACTTCGGGCGTGACAGCCGAAACGATATAATCCGGCGTCTCCTGCGGCACATACCCGGCCGCCGTCACCCGGAATGAAAAGATACCGGGCGGCACGTGGGGCAATACGAACACACCGGCCGTATCGGTCACCGCACGCACAGTGTCTATCGAAGCAGGAGACACGAAAGCCCCTACCACCGGTTGGCGGCTCGTCCGGTCTATTACTTTGCCCGTCACACGAAAAGAAGATTGTGCAACAGCCTGCACCACCAAGAGACTGCATAAAAGCCAGCCGCAGAAAAATTTCTTCATCCTCATCATTTCCATACTGCAAAAATAACATCTTATTTTCTCGTAAGCAAAAATAACCAAAGGCGAAAGCAGAAACAAAATTTTCACTACCTTTGTCCATCATAGTTCGGATGGGATGCGAATGAAAAATACTTTCTACCTGTTGTTGTTCTGGTTGGGACTTTCCCTGAAAGTTCCGGCACAAGCCATTTGGTCGGCGGACTTCCCGTTCGCCGGAGAACTCCCGTCCAACGAAATGACGGAACTCTATCAGGACGAAGACGGCTTTGTTTGGATAGGCACAACGAACGGGCTGTCGCGTTACGACGGTTATCGCCTGCAAACGTTCCAAACAGATTACCTTCACCCCAACCGGCTGACCCACAACCATATTACCTGCATTGCGGAAGACAGTGCATACCTTTGGATCGGGACGAGAAAAGGACTGAACCTCATCGACAAACGGACTTACCGGATTACCACACCGGGCGAAGCTCCGTTGCAGACAGCCCATATCCGCTCTCTTTGTTCCGACGGGAAAAGCCGTATATGGATAGCCTTGAACGACCGGCTATTGGAATCCCGTTTTCCATACCATGAATATACCTCCATCAACCTGCCTTCCCCAAACGGCAAACCGTCTTACATCAACTCTTTCTTTTATGAGAAAGGAAAAGAACGCCTGTGGATATGCACGTCGAATGGGATTTTCGTCTATACGGACAGTACACAAGACCTGCGCCACCTGCCGCCGGTGGGACAGACCAACTCTCCTTTCACGCTTTTCCAAGACAGGGACGGGCGGTACTGGCTCACCACATGGGGAGAAGGACTGTGGCAACTCCTGACCGATGAAACCTTGAAACATGTGGAATATATCCGTCAGGACATACAGTCACCACGAGGAAAAGTGGCAGACCGTAAATTTTTCAGTACAGCCCAAGACGATACGTTCGGTTACATTTGGGCTTTGTCCTACAATAACCTGTACGCATTCCGGTATGACGACCGTGCCGGGAAGTTGATGCCCGTGGCTTTGCCCGGACACATAGACACCGGCAAAATGTACACCAAAATCCTAAAAGACCACGATGGCAACCTGTGGCTCAGTTCTTACGACCGTGGCACGTTGCTCACATTTCATACGGAAACCATACGGAACTATCCGTTGGACGACCTACGCAAGACCTTGGACTGGATGCCCAATCTGCTCACTTTGAACCGCGACACTCAGGGGCGCTTCTGGTTCGTCCAAGACCGCTTCGGCCTCTGCCTCCATGAGCCGCAACACGGAAAAACCGTTTTCGCTACCCCCGAAATCCAGAACCTGACGGTAGATGCCCGCGTCACGGCATCCAGTCCTGTCAGCGGTGGCTTATGGGTAGCAGCTCCCCACCGCAACCAAGTGTACCTGTTGACGTACGACCAAGGAACATTTAAGGTAAACCGCCGTATCCGGTTGTCCGACGCTTCCGGTGATTATGTTCCCGCCAACCAGATGGAAGAAACATCGGACGGCAAACTTTGGTTGCGTAGCGGAGGGCGTATGCTTTGTCAACCTGCCGACGGCACGTCCCTGCTCTCCACGCCCGACAGCCTGCACTTTACCGCCTTTGCCCATAGAGACGCTGTGTCCGTCTGGGCCTCCACTTCCCGACGTCTATATATAATAAAGGTGGAAGGGAAACGCATGTCATGTATTCCGCCCCCCCTTGCCTTTCAGAACCACGAGGACGAGGAGGTGCGCTTTCTCTGTCCCGATGACTCGGGCGGCTTTTGGGTAGCGACCAGTATGGGGCGCATCCTGTACGGTCAACCGGAGGATTCGGTTTTCCAGGATTTCAGCGACCGTTTCGACACGCAAGGCATGACGATATTGAATCTGTTATGGCGGAACCACCACCTTTGGCTCGTCTCCCACAACCGTTTCATCCACTACGACACACAGCGCCACAGCCTGCAACAATACACTTCCTCGGACGGCAATATGTCCACTCCTATCTTCCGCGACCAAGCTGCATTCCTTTCGGCCGACGGTACACTCTACGCCGGAGGACGCGGCGGTTTCGTATCAGTCACTCCCCCTCCTTCATCCGCCCCTAAGGCTCTTTCACGTGCGGTGATGCTGACCGACTTCAAAAGCGGTATGCGCAGTATGCTGTTCAATCCTTCCGGACGGTACGTGTCCGGACAGCCCGACCGGAACACGCTTACCTTGCAACCTGAAGCGGCCAACCTTTCCGTCAGCTTTTCTACTTTAGATTATGCTCGAAGCGGAAAAGTACGCTATGCTTACCGGTTGGAAGGCCTCGACACCGATTGGAACTACCTGCAAGAAGGGGAAAACACGGCTTACTACCAAAAACTGCCCAAGGGAAATTACCGGTTGGTCGTAAAAGCCACAGACCGTAACGGACAATGGCAGGCTCCCGTCACGCTGCTCAGCCTCACGCAACTGCCGGCTTGGTACGAAACCATTTGGGCTTACGCGGCCTACGTAACCGCAGCCTTGCTTCTCATTTACGTACTCCTTAGACTTTACTTGCAACGATTGCGCAGCCGCAACCAGTTACAACTCCAAGAAGCCCTGACACAAGCCAAACTGGATTATTTCACCAACATCTCCCACGACTTGCTTACACCGCTCAGCGTGATATCCTGCGTAAGTGACTACTGGGAACGGCAATATCCGACTGAGGAACGCCAAACCACAGTGTTGCGCCACAACATTTACCGACTGAAACACCTGTTGCAACAAGTTCTGGATTTCCGCAAGACCGAGAACGGCAACATGGTACTTTGCCCCGAAGAAGGCGACATCTTCGCTTTCGCCCGTCAACTGTGTACCCACCATTTCTTGCCTTTGGCTGAACAGAAAGGCGTACGGCTGAACCTCCGCATTCCGGAAGGCGAATGCCGAGGCACGCTGGATTTTGACAAAGTAGACAAGATACTCTACAACTTGCTTTCCAATGCCGTCAAATACACGCCAAGTGGAAAAAATGTCGATTTCATCGTGGAAATCCGGCAAAACGGAACAGAAAAAGACATGGTATTCACCGTGCAAGACGAGGGTGTCGGCATACCAGCCAAAGAACAAAAAAGGATATTCGACCGCTTCTACACCGGAAGCAACGGACGTAGCGGACAATCGAACGGCATAGGACTGGCATTGGCCCGGGAGTTGACCGCCTTGCACCATGGTAGCCTCACGTTGGAAAGCGAACCGGGCAAAGGCAGCCATTTCACTGTAACCCTTCCGTGGGTAGCTCCGTCAGCCGCCCCCGTGCAGAACCGCCCCGAGGCACAGCCGGTGGATGCCGAAATATCAGTACCGGACGTCACTGCCCCGGAAGCCTCCTCTCCTGTAGTGCAGGAACTGTCTTCCGAAGCCGGAGAGACCGAAAACGACCGCCCTTCCATCCTTCTCGTGGACGACAACATGCAACTGTTGGAAATGATGGAGAAGATATTGGCCACGAAGTACCGGGTGCTCACGGCAGAAAACGGGTTGGAGGCTCTGAAACAACTCAAGGCACACGCCGTAGACCTCATCGTATCGGACGTCATGATGCCGGGCATGGACGGATTCGCCCTGTGCAGGAAGCTCAAATCACAACTCGAAACCAGCCATATCCCCGTCATCATGCTGACAGCCAAACAGAGCGCGGACGACCGAGTAGATTGCTATGAAGCCGGAGCGGACGGTTATCTGGCCAAACCGTTCGAGTTGAAAGTACTGGCCGCCCGGATAGACAACCTGCTCCGCACCTACCGGAACCGCCAACAGGCTTTCAGGATGGAAGACCACGTCCGTCTGGCCGAACTGGAATATTCTTCCGGCGACACCCGCTTCCTTCAGGACATGGCAGACTGTATCCACACCCATTTGGCCGAAGAAGGATTCGATTTGGAACAACTGTCCGGCCATTTGAATGTATCCAAATCCACCCTCCACCGCAAAGTGAAGGCCATGACCGGACTTACGCCTTTGGAATTTATCCGGAACATCAAGCTGAAGTACGCCTGCGAGATGCTTTCACGCCGCGACCGTAACATCGCTGAAATAGCCTACGCCACGGGCTTCTCTTCACCTAAATATTTCACCAAGTGCTTTAAAGAAGAGTTCGGACTGACACCCCGCGAATACCAAGAGAAAGAAAAATAAAACCGTAGCAGGCAGAGATCAATCACAAAAGAGGGATAAAAAACTGTCAGAATAGGATTTTACCCCCTTTCTGGCAGTTTTTTATCCCTCCGTATTCTTCTTTTCATATAGCTTTGCAAGCGTTCGTTCGCATCTCCTTCATCTGACAGGCGAATGCGCGACGACACACCTACCGGCTGCCGACAGTATGCCAACCGGCCTGAAACGACCACTGCAAAATCAATCAAAACACATAAAAATACAGATTCAAATGAAAACGAACTTACGTACACATCGGAATATCCGGTTGAAGTGGATGGCCGCCCTCTTTTTCGCATTCGGAATCGGGAACGCCCTCCCGGCTGCCGCCCGCTACTCCCGTGCAGACGAGCTTGCCATTACGAACGGTGCACGTTCAAACCGGGAAGTGAACTTCAACGAAAACTGGAAATTCTTTTTAGGCGATACCGCCGCAGCCTCACGTCCGGACTTCGACGACAACCACTGGCGCACGCTGGACCTGCCCCATGACTGGAGCATTGAAGGCCGTCCTGAAAAGGCCAATCCGGCGGGGAACGACGGAGGGTATTATCCCACCGGCATCGGCTGGTACCGCAAGACATTCGATTTCGTACCGGACTCCCGACATCCCGAAACCACCCTCTATTTCGAAGGGGTTTACATGAATGCGGAAGTATTCGTCAACGGACATAATCTCGGCATACGTCCCTACGGTTATTCGTCTTTCTACCACGACATCACGCCTTACCTCAAAGCGGGCAAGAATGTCATTGCCGTGCGTGTGGACAACTCGGGACAGAAGAACTGCCGTTGGTACACCGGTTCCGGCATTTACCGCAACGTGAAACTTATCCGTACCCCCAAGGCACATTTTGAACCGTGGGGCATCGGCATCACCACCGAACAAGTGAACCGGAAAACGCAGGTGGAAGTGGAAGCCACGCTCGCCAACCGCGATAAAGACCTCCCGGCCACACTGCTTTGCACGGTTACCGACTTGGACGGTCACACCATTCTCACACAAAAAGAAACCGTCACCCTTGAAGCTAACCGGACAAGCAAAGTCAAACTGCAATTCCCTTTTGAAAACGCCAAGCTCTGGAGTCCTGAAACACCGAACCTCTACCGGATGGTATGTTGCCTCGTACCGGACAATGGAGAACCGGCCGACACGGTCACCACTACGTTCGGGGTGCGCCACGTGGAATACAGTGCCGAAAAAGGCCTCGTCCTGAACGGTAAAGCCATAGAACTGAACGGCGGATGCGTGCATCACGACAACGGTCCGCTCGGTGCCGCCTCCTACCGCGACGCGGAATGGCGTAAGGCACAACTGATGAAAGAGGCCGGATTCAACGCCGTACGCACCTCTCATAATCCTCCCGCCGAGGCATTCCTCGATGCGTGCGACCACTTGGGGCTTCTGGTCATCGACGAATCGTTCGACGGATGGCGGTCGGCCAAACTGCCGAAAGACTACTCCATTCTGTTCGACCGCTGGTGGACGAAAGACATCGAATCCATGGTACTGCGCGACCGCAACCATCCGTCTATCTTCTGTTGGAGCATCGGGAACGAAATTATCGAGCGTAAAACGCCCGAAGCAGTCCTTACGGCATACGCGTTAGCAGGCCATGTACGCCGCCTCGACCCCAGCCGCCCGGTGACATCCGCCCTTGCGGCATGGGACAAAGATTGGGAAATCTACGACCCGTTGGCTGCCGCGCATGACATCGTGGGTTACAACTACATGATGCACAAAGGTCCGTCGGACCACGAACGCGTCCCTTCGCGCATCATGATGCAGACGGAATCTTACCCACGCGACGCATTCGCCAACTGGGCACGGGTCAACGACCATTCCTATATCATCGGAGACTTCGTGTGGACGGCTATCGACTACCTCGGCGAATCGGGTATCGGACGCTTCTATTATAAAGGAGAGTCGGAGGGTGAACATTACCACCGCAACCAGTTTCCGTGGCATGGTGCCTATTGCGGCGACATCGACCTGACCGGATTGCGCAAACCGATTTCCTACTACCGGGAAATGCTATTCAACCCAGAGAAGAAACTCTACATGGCCGTAAAGGAACCTACGGGTTATTACGGTGAAATCAAAGAAACCTTGTGGTCGGTATGGCCGACGTGGGAAAGTTGGAACTGGCCGGGACATGAAGGAAAGGACATCGACGTGGAGGTCTACTCACACTATCCTTCCGTGCGCCTCTACCTGAACGACCGACTTATCGGTGAGAAGCCGACCACGAGAACGCAGGAATTCAAAGCCATCTTCACCTTGCCCTACGCACCGGGTACCTTGCGCATCGTCGGTGTGGAAAACGGCCAGGAAACGGAATCACGTACTTTGGAAACAGCCGGAAAACCGGCACGCATCCGGTTGACAGCCGACCGCACGGAAATCTCGGCCGACGGCGAGTCCCTGGTTTATGTCATAGCTGAAATCACGGACAAGCAAGGACGGGTAGTGCCTAATGCCGACAACCTGCTGACATTCGAACTCCAAGGTTCCGGCACACTGCTGGCTACATGCAGCGCCGATTTGAAAGACTGCACGGCTTACACCGCTCCGGAACGCAAGGCTTGGAAAGGCCGTGCCATGGCGGTCGTGAAAAGCGGGAAAGAAAAAGGCCGGCTCACATTGACCGTTAAAGGCAAGGGAGTGAAAAAGGCTTCCGTCAGCCTTGACGTGAAGTAAATCTGAAAAGGACAAAACCATATAATTAACCTGATTGCCTATCTTTTTGAGACCATGAAACATCTGTCAAAACTCTCAAAATTCGTTTGCACTGTCCTGCTTCTGGCAGGACAGGCAAACTTATTCACCGGTTGCAACGATGACATGCCGGCGGAAAGCTATTACACCTTCACAGGTGAAATGATGAGTGATTTTCTAACCGAACATGAGAACTTCAGCCTGTTCAAACGCATTGCGGAACGAGCCGGAAAAATGGACTTTCTGGGAAGCCGTGGCTCACGCACCTTCTTTCCAGCAACCAATACGGGCGTGGAAGCCTTTCTGAAAGAGAAAGGATATGCATCTGTGGAAGACATTCCCGCCTCATTCTGCGATACGCTGTTGAGAGCCTGCATCATAGAAAGAATCATGTACACTTACGACTTGCCCGAAACGCAACAGGAAAACAACGAACTGGACTTACCACTCATCCTCGAAAGCAAGGGGGATACGCTGGATGCCAATCAAATGGCCTTGACCATCGTCAACCGCCGAGCCGCCATCATCAACGAGCTGAAAAACGACTCCGTGGAAAACGGTGTGGTACATCCGGTCGACCGTGTCCTGGTGCCCAATACCAGCCTGGGGTCTACGCTGTTGGACGAATACCACGAGGATTTCCAGATTTATTATGAAGCCCTCCGGCGGACAGGACTGATAGACTCTTTGTACCGTTACCGCGACGAAGAATACGAACAGGAAAAAGGGAAGTATGCCCCTTTCACCCAAAGCATGCGCATCGGAAATGAAGATTACGTAGCCAAACTCCCGGACCACCGCTACAGTGGGTTTACTCTTCTCATCGTACCGGACAAAAACCTGTACGAGAAATACCCCGACCGCTTCAACGAAAGCATGACCATGGACGAAAAGATTGATGCCCTTTACGAGTTGGCCGTGGAGAAATACAGTGGAGCGGACGCGGAAGCCATTTTCGGCCTGAACCAGACAGCTCCGGGTTCTGATAAAACATACAAACAACTCTATTGGAACAAAGGTTCACTGACCCACCCGTATAACCCGTTGAACATGTTCCTTTCTTACCATATCATCGACCGTTTGTTCAGCAGCACCGCCAAACTGGTAAACACCATCGGCATCCATACCGCATACGCCGACCCGACGGACTGGGTCAGCACGCTGCTCGACTTCTCTACCATCAAATTGGAAAAGGTGTACCGTCCGGTAGATCCGGCAGTCGAATATCCCTCCGAGTTTTATGTCAACCATTGCCATGCTTCCCAATACAACAATTACGAACGAATCCGGGGCGCCCATCTGACCGTTCCGGAACAAGAGAACTTCTCTTTGAACGTAGCTTACTATTACATCGACGACGTGGTGGCATACGATCCTACGATGCGTAACACCATCATGAACACTCGGATGCGAATAGATTTCCAACTTCTGTGGCCGGAACTGACGAACAACAATATGCGGTTGTGCGGCAATCCCCTCAAAGAATACAATAGCGGTGACAACAGCGAGGACGGAACGGAAGGCGGAGGATTCAACTATTACCTCCCTCCCGGCTATCTGAAAAACATAACCTTCAGCGAGAATACCATGTTCGTTGTGAAACGCCCGATAATCTATTGGTCCAACTATCAAGGAGATGACATCGCCGTGTTAGGCACGAGTTATGACGTGACATTCCGCCTGCCGAATGTTCCTCCCGGAGAGTACGAGCTCCGTCTCGGTTATTGCGCGTTGGATAGTCGTGGTATCGGACAGGTCTACGTGGACGGAGTACCCCAAGGTCTTCCGATTGATATGCGTGACAAAGCCGACGCGCCTAACATCGGAGGTCTTTACAACGGTTGGAACGGCCTAAGGTGTGAAGACGACGGTTCCGGAGGTATCTACACACGGGAAGAACTGGAAGAAAACGCCCGTGTAATGAAAAACAACGGCTATTACAGTGGCCCCAAAGGAGTATTCTTCTACTTAGGTAGCGGCAACGCCAGTACTCCCGCCTACGACCCATCGAAATGTATCATCTTTTACAATCAAAACGATTTGTTGCGTCGGAAAATCTGCCAAGTGCAAGTACAGCCCAACAAACACCATACGATACGCTTACGTTCCGTACTGTCCAGTGCCACCAGCGGAGGCTTCTCTTTAGATTATATGGAACTCGTTCCCATAAGCATCTGCGGCCCCGGCGGTATCGGAGAAGATATCTATTAAAATAGATGGAAAGTCTGGAGGAAAGGCCTCCGGACTCTTCCTTTTTTCGTAACTTTGTATAAACTACAAAACCATGAAACAAAACCTTATCCAACAAACTACCGTCCTGTTTTGCCGTACGCTCCTGACATGCGGTCTCGGCCTATGGGGACTGCAACCGCTTGTAGCCGCAGAAGTAGAACGGCTTAGAACGGAAGCCATAAAAAATCCCGTAGGCATCGACGTGAAACACCCTGCGTTCAGTTGGACGCTGGAGGCCGGAGACGAACGTGGTATTTCGCAAAAGGCATACGAAATCAACGTTTTCACCGATGCGGCACATACCCGGAAAATATGGTCCTCCGGACGGATGACATCCGACCAGCAAATAGACATTCCATACAAAGGCGACGCCTTGGCTCCCTCCACGCGCTACTATTGGACCGTGACCGTGTGGGATAACAAAGGACGTAAGGCGACCTCGAAGGAAAACGCCTATTTCGAGACCGGACTGCTCGATACGGGGTGGAACGGTGCCCGATGGATCAAAACGCCGACAACCGAGCCCCCTAAACCGACTGCATCCCACTACACGGTGGAAATGGACTTTGAAATCGAAAGGCAGGCTGCCGGCATCATCTTCTCGGCCTCCGATAAAAACAATCTGTTTTTATGGAGCATCGATGTCAGGGACAAGAAGACCCCATTCCTTCGCCGTCATATCAAAACGGACGGCAAATTCAGTTACACAGATACGGAACTCGGAACAACCTTTACCCACGAGGAGCTGACCGGCAAGCTCCACCACTTGAAACTTGACGTGAACGATTCCGTCGTACGTACTTATATCGACGGAAAGCTCGTAGACACTTATGAAGACCATTCCGGCAGATTGCACAACGGCCTCATCGGTTTCCGCACGTTCCACAACACGACTATGGACGAAAAGGCTTGTTTTGACAATATCAAAGTAACCACTTTCGACGACGGACAGACTGGCGAACAGGGCACGGTGACCTTTACTGAAGATTTCGAGGGAAGCGGCCACGATTTCACCGACGGAGTAGTCATCCGCAAGGCCGGCAACCGGATGCTGTGTGTCTCCTCCACATACGAAGAGAACTGTACCATGCAAAATCCGCAGCAGCAAGGCATCCCTTTGTTCCGTAAGGCTTTCAGCGTAAAAGGAGCGATGAAATCGGCTAAAATCTATGCTTCGGCTTTGGGCGTGTTCGACTTGTTTATGAACGGAAGCCGGGTGGGACAGACCGAAGCGGACGGAACGGTACGCTATGATGAACTGAAACCGGGATGGACGGACTACCGGAAAGAAATCAACTATATGACATACGATGTGACTTCACTCGTACGCGAAGGCTCCAACGTAATCGGTGCGCAAGTGAGCAACGGATGGTGGGGCGGCGCCATCGCCCACGGAGTATATGGCACTCCTTCGCTCGGCTTCATCGCCAAACTGCGCATAGAATATGAAGACGGGAGGGTGGAAAACGTGGTGACCGGTACGGATTGGACCTGCTCCACTTCCGGCCCCGTCATTTACGGAGACATCTACAATGGCGAGACTTATGACGCACGCCGCGAAAGCAACTGGTCCGCACCGGAATACGATGCGTCGGCATGGATTCCTTGTATGGAAAACACCGATTTCAACGGTAAAATCACGGCTTTTACAGGGCAGCCCGTACGTATCCGCGAGTTCCTTCGACGCACGCCGCAAACGATTACGGTGTATGAAGGTACCCAACCCGGCGGCACCACTTACGGTACAATCCACGTTGTCCGCAGCCTGGAAGGCACCGCACCGCTTTCGTTAAAGGCCGGTGAAACCGCCCTTTTTGACATGGGACAGAACATGGTGGGGTGGATACGTTTTACCGCCCGAGGGGCTTCCGGTACCAAACTGCGCGTCAAATTCGGAGAGATGCTCAACGACAACGGAGCCGCCGAACGGGCCAACGACGGACCGGGCGGAAGTTTGTACACCTACAATTTACGAACGGCCGGAGCCACATTAAATTACACGATGAAAGGGGCGGAAAAAGGAGAAATATTCCAACCCTCCACGACTTTCTTCGGATTCCGCTATTGCGAAGTCACCACTTCGAGCGACGTGGAAATCACCGCACTGACCGGTGAAGTGGTCGGGTCGGACATCGAAGAGAGCGCCACTTTCCTGACTAGCCACCGTGACGTAAACCAGTTGTACAGCAATATCTTATGGGGACAACGTGGAAACTTCCTCAGCATCCCGACCGACTGTCCGCAACGTGACGAACGCCTCGGGTGGAGTGCCGACACACAAATATTCGCCCGTGCGGCCAGTTACAATGCCGACACCCGTGCCTTTTACCACAAATGGATGCGTGACCTGCGCCTGAGTCAGCGCGAAGACGGAGCTTACCCCGACATGGCACCATTCTGTAATTTCTGGGGGTACGGCAACGCAGCCTGGGGGGATGCGGGGGTCATCGTGCCTTGGACGGTCTATGTCATGTTCGGCGACCGGCGTATCCTCGCGGACAATTATGCTTCCATGACACATTACATGGATTGGCTGGCTGCACAGGGCGACAAAGAATACCGCTACAACGGAGCCGGTACGGGGATGGGAGACTGGTTGGCGTATGAAAAGACGGACGCACGCTATGTAAGCGTATGCTATTATGCCTACGTGGCCCGACTGATGGGCAAAATCGCATCGGCACTGAGTGAAGCCCCCACCGACCGCTACGCCCTCGATGCCCAAAAGTACAACACCCTTTATGACGATATCAAGGCCGAATTCCAAAAACGTTATATCAACGACGAGGGACAACCCGCCGTCTCCACACAAACCTCTTATCTGTTGGCGCTCCAACTCAATCTGTTGCCGGAAAAATCCGTAGAAAAAGCCATCGGTATCCTTCGTGAAAAGATTGTCCGTAACGGCTACCGTCTCAACACAGGCTTCGTAGGTACCGGCATCCTGAACCAGACGCTCAGCCAGGCAGGATTGGATGACCTCGCCTTCGATTTACTGCTGCAACGCGAAAACCCGTCGTGGCTTTACAGCATAGACCAAGGGGCGACTACTGTATGGGAACGCTGGGACTCCTATACCAAAGAAGGAGGTTTCAACAAGCATCCGTGGATCATGAACTCATTCAACCACTATTCCTACGGTGCCGTATCGGCATGGATGTTCGGGCGAATGGGCGGTATCGAACCGGACGAGCGACAACCGGGATTCAAACACGTCATTTTACAACCCACCCCCGATTTCCGTACGGAGTTCCCCGACGGACAGGAACGCATCACCCACGTACAAGCCTCGCACCGGAGCGGCTACGGCCTCATCCGCAGCGAATGGCAATACAAGACCGACGGACGAATCAGCTATACAGCCACAGTCCCGGCCAACTCGACCGCCACGCTGTATCTCCCCGTATGCCATCCCACAGACCGGATTACCGAAAGCGGGAAACGGCTGAAAAAGGCAAAGGGAGTGACATTCAGGGGCATGAAGGACGGGAAAGCCGTTATAGAGTTGCAATCGGGCACTTACAAGTTCGATACGGAGGCTGGCAAAACCGCTTCCGACGGTATGACGAAGACGGATAGACAGTTCTAAAAAAGCGGACAAAAGTAGTCGTTTTCACTAAATCCTAATTCTCTGATAATCAATCATTGGAGAATTGAGGGTCGGATTTTCCTTGACATGCTTCTCCTTTTAAGGATAATTATCTGTCCTGTTTCCTTGTTCAAATCATCTAAAATCCCTTTCTTTGCAAGACCAATAAAAACAATTTCAATATATGAAAAGCAAAACATTACGCCTGATTTCAATCATGATGGTCGGCTGGAATACATTCCCGACCTTTGCACAGAATTTCAGTTCAAGCAGCAATCTGGAGCCTCAACCCACGGCAGACCGCGTCGTCCCGTTCCACCTGTCGGAAAAAGGACTTGTCCATGGAAAAGTGGAATGGGGAGCAGACATCGCCTGGTTCGACGAAAACAATCTGCGCCGTAGTGCGGCCTTCATGGACAAAGAAAACCTTGAAGTGGTCAGGACTTCGTTCCAACCCACCTATGCCTTGACGGATGGAGACCTCCATCCATATCAGAAAGACACCATAGAAGCACGTATCGCCATGTTGAAATGGGTCAAACCGGACGTCAAGCTCATGCTGAACTGCGACCATCCTCATGTTGACCCTTGGTATGAAACTAATGCCGAAGCTTGGGCCGAACTCATAGACGTGTCTACGAAGTACTATCAAGATGCGGGTTATGAAGTCGTCTCGGTGGCACCGTTCAACGAACCGGACTTCGGATGGAACCAATGGATTCCGGGAAGCCAGGACGGTACGTTAAACACCGTCCAACGGAAAAACGGTTTCCGAAAAATAGCAGAAGAACTGCATAAAAATCCCCGTTTCGACGGTATCCGCATCTGTGGCGGCAACACCCTGAACTGCGATGAAGCCCTGCCTTGGTACAATTCGCTCAAAGAACAATTAGACGAAGGCAACACTCACCAATTGGCCGGAAGCTTCGACAGTTTCGCCCAATTTTTCACGACCGTGAAAGAAGATAGCAAGCATGCCACTGCCGACGAGATGCATAATGTGGCAGAAGCCATGGTAGGGCTGGAATACGGCCTGCAAACCGGTATATGGTGGGGATCTGCCGAATATACACGTGGCGAGTTCTGCAAGGCCAGCCATGGTGAACGCCTTGCTTATGCGGAACACCGCCCCAACTGGACGGCCGCTTCGGTCTACCGCGCACCGGATGGCAAAGTACAAGCCTTCGGCGGAACATCCGAACGGCAGGCCGTCACTACCACCTACCGTTTCCTCTCGAAAGAACGCGACGTGTTCTTCGACGGGCACGGCCCGCAGCGGGAATACGTTATGGAACTGCCGGGCGGAGCACCGGGAAGCTACCAGAACGGACAGACCAACGCGGAAACCGTGGTGAACATCACATGGGGAGACGACGTGCAACCCGTAGTGGAAGGTACTTACACATTATTCAACAAGGGCAACCGGAAATTGCTGGACAATCATAATGGCTCGCTCACCACATCCACCTACTCCACCGGCAAGAAATCACTACAATGGTACGTGAATCCAGTTGATGCACGCATAGGAGGAGCATTCAGTTACCACCAAATCCTCTCCGTAACCTCCAACCAAACACTTGACGTGCTTAATTGGTCCATGGACGAAGGGGCTGAAATCATCCTTTATCAGAACAATAAAGGTACCAACGAACAATGGTATCTGGAATATGCAGGAGACGGATGGTTCCGTATCCGTAGCCGCCACAGTTCACTGTGTCTCAAAGCATCAGGTAACAAAGTAATACAGGACAAGCTTGACGAAACTGCCGACTCGCAACTCTGGCGCTTCATCCAGACCGGTGTCAGACCTCGCGTACAAGACATAGACGCTCCGACCGGCGTGAAAGCCGAAAGCCATGCCTCTTCCGTCCTTCTGACCTGGGACAAAGCTGACGCCACAGACCCGACTTACACCGTGCTGCGTTCGGAAAACCCAGAGGACGGTTACGAGATAATCGCACGCTACGTGGCCGATACGGCTTTCGTGGACAACAAGGCTGAAGAAGGAAAGACATATTATTACACCGTCAAGACGGTAGACGCTTCGGTGAATACTTCCCCGGCATCCTCGACCGCAAGTGCGACCGTAGCCCCAACGGATGCCCTCGTCGCACGCTATGAATTTGAAGAAAACGTCCACGACACGACGCTTAACATCCGCCATGGAGCCATGCCGGAAGACGGCGTATACACCGAAGGCAAATCCGGCCGGTATGCCTTGTCTCTGGACGGTTCCGCCCAGTACGTACAACTGCCGACCAACGTGGCCGACCATGCGGAAACCACCATTTCAACGTGGATTTATTGGGAAGGCGGTAACAATTGGCAACGCGTCTTCGACTTCGGCAACGGGGAAGACGAATATATGTTCCTCACCGTGCGTTCGGACGACGGCCGGATACGGTTCGCCATCAGAAACGGAGGAGACGAACAGCAAATAGACGGCGAACGGATCACGGCTTACCGCAAGGAGTGGATACATCTGGCCGTCACGATGGGAGAAGAAGAAGTATGCCTCTATTTGAACGGGGAACTCATGGCTTCTTCAAAAGACATTACCTTGCGCCCCTCAGACTTCCACCCGTTGCTGAACTACATCGGACGCAGCCAGTTTGCTGCCGACCCGCTGTTCAATGGCTACATCGACGACTTCCGGATATACGATTATGCTTTGGATGCCGAAGACATCAAGAAGCTCGCAGACGGCACCACCCGTATCTGCAACACGCCGAAAGATGAGCCTGGCACATTCGACGTAGGCCCGTTGCCTGCCGACCGCCGCCTCGACGTGCGTTACTTGTTGGACAACGGTCCGAAAAGAGTGGACTTCCACATTTACGACCTGCAAGGCAACATGCAACTTACCCAAAGAGGCATGAACGGAGCCACGACTTCATTCGACGTTAGCGGACTCCCCGACGGCGTGTACATTCTGAAAGCCCGGTGCGGACAAGCAAACGACAGCCGGAAATTTACGGTACGGCATCCATAAACCCGAAAGCTCCTACGATGGTTCCGAAACCATCCGGAATAACAAAAAGGGAAGGCATTCTCAAACGAAATGTCTTCCCTTCATCTTTTCTGCAACAAGACTCAAGCGATACCTAACAGATGCAACAACAAAGGCGTAAAAAGAGCCGTCAGCAACCCGTTCAGAATCAATCCTAAGCTGGCATACGCTCCATAAATACGCCCGTATTCCATGGCACGCGACGTCCCGACGGCATGCGAAGCCGTGCCCATGCTCAGACTTTGGGCGATAGGGCTTTTCACCCTCCCTACCTGAAGAATCTTAAATCCGCATACCGCTCCGAACAGTCCTACCAACACGACAATGGCAGCCGTCAGGGAAGGAATGCCGTTTAACGATTCCGTCACGGCCATCGCAATAGGAGTCGTGACCGACTTGGGCGCAAGGGAGATAATCACATCATCGGAGGCTCCCATCCATTTGGCGGTCAATACCACCGAAACAATGCCGACAAAACAACCGACCAACTGGGAAACCAACACCGGCATCAGTTGCCGCCGGATGCTCTTGAGTTGCAGATACAAAGGCACACCCAAAGCCACAATGGCCGGTTTGAGCCAGAAGTCGATGATGGAAGCGCTCCCGGCATACGTCTCGTACGAGATGCCCGTAACTTTCAGGAAGCCTATCAAGACCAATATGGCCAACAAAATGGGATTCAACACCACCCAGCCTGTGCGCGCCTGCAAACGTTTGGCCAGAAAATACACGCCGAACGTCAGCGCGATAAGGAAAAAATCACTTTCTAAATACTCCATGTCTTCTTACCCATTGATGCACGTGTCCCGTGACGACTAAAACCAATACCGTACTGACCACCGTAGCTGTGAAAATCGGCCAGAACTCAGCGGCAATCACATCGAAATAAAGCATCAGGGCCACTCCCGGCGGAACGAAAAAGAAGCCCATGTTGCTTACTAAAAAATCCGAGATACCCTTGACCCAACGCAACTTTACCCATCCCATCTGCAAGAAGGCGGTCAGGAGAAGCATACCGATAATGCTGCCCGGCAACTTTACTCCCGTGGCCCACACCACGAAGTCGCCCAAAGCCAGACAACCGAACAAAATCGTACATTGTTTTACCATGCCTACAATCTTTATAACCTTATTACCTTATATAAATATCCCCGTCCGCCACAAAAATGCTTCCGGCAAACTTTCTGCCCCAACTCTCAAATATAACATAATCTATGCAAAATTATGGTATAATGCAGACACGGGCAATAAACCTGTAATAAAAATGTTTAATGCCTGCCGTAAAAGGAACAACACGCCTCTTGGGCATGAAAAACCTTTTTGTCGCAGGTTTGACATACCCCTGCGGCTTCCCCTGCCGCACATCGGAAAATAATCCCAATTTATATGGGTATCAGACCGATTTTTCCGTAACTTTGGCTCATCAACTATTAGCATTGACATCATCATGAGAAGAAGACTACTATCACTTTGTGCCGTTTTTTGTATGGCACTGGTCGTAATGGCTGAGGGCAAAGCCAAGTATGTATTTTATTTTATCGGTGACGGAATGGGAGTCAACCAAGTAAACGGAACGGAGACCTATATGGCCGCCGTGGAAGGACGTATCGGAACATCACCGCTCTGCTTTGCACAATTTCCATACGTGGGGCTTGTCACGACGTATTCCGGTACGAACGGGGTAACCGATTCTGCCGCCGGAGGCACGGCCCTTGCTACCGGAAACAAAACGAAAAACGGAGCATTGGGCGTCAAAGCCGACTTGACCACCCGTATCAATAGTATAGCCGCTTTGGCCAAATCAGAGGGGAAGGCCGTAGGCGTCACTACAAGCGTATCCGTGGATCATGCCACTCCCGCATCTTTCTATGCCCACGTAAAAGACCGGAACATGTATCATCAAATCGGCAAAGACCTCATAGCAGCCGGTTTCGATTTCTATGCCGGTTCCGATTTCCTGCAACCGGAAAACAATGAACTGAGCGGAAATAAGGACTTGTACACACAATGCCGAGAGGCCGGTTATACCATCGCACGCGGATATGCCGACTACCGTAAAAAGGCAAAAAAAGCCGGTAAAATGCTCCTGTTGCAAACCGAAACGGCCAGCAAGGCAGACCGTACCAGTATCGCCTACGCCATAGACCGCCAAAAGAATGACCTTACCTTACAGGATATTACCCGGGCAGCCATCCATTTCCTCAGCCAAAAGGATACGGACGGTTTCTTCTTGATGGTGGAAGGCGGAAAAATCGACTGGGCTTGCCACAGCAACGATGCGGCAACAGCTTTTAAAGAGGTTATAGACATGGACAATGCCATCAAAGTGGCATACGAGTTCTATGAACAGCATCCCGACGAAACGCTGATTATCATCACAGCCGACCACGAGACCGGAGGGATTGTTTTGGGAACAGGTAAGTACGAACTGCATACCGACCTGCTGAAATACCAAAAACAAAGTGCGGGAGCCTTCAGTAAAATGATAGCCGCACAACACCAGAAAGAGGGCAAAAAGTTCACGTGGGACTTCGTACGCAAGCAGTTACAGGATAACTTCGGATTTTGGTCTCAAATACCATTGGATGACCGGGAAGCGGAGCAACTCAAAAAAGCATACGAGAATTTCTGTGAAGGAGTGGCCAAAGACACGAAGACTTTGTATGAAAGCGAAAACATCATTGCCTCTACAGCACGGCAACTCATGGCTCGAAAAGCTATGGTAGGATGGCAAAGCGGAGGACATTCCAACGGCTATGTTCCGGTGTTTGCTATAGGAGCCGGCGCTGAAGAATTCACCGGACGTATCGACAACACGGAAATCCCTAAAAAGATAGCTGAAATAGCGGGCTACAAGGAATAAGGAAGACAAAACACACAACCTATAAATAGAAAGAGAAGTACAGGAAGGAGTTCCTCGTACTTCTCTTTTTTCTTTTTCAAATGTCATATATACCTGATTTTATTTGTATTAACAGGAATGACATAGCATTGCAACCAACATTTAAAACGAACGTTACAGTGTCTTAAAAAGACTTTAGTTCCTTTGCAGTGTATTTAGAAAGCGACTCAAATACATATAGCAAATAGAAAAAAATGGAAACTAAAGTTTTAACGAAATTGAGCAAGAGTATGGCTATCCTGGCTATCAGCAGCCTGACGACCCATGCCATACAGGCTCAAAGCTTGGTGAGAGGTCAAGTGACGGACACAAAGGGTGAACCGTTAATGGGCGCCACTATCAAGGTAAAGAACAGTCAAGAAGGAGCCATCACGGACTTGGACGGAAAGTTTTCGTTCGAAAGCAAACGGACGCTGACAGCCAAGGACCGCCTGGAGGTGAAATATGTAGGTTTCAAGACACAAGAAATCGAATATTCCAATAAAGCCCTCCAAGTTCATTTGGAGGAAGACGCGGAAGAAATCAATGAGGTAGTGGTAACCGCATTGGGCATCAAACGCGACGAGAAAGGCTTGGGATACGCCACGACGAAAGTGGAAGGCAGCCAAATCACCGGTACAATGCCGGCTAACTGGTCGTCGGCTCTGACAGGAAAAGTGGCCGGGTTGAGCATCATCTCTTCCGGAGGACCGCTAAGTACCAGTCGGATATCCGTGCGAGGAGATGTTTCACTGAATGCGAATGGCAATAATGCCTTGGTAGTCGTAGACGGTGTTCCCCTGAGCAGCCCGATGACCAACCCGGGAATGGCCTACGGAGCCGGCGATGCAGCCGAACTCTCGGTAGACTACGGCAATGGTTTCTCAGACTTGAATCCGGAAGACATCGAAAGTATCCAGGTATTGAAAGGAGCCAGTGCCACAGCCTTGTACGGTTCGCGTGCAGCAAACGGCGTCATCATGGTAACCACCAAATCGGGAGCCAATGCCAAAAAGGGGCTTGGCGTTTCTTATAGCGCCCACGTCAGTATGGATAACGTCATGCGCTGGCCCGACTATCAATATGAATTCGGACAAGGACAAGCCAAAAACATCGGTGCGGAAGGTACGGCATACACCGGACAACATTACTATTCATACGGTGCCGGTCCGGACGGAACTCCCAGCACCAGTGGAACCAGCAGCGCGTTCGGTCCGCGTTTCGAAGGACAGATGTTCTATCAATACTCTCCGGAGAACCAAGGCCGTGCCGACGCTGCGACTCCTTGGGTGGCTTACAAAGACAACCGGAAAGACCTGTTTCAAACAGGTTATACCCTAACCAACTCCGTAGCGTTGACCGGAAAATCAGACCGGGGCAACCTGAGAGCCTCTATCACACATACCAAAAACGAATGGATATTGCCCAATACCGGCTTTCAACGCGTATCGGCCATGATATCGGCAGCCCAACAAATCTCGCGTGCTTTACGTGTCAACTTCAAAACGAGCTATACTTATCGTAAAATCAACAACACTCCCGCATTGGGATACAACAGCAATTCCATTGCTTACTTCCTCATCTTCCAGAATCCGAACGTGAACCTGGACTGGCTGCGCCCCATGTGGAAAAAGGGCCAGGAAGGACTTGAACAGTTGCAACCTTACAGTAGCTACATCGGTAATCCCTTTGTCACGCTGTACGAAGCAGAGAATCCTTCGGAAAAACATAACGTCGTCTCTACCGTATCGGCCAACCTGAAGCTAAGCAGTAAGTTCGACTTCATGATACGTTCCGGCATACAACTCTCGGCCGACCAGCGCGAACAGCATCGCCCCATCAGCGACGTGGTATTCCGCAACGGGTTCTTTAAGAAAGAAAACGTTTTCGACTACGAATTGAATAGCGACGCCTTGTTGACCTATCATGATTCATACGACGGAGGATTCCACCTCAATGCTTCCGTAGGAGGCAACATGATGCAACAACGTTATGACCTACTGTCGGCTTCCGTCAACGGACTTATTACCCCCGGTGTGTACAAGCTGTCTAACGGAATCTCTAATCCGAATGTCGTGAATACCATCCGACGGAAAGCTTTGAACAGCCTTTATTTCACCGCCAACCTGTCCTGGCAGTCCAAACTGTTCCTCGATGTGACAGGACGCAACGACTGGTCGTCTACCCTTCCCCGTAACCACCGTTCTTTCTTCTATCCTTCGGTCAGCGCCAGTGCCGTCATGAATGAATTATTTGCTCTGCCCGACCCCATCAGTTTCTTTAAGCTCAGGGCTTCTTTCGCCCAAGTCGGTAACGACACCGACCCTTATAAGACCTCCGCTTACTACGACAACAGCAATTTTCCGGGGTCGGCCGAAGTGGCTTCCACTTTATACAATCAAGACTTTAAACCTGAAATCTCGACGAACTACGAGGCCGGCTTCGACTTCCGTATGTTCGACAATCGAATAGGTGTAGACTTCTCGTTTTACTATAATCGTACTAAAAACCAAATTCTGGATGCTCCTCTCGACCCGACCACAGGATACAGCCGCGGCACAATCAATTCCGGCTGTGTCCGTAACAGGGGATATGAATTGGAAATCACGGCCACGCCGGTCCTGACACGCGACTTCCGATGGAACACGACGCTCACATGGTCGAAGAATGACAATAAAATACTCTCACTGGCTGAAGGAGCAGACGAAAACCAGGTCATCAGCACTGTGGGAACCGCATCTATCATCGGACGTGTAGGAGGTACCACAGGAGATTTATGGGGCTACAAACTGGTACGCGACCCCGAGGGCAACGTGGTTATCGGAGACAACGGTCTACCCGAACAAGCCGACGAAATCGAATATGTAGGTACGGCCTATGCCGACTGGAAAGCCGGATGGTATAATGAGTTCTCTTATAAAGGCTTTAAATTAGGTATTCTGCTTGACGGACAAGTAGGCGGTACAATCTACAGCATGTCATTCCACAAAATGATGGAACAAGGCAAACTTACACAATCTCTGAACGGGCGCCTTCTGGGTACGGAGTATTATATGGATGCCAGCGACCCGCGCATTGCCGCCGCCGGCTACACGCCTCAAAGCGGAATGTACATGATAGCACCGGGCGTGGTACGGAATGACGACGGAACGTTCTCACCCAACACGAAAGTGGTAACTATCGAAAGTTTTTATAAGGAGTATTATCGGAGAGCCAATGTAGAAACCAACTCGTTCGATGCCTCTTTCTTGAAAATCAGAGAAATCCGATTGGAATACGAACTCCCTAAGAAAGTCTTGGAAAAATCTCCATTCTCAAAAGCCTCGATAGCCGTATACGGACGCAATCTGTGGTGTTTCACCGACTATCCTCTCTTCGACCCGGAATCCGTAGCCCTGGACGGCAGTTCCATGGTATCCGGTATAGAAACAGGCTCACTGCCTACTACAAGAACTTTCGGCTTCAACCTCAATCTTACTTTCTAAAGAACAAAAACAATGAAAAGAACGAATCTTTTAAGAAATATCACACTCGGAATGGTATTAAGCGGCTTTGCCTGCTCGTCATGTACCGATTTCGATGAGCTGAATACAGACCCCACACGTATGGAAAAGGTGAATCCCGGCACTCTGCTCGACCCGATTCTTTACGACATGGGCACTTATAACTGGAACCGCTATTACGACTACACATTTCCTTTGATGCAATGCCTCGTAAGCAATAACGGCACAAGCGGAGTAGGATGGTGGAACATGACAGACTCCCGAGGCGACGGGACGTGGAACACCTACTACAAATGGATCAACAATGCCAAAGAAATCCAACGGCTCAATGCCCGACTGGCTTCCCCCGAACCGAACTACGAAGCCGTATCCCTCACCTTGCAAAGCTGGATGTACGGCATATTGGCCGACGCTTTCGGTGACATTCCCATGTCGGAAGCCTGTTCGGCCGACCAAGGTATTCTTGCTCCCCGGTTCGACCGGCAAGAACAAGTCTACCGGCAAATCCTCGACAATCTGAAAACGGCCAACAGTTTGTTTGATACAGAAAGCGGACTCGTGTACAACACTTCCGGAGACATGCTTTACAGCACTACCGACGGAGAGGGCATCAAGAAATGGCAGAAATTCTGTAATTCGCTCCGCATGCGTACCTTGACCCGGCTCTTGGATGCAGAAGGTTTTAACGCACAAGCCGAACTACAGGAAATGTACGACAACCCGGCTACGTATCCCGTATTCGAATCTAATGACGATGCTGCCATGTTGGGCATATCGGGGGTATTCCCTGAAGAGGCACCCATGGCACGCCCTCAAGATTTCACTTCATACGTCAACTTATCTGAATTCTTCATCGACCTACTCAACTCCTGGAATGACCCGCGCCTGCCGGTATTTGCCACCCAAGTGGAACAGGAAGACGGTACCAAAGCCTACGTGGGACTTCCCAGTGGTTATCTGACTCTACCGGCCATAACAGCTTCCCTCCCCAACCAAAGTATGGCAAAGGCTCCGATGGACCTTACCTTGATGTCGTACGCAGAAGTGGAATTCATCAAGGCAGAATTGTTCCAAAAAGGAATCCTCCCCGGCGGCGCCACAGAAGCTGAAACCGCCTACAAGAAAGGCGTACAGGCTTCTGTGGAACAGTGGAACGCCACACTCCCCGCCGATTATTTCGATAATCCTCAAGCCCGATACGACGGTTCCTTGGAGCGTATCATGAATCAAAAGTTCGTGGCCTTGTATTTCTGCGACTATCAACAATGGTTCGAATACAACCGTACGGGGTATCCGGTTCTTCCCGTAGGAGAAGGCATACAAATCAGCCACAACCAAATGCCTCGAAGGTTTAAATATCCGGCCGCCGTGCAACGTACCAATATGGCAAACTATCAGGAAGCCAAGAAAAACATGGGTGGCGATGAGTTTTCCATCAAGTTGATTTGGCAGAAGTAAAACAAAACATAGAAGAATATGAAAAAAATTATTGTAGCAATGGCTGTTTGCTGCTGCGCAGGAACAGTCCCCGTAGAAGCCTGTCCGGAGAACCATACGGAAACAACCGTCTCCACGTCCCATCCGGAAAAAAGAAACACCGAGAGTAAAGAAGCGTTAGGCACGGAGTTTGTATTCGATGTATATGGCGACATTCCCGTAGCAAAAGTAGTTTTCGAATCCGACCACTTCCTCGGAGAGGGCATCGCTAAAAAGTGGGACACTTTCGTCCATAACTATACTCACGAATACGACATGTCCGTCGGTTTCTCCGACACATCGGTAGAAATAGTCAAACCGGCGGTATATAAAGCCGTCAACAAGGTGAATAAATATTATAAGAAAGCCGTCAACAAACATCAGGTCAGCCGTGATACCGCCATCACCAGCATGGCTCATATCCTGGACTGCGCCAACGTAATCTGCTTCGAACAAGACACCCAAACCTTAGAGCAAGCTTTGCGCTCGGCCGACCGACCGGAAGCCATCATCGCCCTATTCGATAAAGTAAAACTCAGAAAACATTAAAAAGCTATGAAACGTAACTATAAACATATCCTATTTCCGTTTGTTTTATGTGGACTGATGGCTGCCCAGACCTCGGCAGCCCCGGGAATCGTCAAAGGCCGTATCACCGACACCCAAGGAAAACCTGTAGCTCAAGTAGTCGTGACGGACGGACGTAATTTCACTACGACCGATGCCATGGGACATTACCGTATGGAAAGCGATGCAGAACGCCAGCCGTTAGTTTACATCTCAACCCCATCTGCCTACAAGTTACCGGAAACCGACGGAATTGCTGACAAGTTCTACCAATTCCAAAAAGCCGATTCACAAGAAAACATCTGTAATTTCATGCTTGAACCACGGGAAACCCCTACCCGCGGGTTTGTATACATTGCCATTTCCGACCCTCAAGTGAAAACCGACGCTCATCTCGACCGTTTCCGGCAAGAAACCGTTCCCGACCTGAAACGCACAGTGGATTCTTTCAAAGGAAAAGAAGTGGTAGGCATGGCCGTGGGAGATTTGGTCTGGGATGCCATGAACCTGATGGAACCATACAAAGAAAGTGTTTCCCACTTGGGGCTGACAATGTTCCAAGTCATCGGAAATCACGATTTCAACCTTAAGTATGCCGATATGGAACGCACGGAAGTTCCGGAATCGGGTTATGGAGAAGCCGATTACCACAAAGCATTCGGTCCGACCGATTACTCTTTCAACATCGGCCAAGTACATGTCGTAACCATGAAAGACATAGACTACCAAGGCGGAAAGAAATACAAAGAAGCTTTTACTCCGGCCCAACTGGCATGGTTGAAAAAGGATTTGAGCTATGTGCCCAAAGGCAGTCTCGTGTTCCTCAACCTGCATGCACCTACTTCCAATACAACGGCAGAGGGCAGTGGAAACACAAGTAATACATCGGAGCTGTTGGACATTCTCAAAGATTACCAGGTACATATATTTGCCGGCCATACCCATTTCTACGAAAACGCGCAACCTGCGGCTAACATCTACGAGCACAACATAGGAGCCGCCTGCGGAGCGTGGTGGGCCGGACACGTGAACCGTTGCGGGGCTCCCAACGGATACCTTATAGTAGAGGTAGACGACAAAAACGTGAAATGGCACTACAAAGCTACCGGGAAACCCTCTGACTACCAATTCCGCATCTACAAACCTGGAGAATTCAAAAGCCAACCGAAACAAGTCGTGGCCAACATCTGGGACTGGGATCCGGATTGGAAAGTAAAATGGTTCGAAGACGGAAAACCGAAAGGCCCGATGCAGCCATTCGAAGATGAAGATCAGGACTTCATCACAATGAAAAACGGAAAAGCCGAAGGCTACCACACCCGCCATCTTTTCCGTGCCCAACCTTCTACGTCGGCCCGAACCGTCACGGTCAAAGCGACTAACCGTTTTCATGAAAGCTACACACAACAAATCGAACTATAAGCCTGATAAAAATGAACATCTATCAAAAAACCATTGCTACAGCCTGTCTTTGCCTCGCCGCACTAAGCATCCAGGCACAGACACAAGTCATCGCCCATCGAGGTTATTGGAAAGCCGAAGGTTCGGCACAAAACTCATTGGCCTCTTTAAGAAAAGCGGCCGAAGCGAAAGTCTACGGGGCAGAATTCGACGTACAAATGACTGCCGACGGCATTGTAGTTGTCAATCATGACAATACCATCGGTTCGACAGCCATATCCCGGGCTACTTACGAGCAAATCAAAGACAGCAAACTCAAAAACGGAGAGACGTTGCCTACTTTGCAAGCTTATTTAGAGGAAGGACGCAAACTGAAAGACCTGCAACTTATTCTTGAAATCAAGAAGAACAAAAACAAAGAACATGAAGACCAAGCCGTGAAAACCATCGTAAAAATGGTAAAAGACATGGGAATGGAAAAACAAACGGAATACATCTCTTTCAGTCTGAACGTATGCGAACAGTTAGTCAAAGCCACCAGCGGAGCCTCCGAGATATTCTACATCAACGGAGACCTCTCGCCCCAGGAAGCCAAAGCCAAAGGTTTCACCGGCATAGACTATAATTTCAAGGTGTTCGACCAACATCCCGAATGGGTAGAAGAAGCGCATCGCTGCGGTCTGAAAGTAAATGCCTGGACGACGAACAAAGAAGAAGACCTGAAAAGAATGCGCGACCTGGGAGTAGATTTTGTCACGACCGACCACCCCGTAGAGGCCATACGACTCATGAAAGAAAAATCATAGCGGACGAGTCATTCCTCAAAACTCACATAAGGCTGCAGGCGTTCCAAGTCGGAAGGGGTAAACTCCTCGTACAACGACAACGCTTGCAGCTTTTTTATCGGCCCATATTTACGGCGATGCTCCACTATCACCCGGCTCTGATAGAAATTCAAATAGGGATGACGGCGCAAGCCCTCTACCGACATCCGGTTGACCAGCAACGGACGATGTACGGCCGGGGATACCGTAAACCATCTTCCGATGCTTTCAGGCAACTCCCCCATCTCCTTCAATTGAGCCACAGACACAAAGCCGCCCAAACGGTTGCGGTAGTCCACAATCCTCCTCGCATAATAAGAACCGATACCGGGAATCTTCTTCAATGTAGCCGTATCGGCCGTGTTCAGTTCCACCCGTATGCCTTCCGGGAATTTCTCTTGCCGGGGAGGGAGTTCCACGGTGTCTATTCCCGGCAGACCGTGAGGATACAAGTCCGACATCAACTTATACTTATCAGCAATACGGATATAAGGCAACAGCCTTTCGTAGTCTCCTTTTGTCAGTCCGTAAAGTTTGGAAAAATCTTCCGGACGGTGGTAACGTCCGCCACGTGCCCGGTATTTATAAATATTGCGCACTTGCCATGGCGACAAGCCCAAACGGAGCAAAGCGGTGGAATCAGCCGTATTGGGGTCGAAAAAGAACGTAGCCGGTTTCGCCTTAACGGGTTGTCCGTAGGTTGGCCCGCTACGTACGACTACCACGGTATCCGGTTTCAATCCGGCAAAAAAGCGTTCATAAACCAACGAGTCTCCGCTGTCTTCTTTCGCCGGTGTCCGACGGTCGAACCACAAGAAAAAAGAAGTGGATAACACAATCCCCATCAATACGCCCGCCAACAGTAAGATCGCCCTTCTGTCCGCTTTCGAAAAATAGAAGAGATTACGCCACGTCCGCCTCATTTTCCGGTCATTTGAATAGTTCGTTTACAAAAATGGAAGCAATGGCCACCGGAGCCACAAATTTCAACAGAAAGATATAGAAACCGAAAAACGGTATCCGGAGTTTCCCCCAATCCGTCACTTCCTCTCGCACGATCCTGCGGTCAAGATACCAACCTGTAAAAATAGAAATAAACATCCCGCCCAAAGGCAGCATCAACTTGGCTGTGACAAAATCGAAAAGATCAAAAATAGTCATTCCTCCAAGACGGATTCCGTTCAACAGCCCGAAAGACAAAGCGCAAAATACCCCCAAAGTCATACAAACCAAGGTCACCACGGTGGCAGCTTTCTTACGGGAAAGTTTAAAACGCTCGTGCAGATAGGCCGTAGCCACTTCATGCAAAGAAATGGTGGAAGTCAGCGCTGCCAACACCAGCAATACGTAAAACATGAGCGAGAAGATATAGCCCACCCACGGTACACTCTTGAAAGCCAACTGGAACACATTGGGCAAAGTGACAAACACCAATCCCGGACCGGCATCGGGCGACAGCCCCGGAACGGAATAGACTGCCGGAAAAATGATGAAACCGGCCAGCACGGCCACGAACGTGTCTATCAACGCCACACTTCCGGCTGTCTTTACCAGATTGGCATCGCGCGTAAAATAGGAAGCATACGTACAAAGACATCCCATGCCGACACTCATGGAAAAGAAAGCCTGCCCCATGGCATCGAGCACCACCTTACCGTCTACCTTACTGAAATCGGGACGCAACAGGAAAGCCAACCCCTCGGACGAACCGGGCATGGAGAAGGAACAAACCACCAAGACACAAATAATCAGCAGCAGCAATGGCATCATAACTTTGGAGAACTTCTCTATACCGTCTTTCACACCCCGAACGATAACGACATGCGTAAGCAGGATGAAAGCCGCCATATAGAGTACAGGTTTCCAAGGACTACCGACAAAATCATTGAAGAAAAGCGTATAGTCCTTACTCTCCGAAAGGCTCCCCGTAGCCGAAGCGACCATATACTCCAACGTCCACCCGGCCACTACGCCATAATATCCCAAGATAAGAAAAGCAGCCGTCACTCCCATCATACCGACCCATTTCCACTGTGTGCCCGGTGCCAACACTTCGTATGCTCCTCCCGTATTGGCCCGCGAACGGCGACCGATAAGAAACTCAGAAACCATTACCGGTATGCCCAGAAACATCACACACAGGATATAAACCAAAATAAAAGCAGCCCCACCGTTCTCGCCCACTTCGCAAGGAAAACGCCAAATGTTTCCCAGTCCGACAGCCGACCCGGCCGAAGCCAATATAATCCCGATCTTACTTCCAAAATTCACTCTTTCATTCGCCGACATAAGCCCTTTCTTAAATATTAGACCCGTAATGCCGACAAAAATACGAAAAAAGAATTATTTTTGCAGATAAAATGTTATTTATATGACGCACGAACTGACAAAATGGATAAAAAGCCATCCGATAACCGTTATCCTTATTCTCGTAATTTGGTATCTCTCGCTATTCACTCCACCCAAGATAGAATTAGCCAACGTACGCTTTATCGACAAGTGGGCACACCTACTGATGTACGGTTCCTTAGCGTTCATCTTGTGGACGGAGGACTGGCGTACTCGGAAGACTTTCACCTCCATGCCACGTGCCCTTGCCCTTTACATAGGCCCGGTAGCCATGAGTGGCCTCATCGAATTGGCACAAGCCTATTGCACCACCAACCGGAGCGGCGATTGGCTCGACTTGGCCGCCAATGCCATAGGTGCATTGTCCGGTATTGTCCTCGGATGTTTCGTCACCCGCACACTCCGGAAAAAAGGCCATCGGTAAAAAGAAACCGATGGCCGTAACCATATAACCCGTACCCAAAGGTTCAACGCCCGGATTTGCGCTTGGACACTTTCCATTTCACGCTGAATACGTAAGGTTCGGACACTTTTCCTCCATTTACATTCACGTCTGCCACCCCGTATAAATATGCGGGTTTGCCTTTCTTCAGCAATACGGCAGGACGCTCCAGCTTTCCCGACGCACAACGGACGAAAAGGCCGGGTGTCTTCATCAGTTCTTCACGGTCGGCCGGGGTTTTCCAATAGTCGAAAACCGTCCCCATAGCTATTTGGGCATCAGCCCGCCGGAAGCTTTTCCCGTCTTCGGATTCCCAAAGGATGAGATAGCCCCAGCCTCCGGAGTTTCCTCCCAGATTATCGGTCGTCAGCAGATAATACTTTCCGTCCACACTGAACGCCTGGGCATCCTCCAAATAAGACACATTGTCCGTAATGGGCGCGTCGCACATCTCGTACGGCCCCTCCAACTTGTCCGACACGGCATACCCGTACTTGGCTTTCATGTGTTCCGGCGTACCGCATTTATAATAAATGTAGTACTTACCTTCTATCTTCAGAAAAGCAGGGTTGTCAGCCCCGATGGCTGCCTGATACGTCCAATGCCCGGGGGCGTCCGAGGCTTCCACCATGATACCGCCGCGGTCGCCGGCGAAACGCCACAGCCCCTCCAAGTTATCGGCCACCATCATCCCCACACGTTGCTTCGTCCCTTCTTTCGAAGGATTCTGGCAGATGTAAAGTAAAACGTATTTCCCGTCCACATATTCCAACCGGGGATTGTGCGGCGCAGACATGGTAGCCGGATCGGGAAACATGGAGGTCTTCATGACCGTAGCCACATAACGGAACGGCCCTTCCGGCCTGTCGGCCACGTAATGTGCGATTTCCGCATTTGCGCCCGTCCATCCTTCCATTCCCTCTGCGGCAGGCCACCGGCTACAGAAGGCATGCACTTTTCCGTCCTTTCCCCAAATCGGCGAGAAGCACCAGATATACCAATCTTTATCCGACACGGCCGGACCGATAAACCGAGCCGACAAAGCCATATCCGAATAGGGCATGGTCAAACTCACTCCCCGGGACGACCGCAAAGAATCCTGCCATACTTCCTGGGCTAAAGCAGGACTTACCCCCACCATGCCGCACAACAAACCACAACCAACGACTGCCTTGCAGGCATGATGCACCTCACGTTTAAAAAGCTTCCACATATTCGTTTGTTTTATACAAACGCAAAATTACTAAATCCAAATCCGGCGAAATGGTATTAATCCGCCTAAGATTTGGATTATATCGACATCCTTTCTTCTGTGCCCCTATTCTTCCCGCCAAAGTTTATACGGATAGGTACGAAGGTGGGAATTGTAGTAACGACGGTCACCTGTTACTTCCCGTCCGATGAAATCGGGCTTTTCAAAAGCTTCTTGTTCTTCGGAAAGTTCCACCTCGGCCATAATCAGCCCTTCGTTGTCGCCATAGAACTCGTCGACCTCGAACACGTGCCGCCCCGACCGCACAAGATAACGCGTCTTGTCTATTACCCCCGGTTCGCACAACCTCATCAGGTCTTCCGCGTCCTGCAAGGGTACTTCCGTCTCGAATTCATAACGCGAGATACCCGCTTCATTCGAACGGCCTTTTATCGTGAGATACCCCTTGTCGTCGCGAATACGGACACGCACCGTAGCCTTCCCCACCGTAGAAATATAGCCCTGCCGGATACGACTGCTACTGTATGCCTGCGACTTGAAGTCGCCCGTAACCAGAAACTTACGTTCTATTTCAAAACTCATTCCCCATGATGGCAAAAGCAATGATACCCAATACAATCAGTACCGCCAAGGCACCGATCAAAGCTCCCATTGCGCGTTTCTGCTTCTTCTCTTCACGGGCGGCACGAGCGGCACGTCTCATTTGTTTTTTCACACTCATAGTCGTATCGTTTTAAAGGTAAAACTCATTCCCCTCCGGCAAACTCCATCAGATAAGACTTGATGAAGCCATCCAATTTCCCATCCATCACTCCGTTCACGTCCGATGTCTGGTAATTCGTACGGTGGTCCTTCACACGGCGGTCGTCGAACACATAACTGCGAATCTGGCTTCCCCACTCGATTTTCTTCTTTCCGGCCTCGATTTCAGCCTGTTTGGCCTTACGTTTCTGCAAGGCACGGTCGTAGAGTTGCGACTTCAAAAGGCGCATGGCATTCTCGCGGTTCTCCAACTGCTTGCGGCTTTCCGTGTTTTCGATGAGGATTTCTTCTTCCTCGCCCGTATCGGGATCTTTATATTGGTAGCGCAAGCGCACGCCGGTCTCCACCTTGTTGACGTTCTGTCCGCCGGCACCTCCGGAACGGAACAAGTCCCATGACACACGGGACGGATCCACATACACTTCGATGGAATCGTCCACCAAAGGCGTCACGAACACCGATGCAAACGAAGTCATACGCTTGCCCTGCGCATTGTAAGGCGACACACGCACCAAACGATGCACGCCATTCTCCGATTTCAGATAGCCGTAGGCAAACTCGCCCTCGATTTGCATGGTCACCGTCTTGATACCGGCCTCATCGCCGTCCTGATAATTGCTGACGGTGCATTTATAACCATGGGATTCCGCCCAACGCATGTACATGCGCATCAGCATCGACGCCCAATCCTGACTTTCCGTACCTCCCGCACCGGAATTGATTTTCAGCACCGCATCCATCGGGTCTTCCTCCTGCCGCAACATATTGCGCAGTTCAAGGTCTTCAAGGGCATCCACCGTACGGCCGTACAATCCGTCCACCTCTTCTTCGGTAACCATCTCTTCCTTGTAGAAATCAAAAGCAAGTTCCAATTCATCGCAAAGCGTCTTGACCTCCTTATACCCGTCAATCCACTTCTGCAATCCCTTTACTTTTTTCATCTGCTCTTCCGCAGCCTTGGCATCGTCCCAAAATCCTGGTGCCTGTGTGCGGAGTTGCTCTTCCTCCACTTGGATTTTCTTGTTTTCAATATCCAGATAGCGGTAAAGCGCCTCAGTACGCGTTTTTACATCTTTCAGTTGCTCAATGGTTATCATACGAATGAATATTTCAAGTTGCAAAATTAGATAAAAAAACGGTAAGCGACAATGTTTCTTATCTGATTTTCAACTTGTCCTTTGTCTTAAATTCATTCATATTCGAGATAACAACGGTTTCCCCGGGACGGATTCCATCAACCACTTCCACATATAATGAACTGCTCTCACCCAAAAGGACAGTACGTTTTTCAGCCTGGCCGCCGTCCACTATCCAAAGCTGATATTCTCCGGGGCCGGAGTAATAAGCCCTGTTCGGTATCATTATGACATTTTCTTTTATGGAAGTCACCACATATACATCAGCCCTAAGCCCCGGACGCAGGGATTTGTTCGACGCATCATCCAAAACCACGGTAAAACTTATTTTCCCGTTGGAAACCGAAGGAACAATGTTTGCTATGCCACCGGAAAGAGATACGCTACCTATTTTCACCTCCACACGACTCCCGACATTGAACTGCCCCGCGTAACTGTCTGAAATTTCCGCCTTGACCTTGAACCTGCCCAAATCCGACAATACGGCCAACTGCTCCCCTTGGGCCACTCCGGAACCGACGGCCTCGTTTACCCACGACAATGTGGCATCAAAAGGCGCAAGCACGCGTGCATCGCCGAATTCTTTTCGTTTGAGAGACAGCTTCCGCTCGGCAATGCCGAATTCAAGTTCATTGACTTTCAGGGTGGACTCCACAATCTTCTTCTTGTTCTCATAGTTCAACTTCAACTGCTCGAATTGGAGTTCCGCCACTTCATAATCCAGTTCCCGCTGCCGTACCATATCCTCGGTACTGGCACCTATGCTGTCGAGATAATGTTCGTTAGCCATCAGTACTTTCATCCTTTTCAGGCGCATGCCATCTATGGCCACCTGCTTTTCCAAATCACTGATTTCGCTCACGGCTTGGGTACGGAACTGCTCCAACTTATACTTTTGGATTTCGACGGCATCGGTTTCCTCCTGTAGGCTGATGTTGGCCGAAGACAAATCTAATCTGAGAATCGTATCGCCTTTGTGTACCTGCTCGCCTGATTTTTTATAAACCTCCAATATCTTCGTGGAAATAGGCGACGTGATGCTCTCTTCATAAAAAGGTGTAACGGTGCCTGTGGCCCCAACCGAAACTTCCAATGTCCCTTTTGAAGCTTGCGCCACATCTGCGGATTCCAAATCCAGACCCGGTTGCACAAAATTCGCTATCACAATCGAAATAACGACGAGGGCACATACCACAGCCCCAATCCGCACATATCTCGCTATTTTTTTCCTACGTATGTCCTTATCAGACAATTTTCTGTCCATCATGGCATTATCTTTTATATTCGTAATCGTAAACAATGTTTGTCCCCTTCTCGAAATCGAAAAGGGTAATATATCTCAGGTTGTAATAATAGTACCAAGACAAATACAACTGGTATATATAGTTCCGCCGGGCATTGTCTTTTTCCTGCTCGGCATAGTTGAGGTCAGTGACGCTGATATCCCCTACGGCAAATCTGTTCAGGGCGATATTGTAACGTTCTTGTGCCACCGATTCGGCTTCCCTATAAATTTTTGCAAGTTCCTGTTGATCCAGAAAGTTTTCCGCCAATATCCGGACTTTCTCGTTGAACTCGCGTTCCTCTCTTTCCGTCTTGTTCACGGTCAAATCATAATCAGCTTTGGCCTGGATATAGTTTCCCTTTCTTTTTCCCCAGTCGAGGATGGGAACACTGACACCGATTTGGGCAATTTGCCGGTTGCCTAAATGGGTATACGCTCCGGCAAATGTCGGATGACTGCCAGTCGTTCCCACAGACAGGTTCAGGTTCACATCCGGCAACCGTTTCCGCTTCTCCTTGACCACGTTGGCTTCGGCTTCAATCAACCTGATTTTGAAATTATCATATATCGGATTGTTTTCATACGCTTTCTGCCTGATATCCTCTATGCTGATTGAAGGAATCATTTTTGCATCCGGAATCACCGGCGTTATTTCGATGTGCTCATCCAACCCGAGATAATTTTTAAGCGCATTCATTTTCTCAAGATAGTCATTCTCAGCCGTAAGGACATTGGCATTGGCATTCAGTAACCCTACTCTCAGTTGCATCAGGTCGCTGCCGGAGATGGTTCCGATTTTCTCCCTTGCACAAGCAGACTTATACAACTCTGAAGCATTCCGTTGGTTCTGGCGGGCACTTTCGAGATTGGACATGGAAGTCAACAGGTCGAAATAAGAAGAAACCGTCGAGATATTCACATTTTCGAGATTGGCCACATACTCCGATTGGCTCGCCTTGAATCTCAAAGGCTCTACTTTTTTCTGCCATTTGTATGGATTATAAGCAAACAACGGTTGCGACAGGGTGACCGTAAACGGGACTGTCAGGAAACTTCCATCCCCATCAGCACCGAGTTGGTCCATCCGTTCAAGATTGGATTCGAGATAGATCTCACCCCCGGTAAACGGTATAATTTGTTTGACGGTAAAACCTAAATATTCGCTTAAATAATTATTGGGTACGAACTTGTACGACCCGTCTTCCTGTTGGTATGAATTCAGTTGCTTGTTCAGCGAGGGAAGCGTTCCGGACAACGAGATACCCGGCAACCTGTCTGTCTTATAATTCCGGAATCTCCAATACGATTTCAGCGCATTGTTCCGGTTTTCCATTGATGCCACCGACTTGGCCTGCCCGAGCACCATGGCCTCCTCAAGGGTCAGACGCTGCTTATTTTCCTGCGCCGACAACGGGAGGGCCAAGGTACTCAAACACAATATGCTCCACAACCCTTTCATATTCATTCCTCCTTTAGCAATTCCACCGGTTTCATGCTGAATATTTTAAAGGCCGGATACAATGCACACAGAACGGACAGCATCAGAGTCAGCACGACAGTAAACCCGACAACAGGCAATGAAGTCTCCCACGGGAAGCTGAGCAAAATGACTATGATACCGGGAATGGAGGATATTCCAGTAATGACGGCGTTCTGCGCAATAATCATATTCATGATGCTTTTCTTTGACGCACCGCAAGCGACACGCAAAGCCAGTTCGCGCTTTCGTTTTTCCACATCGATTAAGTTGATGCCGACTGTACCGATAAGTGTGAATAAGAGGAGGAACAATGCAGGAATAACGACTGAAACTGTTTTAATAACGGATTTCTCCATACCGGCTCTCTTTCCTTGAGACAACAAACCTAAACAAGGCTCTACCTGTCCATTAGATTTCCATGCACGGTTCCATTCAAGGTAGAAATCATTGGCAAAATCATCTTCATACCCCGGTTTAATTCGTGCAGCCAATTCTTCGTAATTCCCAGTTGATCCTGTGGGCAACAATACCGAGACAGGAACAACTATACTAGGAAAAGACTCCTCCAAGACCGCTTCTTTTATCCCTGATACAATGCCTACTATCGAATAGGTTCGCCCATTCAAAAACACAATTTTTCCTATCGGGTTCTCAATTTCAGATGCCACAGCCAATTGTTCTGTTATCACTGCCGGATATAGTCCATTCACCCGTTCACCATTACGAAACCACCGTCCTCGTATAATATCAGGTTTAAATACAACTTCAGCAGCTTCATCAGTTCCCTTAAAATGAGCAAAAACCTTTTTTCCTGAAACAAAAGATACTGAGTCGCCCCAATAGTATTGTGCCGGTCTCAGATAAGGTATAAACTGCAGACACTCACTTATACTTTCTACATAAGTTTTTTTCTCAAGCCTCTCCTTTACTACGTCCATTGCCTCTACTGCCATTCCGGAAAGCTGTGAATCCTGATTTCTACCGATAAGGTAACCGAAATATACTACGTTATCCACATCTAACTTTCCCGGTGACTGATAGCTTCTGAACGTATCCAATGCCACCGTCAAAGAAACGGATAACGCTATAAACACCAAAGCTTGTTCGAATATTACTGCTGTAAACTTTTTCTTCTGGTTATACAGCATGATTAATATATGCTTTATCATAAGTCCCTACCTTTTAATTCTACAGCAATGTTTCTAACCACAGTATGATACGCCGGAATTCCACCGGAAATCAGGGCAAACAACAAGGCCATTACCAGAGTAAGTGCCAACACGGTAATGTCCAGACTGAAACCGGACAACACCGAAATGGTATTACCGCTTGTGGACAACATCCCGTCAATCAGTGCCATCACAGGTTTTACAAGAATGACAGCAAAGATGAAGCCTACAAGCGAAAGCAAGATATTTTCCGAAATAATTTGCCCAAAAGCCTGCTGTTTGGTAGCACCAAGTGCCCTTTTTATCGCTATTTCCGTAGCCATGGCATATACTTTGGCCGAACTAAGGGTCATGATGTTCAATGCCGGAATCAGGATGAGCAACAACAGAATGGCGACAGCACCGTAATTGAAGGTACTTCCCCCTACATATTTGTACTTGGCTTCCTGTAACGTCAACACATTATCTTTCTTGATGTTGGCATCTATGCCTTTGATCCGATAATATTGTGTCAAGGCGTGTATTAGATTTTCCTGCATATCATGGGGCAGCATATTCTGATCAAAAAGGATATTTATCGAATAGCATTCTTCGTATGAAGGCAGGAACTGATTATATTTATCCGACACCCATATAACTGCTTTCTCAAAAGGATTCTGAAGAGAAGAAAAATCTCGAACAACCCCGACAATGGTATATTCCTGCTTTTGAATAGTTATTTTCTCTCCAAGGGGATTACCGGGAAAACTCCTGTCGGCAAAACTTTTCGCAATGACAGCCTGAGGCACGGCATTCTCCGTAAACGGTCTGCCCGAAATAAAATCAAATTCGTTGATTTCAAAATGGGAATCTCTCACGAAGCCTACGTTTGCCACTCTCACCTTTCCATTGGCAAACACCAATATTTCTTCAGTATTGCTGATGCTGTAACCGGTTGTCCCCGGCAAAGCAGACACAAACCGTTCTATGTCTTGTGTCTCTATACCTCCTATCTCGTTCCCGTTCTTATCCGTAAACCAAGTCTCTAATCGAATCATATTTTCAGCGTTGACAAACGGTTGGGCATCGCTTCTTACCAATCTAACAGCCGTAAATAAGAGAATAATCAGCATAAACGCCACCGCCATACCGAGAATGTAAAATGTCGAATACAGCTTATCATCCCATGCACTGCGTGCTGCATTTCTTATATAAATCAAAATCATCTTCATCTCTTGTTGCCATTTTATTGTTTTGTCCCATTAATTACATCCGTTATTTCTCCATCGTTCATCATCACCCTAACGGAAGCTTCAGCAGCCAGTTTGGCATCATGCGTCACCATGACTACCGTCATTCCCTCTGCATTGAGCTCCAACAGCAGATCCATGATTTCGTGCCCCATGCGGCTGTCCAGGTTTCCTGTCGGCTCATCAGCCAGAAGCACATGGGGGTGTGCCATCATGGCCCGGGCTATCGCCGCCCGTTGGCACTGACCACCCGAAAGTTGGGACGGAAAATGTTTCATACGGGATACCAATCCCACTTTCTCTATGATAGAGACGGCACGCTCCCTCACCTCTTTCGATGACAAGTTTTCGCGGCTGTAAAGCATCGGCAACTCTACATTCTGCAAGATATTCAGGCTCGGAATCAGATGGAAGCTTTGGAAGATGAAACCGAATTTCTCATTTCTTAACCGGGAAAGTTCCTTGTCAGTCATATTGCCCGTATCTGTCCCCTCTATGCGTATGGTTCCCTTCGTTGGGTTGTCCAAATGTCCGATAATATTCAGCAGCGTGGATTTGCCGCAACCGGACGCTCCCATGATGGACATAAAATCCCCTTTCTTCACATTCAGACTGACCCCATTGAGGGCAAAGGTCTCGATTTCATCAGTCGAAAAGACCTTGTAGATGTTTTCAAGTTCTATCATAATAAATGGATTTTATATCAGTATCTTTACCCTCAAATACAACTTTTCCGGATGACTGCGGACAGCATATCCGAAAGCCTATACTCCGATGCAACGGATAAAGATACCAATGCATTGATTTTACATTATAATTCGAATAATCATTATTATCTTCCGAAGATGACGTATCATTCCAAATGGCAAGGTGCCGTAAAAGCTCGGGCGAGGCGTTAGCACCTGCAATCTTGGCCAAATACACCCAAGGTGTTTTCAGGTTCGGAAGCATGGCTGCGGCCTCAGACAGATATTCTTTCGCCACAGTGGAATCTCCCAACAAATACAGCAATTTACCATACCTTGAAAGCCGCAGCGGATCATCAGGCTTATTGGCCGTTTCAAGTTTGATGGCATCCATTATATCATCCGCTACAATTCTATCATTTCCGACAAATTCTTTCCATGATTTACTTTCCAAAATAGATGGAGAAGCAATAACGGCTTTGGTAAAATGTGGTATGGATTCTTTTCTCTTTCCAACACCATACAACATATCTGCCAACAGCAACCTATAAAAAGTGTTCTCAGGAAACTTTGCAACTAAACTTTTAGCTTCACCAAGAGCCTTCTCTTTCTTATTCCTATACTGCACTACGGCTCTGCATCCTAACAAATAAGCATCGTTCGGACTGAAAGTTACCGCACGGTCTATATGCTTTTGCGCCAGACTCAAATATCGCCCGTCTTGATGTTCATTATAGATAGCCATGCATGCGGACGATGCCAACACATTGGATGCCACATTGTCCCGAGCTTGATTGACTTTCTCATAAGCTGAGACATAATCTTTTTCAGAGGCAAATATCGAATAGTCTTGATAGCACTTTTGGTCGTGCCAAAAGATGAAATGATATACACTCAGCCCACTAAAACCAATGATTATCATAATCATACAAACGGTTTTAGGAAATGCAACTCCCCCATTTTCCTCTTTTGAAATATTGCACTGCGACAAGGCAAGCCATATCGCCAACGCCGCCAAAAGCCGCTTGTCCGTAAGTATCGCTGCAAAACTCATCTCCCGTGCGAATATGACCAAAAGGAACAAAAAGAGAAATACCTGCCCCCTCCTGTTCACAAAACTACACTTAGACAACATGATACATTCAATGAGGAACACAAGTCCCCAAAGCACTGTTCCTACAACACCCTTTTCCAACAGCAACTGCGAAAAGACATTCGGTGCCATATTCGTAAACGAATCCCCGTTGTGTTCGAAAGTGTATTCATTCACCGCCAAAGAATAATTTCCTGTTCCGCAACCCATCCACGGATTATTCTTTAATGCCTGCCATGTATAGTCTAAGGCGTTTACCCGGGCCTGCAAACTCCGTTGCTGGGACTCTGTTTCCACCAACCTCATTGTCCGCAAAGCATCATTCTTGAACACGAACACCATGCCGATAAGCACTACCGCCAGCGAAATCAACTTAATAAGCTTTATATGAGTCTTGTCATTGGAGGTTAGGATATAATAGGATATTAACAACATACTCAATGCCAGACATATATAGATACCTCTTGAAAAAGAACAGACCAGACACACCAACAGGAGACAGAAAGGAATGATTCCGAATATCACCTCCTTTCCTTTTTGGGCATACGTAAGCAACGGGATTGCTGCAATCCCCAAAAGCATCAGCATCAAGGTGCCCCAAACATTGTTGAGGCTTCCGAAAGGTCTATACAGATACTTGAAATCATAAAGGCTTTCGAATCCGGCATCATATACCAGACCTGCAAAAAGGCCGAATGAAACCAATGATATGACGGATATCATGAATATAAACACCAACAAAATCCGCATGAATGGCTTGACCGTGGAAACATCCCTTAGCCCTAACCGGAGAATAAAATAATAGGTAATGAACAAGTATTGCCCCGTAAGATAGGATATACAATTATTCTGTCCTTCGGTAAACATTCCGATAATAAATTCCCATACCCACAGAGCCAGTACAAGCCCATCCAAAAGATTAAACCTTATCGTCCCTTTCTTGTATACGACCCCAAACAGGACGCAAGTATATATCCCTGCCATGGCGAACGCCCTTGATTGCGCAAAACACAAGGCAAACAGAATAACGCCAAGGGTTGGCATAAAATTATATGAAGCGATCGGTTTAGTCATGGACAAAAAGACGTCGTATGAGTTTATAAAAGAAATAAAACGTCAGCAAGAGTATGAACAACTTAGCTGTAACAGACGAAATCAGACTGAACGTTATGCTGTTTCCCACGGCAATATCTACAACCAATCTCTTGACCTGTCCGGGCAATTCCAAATAACAGGATTTCAACAAGCTTGGTATCACAAAGAACAGATAATAGGCAAAGAACAGATTGGTGCTTACCGTGTAGATAACCAACAGCACCTGTTCTTTTATTCTAATTTGCCTCCAGAAGCCACTACTGTCCGACTTACGCAGGATTTTGTTTTTTAAAGCCAGTACAATCCAATTAGACTTCCCCCTAAGATTGGGGATTCCTATCAAATCCGACATAATCCAATAACCGTCGAATCTGAAAAACGGATTCAGAATGAAGATAAAATTTAAATTTATGGTATAAATCAGATATTTCACGATTTGATTACCGGTCAGCAAATAAATGGCAATGCACGGAATGAGAAATATAAGTTGGAAGTATGTTCCCGCAAAGTTTACCACCATGCGTTTCCCTCTCGACAGTTTCCATATATCAGAAACATCGGTGTAGAACACCGGAAAGTTCAGATAGAGACCTAAGCCTATGCTTTTAGCCTTTTCTCCAAAATAACAGCAAGCCGAGGCATGGCCAATCTCATGAAACAGGGAGGACAGCAACATGGTTATCACCAAAATCATGATTGCAAGCAAATCTATTTCACCTATCGACACCTTATTCCCCTGCATAAAAAACACAGTTTCCAAGGCAACCGACAGCAATAAAATGGCAATAATGATGGCAGGACGAAACAAAACTTTGAAAATGTCCTGCAATACATCAACCTGCCCCCGTGACAGGATATCTTTTGACCAAAGAAAAGTTTTTTTCTTGGGCGGTTCTGTATTAAGCACATTTAAAACATAAGTCTCATATATCGTCCTGACATCATCCGCAGTATATGCCTCTCCCTTCCATACAGACCATGCAGAAGCGGCCTCCTCAAAAGTTTGGGATTGTTTGAGGGTTTCTAAGAACTTTGCGAGTGTCTCGGATACCACAAAATGTCTCTCACCCGACGATACAAGGTACTTAGTGTCCACGTACGCCGAATCTAACGGTACTATATTTATGGAATTTAACATATCAGAACTAAAAACTTGATTTCCTATCAATCATTTAAACTCAGGACACGAATCAACCAAGCACGTAAGATTTGGACAGTCAGAAAGTTTTCTGCAATCACAAGAGAGAGGCATAGAATCATCTGAATGACCTATCACAGCATTGCCGAAAACTTGAGTGAACATCAAAGGATCAGTCTCAAGACGTGCTTCCAATTCTTCAATACTAAAGTCCTCAAACAAGGGCTTATTAAGTGACGTCATTTCACTGCCAATCATAATAGAATTCGTTTTCATGAGACAATTATTATTTCAGTGAAAATTCACAAATAGGACTGCATGGCGAAGACTTTCCCCCCCGACATATACATTCAAGCACCGGACATTTTTCCAGTTTACGACATCCACATAATGGCTCTATTGAGTCATTATCGCCATTCACCGTAATCCCAAAAATCTGCGAAAGCATTAATGGATCCGTCTCCAGTCTCGCCTCCAACTCTTCAATACTGAACTCACTAAGGAGATGGCTGTTCAAGGACGTCATTTCTTCACTTGGGGTATCCGCAGATACCACTGAATTAATTTTCCGTTTCATTTTTAGTTTTTTTGATTAAACATCAGTTGTTATACATATTAAGCCATCATCTTGGCTCATATATATTCTTATATCATAAAGATTTTATCTTTCACTGCATTATTGTATGCCTTGTTTACAGCAAAATTGACAATATCGTCATATCCATCGCAATAACTCGCATTAAAATTTCCGCCATACTTCAAAGCTTTGGCCATGCAACCACCGCCACACAACAAGGCATATTTACAGCAACTGCATTTTGGAGTATTGGCTATATTTCTCCCCTGCCAATTCGCCACGCGGTCATTAAACTCTACTGCTGGGGCATATCTGCCCAATACATATTCCGGTTTACCTACTGTATCCCAACATGTATATATGTCACCATACGGATCCAAAATATAAGACCCAGATTGTACACCGCAGAAAATAGAACGGAATCTTATACAGGTTTTGTTCTTCAAAGCTGTAATAACCTTATCATAGACCCCATAGTCTTGATGAGGTACGGTCAACCCACTCTCTGCATACATCTGATTGAATTTTTCCCGAGAAAAGTAATCGATATCCGTATCTTTTGTATCGGAGTTTTCTTTACTCAACATCGCAGTATTAAACGAAAACAGCTTCGAATCAGAAAATCCGGTTTCTGCAAATATATCTTGCAGCTTCTTGATTTCACCGAAATTGTTTGCATCGGCATTAAACCTGACCCCGACCATAATTCCATTGTCCAAAGCCAACTTGATATTGCTTAGAATCTTATCAAACGATTTGTGCGTCTGATAATGGAAACGCCGGGAGTCGTGCATATCTTTCATCCCATCGAGCGTAATCTGGACATGACGCATTGCACCGGAAGATAGAACCTCTGTATAACAATCGAGGTCGTGCCCATTGGTAATGGCATCGAAGACATATCCCAACTCTTGCCCTTTCTTTACGATGTAGGTTACTATATCCACATTTTCCTTCAAAAATGGCTCTCCTCCATACAAAGTTATGATGCTATTTTTCTTTTCATTGTCCGGTGCGATTTCCGACATAGCCTGATAAGCCCTGTCTACCAACTCTTTGGTAAATGTTCTTTTCGTCCAATGCCTTCCATTTCCGGAAATACCGGCTTCATAACAATACGGGCATCTGAAATTGCAGTCATACGTAACCATAAAAACAAAACTTTTTGCATGCCTTTTGGCATCTTTATGCAATAACCCGGCAAGTCTTCCCGTCAGTTCCCTCTCCTGAACTGCCGTTTTGTCCGTAATATAGCCCCGTTTTACCATAAGGTCAAATGTTTTTTCGGAAAAGCCTACATCTGTTTTCTCAAAGACCCTAAGATTATGTAATGCGTCTGCAACTTTTGCATCCACAATGTCTATCGCTCCGGTATAACCATGTATGAAGAAATGCAACTTTCCTTCAGATGCTTTCAAAGGGGTATCTATCAAATAGGAAGAAACTCTGTATTTCATAACTCTCATAATTTTATTAAATTTTATTTTTGAATGAATAATAAATTACCACCATACTTGCCTGTCATTTTCGTATGTGAAAATACGCTCTTCAATACCTTTGGTACGGTTATGCAATACAAAAAGAGCATTGGACGGGCAATCGTCGTATTCGAGGAAAATATCATCGGCAATTTTCTTCCCGAGAGACACCCAATCCCCATCTTTCCAATAGCACAATTCGTATTCGTTCCCTATTTCGATTTCATTTCCATCGCCTCGCATGATGCAAGTCACACGTGCGATATCCACAGGATGCCCGAAATCCATTCCCACCCACGAATCAGAAGGTGTAGGAGCATCGAAATATGTCAGGATGTCTCCATCGAACGCAGCTTCTTTCCGGTATTCCGGTTCCGGCCTGTATGCTCCCGAAGTACCGATAATTTCACCTTTAGTAGAATGCAGGGAATCCCGTTCGAAAAACGCAAGTTCCGCCACATTCACAAAACCATAATCTCCGGAAAAATATCTCCAATACCGATATTCGTATCCGCAGGAGTCCGGTATGGATATATCGTTTTCTATTGTATGATAAGTATGGACGGTCACAGCATCTTTGAACTCCGGATCGTTAGATGCCTGGATTTTCGCTTTTCTCATACGATATGCTTCCCCGTATGTATGCGGAAGATACGGATGCTTCTTGTAAAGCCGGAGCTTACAACGGTTCTTCTCATTCGGTGCCAACACCCTGACATTCCCGTTTACGTCAAGAATGAATGGGTCATGAACCGCTTTAGCACAGGTATCTTCCCAAACTACGGGAAGGTACACTGCATCCTTACCCACCTTGTCAAAAACCATTTCATTACGGGACAATACCCCAAGCGCAACCGGTTGCCATTTAAAATTATCGAAAAGGGCAAGATACGCGTATTTATGTTCTGTCCGTACATCCGGTTTCAGATTCAAGCCTACGGTTTCCATATATTCATCCGTTACATCCTTAATAAAGGGAGTGGTGAATATTTCCGGAACAGATTTTTCCTTTTTCAACAAATCTTCAATCACCTTATTGATAGAGTAAGTCCTTCTGTAGACTTTTGCCATCTTATGGTCTTTCTTATGTGGCATGCCCACCGGTTGACCTACTCCTTCAAATACGGCCATGTGCCCCATCCTTTCCTTTAACACATTCCACGTGTGCCCTTGGCTCCGGAAAGGCCATTGGGGAGTGAAATCTATGGCACAAGGAATACCTTTCGCCATCATGACAGCCTGAGCCATAAACGAATAGTCTATACAAGTTCCCCAACCGATATGAGCCAAAGTACGTATGCGCCGAACGGGCAATACTTTTTTCCCATTGATGGCAGGATTCATCGCTTTACGCAGATTCTCATTTACAAGATTACAGGCTATATAAGGATTGTTCATAAAAACCGCACACCTGTCACGGTCGGCCAATGACTCTTCATATCGTTCATAACAAAACTTCCTCCAATCGTCAAGAGTTTGTCCGTCACCTACTTTATACGGCAATATCAACTCACAGAAATCATCAAAATCCACGTGTTCGGACCACGTATTTTTACCCCATACGGCAAAAGCTTCATCTATGTTTTTAATCAAATAGTCCGCATCCAGAATCATGATGTCCAGAACTGTAGCCAGATTGTATTTGGCGTACTTTTGCGTTACACTGTCATACAAGCTGTCGATGATTTCATTTGATTTTCCTTTAGCCAATGCCATCACCGAATCAACCTCATCATAATATTGATTTAAAAGGATTGTATCTGCATACGAGTAATGATACGGCATGTTCTCTATCAGGAAACAGGCTGCCCGATATTTCAGGCTGTCGGCAGGATTTTCGGAATAATGCCCAAGTACGCGTTCCAATTCACCCCGATTAGAACCGGCTGACATAAGAGCCGACTCAAGATAAAAATAATCACTTGTACAGCTCCCGAACATCAATAATATATTGATAAATATTGCGGCTTGAAATAAGGCAAATATTTTTTTCATGGTAAAAACATCAATAACATTTAATTAATTCAGATTGCTGAACACAAAATTAGAGGAGAAAGCCTACAGGGAAATATAAATCTTGAATAAAAAAATAGCATTTTTGAATGATTCATTCTCGCAGATAAGAAAATACCAAATTCGGACGAACCTATAATATACAATCAAGAATAGCAGATAACCAATGAAGAATATTGCAACCCTTCCATTAGGACACATCCCCCTACACCAGAGTTTTACAAAAAGATCCTTCATCCTTCAGGATACATATTAAGTCACTCATAATGTTAACGTTACAGGCTGAAAGATGTTTCAGACATCTTTCAGCCAAGCTTCATTTCGTTTGGTGCAGAACCAAAAATCATTCGGCTGAGAATGAAAAATCGCTTGGCTGAGATTGATAAATCATTTGGCGCAGAACTTTTTACCGTCTCCTGCAATGAAAGAAAGATGAAAGATGACATTTTCATCTTTCATCCCGTATCACATTATATGACAGTAGTTTATCGCATAGTCTGAAGGATGAAGGGGCTTTTTGTAAAATCCATGGAGAGAGTGTGGGGAATCCATGGTATTCCGACAAGAACATCAGAATCCCCACCTGATTCCTATTGCCCCACAATCATCCCGTCCCCTTTCTGCTCCAACGACGGTGGAAGGGTACACAACTTATCCACTTCCGGCGGCGTATCCTCCACGTACATGGCTTCTATCTCGGCCGCATAGTTACGATTCACCACCGGACGCTTCACCTTCAACGTATTGGTCAGCTCTCCTTTTTCCATGCTGAACGGCTCGGGCAGCAACGTGATGCGCTTCACCTGTTCATAATGGGCAAACTCTTGCTGCAAGGTATTGATACGGAAAAGCAACATCTTGTTGATGTCGGCATTCCGGCACAAATCCGCCGTATCGGTAAAACGGATATGATGGCGTTCGGCAAAATCTTTCAACAGATTGTATTCGGGAACGATAAGCGCCGATACGAATTTACGCTGGTCGGCAATCACTACAATCTGGTCGATGTAACGGTCTACCACCAGTTTCGACTCTATCATCTGCGGAGCAATGTACTTCCCGTTAGAGGTCTTGAACAAATCTTTAATCCGATCGGTGAGGAACAACTCACCGTTCTTGAGATAACCGGCATCGCCGGTATGGAACCATCCGTCCTCGTCGATGGCCGCACGGGTCGCCTCATCCTTCCGGTAATATCCTTTGGTTATGGACGTTCCGCGCAGCAGTATCTCATTGTCTTCGCCGAACTTCAACTGCAATCCGCCGATGAGCCGCCCTACGGACCCTATCGTCTTGGGTTGCCCGTTCCGGTCGCAAGAAACCGTGGCTGTGGACTCCGTCAATCCATAACCGGCCACCATATTGATGCCGGCCGAATGGACGAACTCTTCCACTACCGGTGGAATGGCAGCTCCGGCAGTAGGGAAAAAGTTAGCGTTCTCAAACCCCAAAGTCCGTTTTAAAAGAGCGATTACGGTTTTCTCGAAAAACGCATACCGCAACCTCAGTGAAACGGGAGGAATCAGACCGCGCATCTTGTAATGCACATTATACGCCTTGCCTACCTGAAGTGCTTCATGCAGCAATTTACGCTGCACGGGATTGCTTTGCCTTATCTTCTCCTGCACGCCGGCATATACTTTCTCCCAAAAACGGGGTACGGCACACATACACGTCGGATGCACTTCCTGCAACGACTGCAACACGTCGGCAGGCCGCAAATTGACGGCCAACTGCGCACCTTCGGACAAGCAGAGGTAAGACCACGCCCGCTCAAACACATGGGTGAAAGGAAGGAAGTTCAACACGACATCCTTTTCCCCAAGCGTCAGGACCGCGTCATTGGCGATAATCGCATCGTGATACATCCTATGGCTCAACATCACCCCCTTGCTGGCCCCCGTGGTTCCCGAGGTATAAAGTATATTGGCCAAGTCGTCCATCCGAAGTTCGGCCGCACGCCGCTTCAACTCCTCGTTCTCTTCATGTCCGGCACCGGCTTGCAAAAACTCCTCAAAATAAACCGACACCGTGTCCTGCGGGTTCTTTACCACGGAAGAATCGAAAATAATCAGTTTCTGAAGCGTCGGACAATGAGGCATGCTGCGGAAAGCGATATCGTATTGGTATTGTTCGCCGACAAACACATAACGAATTTCGGCATCGTTCACCATGTAAACCACCTGGCTCTCCGAACTGGTAGCATAAAACGGTATCGTGACGGCCCGCACACCGTAAGCCCCGAAATCCACGTACAAGCATTCGGGCATGTTCTGCGAAAAAACAGCCAGATTCTCCTGCACATCCACCCCCAAAGCCAACAGGGATGCAGATACTTTCCGTACGACTTCCGAAAACCGATTCCAGGAAACCGGAACCCACACATTCTTTTCATAATCGCGATAGCTCATGGCCGTTTTGTCGCCATAACGTTTGGCCTGTTCATGGACGAGCACTGAGAAAAGACTTGTATTTAGCATAGTTTTGACTTTTTAATCTATACAAAGATATGGTTTTAAATGAAACGATGCACAAGAAAACCTCAAAATATTTAATTTTTCTCCAAAATACCTTAACTTTGCCTCAAAGAAACGCAATTATGGACATTGAAGCATTGACACAGGAAGCCGTCGGCCTGCTCGAACGAATGGTAAGCCTTCCCTCCGTAAGCAGAGAAGAAAAGGAAGTGGCCGACTTATTGGAAAATTTCATGAAAGAACGGGGCAAAACGCCTCACCGTACAGGACATAACCTTTGGTGCATCTCGCCGTTTTACCGGACCGGGCGCCCCACCCTGCTGTTGAACGCTCATATCGACACCGTGAAACCGGCTGCAAGTTGGACGCGAGACCCGTTCCGCCCCACAAGGGAAGGCGAACGTATTTACGGATTAGGCACAAACGACGACGGAGCCAGCGTGGTCGCCTTGTGGCAGGCTTTCTGCACGTTATCCGGCAAGGAACAACCCTATAACCTCATCTTCCTGGCCTCGTGCGAAGAAGAAGTTTCGGGAAAGAACGGTATAGAATCGGCACTCCCCTTGTTGCCGCACATCGACTTGGCCTTAGTAGGCGAACCTACCGGCATGGAACCGGCCATTGCCGAAAAAGGGCTGATGGTACTGGACGTCACTGCCTACGGCAAGTCGGGGCATGCGGCACGCAACGAAGGGGAAAACGCCATTTACAAAGCCATGAAGGACATGGAGTGGTTCAGAACGTACCGGTTTCCGAAGACCTCCCCGCTCTTGGGAGACGTGAAAATGAGTGTAACGGTCATCCATGCCGGCACGCAACACAACGTCGTGCCGGACCAATGCGTTTTCACCGTAGACGTACGCAGCAATGAAAACTACTCCAACGAAGAAATCTACCGGACGGCCTGCGCCCATACGGACGGTGAAGTGAAAGCCCGCTCTTTCCGCCTGAATTCTTCGCGCATAGACGAGAACCATCCCATTGTGGCCAAAGCCAAAGCCTTGGGACGCACACCTTTCGGCTCGCCTACGCTCTCCGACCAGGCGCTGATGCACTTCCCGTCTTTGAAAATGGGGCCGGGCGAATCCTCACGTTCCCACACGGCGGACGAATACATCACCGTAACGGAAATCCGGGAGGCCATAGCCTTATACATCGAGCTGTTAGACGGCCTACAGATATAAAGAAAGATTTGCGGCTCCGGCTGAAAGCCTCTCAACGCCCTATCCAGACTTCGGGGTTCAGTTTCTGAGTCTCCTTTCGCAGTTGGAAGTGCAGCACGCAATTACCCGTACCGTCGTTTTCCACCGTACCCAGAATATCACGCGCCTTGACTTTCTGTCCCTTGCTTACCCGTACGGAAGACAAGTTACAGTAAACAGAAATATAACTGCCATGGCGTACCAATACATTCTTGGTATCTCCAAACTGGAAGACGGCTGAGACTTCGCCATCGAAAATGGAACGTGCCATAGCTCCGGGACGCCCTACGTAATTGGTTCCCTTATTATCCAAACGTACATTCTTCAAGCCCGGCACATTATAGGTTCCGAAATGGCTGCCTACCATGTAACTCCCCGTAATAGGTACCGGCAGCCTCCCCTTGTTCCGGACGAAATTGCCATTCAAAGCCTGGTCCTGGGGCGTAATCCATTTATACTCCGGAGGGATGGAAGAAGATTTTTTCTCTTCTTTCTTTCCCGAAGCGGCTTGATTACGGCCCTGCTTCCGCTGCTTCTCCGCTTTCCGGCGTGCCTCGGCTTCGGCTTTCTTACGGGCAGCCTCGGCTCTCTTGCGTGCCTGCTCCACCTCGTAGGCTATCATCTGGTCTATTTTCTTGTCCAAAGCGGAAAGCTGCTGTTGCTGTTGTTCCACCTCTTTTTTCAGGTGTTTCTGCTTCTGCCGCAAGCCGGCTACGTTCTTTTGCTCTTCGTCATGCTGCTTTTGCAACAAAGCCTTTTGCTGCTCACATTCGGCAATCAAACGGTTTTTCTCCGCTTTCACCCCCAATAATTCATTCTTCTGTGCCAGCAAATCATCCTGCTTACGTACAATTTGCTCTGCCAACGTACGCTGATAATTGGCATATTCCCGGGCATAACGCGAACGACGGTACATCTGAGTCACAGAACGGGTGGAAAGCACGAAAAGCAAAGGACTTCCCACCGACTTGCAAGCCCGTGCATAACGCAAGGCTCTGGCATAATCGGCCTTCTTTGTTTCCAATTCGGCTGCCGTACGCTCCACTTTCCGTTCCAGTGTATTTACCTGGTCGCTGACCTTTTTCAACTGCACCTCCATCGTGTCGATATAACGTTGGCGTGCCTCCAGCCGGTTGGCTATCATGCTGATGTCACGTAGCTTGGTGGCTACGGTCTTCTCTGTCGTTTTCAGTTCTTTCCGGGAACGGGTCAAGCCCTTCTGTATTTCTTTCTTCTGAGTCTGCAGTGCCTTGATCTTACGATTGGTCTGCGCCTCCAGCGTTCCTCCGCCGGACACGAGCATCCACACCGTAAAAAACATGACTAACCTACATTTCATTTTATCAGTTGTTTTAAAATCAGGTCGGGACTGACCCTCTTGTATTTTCCACCCGGTTCCGGAGTCAACTCGATGCTTTTCGCATTCCATTTCAAATTACTCAGCGAAAAGACAGCCGTCAGGTCTTTCCCCGCTCCCGTGACAGACAACTGCATCTTATCGGGAAAACTTTTTTGCTCCACATTTGCAAAATGCTGATAAGTCCAGTTCAGACGGGGCACGGAACCTTGACCTGTAGCGACAATAGACGTATTGCGAATCAACCCGGTCAGCAAGTCGACCACGAACTGACATTGCAACAACGAACCGGCCTTAGAAGTCAGAATCGTACTTTCCTGATTCTTCGAGATGGTAAAGTCCTGCTCTTGCCACCGGCCTTCCTGTCCCGGCACAAACACATCGCTCCAGAAAAGAGCCTGCAACGTATAAAAATCCACACCGGCCTGCTGCAAATAAGGCACGTCTGCGTAGTCCACCTTTACGTATTCCCTTCCCATCCGGTTGACCATCATCATATATTGGGGCGTAAATTCCAGACGTCCTACTTCCATAAAACCCATGGCCACAAGCGAAAGCTGGATCACCTCATTCCGTTTCAAGTTACAGCTTCCACCCACCGACAAAGATTTCCCGCCCAAATTCAAATCAAGGTTCATCTTTGAAGTGACAGTCCCCTCCTTCAAACCGGACAACGCCATCTTATCTACCCATTCTACGGCACTTCCTTCACCTTGCGGCTCCGTCTGCGTTATGTTTTTAGTGGAACGGCAAGCTGAGAGCAACAATACAAAAGCGGCAATCAGGACGCCCCATACGAAATTCATTCTCTTCATTCTTCAATATACTTTTTCAATTGAATCTTCTTTTTCAAAAGCTGGGAAACATCTCCCCCCTTTTCCTGCGCCATCTTCCAATACTTCAAGGCGCCCTCCATGTCACCGCATTGTGCATAAATATCCCCGGCATGCTCCAGGACCCCGCCGGACACTTCTTCGTCTTTCTCGATATCCCCTACAAGGACACGGTCCATATAAAGCTTGGCTTCGGCATACTTTCCCTTGATAAAAAGAATCCAGGCATAAGTGTCGATATAGGTTTTGTTTCCCGGTTCCGCCACAATCGTGCGGTGGCTCATTTCTTCAGCCTTGTCCAAATCCTTTTTTTCCAATGAGAGATAATAAGCGTAATTATTCAGGCAACCGACATTCTCCGGGTTGTACACCAGACAGGAGTCGTATGCAATGAAAGCCGAATCTTTCAGTCCGTTGCTGTAGTACAAGTCGCCCATGATGGAATACATATCGGCCACAATGCCGTGGTCCGTATCCGGTTTAATCTGCCGCACGCCTTTGCGGAACACATCCAAAGCCTTGTCCTGACGTTCAAGCTGATAATAAGAGAAACCTAAATAGAAATAATAGGGTAATTGTTCCGGATAGTGCATGATGGCACGCGTACAAATGTCCGCCACCTTCGGATAGTCATTGGCATGGACAGCCAGTTGCACCAACTGGTACAAAGCTACCTGATTGTCCGGCTCAAGCTTCAGAATACGTTCCAAAGCCGGTTCGAGCTGGTCATTTATATGTTTCATTTGCAGATAAGAGGCATAAAGCGTCAGCATATCCACCGTCTCAGGGACAGAATCGAAGATGCGGTCGAAAACGGCTAATACCAAAGTGCTGTCGGCATGCGCATTCTCTTGGTCTACGATATAGTTACGCATGAGCATAACCCTGGCCCGTTCGTCAGTCTCTTTTCCATATAAGATTGCATCCAACTGGGTTTGATAAAGCGAATCTTGGCCCGTCTGCTTATAATAATCGAGCATGGACATGCGTAAAGCTTGGTTTCCCGGCTCTTTTTTCCGGACTTCCTCATAAACGGCAAAAGCTTTATCCGGCTGTTGCAGCAACAGATATTGATCGCCGATTAATACGCGATAAGCCAAATCATTAGGATTCTCCCGCGCCAGACTTTCCAATTCGGCAAAGGCTTGATCGTCTTCCTTCAATTCACGATAAAGACGAAACTTTTCCATACTGATGGACAGATTCTTGCCTTCAAGCGTCTCTATGCGGTCGAGTGCGCTGATTGCCTCGCGGTATTGCTCACGATCCATGTACATGTTTACCAACTGCGCCAATACATCCGAACGGGTCGGATTGCACCGCACCATATCTTCGAGTACAGGCACGGCCTTCACATCATCCCGGTTGCGCAAATAAAAAGACGCAAGGGCTTCCTTATAATATATATTGTCCGGCTCCAAATCCACCGCACGGGACAGATGCGACGCGCATCGGGCAGAGTCGTCCATCCCCAGATAATACAATCCGAGATTGTATAACGCCTCGGCCGCATCGGGCTTGATGTCCAAACAATGTTTATACAACTCGAAAGAATCATCGTAACGCCCGGCCAACTTGCTCTTCACGGCCTCGGCATAATAATAATCGAAGCGGCGTTGTGCCTCGGCCGATATACCTTGCGTCTTCTCTCCCGTCGCACAAGACGTGAAACAGGCAGACCACATGGCCCAGACTCCGCATATCAAAACTGTAATCTTCTTCACTGACTTTATTTTTCTCCCGAATGGCCGAAACCACCCGCACCTCTTTCCGTCTCATCCAAACTCTCCACAGGCTTCCATCCGGCCTGCTCATAACTTGCCACGACCATCTGCGCAATCCGCTCTCCGTCCCGTATCTCGAACGGCTCGGACGACAAATTGACCAGAATGATACAAATCTCCCCCCGGTAGTCCGCATCAATCGTCCCCGGTGAGTTCAACACGGTAATCCCTTTTTTCAAGGCCAGTCCGCTCCTCGGCCGGATTTGTGCCTCCGTCCCGTGCGGCAAAGCGATATAGAGTCCCGTCGGCACCAGGCAACGCTCCAGAGGTTTCAACACGATGGGGCTGTCCAGATTGGCACGAAGATCCATTCCTGCCGAGTCCGAAGTGGCATATTGAGGTAACGGATGATGGGATTTATTAATAACACGTACTTCCATTATATGTAGAAATGATTGTTTTTGAGGTACAAAAATAACCAATTCTCTGAACACAGCCATTGATTTTTAGCTAAAAAGAGCGAATGTCAACCTTTTTAATTACTTTTGTGAAGAATCTACAGGAATGAATATGAATTGGCAGCAACTGATATCCAACAAACGACTGGGATTGGAAAAATATCACCAGGTCCGGAAAGACGACCGCACGGAATTCCAACGCGATTATGACCGTCTTATATTCTCTGCACCGTTCAGACGTTTGCAGAACAAAACGCAGGTGTTCCCGCTCCCGGGAAGCGTATTCGTCCACAACCGGCTGACCCACAGTCTGGAGGTGTCCAGCGTAGGACGTTCCTTGGGCAACGATATCTCTCGGGCACTCCTGCAAAAGCATCCGGAGCTGTCCGGAAGCCACCTGAGCGAAGCCGGTGCCATCGTGTCGGCCGCCTGCCTGGCACATGATTTAGGAAATCCGCCCTTCGGACATTCGGGCGAGAGAGCCATCGGGACGTTCTTCAGCGAAGGCAAAGGCAACTGGCTGAGGACCTACTGCGACCCCACGAACGGGGACCGGCTCAGCGAACGGGAATGGAACGACCTGATTCATTTCGAAGGAAACGCCAACGCATTCAGGTTGCTGACCCACCACTTCAAAGGCCGGCGCAACGGAGGGTTTGTCATGACTTACACCACCTTGGCTTCCATCGTCAAATACCCTTTTTCGTCCAATCTGGCTGGCGGACATGCCAAATTCGGTTTCTTTCAAAGCGAAATCCCCGTCTACCAACGGATAGCTGAAGAACTGGGCATTCCTCGCCAGGCCAGCGTAGAAGGCAGCCTGCGATATGTGCGCCATCCCTTCGTATATTTGGTAGAAGCGGCCGATGACATTTGTTATGAGATTATGGACATCGAGGATGCGCATAAACTGAAAATCCTCAGTACGGACGAGACTCAAAGCTTATTGCTGGGCTTCTTCGAGGAAGAACGCCAAAAAAGTATCCGAAAAAACCTGCAATACGTCAGCGACATCAACGAACAAATCGTCTACCTGCGTTCCTGTGTCATCGGTTGCCTGGAAAGTGAATGCGTAAAGGTCTTTTTGGACAATGAAGAAGAAATCCTGGCCGGTACCTTTGAGGGGTGCCTCATCGACCACATTTCCGAAACGCCGCGAAGGGCTTACAAAGCTTGCGAAAGCATGGCATACGCCAAGATTTACCGGAGCAAGGATGTCGTGGATATCGAACTGGCCGGTTTTCAGGTTATCACCACACTGTTGGAACTCATGACAGAAGCGGTATGCCACCCAGAAAAAGCGTATTCGCAGTTACTCATCAACCGCGTGTCGCAACAGTACGACATCGGTGCCGAACGGCTCTACGACCGCATCATGGCCGTATTGGATTACATCTCCGGCATGACGGACGTATATGCGTTGGATTTATATCGTAAAATCAATGGCATGAGCCTGCCTTTCGTATAACCGAGAGGATCAGGCCGCCCTCTTCCGTTATCCGCGTCCGGAGAAGGTTTCAATGTGCCGCCTGCGCTTTTCCTCCCGAATCTCGTCCACAGCAATCAGGATGCCGGTCTCCTCCACGTCGCCGAATTCGTCGTTGATAGCCGTGCCGAACATCTTCATCGTGGGCGACAACCCCATGTAAGCGTTCACCAAAGGCGGGATATTATAACCCAGCTTGCGAACTTCCGAATTCAATATCTTATAGTCTTCCTTGAAATCCTCGTAAACGAACAATTTACGCAATTCTTCCGTATCGGCTTCCAGTTGCAAGGGATGAATCGGCACTATCAGCCTGTCCTTATCCTCGAAATGCTTTTTCAGAAAATACAGAATCATATCACGCCCATAACGGTTATAAGACGGATACATGGTCATCTTGCCGAAATAATAGCGTACGTCAGGCACTAAAACCGTCAATGCCCCCAGACCGTCCCACAAGTTGTCCAAAGTGAACAGGCCTTTTGAACCTTGGCGCGTACTCTGGTATTCCAACGTCACGAACGAACGTCCGAGTTCTATCGTATAAGGCATATAGTTTCTCATAAAGTTTTCCGAGAAGTGGAACATGTGGGAAGTGGCCAAAATGGGTTGCCCGTCCTCCCTCAGCTTCACCTTTGCCCCCAACAGGTAACGATAACCGCCTAAAATGGCTTCTACATCGGGGTCCCACACGATCAACTGCTTATAGGGTTCTTCCATCATGTCGAAGTCGTCCAAATCGAGCGACATCCCCGTACCTCCACCGGCAGCCCGGAAAGCGATTTCACGCAAACGGCCGATTTCACGAAGCACATTCGGTGAATCCTGCCACGTCACCACGTATATCTCATTGTGGCTTTTGTTCGTATAACGCAACCTCTTATCCGCGGTCAGTTCTGCCTTCAGCAGTTCTTTACTCACCGGAGCTATGATTTCTTCCATATCATCAATCTGTTTTCTTCTCTTTATAACTTATACACTTGTTCCTTCACTTCCTGCGCCCACTGTTGGGGGCTTTTGGATTTGTCGAACGTGCTCCATGGTATCGGTTTCCCGATTACGACCCGATACTCGCCATGCCTGCTGCGGTACATCTCATCGGGTAAAAACAGCATGGCCAGGTTAAACTTGAGATGCAACCGTTTGCACCATTCCGCGATGGAATAAAAGCGGTCGGAATTCTGCCCTATAAAATGTATAGGCACCACATCCCGCCGGGTAGCCACACTTTTCACGATAAACGTCTTGTTCCATGCCAAGTCCCTTATGCTGCCGTCTTTCATACGCCGCGAACAAATGCCGGCCGGAAACATGATGACCTGGTCGTCGGAACGAAAAGTATTTTCTACCATTTGAGGGAAGTTACGCGCCTGTTTCCCCAACTTATTGATAGGTATACATAGGGGAGCCAATCCTTTCAGGTTCATCAGAAGATCATTCACCAAATACTTAATCTTCCCGTCGTAATGACGGCCGAGCACCATTCCCAAAGTCACCCCGTCTATGGCTCCCAACGGATGGTTGGACACAAAAGTATATTTTCGGGATAAATCGGAAATGTTTTCCAAACCGTCCACTTTTACCTTCACATCCAAATAAGCCAGTGTGTGTTCACAAAAGTCAACACCGACATAACCTTGACGCAGATACTCATTAATGAAATCCTGATGAATGAGACGTTTGAGCCCGTTAATCAGAAAACCGGGAATATATTTGGCTTTCTTTCCGGCACGCGTCCGTATGATGTCATCAAGATCGATTAATGTCACAGCTTTATCCGGCATGATTCTTTCCTTTGTCTCCATTGCAACAGCAACCCTCCATCTTTAACTTAATCTCCCCTATTCGTAAAGATGTCTCACGATACCGTCACTTTAGAGTTGTTAATGATATAAGTACCCTTCGGCAATCCACTAATCCAGTTTGTCCCTTTGTTCAGTCGGAACAACCCGTAAAATACACCATTGCCCTTATACACCGGAAGCATCTGGGAATGTTGGCTCGTAACCAACAACGAACCTCCCTTCATCTTAATCTTAATCGGATAAGTCGAAGAGACCCTTTTCGTTCTGTAAATATGAGTATATTCGGAAAAAGACACATCACGTCCTACCGAATCGGCTTTGGCCCGGATGGACACGCGGTCTACAGCCGAAGCGCTTACGGTACTAAAGAACGTCAATAGTGCCCACAAACTAACCTTTTTCCAACTATACCTACACATTACGTTTAAAATTAACTTCTATTTTGCAAAAATAGAATGAAACTATCAGTATCCAAGGTGAAGGCCGAATATTTTAAGAAATATTAGACATATAAGGTTTGAAATCCCCGCTCCGCTCTCATTTCCGTTTCAATATCCCGCCCTTCAAAACCGGATAAGAACCAACAAAAGCCGGATGTTACCCTACTTTCATTCCGTATCGTTACATCCGGCCTCCGTTAATTTTATTCCCAACCGTCAGGCCAATAATTGCTTTACTAAGGCACTGATAGCCTTACCGTCAGCTTTGCCCGCCAACTGTTTCGTGGCCGTACCCATCACTTTGCCCATATCCTTGGCACTCGTAGCGCCCACGGCAGCTATGATGGCTTTGATTTCCTGTTCCAGTTCTTCTGCCGAGAGCTGTTTGGGCAGGTAACGGCTGATGACTTCCACCTGGGCCAGCTCTTCATCGGCCAAGTCCTGGCGTCCCTGCTCCACGTATAAAGCCGCAGTGTCCTTACCCTGCTTGGCCAGTTTAGCTAAAATCTTCATAGCCGCATCATCCGTCAACTCATCGTTTGCCCCCGGAGCGGTTTTGGCTTCCAGGAAGAACTTCTTGATGTTCCGCAACGCTTCCAACGCGACTTTATCCTTGGCCTTCATGGCCACTACGATATCCTTGCTGATTTGTTCAAAAAGTGCCATATCTTATTCCTTTTATCATATACTAAAAAACTATCATCGACTTTTCCTCTCCATTAGTTCCTGCCGCCATGCTATCGGCCGCGTTATCCATCCCGGCCGTCTTGCTCTTGATGCTGGCCAGCACTTCCTTGCTACGCTTGTAGGTAGGCGTATCTTCCACCATGGAAATCACATCGTCATTATCCAAATCGTCTTCTCCGAAAATATAAAGATGATGCGGACGCTTGATTTCTCTTTGATTCATGTCATGCGTGTAAAACTCACGCCGACGTTCGGCCTTCTTTACGGCTATTTCCTCTTTCTGAGCCCGCGCCTCTTCGTCTTCAATGCCATGCTTGGCCATCACATTATCCATACCCGGCACGTTCTTCAGACCGAATCCGGTAGCCAGCACTGTGATCTTCACCTTCTTCTCCAACGTGGCATCCGTGGCCAATCCGAACTTCGTCTCCACATCATCACCGAACTTACTCATAAATTCATGCACTTCGTTCATCTCTTCCATGGTCAACTGGTCGCTCTCTTCCTGATCACAGAACGAAATGCTCAGCAACACCTTCTTGGAGTTGAATATGTCGTTGTTATTGAGCAACGGAGAATGAAGCGCACTTTCGATAGCTTGGCGCACACGTCCTTCACCCTCTCCGAATCCAGTACTCATGATGGCCACACCACCGTCTTTCAACACCGTGGTCACATCCTGGAAGTCGAGGTTTACAATACCATGTACCGTAATAATTTCGGCTATGCTCTTGGCGGCCACGGACAACGTATCGTCTGCCTTGGCAAAGGCATTCAGCACCGTAAGCTCCGGATAAATCTCGCGCAAGCGTTCATTATTGATAACCAACAGCGCATCGACATGCTTGGATATTTCCTCCACCCCGTCCAATGCCTGGTCTATTTTCTTCAACCCCTCAAAACGGAACGGTATAGTCACGATACCGACCGTCAGGATACCCATTTCCTTGGCACATTGCGCTATCACGGGAGCTGCACCGGTTCCGGTACCGCCTCCCATTCCGGCCGTAATGAAAACCATACGGGTTCCGTCGTTCAGCATTTCTTTTATACCGTCCAGACTCTCCATGGCCGCCTGCCGCGCACGCTCGGGGCGGTTTCCGGCTCCCAAGCCTTCTGTCCCCAATTGCAGACGTGTCGGGATAGGAGAGTCGCTCAAAGCCTGATTGTCGGTATTACACAGCACAAAACTCACATCATGAATACCTTCCTTATACATGTGATTGACGGCGTTACCTCCGCCACCTCCCACTCCGATCACCTTAATGATGCTCGGGCTGTTCGTTTTGAAGTTAAACCGAATATCTGTTTCTTCTTGCATAATCTATTTTGTTTTTCTATGTTATTCTTCAGTTACCGTTTTAGTCAAATCCACAAGCTTCTCCTTAAACTTCTTCCAAATTCCCCCTTTATTCTTCGGTTCCTCTCTTTCGTAGACTTCCTTATGCGTTTCCTCTACCGGAACAAAATTGGGAGCAGTCTGCGGTATTTCCTTTTCTTCTACAACCTCCTCGGGCACTTCCTCCTTCACTACGACCTTGGGTTCCACACAATTCTGGTTTCCTTCGTTCATCAACGCCAACAAAGTATTTAAAGAACCGTCCTTCACCACCTGCTCGGCATGAACAGCTTGTAACGCAAAAGGTACGATACGTGCAAAACGCGTTTTATCCGGATGAAGACGGACTGAAGCCGCTTTATCGAGATTCTTCACATTGGATGCCGCACCCGAAATGACAATTCCGGCCAACAACTTATCCTGATAGCCGCTATTACGGATCTGCGCTGCCACATTGCTCAAGATTTCTTCCTCACGAGCCTCTACAATGTCCACCAACAAACGCTCCTCAATCGTACGACCGTTGTTCACCAAAAGATTCTTGGCCAGTTCTTCACTGCTCAGATCGGAATAAGCCGAACCGTATTTCATTTTCAGCCCTTCCGCTTCATCCTCATCAATTTGCAGGCTGCAAAGATCCTGAGTGATATTATTTCCTCCTAACGGTATCACTGCCAGATGACGCAACAAGTTGCCTTTATATACTGCGACAGTAGTCGTTCCGTAACCGAAATCCACAAGAGCACAGCCCGAACGCTTCTCCGTATCCGTCAGCACGCAGCCGGCTAAAGCCATCGGTGCCACAAACATGCCGGCCACGTCAAGCCCGACCGCCTCCACACATTTCAGAATATATTCTTTGATTTCCGTTTTAGCGATGATATTCAGATAGGTTCCGTCTATCTGGCTGCTCAAGACCCCGACCGGGTCTACCGTAGTATCCAAACCCACATGATATTCCTGCGGAACCACTTCCAGTATTTCATAGCCGGCATATACCGTATTCCTGTTGGTTTTGAGCAAAGAATCCACCAACTCTTGCGAAACCACGGTTTTTGTGGCAAACTGACGTGACACCGTGTTCTTCTTTGCCCGTAACGACTGGCCTCCTATTCCGACAAAGACCTTACGCACACGCATATCCAGTGCATTCTCCATCTTGTCGACAATGTGTTTCAAACACATCACGGTCTTGTCTATATTATAAACCACACCCTTTCGGATACAGTGCCGTGCATCTACCTGTTCGATATCCAGCACCTGCACACTGCCGTCTATATTCTTGCACCCGGCCACACCTCGTATCTTCGAGGAGCCGAATTCTACCGCTACAATGATTTCTTTCTCTACAGCCATATCATTTCTTATTTTTCTTGCAAATAATTTGATTGTTATACTTCAGGCTGATCTGGGAGTACTTATTCCACCCCACCTTGTTCAGTCCTTCCGTATAAAACTCTTTCATCCTGCCCAGTTTGTCTTCCACATTTGTGGGACGCCCCAAAAGGATCGTATGTTCCCCTACTCGGGGCACTAATTCCACCTCGCCATTCTCCAGCACATGAATCTGCTGGATTTGGTGGTTCCAGAACGGGTTATCTTGTATCAGCCTCCCCAGACGAGTCAGATTCTGCCGGGCATACTGCGGTGTGATATCTCCGGTCGCCACGACCAAGTCGGCGTAATAGGACGATTTCGGCATCTGCCGGCCCGCACGGTCCAGATAGTAGTTCTGTCCGTCGGAAGACATGACATGCAATATAGGCAGACGCTGCTTGACGCGCACACACACCTTCCCGCCGGGCGTCTTATAGCTTGTTACATCCTCGATATAAGGATTCTTCCGCAAAGCCTCTTCTATCCGGCTCAACATCACCTGGTCCATTTTTTGTCCCGTCGGGTTGCATTTACGGCTTTCCAACAGCCTCAACACTTCTCCCGACTGGATAAAACCGGTCTGCAGACTGTCTTCGACCACAACCTCCACGCCATTGCACACAAGCCCTTCCTTGGGTTTGTTCAACACCGTGACTGCTGCGATAAAATAGCAAAACAGTCCCACCAACAACAATATAATGGCCAGCTTCTTAATCATCTCTCTTTCAATATCTCCGTAATCTGCGGAGCATAGGATTCCAAATCCCCGGCTCCTAACAATATAAATACATCCGCATCCGACTGCCGCACTATCTCCGGCACGTCTTCCTTCCGGCACAGGCATTTCTTCACCGTAGGAGCCAGACGGTCATATATCAGCCGGCTCGTCACGCCCGGGATAGGCGTTTCACGGGCAGGATAAATATCCGTAAGAATCACCTCGTCCAACAGCGAGAGGCTCTCGGCAAACTCTTTATAAAAATCACGCGTACGCGTATAAAGATGGGGTTGGAATATCGCTGCAATCTTCTTTCCCCGGTACAGTTCGCGGATGGATATCACGCTTTGGCGTATCTCGGCCGGATGATGGGCATAGTCCGTCAGGAAAACGGCCTTATCGTCTTTCAACCGGAAGTCGAAACGGCGGTCCACTCCTCTGAACGAAGCCATACCCCGCTTTATCTCTTCCGGTGTCACGCCGCTGATTTGCGCCAAGGCCATAGCCGCTATCCCGTTCTCGATATTAATGCTTACGGGAACTCCCAACTGCACATCCTTGATATGCCCTAACGGAGAGATAAAATCAAAATATATTTCACCGTCACCGATACGGATGTTCTCCGCATGGAAATCCCCGTGTCCCCGGCTATAGGAATAGGTCGTCACCCCCTCTTGTACATCCGGCTGCATCTCCAGTCCCTCGTGCAAGACCAGGAAACCTCCCGGACGAATCAAGGAAGTATATTTTCTGAAACTTTCCAGATAGGCCTCTTTCGTCCCGTAGATATCCAAGTGGTCGGGGTCGGTGGCTGTAATCACAGACGCATATGGCGTCAGCCAATGAAAAGAACGGTCGAACTCGTCGGCTTCGATGACCACGTAATCGCTCTTCGGAGAAAGAATGTAATTCGTACCGTAATTCTTGGTGATGCCGCCCAAAAAGGCATTGCAGTCCACGTGACTCTGATGCAGGATATGAGCCGCCATGGACGATGTGGTGGTTTTCCCATGCGTCCCGGCCACACAAAGCCCTTTATGGGCACGCGTCAACGTACCCAACACCTGCGCACGTTTCTCTATCTCGAATCCGTTCGCCTTGAAATAGGCCAGCTCGGCATGCTCGCCGGGGATGGCCGGTGTATAAACCACCAGGCAAGTGTCTTTGTCCCGGCAGGCGGAAGGGATTTGTTCCACATCCTCTTCATAGTGAATCCGGGCACCCTCTTCCTGCAACTTCCGCGTGAGTTCGGAAGGCGTGCGGTCGTAGCCTCCCACACAAAGCCCTTTCTGCAGGAAATAACGGGCGATGGCACTCATGCCGATTCCGCCTATCCCTACGAAATACACTGCTTTTATCGCGTTCATTTCCATCTTCTACTTCTTCCTTTAAATAAACCGCTCCCGCTCGGCAGAGGCAAGCGAGCTTGCCTCCGCGCTCGCTTAATCGCGGTTTTCCCTATATGCCACAGCGAGTTTGCAAACCTCTTCCGCAATGCGGTCGGCAGAGTCCGTGAAGGCCATGGCTTTGATATTCCGGCTCAATGCGGACAACTTGTCCGCATCCCGGATGACATTCAGAGCCAGACCGATTAATTTGTTCACGGCCTCGGCATCTTTGACGTAAAGCGCGGCCTGTTTGTCGACCAGGGCCAACGCATTTTTAGTCTGGTGGTCCTCGGCCACGTTCGGCGAAGGCACCAATATGGCCGGCTTACCCAACAGGCACAATTCCGAGATGCTGCTGGCCCCAGCCCTTGAAATAACCAAATCGGCAGCCGCGTATGCGTCTTCCATCTTGGCGATGAAATCCGTCACAAACAGATTGTCGGGCTGTCCCTTCAGTTTCAACTGTTCCTGTATCTGGGCAAAATAATAACCTCCCGTCTGCCAGATAAACTGCACACCGGAAGCCGAGATGGCCGTAAGATTAGCGAGCACACTCTCGTTCAAAGTACGCGCTCCCAGGCTACCGCCTATCAGGAGCACCGTTTTCAGCCCCGGCAACAGGCCGAAGTCGGCCAAAGCCTCTTCGCGGCTTTTGGTGTTCTCCAGCAAACCTTGACGGACAGGGTTTCCCGTCAGGATGATTTTCTCTTTCGGGAAAAAACGCTCCATTCCGTCGTAAGCCACACAAATCTTATCGGCCCGCTTGGCCAGCAACTTATTGGTCACTCCGGCATACGAGTTCTGCTCCTGTATCAATGTGGGGATTCCCATCGCCTCGGCCATATTCAACGTGGGACCGCTGGCATAGCCTCCTACTCCCACGGCTGCCATCGGCCTGAAATCACGGATAATCTTCCTCGCCATCCTGCGGCTTTTCCAAATCTTGAAAAGCACGGCAATATTCTTCAGCAAATGCTTGCGGTCGAAACCGCAAATCGGTAATGCCTTGATAGGATAACCGGCAGCCGGAACACGCTGCATCTCCATCCGCCCTTCGGCTCCGACGAACAATATCTCGGCTTCCGGATGCTGCGATTTGATGGCATTCGCAATGGACACGGCCGGGAATATATGTCCGCCCGTTCCTCCTCCGCTCACGATAATCCTTAACTCTTCTCTCATGAAACTGAATTTTATCAGCAAAAATAATAATAAATCCGGTATTTCTACCCTTTTTTCTTCCTTATTTTATTCTGAAAATGAATTATTTCTTACATTTCAGACCTTCACAGCCTGTCATTCTACGCCCTTACGGAAGATGACAAATCATTCTCAGCCGAACGATTTTCCAATCTCAGCCGAATGATTTTTCGTTCGCCTGAGAAAAATTTTCCAATCTGCGGCAAGTGATTCACAAGACATAAATTATTGAAAACAAGACTTCTACAAACAAAACCATCCACAGGCCTCACCCAAAGGGCAAGCTGCGGATGGCGAATCATAAATCATGACACAAGGGTAAGTCCGTTCCCTTCCCGAGAACATCACCGCCCCTCATGCGAATCTTTCTTCAATCTTCAGTTTCTTCCGTTACCTGAGGCTTTTTCTTGGCCGAACGGCTTACGCTCAGGATGACTCCCATATACACACAATTAATCAAAGTGGACGTACCTCCTTTACTGATTAACGGCAAGGGTTGTCCCGTCACCGGAAAGACTCCGACTGCCACGGCCATATTAATCATGGCTTGCGTGACGAGCATCAGCGATAGCCCCATCACAAGGAAAGCCGGGAAGTTTCGCTCGCACCGGCTGGCTATCCTGGCCGACCGGAAAAGCAACACGATATACAGGAACATGACGAAGGCACCACCGCCCAATCCGAGTTCCTCTATGACGATGGCATAAATGAAGTCGGAAAACGACTGTGGCAGGAAATCGCGTTCCACGGAATTTCCCGGCCCCCGGCCTATCACATTACACGTGGCAATGGCTATCTTGGCATGCGTCACCTGCGGATTCTTAGTCAAATCGTAGTCCGCCGCATTCTCCGGTATATTCCCATGCCCACGCACACGACTGGCCCACGTCGGCAAACGGTGCAGGCCGGGCCAGTCGCTCATGGATTCTATCGTAGAATCCGGTGCAAAACGCAAAAATGAAAACAAACTGGCTCCGGCAATAACGATAATCCCCAATAAGGTGCCTAACTGTTTCCAAGGTATCCCGCCTATGAACATCATCACCAGAATGACCAGAAAAGTCATGGCGGCTGTAGAGAAGTTTTCGGGCACAATCAACAAACAGATTACGACCGACACGCCCATAATCCACTTGAACGCACGACGTTGCGCCCCGGCCTCGTCGCGCATGCTCGAAAGAATCATGGCCGTCGTGGCAATCAACACGCCTTTGGCTATCTCGGAAGGCTGGAAACCGATACCGCCCACCTCAAGCCAACGGCTTGCATTGTTCACTTTCGTGGTAAACATGGCTATTCCAAGCAAGAATACGGACAACGGTATGCCGGCCAAAGGTATCAACTTAAAATAACGGCACGGTATCTTGTGCACCAAGATCGTGGCCAACACGCCCACGACGAAATATGAGGCATGTTGCAGAATCGGCTTCCAATAATATCCCGTCTTGTAACTCATATTGCTGGAAGCGCTATACACTTCTATGATGGATATCATGCCGAGGAAGAACAAAATCATCCAGATGACCTTGTCGCCTTCGAACAGGCTCCACTTCTTTAAAACTTTTGTTGGTGTGACCATCCTTTCGCTCCCTTACTTTACAACGCCCTTACCAATGACTTGAACTGTTCGCCACGGTCTTCCATGTTCTTGAACAAGTCGAAACTGGCACAACAGGGACTCAACAATACGGTATCGCCGGGACGGGCCATCCTGTAGCACGCCTCCACGCAGTCTTTCATGCTGTGGGTGTCGGCAATAGGAATACCGAACGAATCGAAAAAATCATGAAGTTTCCGGTTGTCCGCCCCGAGGAACACCAGCCCCACACATTTCTTCCGGACCAGTTCGGCTATGGCCTCGTAATCATTCCCTTTGTCTTTCCCTCCCAAAATCAATACCGTGGGCGTTTTCATGCTCTCCAATGCATACCAGCAGGCATCCACGTTGGTGGCCTTGGAATCGTTGATATAATCCACGCCACGCACACGCACCACTTTCTCCAAGCGGTGTTCCACGCCCTCGAAATCACCCAGGCTCTGCCGTATCACTTCATTCTTCACCCCGGCGATGTCGGCCGTGATGCCTGCCGCCAAAGAATTGTACATATTGTGCTTCCCGGTCAGAGCCAATGATTCCTGCTCCATGTTGAACGGCGTGGGGTATTCTATCACATATTGCCCGTCGGCCAGATAACCTATCATCCCTTCTTTCTTCAAGATGGAGAACGGACATTTCTTGGCCTTGATCTGGTATTTCTCCAATTCTTTCCGGATAATCGGGTCGTCATTCCAATAGACGAAGGCATCCGTCTCTTCCTGGTTCTGCAAAATGCGCATTTTGGCATCCACATAATTCTGCATGCAATGGTCGTAACGGTCCAGATGGTCGGGCGTGATGTTGAGCAACACGGCAATGTTAGCCCGGAAACGGTACATGTTGTCCAACTGGAAACTGCTCAGTTCTATCACATAGTAGTCATAATCTTTCTCGGCCACCTGCAAGGCCAGGCTTTGGCCGATATTTCCGGCCAACCCGACGTTGTAACCCGCTTTCTTGAAGATATGATAAATCAAGGACGTAGTAGTGGTCTTGCCGTTGCTGCCTGTAATACAAATCATCTTGGCGTGCGTATAGCGTCCGGCAAATTCTATTTCCGAGATAATGGGAATACCGGCAGCTTTCACCTTCAACACCATCGGGGCATCTTCCGGTATGCCCGGGCTTTTTATCACCTCGTCCGCATTCAGGACCAGTTCTTCCGTATGGCCGCCGTCTTCCCACGCAATTCCGTAACGATCCAGCATGTCCACGTAATGAGGCTTGATTTTTCCCATATCGGAAACAAAGACATCAAAGCCTTTTTTCTGAGCCAGCACCGCAGCGCCCACGCCGCTTTCGGCCGCTCCCAATATTACCATTCTTTTCCCCATAGCTTCTTCTTTATCTGATTTTTAACGTTATAATCGTCATGGCCGCCAAGATGACCGTGATAATCCAAAAACGGACCGTGACTTTCGACTCTAACCAACATCCTTTAGGCCAGTTGCACAGCACCTTCACGTCCGGAGCCAACTGTCCGGGACGCACCCGGAAAGTATCATGAATCGGGGCTCGCTTGAACACTCTTAACTTCAGTCCTTTCCGGTTCCCCCATTTCGCATAGTTCACTTGCAGAATCACGCTCAGGCTCTCCATCAGGAACACGAAACACATCAAGGGGATAAGCAATTCCTTATGTATGATGATGGCCGTCACGGCAATGATGCCTCCGATGGACAAACTGCCCGTATCCCCCATGAAAATCTGGGCAGGATAGGCGTTATACCACAAGAAACCGACCAACGCGCCTACAAAAGCACAGATGAAGATAACCAATTCCTCCGAACCGGGTATGTACATGATGTTCAGGTAACTGGCAAAGGCTATATGACTGGACACGTAGGCCAATACGCCCAATGCCACACCGATAATCGCCGAATTGCCCGCTGCCATGCCGTCCATGCCGTCGTTCAGATTCGACCCGTTGGACACGGCTACCACGACCAACGTAGTCATGACCACAAACAAGAACCACCCGGCAGCCGTCTTGTATTTTCCGCAAAAACTCATAATCTCGGCATAATCCAAGTTGTTGTCCTTCACAAACGGTATCGTGGTAATGGTCGATTTCACTTTCTCGCTTTTGTGTACGACGACTTCGGTGTTGCCCAAACGCTGTGTCGATACATTCTCCCGAATCACCGCGTCGGGACTGAGCCACAATGTCAGGCCGACGAAAAGTCCCAAAAGGGTCTGTCCTGCCAGCTTATACACAGGCCTCAAACCGTCTTTGCTTACTTTCATCTTGATGTAATCGTCCGCAAACCCCAAAACACCCAACCACACGGTCGTAATCAGCATCAGTATCATATAGATGTTACGCAAACGCCCGAAGAGCAGACAAGGAACGATGATGGACACGATGATGATGATACCGCCCATGGTAGGCACTCCCTTTTTCTCTACCCCGTAAGGGTCTATCGACTTGTCGCGCTGCGCCTCGCTCACGTTATGGCGTTTCATCCACTTGATGAAGTATTCCCCGAACCATACGGAAATGACCAACGACAGAATCAGGGTCAGCAAAGCCCGGAAAGAGATGTAGGTCCATATATGCGAACCGGGAATCCCGTACTCTCCTAAAAATCGAAACAAATAATACAACATGTGCGCAACGGTTAAATGCCAAATACTTCTTTTATCACCTCATGGTCGTCGAAATGATGCTTCACGCCTTTCACCTCCTGGTAATCTTCATGCCCCTTCCCGGCCACCAGCACCACATCTCCGGGCCGTGCCATCATGCAGGCTGTACGGATAGCCTCCTTGCGGTCGACAATGGAAATCACCTTGCGCATTTCCTCCTTGTCCAGTCCGGCCAACATATCGTTGATAATTTCCTGCGGCTCCTCGAAACGCGGATTGTCACTGGTTATGATTACCCTATCGCTGTTTTTCACTGCTTCCTGCGCCATAATCGGACGCTTGCCCTTGTCACGATTGCCTCCGGCTCCGCAGACCGTAATGACTTCGCCGCGCCGTTTCAGTATTTCGTTCACGGTCGACAACACATTGACCAACGCATCCGGCGTATGGGCGTAATCGACAATGGCAGTCACTCCTTCCTTCGAACGAATCGTCTCGAAACGTCCGTTCACCGGGCGCAATGTACTAAGGGCTACCAGAACGTCTTCAGCCCCGCGCCCCATACAAACGGCAGCAGCGTACACAGCCAACAAGTTGGATACATTGAAACGGCCTATGAAAGGAACGCTCACCTCTTTGCCATTGACATCCAGGCACATGCCTTCAAACGACTCTTCCAACACCTTTGCCTTGAAATCGGCAGCCGCGCGCAAAGAATAAGTCTTCACGACGGCCTTTGTGTTCTGCACCATGATCATTCCGTTGCGGTCGTCCACATTCGTCACGGCAAAAGCCCCCTTAGGCAAACCGTCGAAAAATGCCTTCTTGGCGTCGCGGTAGTTCTCGAATGTCTTATGGTAATCCAGATGGTCGCGCGTAAGGTTCGTAAAAATACCTCCTGCAAACTTCAGACCTGCAATACGATGCTGGGCTACTGCATGCGAACTGACTTCCATGAAAGCGTATTTGCATCCTTCGTCCGCCATACGTCCCAACAAACGGTTCAACGTAATCGGGTCGGGCGTGGTATGCTCTGTCGGGACAGCCTCATCATCTATATAATTGCAAACCGTAGAACAAAGTCCGCACTTATAACCGAACACCCGGAACATATTATATAATAAGGTGGCAATCGTAGTTTTGCCGTTCGTACCGGTCACTCCGATAAGTTGCAACTTGGAAGTCGGGTCGCCGTAAAACACCGTAGCCAACCGTCCCACCGCACTTTCGGAATCTTTCACTTGTACGTACGTCACCCCCTCGGCCTGCACCTCCGGCCATGCCTCGCACACTACGGCTACGGCTCCTTTCTCTACTGCCTTGCCGATATAAGCGTGACCGTCGGCCTGCGTCCCTTTGACCGCGACAAACAAATCGCCCGGCTGCACAAGCCGGGAATCCATATTGATTCCCGTAATATTCCGTACGGTATCGCCTGTGACCCGTACGACACTCACGCTTTTCAGCAAAATATCCAACTCCATCATCATGCTTCCCTCTTATCTTTTTAATTTAATCTGTATGGTTTGCCCTTTCTTATATTTGACGTACGGCGGGATGCTTTGCGAAACCACACGCCCCACGCCTTCCAATCTCACTTTCAATCCCCGGCTCTCCAGCATATACACAGCGTCTTTCGCCCCCATGCCTTTCACGTCCGGTACGATTTCCATCGGCGTATTGTCACCGCGCAACGTCACGACATTCCCGCTGTTCACCGCTTTCCCCCAAACGCTCTTTCCACCTTTGTCCGTACTCCAGTCTTGCCGGAAAGGAATATCCAGTTCTTTCAGTACTGCCCGCGTGGCATTCATATCACCGTCCAACACATCCGGAACGAAGACGGAAGCCGAGTCTGACGCTTCCGAGACATCGCGATATACCCCTTTCGCCATAACGCTTTGGGCGATCTCGCTGAACACCGGACCGCAATGTCCGCCTCCCGAAGCCGGCAGACCGGACTTTTGTATCGCGACGATACAACTGTACTTCGGCCGGTCTGAGGGATAATAACCGCAAAAACTGATAAGATATTTCATCCGGCCTCCATGATAACCGCCGCGCCCTTGGGCCACCTGGGCAGTACCCGTCTTGCCGGACACCTTGAAATCCTTGCATCCGGCTTTCTTGCCCAATCCTTTACTTACTACCATTTCGAGTATTTCCTGAATGTCGTTCAGTGTCTTCGGAGAGCATATCCGCTCTTTGATGACCTCCACCGGGAACTCGCGCACGATTTCACCATTCTTCCGGACAGCTTTTACAAAACGCGGACGTACCATCTTTCCGCCGTTGGCGATGGCATTATAGAAAGTCAGTGTGGCTATCGGCGGCATCTGGGTCTCATACCCGATGCTCATCCACGGCAAGGCAGTCTTCGACCAATTGCTACCGTCTTTCTTCGGGCGGCGTACCCGCGGCTCTCCGCTTCCCATCAAAGGTATATTCAGGGGAATGCCCACTCCTTCACGATACAGCCCATCCACGAATTTTTCCGGATGGTCTTTATAGTTGTCGTCTACCAAGCGGCTGACTCCGATGTTGGAAGAATACATCAGCACTTCGGGCACGCTGATTCTTCCGTAACCGCCACGCCGCCAGTTGTGATCCTTCATCACTCGTCCGTGCATCTCCCACTGCCCGTTGCCGGTGTCTACGAAATCATTCTTCGAAATCTTTCCGTCCTCCAACGCCACCATGATGGAAGCGGTCTTAAAAGTAGAACCGGGTTCCATTAAATCGGACACGGCATTGTTCTTCACCTCGCGATACTCGCCGTCTGCACATTTCGTCATGTTCACAATGGCCTTCACATCTCCCGTGGCCACCTCCATCAGCACCACCACGCCCACGTCGCCATTGATGTTTTTCAACTGTTTCAACAGGGCCTTTTCCGCCGCATCCTGCATGGACACGTCGATGGTCGTCTCAATATCATTGCCGTCCACCGGAGGGGCGTCCACCAAACTCAACCACTTATTACGCACTTTGGCACGATGGGATACGCCTTCCTTACCCCTCAAAATGGAGTCGTAGGAAAGCTCCAGTCCGTAACGCGCCGAATCCTTACTGGCATACAGAGCCCCCAACGTACGCGTGGCCAACGAACCGTATGGTTTCTTTCGTTGATTGAATTCCTCAGCATAGAATCCGCCCTTGAAAGGAGACTCTCGGAACAACGGTAATTTCTTGCATTCCTTATACTGGATGTAAGAAATTCGCCGACCGTATATCTGCCAGTTCCTCCGCCTCAACTTTTTCCCCTTTTTCAGCCGTTTCTTGAAATATCCGGCGGTTTTATCGGGAAAGGTCTTACTCAACCCCTGGGAAATGGAATCCAGGTCGGCTATCAACACACTGTCTCTCCAAGCCTGCAGTTCCTTGGCCGTTTCCGGATTCTTATCCGACGCGACATAATCCATATAAATCTTATATTCCGGCAAGGAACTGGCCATAATCTGCCCGTCTGCCGAAAGGATGTTTCCACGCTTGGCGGGAATGGGCACATTCTCTTTCACCAGCTTACGGCTCACCTGTGTCCAATACTCGCTCTCCACGAACATCAGGTAGGCCGCATTGCCCAATATATATAAACCGCCCAAGCTCATCAGTACGATGACCACGAAGAAACGGGGCATTATCTTTTTATTGTCGAAGTTCATTCTTCTTCCTCGTTTTGGGATTTAATCAAAAAAGGAGGTTCTTTCGGACTTTGCAGCACACTGTCCGGAGTCTGTCTCAAACTTTTTTCTATCTGGCTTTGCCGTGTCTTTACGGTCAACTCGCTGGAACGGGTCAGCGCCCGATATCTCACCTCCGTCAGTTCCGTCTTCAACTTTTCAATCTCAATCATCTCCTGCTCCGCAGAATAACGGTTCGTGATATAAATGATGGCAAAAAACGTACAGAGTAAAATCAATCCCATCTGACGACGCAACCACCCGGCCGTAAGGATGTCCCCACCCAATATCTCGCGTAAAGACACATTAGGACGCTGGTCCACCCCCTCACTCTCCGTGAAAGCTTTGATAGGAGACAGTTCGCCCGACTCGGCCTTTTCCTCATCGCCCGGCATCACACCATCCTCGTCGGACATGTCCCCGCCCGACACGGCCTCCTCCGCCCCGGGACTTCCGGCTGCCTCTTCCGTAGGCACACCCACGGGCTCCACGTCCGTTTTTTCTTCCAAATCCAGTTCTTCCTTCATCCTTTATTTCTTTTCCGCGATTCTCAACTTGGCACTGCGGCTACGGGGATTCGCACGCTGCTCCTCTTCTCCCGGCACTATCACTTTATTGTGGACAGCCCTGAGCGGACAATCCACATTGCCATAGAAATCCTGTATCCGCTTGCCCTCCACATTTCCGGTTTTGACTAAATTCTTCACCATCCGATCCTCCAAAGAATGATAGGTCAACACCACTAAGCGACCTCCCGGCCGGAGCAATTCGACCGCGGCCGTCAGCATCTCCTTCAAGGCGTCCATCTCCTGGTTCACTTCTATACGCAAAGCCTGGAACACCTTAGCCAATTCTTTCTTCTCCCGGTCACGCTCAAACAAAGGCTTTACCACCTCCATGAACTCTTCCGTCGTCTCGATCCTCCGGTGCATACGGGCTTTCACCACCCATGAGGCCAACTTACGGGCATTCTTCAATTCACCGTACAGATAGAAAATGTCGGCCAGCCGCTCTTCCGCGTAATCATTCAACACATCCGCCGCAGTCAGCCGCGCCCGCTGGTTCATCCGCATGTCCAGTTTCCCGTCGAAACGAAACGAGAACCCCCGTTCCGCATCATCGAAATGGTGGCTCGACACGCCCAAATCAGCCAGCAAACCGTCCAACTGTTCTACGCCGTAATAACGCATCCAGTTCTTCAGATACCGGAAATTGCTCCGGACAAATGTGAAACGTCCGTCAGCAACGATATTCGCCTCGGCATCCGCATCCTGGTCAAAACCATACAAATGCCCGGCCGCATCCAGTCGGGACACAATCGCCCGGCTATGTCCTCCGCCCCCAAAGGTGACATCGGCATATATCCCGGCAGGATTGACCACCAGACCGTCTACACATTCTTTCAACAAGACAGGGACGTGATAAACTGCTTCTTCCATCAATATTTTACATTACGCGAGGTCAAAGGTACGAATTTTCAGAGATACATACACCTTATTATAATAAAATATTTATCGACATGATGTTAATAAGTCTACGAAGGGAGAACGCGAGGCATCTGCAAGAAAAAGAGCGATTTATTTCCCGGCAGAAATAGTTTTTACTATCTTTGCCCGCAGTTAGACTGAAACCTTATGAAAAAACTCCTGTTATTGGTGATTCTGATAGGAATGACCGCATTTCATGCCCAAGGGAAAATCCGCGAAAAACGTTCGATTGTGCGATTGGAAACCACAATGGGTAACATCCGCATCGCGCTGAACGACGAAACACCGGTCCACCGAGATAATTTCCTCAAATTAGTTTCAGAAGGATTCTACGACGGAACGCTCTTCCACCGCGTCGTGAAAGACTTCGTCATTCAGGCAGGCGACCCGGATTCCAAACAGGCTCCGAGCGGAAAGATATTGGGGGAAGGAGGGCCGGGATATATGTTGGCCCCCGAAATAGACCTCCCTTTCCAATACCATAAGAGAGGAGCGGTGGCCATGGCGCGCGAAGATGACGCAAACAACCCGGACCGTCTGAGCAACGGGTCGCAATTCTACATCGTGTGGGGAAAGAAGTACCGCCCCCGGGAACTGGCCTTTGCCTGGGCGGGATTACGAGGTGGCCTATATGGTGATTTTGAAACCAACAGGGAAATGGAGCAAGAATACCTCACCACCGGGGGCACACCCGGGTTAGACGGAGGATACACCGTATTCGGAGAGGTCATCGAAGGGCTCGATGTGGTGGAAAACATCCAATCCACCGCGACAGATTCCCACGACCGACCGCAAACCGACATCGTAATCCTGCATGCCGTGGTAGAACAAAAATCGAAGAAGGCCGGAGCAACGGGCAAAAGGCGGTATTCGCCCGGATTATATTAAAAACATCCGATTTCATCGGTGTTTTCTTTTCTCTCCGCCCGCCTGCGCATGACGGGAAATAATGGTAAAACTACTCTTTATACCGTTTTTTGCGATTTAACCAACCTTTTTCATTACCTTTGCCTTGGTTTTAATTTAAGACTTGTATATTCATGAAGAAAATCTTATTCGGACTTTCTCTTTTTGCCGCTTTTTCGTTAAGCTCTTGCATACAAAACGAACCAGCTAACTCTGAGTGTGACATAGAAGAGGCTTATGTTCTCGCTTCAGACGAAAAGGCTTTGTTCTTCACCCCGAATGATGCCGTGAAGGACGTGGCGTCGTCCGACACGTCCATCGTGTTTTATCTGCGCGAGGACTTCACAGACTCCACACAGTTGCAAGCGCTGAAAATAAACTTCAAACTCACTCCGGGTGCCTCCATCACACCTGAAAACGGTAGTGTGCAAGACTTCACGCATGGCAGTGTACATTACAGGGCCACGTCCGAAGACCGTCAATGGCACCGGGATTATCACGTAAAGTTCGCACTCATACAGCCCATAGAGACCGACCTTTCTTTCGAGAACATCAGGATGGAAGCCAACGGACGTTATTATGAGTGGTTCGAAAAATCGGCACACGGCAATGACATCTCCCAATGGGCAACCGGCAACCCGGGTTACGCCATCAGCCGTTCGTCCGCCCAACCCGACGAGTTCCCTACGATACCGTGGACGCAGGATGCCGTAAGCGGACAGTCCGTCAAGCTCGAAACGTGCGACACCGGTCTTTTCGGTGCCATGGTTAATATGCGCATCGCGGCGGGCAACTTGTTTATCGGGACGTTCGACGTGGCTAACGCTCTGAAAGACGCCATGGCCGCTACACGCTTCGGACTGCCGTTCAACAAGAAACCGTTGCGTTTTGAAGGATATTATAAATTCAAGCCGGGCGAAAAATTCCAAAATAGAAAAGGAACCATCATCGAAGATCGTATCGACGAACCGGACTTATATGCCGTATTATATAAAAATACGGATGAACACGGGCAGCCCGTTACCTTGAAAGGCGACGACGTGTTGACCCACCCCAACATCGTGGCTTTGGCACGCATCCAAAATCCGGTGCACGATTTCAATACCTGGACCCGCTTCGACATCCCCTTTGAATATAGCGGCAACGTAGACGAAAAACTATTGAAAGCTTACGGTTACAATCTGGCAGTCGTCTTCACGTCCAGCATCGAAGGAGCCAGTTTCTGCGGCGCCGTTGGAAGCACGCTGCTGGTAGATGAAGTGAAAGTGGTTTGTGAAGAATAACCCATAATAAAGAAGAGAACATGAAACATCTGAAATATATCCTAATCTTTGCCCTGTCATCGGCCATGGGCACGTTACAGGCACAAGACCTCAAAGAACTGATGAAGGAGAACCGCGAGAACCGGGAAGCCAACTATGCGAAATGGGGACCGACATCCGACCACAACGGTATGGGCTATGTCGTCAGAGCCGGATTCGTGTTGGGCGGAACAACTCCTCTTCCTCTTCCCAAGGAAATCCGTAAAATCAACGAATTCGCTCCGAAAGGCGGTTTCAGTTTAGGAATAGACGGATATAAGTATTTCAATACGAAATGGGGACTTTCCGCCGGACTTCGTTTTTTCATGCAAGGCATGCGCACGGGGGCAGAGGTGAAAAACTACAACATGGCCATCGTGATGGGCGAAGACGTGGTAGAAGGACGTTTCACGGGTACGGACATTACCGAGACCCGCATGACGGGCTTTACGATTCCCGTAACGGCCACCTACCGTGTAGGAGCCAGATGGACATTCAATCTCGGCCCATACGTCAGCTATTGGATCTATCGTGACTTCGACGGCGAAGTCTTCGACGGTTACCTGCGCGAAGGTTCGCCCGTGGGGCAAAAGATAACCATCGGCGCCGACAATCCAGCTTCCTACGATTTCAGTGACGACATGCGCCATTTCTCCTGGGGGATGGAATTCTGCGCAGACTTCCGCATAAAGAAGCATCTTAACGTCTTCGGCCTGTTGGACTGGGGTATGAACGATGTGTTCAAAAGCGACTTTGAAACCGTCACGTTCTCACTCTTCCCACTCTATGCCACTTTCGGAATGGCTTACTACTATTAATACATAAAAATATTATCAATCATAAAATTTCAAAGTTATGAAGAAATTACTACTCGCAACACTCACCGCCTGCGGCGTATGGCTTGGTGCACAAGCCCAAAACACGACACATGATTATACGGACGACTTGGTAGTTTCCGTGGACAACTTCTCCACTCCTCCCATGCCGACCACTGTCTCCATAGAGTTTCCGGAAGAAGGGCTTATCAACATCGAGCTGAAAAACTTCACATTGGAGATGGAAGGCGCAGACCCCATCCCCGTAGGCAACATACATGTCAGCGAAGTCCCGGTCACGCCACAAGGCGACTACAACGTTTTCGACCTGAAACAGAAAACAGCCACTTTCAGCGACGGCGACCCCGGCACCCTTTGGATGTGGTCACTCTTGTTTCCGAATGGGCTTCCCATTGACATCTCCGGAAAAATATCCGACACCAAGCTCTACTGCACGCTCGACCTCACTTTCGGTACTCAAATCATCCACGTAACTTTCGGTAAGGACGATTTCGAGTCTTCCATCCATTCCACATGGGCCGGAAAGCAAACAGAGACCACAAACGTCTATACCCTGCAAGGCATGCGGGTAAAGAGCAACGTAGCCAAGACCCATGCCTTAGACGGATTGCAGAAAGGCATTTATATTGTAGACGGCAAGAAAGTTATCAAAGAATAAAGCAACGGGCTGCGATTCCCCCAAAAAAAGAAGATAAATGCCGATGGAGTGCGCTCCATCGGCATTTGTCGTATAAATAACTGAATACAAGCCATTTCCCCACCTCCACAATCTTCCGTACAGATCTGCGGAGAACGAAAAATCAATCTGCTTAGAATGATTTTTCAATCTCCTGAGATTGATTCGCCCCCTTCAGCCAATGGCATTCGGCTTTTCGTTATATTGACAAAACCCCGTCCCTCTCCTTCTTTTCATCCTCCTCCCCATCCCTCGTTCTGCAAAAACGGTAACCCCATACTTTTACTGAAAATACTACCGTAAATTCCGAAAATTCTACCGAAATAGGAAACGATTTTTTCACTCCTCTGCCTACTTTTGTATTGGCCAAACAAACTAAAACCGGTTATTTACGAACTACAAAAAAGAAAGAAAAGAATGAAGAGATTATTTACTTTTTTATACCTCGCCACGTACCTTACGGGCGTACAAGCGCAAGGGGTATACCAAATCCCAAATTCGGACTTCGAGATTTGGATAAGCGACAAAGAACCCGGAAACGGTTGGAACTCTTTTGCCAGCGCAAGGACAGACGATTTAAGTGCCATTATAGCAAATATTGCTAAAGGCCAATCGCCAAACCCAGAAAAGGTAGAAGGATATAACAGCGCAACCGCTGTAAAACTTTTCTCTAAAGACTTAAGCCTTGCAAAAGCCAACGGCAACCTTACCACAGGGAAAATCAACATGGGTTCCACATCTCCTAAGAATGAAAAAAATTATAATTATACGGATTTGACGAGCAGCGACCACAGCCTTTTATTTGCCGGGACACCGGACTCTGTGTCTTGCATGGCCAAATTCACAAGCGGCGGCAGCACCAACGGAAGAGGACAGTTCATCCTGCATGACAGTTACAGCTACAAAGACCCGGAAAGCTCAAACGAAAGCGGCTATGAAAGCTATAAAACGGCTATAGCAACCATCTATATTACGGAAACAGAAGATTGGAAGTATTTCTCTGCCCCATTCGAATACACAAACAATACAGCTACAGCAAACACACAGTACATGTTGGCATCGTTCACCACCAATCCTATTCCTGGAGGGTCAGCCAACGACATACTCATCATAGACGATGTAAAGTTGATATATAATTCCGAACTCACCTCCCTCAGCTATGATGATACAGACATATTCGTGAAAGGGCAAACTGATTACAACCTGGGCAGCGTGGGCTACGATGCCTCCAAGATTTCATACACCCTAAACAGTAAAGGGGCAACCGTGGAAACATCCTACGATGAAAGCACGAGTGTTTTGACCCTGACTGTGAAAGGCAACGACATCAGTGTGAACCCAGACAACCAACATGCCTACACTATCCAGTTTGCAAAAGAGGTTGCCGAAACACAGCAATACAGCAACACCCTTCTCGTCAACGCATTTGGTACACCCACCGAACCGACCCTAAACACCATCAACCTCATCTGGTATAAGGACGGTTCTTATTCTTTTGAATTAAAAGGGTTTGAATTCGGAGGAATGACCATGGGCGATATTGTCATCAACAACCTGGATGTCTATACGGAAAATGACATTACGACATACTCCAAAGTAAATGAAGAGGTTTACATCGAGGGGTTGAGCGTGAGTGTCCCTATAACCCTGAAAGCATTAGTAAGCAAAGGTAATATGACCGCAACCATAAACATCCCATTGAGTGAAGGAATGGAAGTTAATGTTTCCTTTGCCCCTTGTTTGGTAATAGACAACACACAAAACGCGATTGTGGAAACGGACGGCCTATATAACGTAACATTCAATCGCACATTCCCCATCGGATGGAGTTCCATCTGCCTGCCCTATGCCACAACCGTAGAGGCTCTCGGGGCTGTACAGATTCAGGAATTTACTGGTTGCGAACAAAACACATTAACTTTCCAAAAGATAGAAAACGGTGAATTAGCCGCACATACACCTTATTTAATATATTTCGAGAATGCCACAACAGAAAGTGATACACCTTGGTTCTGTGTAGACGGTATCAGTACAGGCAAACCCGTTTCCGTAACCCACGGCAACGTAACCTTCACCGGCAACTATGAAGCAGGCAGGAACATGGAAGGCCTTTACGGCGTGGCCGAGAAGGACGGTGCGCAATACATCATGCGTGGCGGAGCGGGCAGTACACTGGGCAGCACAGGAGCCTATTTCACCGTAAGCGGCTCTGAAGTGAATTCCCTGCAACTCCGGTTGGACGGAATCGAAACAAGCATCTCCGGCGTGCAAACCGGACAGGACGGCCAGGCTTTCGACATCTACACCCTCAGCGGCATTAAGGTGCGCAGCCAAGCCGCCACAACCGACGGCCTGCCCAAAGGCATCTACCTCATCAACGGGAAAAAACATATTGTAAAATAAGAAAAAGGACAAAGAACATGAAAAAAGCTTTTTATACCACACCCGTCACAAACGTCATGGAAGTGGAAACCACTGGGAACATCTTATCAGGTTCCGACCGCTTGGGCACGGGTGACCGCAACAACGTGGGAATGCAAGATGACATCTTCAACGGAGAATTCCGTAGCAACCAGAATATCTGGGACTTCTAAACCTCAACGAACGCTTATATAGCCAAGCCGCATCCTTTCCATTCCGTGGAAAAAGATGCGGCTTTTTACCTCTTCCTTAAGAGACTGTTATTCCCTCGGACGACCTGTCAGCCTCGATATACGGACTTCCTCTTCAAATAGTCATCCAGACTTACGCCTTCCATACGTTCAAAACAGCTTCGGGCTGTTTTGGAGGACCCGAAGCCTACGACTACACAGTCGTTCACCGAACGAATCGTACCTTCGGCCACACCGCGCTTCAACGCACTGATACGGTAAGAATTGATGTAGTCGTGGCAATTATTGTAACCTTGACTTCGGAGGCACTGCAATAACAAATGGCGGTTGATTCCCGTGGCCTCGCACAGACGGTCGCGCCCGAATGTGTTGTCTTGCCACTCACGATCGTGTTGCATAAAGAATTCCACCCGCTCGAAACGACGCCGGTTGGCTTCGTTAAAGTCCTCCTTTTCGGCCTGCACGATAACCTCCTCCGTGGGTACTTCATCCACTTCTACTATCTCCGGCTTAGGCAAATGGATGGCCATGGTCTCCAATGTCCGATAGAACAAATACATATTCAGGAGACAGAACAAATAGAAATAGACCAATAACAACATGGCATTGAACACTGCCGTCACTACTATATAGAACACCATATTCAGCCCCATGGCGGTTACGTAACCCTTCAAATAACGGGGTATCTCGGCATTCTTGACCAACAAGCGGGGCAGACGAAGTATATTGGCCACATAATAGACAGACAATCCCAAACCGGCCAGACGGAACAACATGTCCGGCCCCCACCAGCAGTCTGCCAGTTCGGAATAGGTATGAACAATTACCGGACGGTTCCCCAAAAGCAGACTGACGACATACAATATAATAAGGAATATGGCCGGCGAAGCATAACGCCACATTCGTCCCCACTGCAAATATCCCGGCATAGGAATACTCAGAGGATAAATACCTTGCAGGAAACAAGTGCCCACCAAAGCCAGAAGCATGAAAGGATGAAGCAAACCGATACTTTCAAACCTGAGCAGATAACTGAACGGTATGGCTACACAGCATAGAGCACCGAATATACCCATAATCCACGCCAAGGAGAGATATTGTACTTTATATCGGGAATACAACGACAAGACGGAGGCCATCATCAAATGAATGGTGGCGATAACAACAATGGTGATAAGAATAAATGTCTGCATACCAGGCAAAGTTAATAAAAAACAAGGATTCAGGCAAAGACTTCTTTCAATACGTCCAAAGATTTCAGTTCGGGAAATTCCGGGACATGCAACCGGTAATAATCATTCAACACCTCGATATAGCGCTCCCGTTCCCTGCGGTTCATCGCAAAAAAACGCATGGAGTCGTAATTCATCCGCATAAAAATCGGAATGGCCGCCGCTTCTTTGGGTTCCAGATAGGCATGATGGAAAGGACGGGAAGGGACAAAACAGGCATTCATCATGTCGAAATAATCCCCTTCATGCCAGGCTTCCACATTGGGATAAAAGCCGAGAAAACGCGTCAACCGCGTGATGAAAACCAAATGGAAGTTGGAAAAAGCCCGCTCGCTGGCATCCAGCCATTGCAAAGAATAAAGTATATAGGAAAAGAGCGGGCCGCCTCCCGCCTCGTGTTTCAACACCCGGCACAGGAATTCGGCCAAGAACAAAGCAATGGAAGACTTATACGGGTCGTACGGCAGCGACTGGTAAGTATAATCGAACCGCACATCCCGTATGCGTTGCAAAGCCGACTTCTGCCGGTAGTCGAAATCTATTTCCAAGATGGAAAGCGGCCGAAAGAACACACCTTTAAGGGTTGCCTTACGCGATTTCGGCAACTTTACCATAAAAGACACCGTCCCGCGCGTGGCCGTATAGATATCCACAATCAAAGAATTATCGTTGTATTTTAGCGTACGTAACACCACGCCTTGCGTTTTTTCCTGCATAAATCTCTATTTTTAGGGACTAAAATTAGGAAAAACAGCCGAAATACGGGAAAAAATCACCAAAAACACATTTTTTTGAAAGATTTTCCTCGTTTTATTTTGTCGGTTCAAAGAAAAGCCATACCTTTGCATCGCAAATGAGAACGGTGGTCTGCAAATGACCTGAAAACGGTTTCAGAAAGCAAAAGAGCGAAAGCTCAAATCGCATTGGTCCCTTCGTCTATCGGTTAGGACGAGAGATTTTCATTCTCTAAAGAGGAGTTCGACTCTCCTAGGGACTACTAAGTTGAACGAATTATTTAAACGTAAAGATGGCAAACCATAAATCATCAGTAAAAAGAATACGTCAGGAGGAAAAAAGAAGACTCCACAACAGATATTACGCGAAGACCATGCGTAATGCTGTACGTAAGCTTCGCGCTACGACAGATAAGGCTGAGGCTACAGCGATGTATCCCAGTGTACAAAAGATGTTAGACAAATTGGCTAAGGTAAACATTATCCATAAGAACAAAGCTGCCAATCTGAAATCTAAATTGGCCGTTTATATCAACAAGTTGGGATAATAGATAATAATCATATATAGAAAAGAGTTGGAGTTTCTTCAACTCTTTTTTTGTATCCGTACGCATCAGGCAAGCCGCCCCTAAGAAACCGACGGCATATTGATGAACACTAAATATTCCCCTTCCCCGCGTATCACGAACTCTTCACCGGTCGCCTCGTTCAATGTCCCTTGCCACCAGTTGGTAAAATCACGCAAAGGATAGGCCAAACCTTCCCCACGTAAGCCTTGCGTACCGAAAGCAAAAATCGAAACCTGTACTCCCTTACGACAGAAAAAACGGCAATCCCCTTTCATCGGTACGAAAAAGCCGTAATCCGTATACATACGTACTTCTGCCCCCATCCGCATATATTCCATCAACAGACTGATGTTCCCCAGAGTATGGTCTTCCCTGCGCCCCGTGGCACCGACGATGGCAATCCGGCGAAATCCCTTTTCCATCAGATAGTTCACAGCCTTAGTCTGGTCGTTTGTCTCTTGGTCCGGATTATACCGGATAATGGACGCATATCTTTTTTGATTCTCCACGCTCAGCGAGTCTCCGTCCCCCACAATCCGGTCCGGCACACGTCCCGATGCCAAATAACGGTCGGCCGCTCCGTCACAACATACCGTAAAAGAAGCTGTATCCAGCATCCTCAAAGGCAAAGCCGACACAGGAAACTCCCCGTTCCCCACAACTACCGCTTCCGGCACGAAATCCCAATCGACCCGCCTCATTTCTCTTCTTCCATCATTTGTATCCATTTCTTATATCCTCCGATAGCAATTAGGGCATAAAGGCCATACAGCCCTGCCGTAAAATAAAGCTCCTTATAGACATACAATCCGCAGCAAACCACATCGACTACAATCCACACCAACCACTGCTCTACGTATTTACGGGCCAGCATCCATATTCCCACAATACTCAAAGCCGTCGTAAAACTGTCCGACCAAGGCACGTCACTATTGGTAAACTCTGTCAAGACCCAGGCAATCAATACCAAAGTGACCACAAAGACCGAGCACAAAGGCACATAAATCCGGGGAGGGGTATGGGTTATCGACAGAGCAGAAGCAGCGTCCTCCTTTCCGCCCCGTCCGTATTTCCAGCTCAACCATCCGTATGCTGCCGCCAACAGATAGTAAATATTGATAGCAAAATCCGCATACAATCCCGCTTCATAATACACGAAAATATAGATGGCCGGCATGACTATGCCTACTATCCACAAATAAATACTGGCTTTGTACTCCAGCCAAAGGTAAATCAGACCGACACATGTACCGGCTATCTCCAGATAATTATCCATCACCTCTTTTTCTCATTATTAAAAAACCGACATCATGCCCCGGCAACTTCTTTAAACGGCAAAATTACACTTTTCGACCGACGCAAGCAAACATCCTCGTCTAAACCCGACAAACCTATAGGATTTTCACGGTTACATAAAGGGCAAAACCCTCCTTTTTCCTTTCCCCTTTCAAAGTTTTTGCGTATATTTGTGCGTTAAATATGAACGAATTAAAACTATGTCAGAAGAAGAAATAAAAGGCACAAATTATTCGGCCAGCAGCATTCAGGTGCTGGAAGGACTGGAAGCCGTACGCAAACGTCCGGCGATGTATATCGGAGACATCAGCGAGAAAGGTTTGCACCACTTGGTTTATGAAACCGTGGATAACTCCATCGACGAAGCACTTGCCGGTTATTGTACGCACATAGAAGTCACTATCAACGAAGACAACTCCATCACCGTACAAGACAACGGCCGCGGTATTCCGGTAGACATGCATGAAAAAGAGCACAAGTCCGCATTGGAAGTCGTCATGACCGTACTTCATGCGGGCGGTAAGTTCGACAAGGGCTCCTATAAGGTGTCCGGAGGTCTTCATGGTGTCGGTGTGTCTTGCGTAAACGCCCTTTCTACCCACATGCTTTCGCAAGTCTTCCGGGAAGGCAAGATCTACCAGCAAGAATACGAATGCGGTAAGCCGCTCTATCCGGTCAAGGTCGTAGGCGAAACCGAACTTCGGGGCACACGCCAACAGTTCTGGCCGGACGGCAGCATCTTCATTACTACGACTTACAAATATGAGATTCTGGCTAACCGTATGCGCGAACTGGCATTCCTGAATGCCGGTATCACAATTACCCTGACCGACATGCGCGAGAAGGATGAGAACGGTGTGCCGCGCAGCGAGACATTCCATAGCAAGGACGGTCTGAAAGAATTCGTGCGCTACATTGATTCCAGCCGTATCCACCTGTTCAACGACGTGATATACCTGAACACGGAAAAGCAAGGGGTTCCTATCGAAGTAGCCATCATGTACAACAACGGTTATACGGAAAACATCCATTCTTACGTCAACAACATCAATACCATAGAAGGCGGTACGCACTTGGCCGGTTTCCGCACGGCACTGACCCGTACGCTGAAGAAATACGCTGAAGACGAATACGCCAAGGAATTGGAAAAGCTGGAGAAGAACAAAGTGGAAATCTCCGGCGAGGACTTCCGCGAGGGGCTCACCGCCGTCATTTCCATCAAAGTAGCCGAACCGCAGTTTGAAGGGCAGACCAAAACCAAATTGGGTAACAGCGAAGTAGCCGGCGCCGTACAGCAAGCCGTAGGCGAAGCCTTAAGCTATTATTTGGAGGAGCATCCGAAAGAAGCCAAACTGATTGTGGACAAAGTCATTCTGGCTGCGACAGCACGTGTGGCTGCCCGCAAGGCCCGTGAAAGCGTACAGCGCAAGAGTCCGATGTCGGGCGGTGGCATGCCGGGCAAATTGGCCGACTGTTCGGACAAGGATGCAGCCAACTGCGAATTGTTCATCGTCGAGGGTGATTCGGCCGGCGGCTCTGCCAAACAAGGGCGCAGCCGTCAATATCAGGCTATCCTCCCCATCCGCGGTAAGATATTCAACGTGGAGCGCGTCATGTGGCACAAAGCCTTTGAACATGAGGAAGTGAACAACATCATACAAGCTTTGGGCGTACGTTTCGGTTTAGGCGAAGACAGCAAGGAAGCCAATTATGAAAAGCTACGCTATTATAAAGTAATCATCATGACCGATGCCGATGTCGATGGTTCCCACATCGACACACTGCTGATGACACTTTTCTACCGCTACATGCCCGAACTCATCCAGAAGGGTCACTTGTATATCGCTACTCCTCCGCTTTATCGTTGCAAGAAGGGTAAAATCGAAGAGTATTGCTACACGGAAGCCGACCGCCTGCGCTTCATGCAACAATATAACAACGGTTCCGAACAAGGTATGACGACCCAACGTTACAAAGGTTTGGGAGAGATGAATCCGGAACAGTTATGGGAAACTACCATGAACCCGGAAACCCGCCTGTTGAAGCAAGTCACCATCGAAGACGCAGCCGGAGCCGATTACGTATTCTCCATGCTGATGGGAGAAGATGTCGGACCACGCCGTGAGTTCATCGAACAGAACGCTACTTATGCGAATATCGACGCATAAGCAACCTACAATCTTCATTTAACTATTAAGCCGCTTTAGCTTCGAACAATGAGCTAAAGCGGCTTAATAGTCAGAGGTAAGCCTTCATACCTCTCATAAGAAAACAGGCCTTTTTTCCCGCCATCAATAGGCAGCTTCCAATACGGTGGTATAGATACTTCTCAGAACGAGGTCATCTTCTTCAGAATAGTCCGTAAAGTTCTCTATCACATTGACACGGTTTCCATAGAAAACGGCTGTGGCTGTGGCTCCGTCGGCCATCTCACCCTCATCATAGGCATACAATGTACCATTGGCCTTATCTGCCCATTTCCAATAGGAAAGCTCCATCGAACCGTCACGGTAAAACTGCAAGTAAGTACCTGCCTGTGAGAAAAGCACACGTACCATTGCATCACCTCCTGTATCAAAAATACCGTCTTCCGCCCAATCTATACCGTAACGGTTCACATACGTAGTCACATCATCGGCATCCACACGGTAAATGGCATCATATATGGCTATGCGTTCCATATAATACTGTGCGCGTTCTTCCACAGTAGTCCACATGCGACAGAGATTGCCGGAATTTCCCGTCAGGTCATCGTCTACATTCGCAGCCTTCCGGACGGGTACATCCGTCACCGTACCATCACTGCCTATCAGCTTGAAGGCCGATATATTGCCGTTTCCGTCACGCCCGTCTATCACCAACGTGCCGAATCCCTCCAGGCTGTATTCATTGTCACTGATTTGTTCAAAACTTCCAGCTACCAATATCGAATTATTGAAATTGCGCTTGAACACCGGACGGCGGTTGAACAAACCGGCCACCTTTGTAGTCTTACGCGCCACGGCCTTCACGCTATAAGGATAAGACGAAGCCTTCATCGCCACATACTGCCCGCCAGCCGTCAGTTCAATAGAACTGTAAGGTATTTCAGTCGTATTGACTTCATATTTTCCGCTTACGTCCGCATAACGTCCGGCATCAGGCAAATCAACCGGAGCTGATGTATCATACTCAGGCGCCGACTGAGAAACATCGCCCCCTTCTTCGCCATCACCTCCGGATGCTCCCGGACGTAAGAAAACATCCTCATATCCATCCTCATCCACAGCAACCATTTTAGAGTTTGAAATCGAAACGATAGTCCAACGCATAACTTCACCATCGGCCGAGACGGTCAACGTTTTAGAAGCTGCATCATAAGTAAACGAGAACGGATAACTCTCGCCATCCTCTACAAGCACGCCACTGCCATTGGCATTGAATGTGATTTCTTCTCCGTACCACAACCATGTCCCTAATAACTCTTTAGGTGCACCAACGTCTCCCTCATCATCATCGTCGCACGACACAAAACTTACTCCCACCATCAAAGCCAAGAGCAATGTCCATAAATAACTTAACTTTTTCATAACTTAATGTTTTTAATTAATAAGTAATCGCTCTCTTCCCAAGAGAGCGACTGACGTATTTAAAACATTATGAATGAATGCCAGACGATGGTGCCAAACCACATGATTTAAAGCAGCTTGCTCATTTTGTTGGACAATGCTAAAAGATTTTGCATTGTTCTTTCTTCTTTCTCAAATAATTATGGTATTTTTGCATTATCAGTCGCTCTCTTGGGAAGAGAGCGACTGATATTTTTTTACTTTCGCAGAACAAGCCTATACTGTCGGACGGTTTACGATTCACATCATCCCTGCATATCGGATTTCATTCCAAGTAGCCCTGTTCTTTCAATTCCTTCACTGCACTTTCCAGTTCCGTATACCATTCTTCGCCGAAACGGCGTATGAGCGGTTCTTTCAGGAAACGGTAAACCGGAAGATTCAAATGCCCGCCCTTCATCACGGCCATTTTGCATACATCCCAACGATGGTAGTTCAACGCCACACAATCACCAATCTTCTTCAAACGGATGGGATAAAGATGGCAGGACAACGGTTTGTAGAACGAACTCTTCCCTTCGCGGTAAGCTTTCTCCAAAGCACAATAACAATAACCGCGCTCGTCATAACACGTGAACACACAATCTTTTCCGTTGACAATGCTGGTGACCAAATCGCCATCCTCATCCGTATAGACAACCCCTTGCCGGTCGATCACAGCCTGAGCCGAAGCCGACAACCAAGGCCATACCACCGGCAAAGCCTCCTCCAGCTCGGCCACTTCGTCCAATTCCACAGGTGCACCCGCATCTCCCTCTATGCAACACTCCCCCTTGCATGCATCGAGGTCGCAACAAAACTTCTCGCTCAGGCAATCGATAGAGATAATGGTATCGTCTATCTGAATCATAGGTATACGGTCGTTCTTCATGACATCCTACCAGTTTATCGGTGTTTCCCCATGTTGCTCCAAATAAGCATTGGCCAAGCTGAAATGCCTGTTCCCGAAGAAACCATGGAAGGCAGACAACGGAGACGGATGAGCCGAAGCCAGTACCAGATGTCGGCTACGATCGATAAACGCTCCTTTCTTCTGGGCATAAGAACCCCAAAGTATAAAAACCAGATGTTCACGCCCCTCGGCCAGTGCCTTGATGGCTGCATCGGTGAATTCTTCCCATCCCTGACGCTGATGCGAACCGGCCTGATGGGCACGTACCGTCAGTGTGGCATTGAGCAACAACACACCCTGCTCCGCCCAACGGGTCAGGTTCCCGCTTTGCGGCACAGGTGTCCCCAAATCCGTCTGTATTTCCTTGAATATATTCTGTAAGGACGGCGGAAAGGGGACTCCGTCATTGACGGAAAAACACAAACCATGCGCCTGCCCTGGCCCGTGATAAGGGTCTTGTCCGATAATAACCACCTTCGCTTTGTCATACGGACAGAGGTTGAAAGCATTAAAAATCAACTTTCCCGGAGGATAACAAGTCGTCGTACGATACTCCTGACGAACGAAATTCGTCAACTTCACGAAATAAGGCTTCTCAAATTCCGGAGCCAAATGCTGTTTCCAGCTCGGTTCTATTTGTACATCCATAAACTATTTCTTTAGAAAGACAAAAATAAAGCTTTTTTTCGGTAATCCGGAGATTTATTCCCATTTTTGAGACCATCGGCACATCAAAGGCTTCTCCACGCCATGATAGAGAAGAAATGCCGACACACAAGAGAGGACAAAAAAAGGGCAAGGCCCCCACGCCCCTGACAGCGGAAACCTTGCCCGAAAACTTCTATTCGAAGAGATTAATCTTTTATCAAGTTCTTGCCCGTCATGTCGGCAGGTTGTTCCAACCCCATGATATGCAGGATGGAAGGTGCTACGTCGGCCAGAATACCATTTTCAACCTTAGCCTCCTTGTTGGCCGTCACATAAATAAACGGAACAGGATTCAATGAATGCGCCGTATTGGGCGTACCATCCGGATTCACGGCATTGTCGGCATTGCCATGGTCGGCAATGATAATCACTTCATAATCGTTCATGGCCTTGGCCGTCTCCACTACTTCTTTCACGCATTCGTCCACGGCCTTCACCGCTTTCTCTATGGCTGTATAAATACCCGTATGGCCGACCATGTCGCCATTGGCAAAGTTCACCACAATGAAGTCATACTTATCTTCCTTGATGGCAGCTACAAGCTTGTCTTTCACCTCGTACGCACTCATCTCCGGCTTCAGGTCGTACGTAGCCACTTTCGGAGACGGAACCAAGATACGGTCTTCACCCTCGAACGGAGTCTCACGCCCTCCGTTGAAGAAGAACGTCACATGGGCATACTTTTCCGTCTCAGCCGTGTGCAACTGCTTCAAGCCCTTCTTGCTGAGGTATTCGCCCAACGTGTCCTGCACGTTCTCTTTCGGGAAGAGGATGTGCACGCCCTTGAAACTGGCATCGTACGGCGTCATGCAATAGTACTGCAAGCCCGGTATCGTCGCCATACCCTGCTCCGGCATGTCCTGCTGGGTGAGCACTACGGTCAGCTCCTTGGCACGGTCGTTGCGGTAGTTGAAGAAAATCACCACGTCGCCTTCCTTGATAGTTCCGTCGACCGTAGAATTGTTGATAGCCTTCACAAATTCGTCAGTCACGCCTTCGTCGTACGACTCCTGCATGGCAGCCACCATATCCGTTGCCTGCTTGCCCTCGCCTTTCACCAAAAGGTCGTAGGCCTCTTTCACACGCTCCCAACGCTTGTCGCGGTCCATGGCGTAGAAACGGCCGATGATGGAAGCGATGACGCAACCCGTCTTTTCGCATTCAGCCTGCAACTGTTCGATGAAACCCTTACCGCTTTTCGGGTCGGTGTCGCGGCCGTCCATGAAACAATGCACGTAAGTATGTTCGATGCCGTAAGTCTTGGAAATGCCGCACAACGTGAACAGATGATCCAACGAGGAATGCACACCACCGGTAGAGGTCAATCCCATCAAATGCACGCTCTTGCCGTTCTGCTTGGCATATTCGTAGGCAGAAACTATTTCGGGATTCTTCAAGATGCTGCCGTCGGCACAGGCACGGTTGATTTTCACCAAATCCTGATACACGATACGGCCTGCGCCGATATTGAGGTGACCCACCTCGGAATTCCCCATCTGTCCGTCGGGCAGTCCCACGTTCTCACCCGAAGCCTGCAACTGCGACATCGGATAATTCTGGGCCAAATAGTCCATATACGGTGTCGGAGTGTTGAAGATTACATCACCCTTGCCGTGATTACCCATTCCCCAACCGTCGAGAATCATTAAAAGTGCTTTCTTTGCCATAATTTTATATTTTTTAGAATGATTATCCTTCTCGTTATCCGTGCAAATTTACGAATAGTTTTCGAGAATACTCCCGCCTGCGAAGGAATTTCACACCTTTTATCTCTATGCCCTCCCCATACCTCCTGGTACGATGGGCAAAAAGACAAAACTTTTTCAAGCCCCTGCCATTCGTTTCCACGATGTGCTGAGAATGGAAAATCAATCTCAGCCGAACGAAAAATCAATCGCCTGAGATTGATTTTCCGTTTGGCGCAGAAAAAAATCCGAAATTAAGGAGGAACATAATACACTTATAAACAAGCTATTGCAATCTGCCGGCATTTCAGGTCAGACAGTCCTCAAAGCCCTCCGACCGTACCGTTTATTTCAATCCCGCACGACGGCACTGCGCCACCGTCAAGGCAAACCATCCCAAGAACAAAAAACGGACAAAAGGAGAAAACGGGATCGGAAAAACCATCAGGACAAAAGCCAGTTGTGCATGAAGAAGATGCAGCGTCTGCAAAGGGGTGACGCGAGTTTCCAACAAACGGCTGTAGAACGCGGAAAGGGAGTGCACCGCCTTGCTGCGCAAACAATAACCTTTGAGAGCCGCAAATACGGGAGGACGGGAAGCCGCATACTGTCCGGAACGGACGGAAGAGGACGGCAGAATCATTTCTTTCTTCATCATCGTAAAGTTTTAAAGGTTGAACTTCATGACGCAAAGAAACGATACCGCCGTGTCAATCTACGACACAACACCTACTTTTTTTGTTAAATCTTTGATTTTCTCCTGCAAAAACAGCTTGAATTCGGGAGACTCCAGCACTTCCACATCCTCAAACAGCCCTAACACGAACCGTCCCACGCCCTGAAAACTACACACATCCGTCGACAACAACCAATGATCCGCCCCGTCGGGCTGCAACGAGCGGACGGCCTGCGGACATTCTTCCTTCAACAGGTTGCACGCCAAACGGCCGAGCCGCAACACGACCCGGTGGCGTTCCTCGCCGCTGAAACGGAACAGGTCGGTGTACACCCTCGCATGCTGTTCTTCGTGGCTCCACAACAAATCCAAAACTTCCACCCTGCCGATACGGCTCACCTTGAACGTCTTGTTCTTGCCACTTTGCAGTTCGTAACAGCGAATTCCGTCGTGATGGTCCAGAAACAAATAGGGTTCCACCACACGGTCGCTCGTCTGGTTGCTGTGGGCGGAACTGTAATCGTGCAACACCACCTGACGGTGGAGTTTCACGGCTTCGTACAACTGCTGAAGCTTTTCTGCCTGCCCCGGGTCGGCTTCCACCGCATTCAATATCCCGAAATCATAAATACGCTCCAGTTTATGGCGCAAATGACGCACCTGTACATCCGTGCCGGAGGCCATGTCGAGCACGTGCCGCAATGTGAGTGCCTCGTCTTCGGTGAAATGGACTAACTGGGTGATTTCCTTAAAGAAAGGCGATGACTTATCAAGACGGTAAACGTTACCCTGCTTGACCACCTCGAAACCGATGTCGCGGAACAGTTCCAGATAACGATACAACGTACGGCGGCTCATGTCCAGCTTGCGGCACAATTCCTCCAGGGAATATTCACGGTTTTGCGTGAGCAGCACCATCAGCCTCAACTGCCGTTCAAAAATACCCAGTTCCATCGGTCATCGCCCTTTCGTCTCGGCGGGAGCAAAGAGTTCCATCTGTCCGTCTCCCAACAGGTTATAACTCATCCGGTGATAGGGCGTCACGCCATGGCGGCGGATGGCTTCACGGTGCGCCTTGGCCGGATAACCTTTGTTGGAATCCCAATGGTACACGGGATATTCCTCATGCAAGCGAAGCATATAATCGTCGCGGTAAGTCTTGGCCAAAATGGAAGCGGCGGCAATGCTCATATATTTCCCGTCGCCTTTCACTACGGTGGTATGCGGCAAGTCCCGGTAAGGCTTGAAACGGTTTCCGTCCACCAAAAGAGCCTCCGGACGAACAGCCAACTGGTCGAGTGCCCGGTGCATGGCAAGGAACGAAGCGTTGAGGATATTGATTTCGTCGATTTCCTGCGGCGTGACGACACCTACGGCCCATGCCAATGCGTCCCGCTCTATCTGTTCGCGCAACAAATACCGCTTCTTTTCGCTCAACTGTTTGGAGTCGTTGAGCATCTCATTGCGGTAATCTTTCTGCAGGATGACCGCCGCGGCGTACACCGCCCCGGCCAGACAGCCGCGCCCGGCCTCGTCGAGACCGGCCTCTGTCACATCTGGATTTAAATACGGTAATAACATGGTGGCAAAGATAGTGAAAGGTGAGAGCAGTTGCAAGCCAAAAGCTTGCTTTTGAGCGAAAAACTGCCGAGCCGCCTCCTATCTTCGTATTTATTTTCCTACCCGAAAACAAATTCTTTGCAAAAAGCATCTGACATACAATAAATCTCTGTAATTTTGACCACTAAGAATCATTTTTCGATATCAAATTCACCTGAAACAATAGATTTATATGATTGACTTCGACGAATATATACGCCAAGGCGAACCGCAAAAGCGAGAGAAAAGTTACGCATGGCAAACAGCCATCGGCCTACAAGCTGTAGACGGGCTGAAGCCATCCGATTACCTCATCGAGACAGCACGCAAAGATATTGAAGGCGAAATTACATTTAATGAAGCCAAACAACTGATAAGAAGCTATTACCAATCGAAAGCATCGCGTACTCCCGAAGATTCGGAAACGTACGAAGCCGATACCGCATCGACCCACATCCGCCAACTTCTTACCGAAAAGACTTTCGCCTTTACATTGGTCGGACTGACATCCATTCATCGCCGGATCTTTGAAGGTATATTCAAGTTTGCAGGACAGATACGCGACTACAACATTACTAAAAAGGAATAGGTTCTTCGTGGCGATACGGTACTATATGTTTCTGCCCCCGATATTCGTAAGGCTATCGAATACGATTTGGAACAAGAACGCCAATTCGATTATTCCAAAGTAGACCCAAACGGACTGGTGAACCATATCTCCCAATTCGTATCGGGTTTATGGCAAATCCATCCATTCGGTGAAGGAAACACCCGAACGACTGCCGTATTTACAATTCTCTATCTCCGTTCCATGGGTTTCAATATAACGAACGACCTATTCGCCCACCACTCGTGGTATTTCCGTAATGCACTGGTACGAGCCAACTACCAGAATATCCAGAAAGGCGTTATGCGTGATTCAGAGTATTTGAAACGCTTTTTCCGCAATTTGCTGCTGGGAGAAAACCATGAATTGCGAAATCGGTATATGATAGTCCATGCACCGGAAGAATGGGTTACGGAACAGACACAACACGAAACCCGAACAAGTACCGAACAACCTACCGTACAAGTAACCGAACAAGTTCGTACCCTATTGCTCGCCCTGTCTGACGGACAGTTGCCATTAAAAACCTTGATGGAAAAAGTCGGTTTGAAGCACCGTCCGACATTCTTGGGAAATTATATAGCTCCATCTTTGGAAGCCGGTATCCTCAAAGTACTTTACCCCGACAAGCCCAATCATCCAAGACAAAAATACTTGCTCACAGTTAAAGGTCTGGCTTTATATAACGACTTAAAAAAGCTTCCGCAATGAAAAGACATAATCCTATGAAAAAGGCATTTTACTTCTTCGCGGTCTTGCTCCTCCTGTCTTGCCACCACGCGTCCCAAAAAGGACATACGGTTTCCGTCCGCATCGACCCGGACGAAGCAGAAAACTCCATTGCCGCCGACGAGTGGCTGGACACGGCCGATTGCGCCCTCATCCCCTTGGCCGACACGGAAAAACCGATAACAAACGCCACCCGTCTCAAGACACACAGAGACAAGATATACATTCTGGACGAAGAGACGCATTGCCTGCATGTGTTCCACGCGGACGGGACACTCGACTTCTCCATAGACCGGCGCGGAAAGGCGGGCAACGAATACTTGTGGCTCTCGGACTTCCATGCCACGGACGAACGCCTTTACCTGTTGGACCATATCGGGCAAAAGATTCTGGAATGTGACACACAGGGGCGGTTCATCCGGAAGAGGGACATAGACGGCTATTATGCCAACAGCATTTTTGCCACAGACGAAGCCTTGTTCCTCGTCAACGAAGGCAGCACGCCCGAAGCCGGGGCTTTCCACGTTTTCCAGTTTGACCGTGAAGGCACGTTTCGGAACAAGTTCATCCCCTTCAATCCGGACAGGGGGTTCGGCTCAAGCAAGGAATATGACACGGACGGACAAGGCGGCCTCCTCTTCTGCCAAGCCCCGGACGACACCGTGTTCCTCATCACGCCGGAAGGATGCATGCCACTCGTGCACATCGACTTCGGGCGACACGCCCTCCCGGAGGAATACCATCACCTGAACCTATTGGAAATCATGCGCAAAGGACTCTACCGGCAATACGTGACGGGCATCAACAGGATTTTCGGGAACGGAAAGCTTGTTTTCCTGCAATACCACTACGGTGACGACTGGAACTGGATAGTCTACGACCGTGAACGGCAGGAAGTGGTGAAGCATGGGCGGACGTTGGATGTCAACCATACGTATCGCATCGAACTGTGTGAGTTTGCCATGGAAGACGGCTATGTATACGAAATCTGCCCGGCTTTCGACTTCCTCATGCACGTGGAACATTTCATGCCGCGCATATCCCCCGAACCGCGCTACCGAAAAGAACTGGAAGAAACGGCCGCACGGCTGACGGACGTATCCAATCCCGTACTCGTCCGTTATAAATTCAAACACGCGGAATGAAAAGGGATTTTATCGTCTTTTTCACGAGTTTGAAACAATAAACGGTTACCTTTGCCCTGACTAAAAATCATAAAGATTATGGATACACAGATTTCATTCGGCATTGAAGAAACAACTGACGGATTTTTAGCTTATCAACTGCAAAATCCATCTTGTTATGCTTACGGTTCAACCGAAGAAGAAGCTTACGAAGCACTCTACACCCTGACGCACGAAGAAAGGGATATGTACACGTGGGAGGAGTGGAACTAAAAAGCGTATCAAACCATCCGTGCCCCGAAGACTTGGCATTGCAACCTGTCCTCGGGGCACGGATGTATAATTAAAGAGGGAAGCTCAGAACATTTTAGCCACCCGCTCTATCCCTTCCACCAGCGCGTCCACCTCGGAGCGGGTGTTGTAGAGGGCGAAGGAGGCGCGCACCGTGCCCTCCACGCCCAGGCGGCGCATCAGCGGCTCGGCGCAGTGGTGGCCCGTGCGCACGGCGATGCCCAGGCGGTCGAGCAGCGTGCCCATGTCCAGGTGGTGGATGCCGCCCACCAGGAAGGAGATGACGGCATCCCGCTCCCCGGCCTGGCCCAATATGCGCATGCCGGGAATCCGGCGCATGCGCTCCAGTGCATAACGGGTCAGTTCCTGCTCGTGCGAATAGATGTTGTCCATGCCCAAGGCGGAAACGTAATCGAGGGCGCGCGCCAGCCCCGTGGTGGCCACGTAGTCGGGCGTGCCGGCCTCGAACTTGAACGGCAGTCCGTTGAAGGTGGTATGCCCGAAAGTGACGTGCCGGATCATCTCGCCGCCTCCCATATAAGGCGGCAGCCGGTCGAGCCACGTCTCTTTGCCATAAAGCACGCCCACGCCCGTGGGGCCGTAAATCTTATGTCCGCTGAAGGCAAAGAAATCCGCATCGAGCGACTGCATGTCTACTGCAAAATGTGGAGTGCTCTGCGCACCGTCCACCAATACGGGCACGCCGTGGGCATGGGCGATGTCAATCATCCGGCGCACGGGGTTGACCGTGCCCAGCACGTTGCTCACGTGCGTCACGCTGACGATGCGCGTGCGGTCGTTGAAGAGCCGTTCGTATTCGTCCAGCATCAGTTCGCCACGGTCGTTTATCGGAACCACCCGCAACTTGATGCCCTTGCGCGCCTGTAGGAGTTGCCAGCTCACGATGTTGGAGTGGTGCTCCATCTCGCTGAGGATGACTTCGTCGCCCTCGCGCATGAAGGCCTCGCCGAAGCAGGAAGCCACAAGGTTGATGCTCTCCGTCGTGCCGCGCGTGAACACTATCTCGGCCGGCGAGCGGGCATTCAGGAAGCGGCGCACCGTCTCGCGGGCCGCCTCGTGCAGCTCCGTGGCCTGCTGCGAAAGGAAGTGCACGCCCCGGTGCACGTTGGCGTTCACGTTGTAGTATTCGTCCGTCATGGCTTCCACCACGCAGCGGGGCTTCTGCGTCGTGGCCCCGTTGTCCAGATAGACCAACGGACGACCGTAGACCTCGCGTCCCAGGATGGGGAAGTCTTTCCGTATCTCTTGTATGTCGTACATCTTTCTCTTATTTACATAGTTTGCATCCCGAACAACGGCTCAACTCGCCACGGAAACGCTTCTCCACCAAATGGTGCAGGCGGTCGCGCAAGGCCTCCAAGGAGATGGCGTCGATGACTTCGCCCGCAAAAGCGAACTTGAGCAACATCTGTGCCTCTTCGCGGCTGATGCCGCGCTGCTGCATGTAGAACAGGGCCTGTTCATTAAGCTGTCCCACCGTGGAACCGTGGCTGCACTTCACGTCGTCGGCATAAATCTCCAACATGGGTTGGCTGTACATGCGGGCTTCCTTGGTGGCACAGAGGTTGGCGTTGCGTTCGTTCGAAATCGTATGCTGCGCGCCCTGCCGTACCAGAATCCGTCCGGCAAAGGCGCCTACGGAACGCTCGTCCATCACATATTTATACAACTGGTTGCTGACACAATGCTCGGCACGGTGGTCTATCAGGGTGTTGTTGTCCACGCGCTGCTCCTTGTCGGCTATCACGCAACCGTAGAGGTTCGACTCGGCTCCTTCGCCGTCCAACACCAAATCGGTACGGTTGCGCGTCTGACCGTTGTGCAACGTAATGTTGTAGAGGTTCACCACGCTGCCGCGCTGCTGCCGCACATACATGTTGCTGAAACGCCGGTTCTTCACGTGTGTCTCCTCCAATTCATACAACTCCAGACGGGCGTTTTCTGCCGCAAAGACTTCCACCACCTGGGTGGTCAGGAAATTGCGGTCGTCCATCGCATGGTCGCAGAAAAGCAACCGCGCCTGCGCGTTTTCTTCCAATACGACCAATACGCGGCGGTTGGCCATCAGGTCCACGTCAGAACGCAGGATGTTCACCACCTGCAACGTACGTTCCACCACCACGCCACGCGGCACGTAAATGAAGAGTCCGTCTTGCACCAACATCGTGTTCAGCGCATTAATCGCGTCTTTCTCCGTACGGGCCAGTTTGCCGTAGCAGGCCGACACCCGGTCGGGATAATCCTCGGCCGCCTGCTTCAGGGAGCATACCACCACGCCTTCGGGCAACGCGGCGGCCGGCAGCGACTTCCGGTAAAAAGCGTCGTTCACCACAAAATAAAGCGAAGTGCTCAGGTTCGGCACGTCGCACCGGAAGGCCTCGTAAGGATTGACGGAAAACTCTACCCGGTTCAGGTTCAGCCCGTAGTCCGGCGCAAAGGCCGCCGGCACGTCCGTATATTTATAGCGTTCCACTTTCTGCGTAGGGAAACCCTGGCGGGTGAAATCCTCAAAAGCCTTGTCGCGCAAGGCGTTCATCGCCCCTGCACTATGGCTGTCGAGCATTTCCCGGCATCCTGTGAAAATATCTATGTATTGTTGTTCGCTATTCATTGCCTCTCAAGTTTTTAAACGGCCGAAGTTTCGGCCTTGATCCAATCGAAACCCTTGTTTTCTATCTCCACGGCCAGTTCCGGGCCTCCGCTTTTCACGATACGCCCGCCGAGCAGCACGTGCACCACATCCGGCTTGAGGTAGTCCAGCAAACGTTGGTAATGGGTGATGACCAAAGCCGAAGTTTCCGGCGTGCGCAATTTGTTGAAACCTTCGGCCACGATGCGCAAGGCATCCACATCCAGTCCGGAATCCGTCTCGTCGAGGATGCTCAACTTGGGTTCGAGCATGGCCATCTGGAATATCTCATTACGCTTCTTCTCCCCGCCGCTGAACCCTTCGTTGACGGAACGGTTGGCCAGCTTGCTGTCCAGTTCCACGACCTTTCGCTTCTCGCGCATCATCTTCAGGAAATCTCCCGCGCTCATCGGTTCCATCCCGTGATACTTGCGCTTGCCATTGATGGCCGCACGCATGAAGTTGACCATCGACACACCGGGAATCTCCACCGGCTGTTGGAAGGACAGGAAGAGTCCTTCGTGCGCCCGTTCTTCCGGTTTCATGGCCAACAAGTCCTTGCCATTGAACGTCACGCTGCCACTCGTCACCTCGTATGCGGGATTTCCCACCAATACATTGCTCAACGTACTCTTTCCGGCTCCGTTCTGCCCCATCAGGGCATGTATTTCCCCCGGATTTACCGTCAGGTTGATACCCTTCAATATCTCTTTGCCATTGATACTGGCATGCAAATCTTTTATCTCTAACATAATGTCTGTCTTTTAAGTTTGTCTATCCTACCGTGCCTTCCAATGACACATTCAGGAGTTTCTGCGCCTCTACGGCAAACTCCATCGGCAGTTTGTTGATTACATCCTTGGCATAACCGTTCACAATCAGTCCCACGGCCTCCTCGGTGGGAATGCCGCGCTGGTTGCAATAGAACAACTGTTCTTCCGAAATCTTCGACGTGGTGGCTTCGTGCTCCACGATGGCCGTCTCATTACGTACGTCCATATAGGGGAAAGTATGCGCCCCACATTCGCTGCCTAACAACAGAGAGTCGCACGAGCTATAATTGCGTGCCCCATTGGCTTTCGGCGCCACACGCACCAACCCACGATAGGAATTCTGGCTTTTGCCGGCCGATATTCCTTTACTGATAATCGTACTCTTCGTGTCGCGCCCCAAGTGAATCATCTTTGTGCCCGTATCGGCCTGTTGGTAATTGTTGGTCACAGCCACACTGTAGAACTCAGCTTGGGAATGGTCTCCGCTCAAGATGCAACTGGGATATTTCCAGGTAATGGCAGAACCGGTCTCCACCTGCGTCCACGAAAGCTTGCTGTTCGCCCCGCGCAGGTGCCCTCGCTTCGTCACTAAGTTCAGCACGCCGCCGCGCCCTTCGGCATCGCCCGGATACCAGTTTTGTACCGTACTGTACTTCACCTCTGCGTTTTCGTTCACCACGATTTCCACAATGGCTGCATGCAACTGGTTCTCGTCGCGCATCGGTGCCGTACAACCTTCCAGATAGGACACATAGCCCCCGTCGTCGCACACGATGAGCGTACGTTCGAATTGTCCCGTATTCCGCGCGTTGATTCGGAAATAGGTGGAAAGTTCCATCGGGCAACGCACGCCTTTGGGAATATAGACAAAGGAGCCGTCACTAAACACTGCGGAATTCAACGCCGCGAAATAGTTGTCACGATAAGGGACTACCGAACCTAAATATTGCTTTACCAAATCCGGGTACTCACGCACGGCTTCGCTGATGGAACAGAATATGATGCCACGCTCCGAAAGTTTTTCCTTAAAGGTGGTCTTCACGGACACAGAGTCCATCACGGCATCCACCGCCGTACCGCTCAGTGCCAGACGTTCCTCCAACGGGATTCCGAGCTTGTCGAAGGTTTTCATCAACTCGGGGTCTATCTCGTCCAGAGACTTCGGCCCGTCCTTCTTCATGCCTTTCGTCGGGTCGGCATAGTAGGAAATGGCCTGGTAATCTATCTCCGGCATCTTCAAGTGCGCCCACGACGGCTGTTTCTGCGTCTGCCAATAACGGAAAGCCTGCAAACGGAACTCAAGCAACCATTCCGGTTCTTCCTTTTTGGACGAAATGAGACGCACCACATCCTCGTTCAGGCCACGCTCTATGATTTCGGTCTGCACATCGGTACTGAAACCGTACTCATATTTCTTATGCGCCACCTCACGGACAAACTGATTTTTCCCTTCGTTCGGCCCTTGTCCGTCCTTAGGAACGTCCCCACTTCTCTTATCTTCTTCTTTTTTATACATTTCTTTCATATCTCTCACTTATAGCCAAAGAGAGGAATGCTCCATAAGTACACCTTATGACCGCATTCCTGTCCTTCATCGTATTATGTAATAAGGTAATAGCTACCTTAACTGCTTTTTCGGGTCTTGCCCGCAGGCCGGTGAAGCCGCATCTTCCACAACCCTGACCACATGCGTCTTGCACACGTCGAACAGCTTATCGGACATGGCACGGACCGGATGATACAGACGGGAATGCTCGCCCGTCGAGCCGGAAATCAGATGTATCCTGAACGCGACATTCAACGCACAACTCAGAAACACCATGTATTTCAATCCGCCCAACAAAGCTCCCCCCAAACGGTTCAACCCTCCTAATTTCACGGTTTCCACAGCTTTAGTCAGCATATACGCCAACAGCGACAGCCCGACCGGAACACCGATCCACAAAAGAATGAATGCCAACGCCCGTCCTACGGATACGTCGCTTCCTATATAGGGAGCTATCCAATCGCCCAACGCGGAATAAAGCATGAAGGCCACCCACAGCCCCGCTAAAAACCCCACAATGGAGACGACCTGACGAAAAAAACCGCACATCAGTCCCTTGACAAAGCCCACTAAGACCACGGCCAGAATCAGAATATCCAGCGCATTCATCACCTTTTTACAGCTTGGCCTTGACCTCCACCTCTTGATAGGTTTCAATCATGTCGCCTTCGCGCAAATCGTTGTAGTTCACCAGACTGATACCGCACTCGAAGTTCGTACCCACCTCTTTCACATCATCCTTGAAACGTTTCAGGGCATTGATTTGTCCGGTGTGTACCACGATACCATCGCGAATCACACGAGCCTTGTTGCTACGCTGCACTTTGCCGTCGACCACGTATGCACCGGCTACCGTACCCACCTTGCTGATATGGTAAACCATGCGCACTTCGATAGTAGCCGTCACTTCTTCCTTCACTTCGGGAGCCAACATGCCTTCCATGGCAGACTTCACCTCCTCTATCGCGTCATAAATGATAGAATAAAGGCGAATGTCGACACCTTGCTGTTCGGCCATTTTGCGAGCCGAAGCCGAAGGACGTACCTGGAAACCGATAATAATGGCCTCTGAAGCCGCAGCCAGAGCCACGTCGCTCTCGGAAATTTGTCCCACGCCTTTGTGAATCACATTCACGGCTATCTTTTCCGTAGACAACTTGATCAAAGAATCGCTCAAGGCTTCGATGGAACCGTCCACGTCTCCCTTCACGATGACGTTCAACTCTTGGAAACCACCCAAAGCGATACGGCGGCCCACCTCGTCGAGGGTCAGAATCTTCTGCGTACGCAGACCTTGCTCACGCTGCAACTGCTCGCGCTTGTTCGTGATTTCGCGGGCCTCTTGTTCCGTATCCATCACATGGAACGTATCACCGGCTGTCGGTGCACCGTTCAGGCCCAGAATCGTAGCTGCCTGAGCCGGGCCGATTTCTTTCACACGCTGGTTACGCTCATTGAACATGGCCTTCACACGACCGTAGTTCGTACCGGCCAACACGATGTCGCCTACATGCAACGTTCCGTTCGACACCAATACCGTAGCCACGTAACCGCGTCCCTTATCCAAAGAAGACTCGATGATGGAACCGGTTGCCTTACGGTTCGGATTGGCTTTCAAGTCGAGCATCTCGGCCTCAAGCAATACCTTCTCCAGCAACTCTTCCACACCGATGCCTTTCTTGGCAGATATGTCCTGGCTTTGGTATTTGCCGCCCCAGTCTTCCACCAGGAAATTCATGGCCGCCAATCCTTCTTTGATCTTATCGGGATTGGCTGCCGGCTTATCCACCTTGTTGATGGCAAACACGATAGGCACGCCCGCCGCCATGGCATGATTGATAGCCTCCTTCGTCTGCGGCATGATGTCGTCGTCCGCCGCAATAATGATAATGGCAATATCCGTCACTTGTGCGCCACGGGCACGCATGGCCGTAAACGCCTCGTGCCCCGGAGTATCCAAGAAGGTGATATGGCGCCCGCTTTCCAGCGTCACGTTATAGGCACCGATATGTTGCGTGATACCTCCGGCTTCTCCGGCAATCACGTTCGTCTTGCGTATATAATCGAGCAAAGAGGTCTTACCATGGTCGACATGCCCCATGACGGTCACAATCGGCGCGCGCGGTACCAAATCTTCCTCATCGTCTTCCTCCTCATTCACCGCTTCGGAAACTTCCGCACTGACATACTCCGTCTTGAAACCGAACTCTTCGGCCACCAGATTGATGGTCTCGGCATCCAGGCGTTGGTTGATAGAGACCATGATGCCGATACTCATACACGTACTGATAACCTGAGTGACCGGCACATCCATCATCACGGCCAATTCGTTCGCGGTAACGAATTCGGTAAGTTTCAACACCTTGCTTTCTGCTGCCTGTTCTTCGAGCTGCTCTTCCATGGAGGCACGGGCATTCTCCCGTTTTTCCTTACGATATTTGGCGCCCTTTCCGGCTTTGCTCTTGTTCGTCAGACGGGCCAACGTCTCTTTTACCTGCTTAGCTACGTCCTCGTCAGAAACCTCTGCCTTGATGACTGGCTGCTGGCGGTTCTTGTTCTTATTATGTTTACCGCCACCCTGCTGGTTGGCCCCGGGAGCATTATCCCGTTTCTTCCCATTCTGCTGGCCCGCTACGGCATTCACATCCACACGTTCCTTGCCGATACGGACACGTTTCTTCTTGCCTTCGGACGCATTCTGCCCCGTTCCGCCCTGGCGCGAACGGTCTCCGCCTGCCTGGCGGTTCTTTTCTTCGCGCTCCTTGCGTTTCTCTTCCTTCGTCTTTTTCTTAGGACGGGTAGACTGGTTCAAAGCCGCCAAATCTATATGTCCCTTCACCTTGAGCTGGGGAGCAGCCTGCGCCGTATGGTTCAGACGGAACACACCGTCCGTTTCCGTACCGATGGCTTTGCTCTTCTCCTGCAGGCGTACCTCCTTCTGGCTCACGGGGGTCTCCGTCTCTGCCTGAGGCTTCTCCTCCTGTTTCGGAGCCGGTTCCGCTACGGGAGCCTCCGCCTTCACCTCAGCCGGACGGGCGGGAGCCGGAGTCTCCTTTTTCTCCGGAGCCGCAACCGGACCCCGCGCCCTCAGATTATCCAAGTCGATGCGTCCTACGACTTTCGGCCCCTTTCCGAGTTTGGCCTCGGTCGCGGTCTTGATCTCCACCGGCTTCTCTTCGGGAAGCGCGATGGTCGCTTTCTTTTCTTTGTGTTGCCGCTTACGGCTGATGACAGCAGCATCGTCCCTCAATCCCTTGTCCTTCTTGAACTCGGCCACCAACATCTGATACTGTTCGTCAGAGATTTTGGTGTTGGGATTGGCTTCCACGTCGCTGAAACCCTTTTTCTGCAGGAACTCGACGGCTGTCTGCAGCCCTACATTACATTCTTTGGTTACTTTATTTAGTCTTATACTCATACGTTACTTATTCTTCCTCAAATTCTTCTCCTAAGATTCTCAATACCTCGTCCACGGTCTCTTCCTCCAGATCGGCACGGGATACCAACATTTCACGCGGCGCATTCAATACGTCTTTTGCCGTTTCCATACCGATACTTTTCAGCGCGTCTATAATCCACTGGTCGATGTCGCCCACGAACTCGTCCAGATAGATGTCGTCACCTTCTCCTTCGGCTCCCTCTATTTCACGGAACACGTCTATGGTATATTCCGTCAGCATACTGGCCAGTTTGATGTTCAATCCGCTCTTTCCGATGGCCAGCGAAACCTGGTCGGGATTCAGGTAGACTTCCGCCTTGTGCTCCTCTTCGTGGATACGCACGCTGTTCACCGCGGCCGGGCTCAACGCACGGGTAATGAACAGCGAGATGTTCTGCGTGTAGTTGATCACGTCGATGTTCTCACCGCGCAACTCACGCACGATGCCGTGCACACGGCTTCCCTTCACGCCCACGCAGGCTCCCACCGGGTCGATGCGGTCGTCATAGCTCTCCACGGCTATCTTGGCACGTTCTCCCGGCATGCGTGCAATCTTGCGTACCGTGATCAGGCCGTCATGTATTTCCGGCACCTCGGCTTCCAGCAAACGTTGCAGGAAGACGGGAGAGGTACGGCTCAGGATAATCTTGGGATTGTTGTTCGTATTGTCCACGCGGGCCACCACGGCACGCACGGCCTCGCCCTTGCGGTAAAAGTCGGAAGGTATCTGTTCCGTCTTGGGCAATATCAGTTCGTTGCCCTCGTCGTCCACGCAAAGCATCTCTTTTTTCCATATCTGATATACCTCCGCGCTCACGATCTCGCCCACACGGTCCTTATACTTATTATATAAGCTGTCGTGCTCCAGCTCCAGAATCTTGCTGGCCAGCGTCTGGCGCAGGGTCAGGATGGCGCGGCGGCCGAACTTGGCAAAGTCCACATTCTCGCTCACCTCTTCGCCCACTTCATAATCCTCGTCAATCCGGCGTGCTTCCGTAAGGGAAATCTCCCGGTTATCATCCTTCACCTCCCCGTCGGCCACGACCGTACGATTGCGGTAAATTTCAAAATCGCCCTTGTCCGGATTCACGATCACGTCGTAGTTGTCGTCCGAGCCGAAGAGCTTGGCGATGACGCTACGGAAACTCTCCTCCAACACGCTCACCAACGTGGCGCGGTCGATGTTCTTCGTCTCTTTAAACTCTGCAAATGTATCAATCAAACTGATGGTTTCTGCTTTCTTTGCCATGATTCTATTTAAAACTTATTGAATACTTCGTGTACTTTACTTCCGTATACCGTAGTGTAACCGCTTCGTCCACCAGGCGGGGACGCTTCTCCCCCTCCAGCTTCTTCTTGACCTTCATCGTCACCTCGAAATCCTCCGGGCCGGCGGCCGTCAACACCCCGTGGAGCTTGCGCCCGTCGGCTGTGAGCACGTCCACCTCGCTCCCCACATGGTTCACGTATTGCTGCAGGACCTTGAACGGCTGTCCGATACCGGCACTGCCCACTTCAAGTTCATAGTCCTCTTCCTCACGGCTCAGGCGGCTCTCGATGAAACGGCTCAGCTCCACGCAGTCTTCTATCCATACCCCTTCGGCGTGGTCTATCTCCACCACGATACGGTCGTCCGCGCTCACGCTCACGTCCACCAGAAAGTAATCCCGGCCCTCCAGCCATTCTTCCACTAACCCTTTTACAATGCTCTTTTCTATCATGCGATTACACTATTAAATGCAAAGTGAGGAGCCTTGTCAAGCCCCTCACTTCATCATACAACTGCAAAAGTAGGCAAAAAGCATCAATCCGCCAAGCTTTCAAACAGTTATTTTATATCATTTGAGAAAATCCGGTTCAAAAGGCTTCCATAGACACCGTTTCGTCATGGTTTCGCAACACGACACGCCCGCCTTCCGAAGGCAATTCGAACGAACTGACTGCATCTGCCTCCGGGCGTACCACCATCAATAAATTCTCTTCATCGGGTACCGCCACAACGACTTCCAATGAATCTGCGGCCACCCTTCGGCTAAACACCACGCTGTCATTGATTTGAAGCTGCACACTATCGCCCCGGAAACCTTCATCCAACGATATCCGATACTCCGTCTGCGCCTCTTCCGTTCCATGCGTCCCGTCAGGGAAACACCACATCCAGAAGAACACGACAACCGCCAACACGACTATGGCCATAGCCATGATACCGAACATGATGCCCTTGTTGGGATTCGCCCTTTTCTTTTTCATTTTTTCACCGGTTTAAGCAAACTTTCATAGCGTTCCGTATCCGTCAAAATCTCTAAAGCGGTTTTCAAATCCTTATCCGCTTTCAATTGCTGTTGGACCACCCCGCGCCTGAAATAATAACGGGCTACGATATCACTTTCCAATACCGACTTGATTTCCTCCTTGTTTTTCGGAAGCTCCAAATCGGCAGCCACGCCGCCCTTCATCTTTGCAGCCAATGCCTCAAACTCCGGCTTGGCTCCCTCATAGCATCCCTCGAAGCGAGCTGTCCGCTCCAGCAATTTCATCATTTCCTCCGTACGACGCTTATAAGTAAAATCACTCTCCTCCACCATCTTCACAAAATCAGCATAGTCCGCATCCGTCAAGGAAAAATCCCCGGCCGGTGCAATGGTGGCGTGCGTCTGCACATAATGGTTGACGTAGTCCAGCAACACGTCGGAAGTGGCTATGTCATAAACGATGGACGGAAGACTGTCCGGCGTAATCACCACGTCCGGCTTAATGCCGCCACCGTCGCGAACCTCACGGCCACCGGCCGTCTTGAACGCTTTCGTCAGGCTGTCCGGCAAAGTCTTCGCAGAGCCGTCCGGATTCAAATGACGGTAGTCATACGCCTGGATACAGCGTCCGCTGGGAATATAATAGCGGCTCGTCGTCACCTTCAGACTTCCGTGATAAGGCACTTCACGAATCATCTGTACCAACCCCTTACCGTAAGTACGCTCACCGACTATCACCGCACGGTCCCAATCCTGCCACGCTCCGGAAACGATTTCGGCCGAGGATGCCGTAGAACCGTCCACCAACACAGCCACCGGAATATCCACGTCCAAGGGTTCTTTCTTCGTGTAATGTTCCGAATTGACCGAAGCCAGCTTGCCTTTCGTGTACACGACCTTCTGCCCGCGGGGCACAAAAAGGTTCGTCACCTCTACGGCCTCGCTCAACGGGCCGCCCGGATTGCCACGCATGTCTATCACCAACGCCTTGGCACCCTGCTCCTTCAAATCGACCACGGCCCGGCGGACATCGCGCGAACAACCGTCGACAAAACGTTCGAAATAAATATAACCGATACCGTCTGCCACCATTCCGTAATAAGGCACGGGAGGCATCGCGATATTCCGGCGTGTAATCTTGAACGACAAAGGATGTTCCACTCCGGCACGCTTCACGGTCAGTTCAAAAGTCGTACCCGCATCGCCCCGCAAGTTTTCGCTTACTTCCTGCGTGCTCTTTCCTTTCATGTCCTTTCCGTCGATGGACAGAATCAAGTCGCCTCCTTTCACTCCGGCTTCTATGGCCGGGCTGTCTTCCTGGGGTTCAATAACCATCACCCGGTCTTCTTTCTTATAGAACCGGATCACCGCCCCGATTCCGGCATATTTCCCGGTAGTCATCTCTTTCAGCTCATCCATTCCTTCTTCCGGATAATACACGGTAAAAGGATCCACCTGCCGCAACATGGCATCTATTCCCCACTCTATCACCGTATCGGCCGACAAGGAATCGACGTAGAACATATCCAGTTGCTTATAAATGTCATTAAAGATTTCCAGATTTTTTGAAATCTCGAAGTTATGGTTACTGTCCTTCTGGGCGGACACGGGAATGGCCGACATGCAGCACAGCCCCGCAGCTAAGAATATCTTTTTCATACCGCAAATTTAATCATTTCAACCATACGGTGGCAAAATATGGAGACAAGTATTCCTTCGGCTTATGATTTTTTCATTTTAAAGTCATTTTTTTCACCAATAAATTGCATATTTCAAAAATATCCGCTACTTTTGCATCGCAATTGAGGGGAACGCCCCAAACTGCTTCAGTAGCTCAGTTGGTTAGAGCACCTGACTGTTAATCAGGGGGTCGTTGGTTCAAGCCCATCCTGAAGCGCCCAATCCCCACAATTGCACCTGCTTCAGTAGCTCAGTTGGTTAGAGCACCTGACTGTTAATCAGGGGGTCGTTGGTTCAAGCCCATCCTGAAGCGCAAAAAGAGGAGACTTTATAGTCTCCTTTTTTGTTTTTATCCACCACAACAGTATGACAAAACGTCAAATCATCCCCTACAAGAATCCCTTATTTATTCCTCAAACCGGAAGCACAAGGAAATATGCGATTCTCGCTAATTGGAGAATGAACAATCTGTCAACCGTCCAAGACTTCTGCCTTTCACAAAACACAACGAAAGGGCACGGCATCCGCAGATACAAAAGAGGGAATGTAAGCATAAAACAAGATTCACAGGACAATCTGCCAATCCTTTTTAGGCCAATGAAACGACCCAAATAGAGTAAAAACGAGCCTCGGAAGCGCATCGCCACACCGTTTTCAGGAACATTTTCAACCCACGAGAGGAGAGTGTCCGGACGACGTGCGGACAAAAAAAATGTTTTCTGCTCCAAACGAAAAATCATTCGGCTGAGATTGAAACGCCATTTGGCTTAAGGAAAGTAAAAAAACGACCGACTGCTCCACAAAGGGTTAAAAAGAATAAAACAAAAACGACTTCCGCCACGCTATTTGCTTTCCGCTTCAGACATTCGGTTTGACAGTTTGTAAACTGGAAATCCCAATAACGGCAAAAATTAGGGGGCAGCCCCCGAAACCGGAAACCACCCCCACATCCCACGCCGAACCGGGATCAGCGGATAACCTCGCCTTGAGGTATCCGGTGTTTAGGTCGTAAATCTTCCACCCGCAAGCCGGACTCACGCTTTTCCGATCCATCGAAATTAAAGCGCAACGCACTGGAGGGTATGAAAAAGTCCACAGTCTTCACTTTCTTAGGAAGCGGCGGGAAAACCATAACGAAACGGACGAACCTGTCCTGACAGTCCTTTATCCAAAAACATGTGTCCGTAGGATAATACTCCACTTCGCGCAACATGTAACGGTCACCTGTCTTGTTGTCTATAATGGCACACCTTGAATTGACATGGAAAAACCACCAACTCTCAGGGCAACGGTACGTAGCCGTGACATAAGTCGCTTCCTTCGCACGGTAAAGTTCATAATACCACCGATCGAAAAGCATCAACCCTTCCGGTGATTTCACTGTATAAGGGTCTTTGTAGACAGGAAACGTATGTTCGTTGTCCATCCTGTAATGGGGAGAAGCCTTGCGTTCCTGGGACAACGCAGCACGGTTCTCCGGACGTACATCATACGCTCCTCGCCGACTTGCGGCACATGAACTCAGCCCTAACACAGCCACCCATATTCCTAAAAGACTTTGTACACTATTCACCTTCATGGCATGTCTTTTTGATGTCACCTTGCAAATATGACGCATTTCTTATAAATAACCAAATATTTTCCCATAAATTTGAAAAGAAATGTATAAGTGGCTACAAACAAAAAAAAGCTGTCCGCAGGATAGCAGACAGCCTTTCGTTATCATTTTCGTTGATGAAACAATTTATTCTCCCCTCTGTTCGTCATTGCGCGGACGACGTTCGCGACGCTCACCTCTTTCGGGACGCTCGCGACGGGCAGGACGCTCTACGTAACCTTCCGGCTTTTCGAGCAACACGCGACGAGACAACTTGAATTTGCCTGTCTTCTGGTCGATATCCACCAGTTTCACCTGAATGTGGTCACCTTCTTTCAGACCGGCTTCTTCCACCGTTTCCAAACGCTTCCAGTCGATTTCGGAAATATGAAGCAAACCGTCGCGACCCGGCATGAATTCCACGAATGCACCGTAAGGCATCACGCTGCGAATCACACCGTCATACACCTCACCGACTTCGGGCACAGCCACGATAGACTTGATTTTACCCAAAGCTGCGTCTATCACGTCCTTATTTGCGCCGCTCACTTGTACGACACCTACGCCGTCTGTCTCCTCGATGGTAATGACAGCACCGGTTTCCTCTTGAATACCCTGGATAATCTTTCCGCCCGGGCCGATGACAGCACCGATGAACTCTTTCGGTATCGTAATCTGAACGATACGAGGAACGTGCGGCTTCAACTCGGCACGAGGAGCCGGCATACATTCGGTCAGCTTGCCCAAGATGTGTTCACGTCCGGCTTTCGCCTGCATCAACGCCTTCTCCAGAATCTCATAACTCAAACCGTCGCACTTGATATCCATCTGAGTGGCAGTCAGACCATCGATTGTACCGGTCGTCTTGAAATCCATATCGCCCAAATGGTCTTCGTCACCTAAGATGTCGGACAACACGGCGTATTTCTCTTCACCCGGGTTTTTAATCAGCCCCATGGCAATACCGCTGACAGGCTTCTTCATCGGCACACCGGCATCCATCAGTGCCAACGTTCCGGCACAAACCGTAGCCATGGAAGAAGAACCGTTGGATTCCAGAATATCGGAAACGACGCGCACCGTATAGGGGAAGTCTGTGGGAATCTGGCCTTTCAGACCGCGCCATGCCAAATGGCCGTGACCTATTTCACGACGGCCCACGCCGCGTTGTGCCTTAGCCTCTCCCGTGGAGAACGGCGGGAAGTTATAATGCAACAAGAAACGCATCTTGCTTTGGTCGAGCACTTCGTCGATAATCTTCTCGTCCAACTTCGTACCGAGCGTACAGGTAGAGAGCGACTGAGTCTCGCCACGCGTAAAGATGGCCGATCCATGAGGACCGGGCAGCGGGCTTACTTCGCACCAGATGGGACGGATGTCCGTAGTGGCACGCCCGTCGAGACGCTTGCCTTCGTCCAACACGCAACGACGCATGGCATCGCGCTCCACATCGTGGTAGTAACGGTCGATCAACGCATTCTTTTCTGCCAGTTCGTCTTCCGACAAATCGGCGTGTGCTTCAGCATACGACAGTTTGAAGTTTTCGCGGATCTCCATGAAAGCATCCTCACGCGCATGCTTGTCGCGGTTGCCTTCCTGAGCGATACGGTAAGCCGCATCGTAACAAGCTTTCTTCACTTCTTCGCGCAAGTCTTCATCGTTCACCTCATGGCAATACTCCCGCTTCACTTCCTTACCGGCTTCTTTCTCCAACTCTTTCTGGAGACGGCACATCGGTTTGATGGCCTCATGAGCCACCTTCAGAGCGTTGAGCAAATCCTGTTCGGTCACTTCCTTCATCTCGCCTTCCACCATCATGATGTTCTCTTCCGTAGCGCCCACCATGATGTCCATGTCGGCCTGCTCCAACTGGGCGAAAGTGGGATTGACCACATATTCGCCATTCACACGGGCTACGCGCACCTCGGAAATCGGGCCTTCAAACGGTATATCGGAAACTGCCAATGCAGCGGATGCGGCAAAACCGGCCAATGCATCCGGCATGTCCACGCCATCGGCAGAATACAAAATCACATTCACATAAACTTCTGCGTGATAGTTGCTGGGGAACAAGGGGCGCAACGCGCGGTCCACCAGACGGCAGGTCAGAATCTCATAGTCAGACGCTTTACCCTCACGCTTGGTAAAACCTCCGGGGAAACGGCCGGCAGCGGCGAATTTCTCTCTATACTCCACCTGCAAAGGCATAAAATCTGTTCCGGGAACGGCATCTTTGGCGGCACAGACAGTGGCCAAGAGCATCGTGTTGCCCATCGTGAGCATAACGGCTCCATCGGCTTGTTTGGCCAATTTCCCGGTCTCGATGCTGATGGTTCTTCCATCAGGCAATTCGACTGTTTTCTTAATTACGTTCATTTGGTTTCTTAAAATGTTTCATCAATAAATCGGGCAAATGTACGCATAAATATTGATAAATCAGATTTTAACCCTATAAAAAATCGCACAATCCGTCTTTTTTATGAAAAAACTATGGTTTATTCCTCCGGTGAAAGCTGAAAGCCCTTATCTTTGTAAACAGTTTGTAAACACATGATGCCGAGATGAAAAAAATGATATGTGCCATGGCCGCCCTCACGATGCTGGCCACGGCTTGTAAGGACAAGGGAGAGCAGTTTGAAATCAACGGACGGATTGCCGAGGCCGACGGCAAGACGCTCTACTTCGAAGCCGTCACCTTGAACGGGATAGAAGCACTCGACTCTACCCGTCTGGACGAAGACGGCCAATTCTGCTTTCAGGGCATGCGTCCGTTCAATCCGGAATTTTACCGCCTGCGTATCGACCGGCAGATCGTCAACTTGTCCGTAGACTCTACGGAGACCATACACGTGGAAGCCGAACTTCCCGACATGGGCACCGACTATGAAGTGGAAGGTTCCGGGAATTGCCAGACCCTTAAAGAAATCAACAACAAACTTATCGCCTTACAACAAACCATTAAGGACATCGCGAACGACAAAGCCCTGACGTTGGGGGAACAGGAACGCCTCGTACATGAAAAAATAAACCTTTATAAGAATGAGATGAAGATGCACTATATCATGGAAAATCCGGCCTCTGCTCCAGCCTATTTCGCCCTGTTCCAGACCGTAAACGGAAGCCTCATCTTCAATCCGATAAGCAATCCGGACGATATCAAGTTCGTGGGAGCCGTGGCCACGGCATGGGATGCGAACTATCCGGGCACCAGCCGCACGGAAAACTTGCATAACATTGCCATACAAGGTATGAAGAACACCAAACGCCCCACTCCCGTATCATTGGAAGACATCGACCCGGGCAAGATATCCGCAGCCGGTATCATCGACATAGAATTGCCGGACATACACGGCAAAAACCGCAAGCTTTCCGACATCAGAAACAAGGTCGTACTGCTGGACTTCACAGCCTACTCCCTTCCTTCTTCACAAGAACGTATCATGCAGATGAGGGGATTGTATGACAAGTATTCCTCTTTGGGCTTCGACATTTACCAGGTATCCATCGACCCTGATGAACATTATTGGAAAACGGCATGCGAACATCTGCCCTGGACTTGCGTCTATGAGAGCCGCGGAGAAGCCTCCGGCTATTTGGGTTCTTATCTCGTACGCCGCCTTCCTACCTACTTCCTCATCAACCGCCACGGCGACCTTGTGGCGCGGGACGAGCAAATAGACGATCTGGAAAAGGCCATACGTGAACTATGCGGCAAATAGTTGAATAAAAGACATAAAACAGAAAAAATGCAAAAATCTTTGTGATTCAGAATTTAAAGCTTAACTTTGCATCGAATCATTAAAGGAAAAGGCAAAAGGGTTCCGGCTGATTAAAGCCGGAATTCTTTTGTTTTTATCTTTTCAAGTAAAAACGCATAAATATAATTAGGAGGAATAATTATGGCTTATATGTCACAAGAGGGCTACGACAAACTGGTGGCCCAACTCAAAGAAATGGAAACCATAGAACGTCCGGCAGCCTCGGCAGCCATCGCAGAGGCGCGTGACAAAGGTGATCTGAGCGAAAACTCGGAATATGATGCAGCCAAAGAGCACCAGGCGATGCTGGAAATGAAAATCAACCAGTTGAAGGCTGTCATCGGCGATGCCAAAATCATCGACACTTCGAAACTGAAAGCCGACACGGTACAGATTCTGTCCAAAGTGGAGATGAGAAATGTAAAAAACAACATGAAGATGGCGTACACCATCGTTTCTGAAACGGAAGCTAACCTGAAAGAAGGTAAAATCTCGGTTCAGACTCCTATTGCACAGGGATTGTTGGGTAAAAAGGTCGGCGATGTGGCAGAAATCAAAATCCCGCACGGCACCGTACAACTGGAAATCACGAACATCTCATTTGAATAATCGCCATGGCTACCATCTTCAGTAAAATCGTAGCCGGAGAGATTCCGAGCTATAAATGTGCGGAGAACGACCGTTTCTATGCTTTCCTCGACATCAATCCGTTGGTGAAAGGTCATACCTTGGTCATTCCCAAACGCGAAGTGGATTACATCTTCGACCTGTCAGACGAAGAAATCGGTGCGATACAAGTTTTTGCCAAGCACGTAGCAGCAGCTATCAAAAAGGCTTTTCCTTGCATCAAAGTAGGACTGGCCGTTTTAGGACTGGAAGTACCCCATGCGCACATCCACTTGATTCCCATGCAGAACGAGAAGGACATGCTTTTCAGCAACCCTAAACTGACGTTCACGGATGAGGAATTCAAGGCTATTGCCAAAGCTATCTCGGATAACTGCACGGCAGACATTCGATAACACAAAACACACGACAAAATAAAGGCGCGGCTTTCCGAAGAAACCGCGCTTTTATTATACCTTATATAATAAGAAGACTAAATAAACTCTTCTCCTAACTTCATCTGGGCATCTGTCATCATCCGCCTTAATGCCGCACTGTCATCCTTGGGACAGATCATCAGCACATCGCCTTTTTCTGCCACGACAAAGCCTTTCAACCCGTCGATTACCGCTATCCTTCCCTTAGGCAAACAAATGACATTCCCCTCACTATTATACAGCAAGGCTTCGGTATTGAGCAATACATTATCCTGCCGGTCGTGCTGCGTATCATTGTGGAGAGAGCACCATGAACCCAAATCCGCCCATCCGAAGTCGCACACCTGCACATAGACATTCTCGCTCTTTTCCAGGATACTATAATCCAACGACAAGTTCGGCAAGGTATCGAAATGAGCCGGCACCCGGCAGAAGTCATCTTCGTCGATGGCATCGATAGCCTCCGTCAGGCTGTCCCTATAGTCCGGCACCAAGTCATGAATCGCCTTCATCATGGTACGCACGTTATACAGGTATAAGCCCGTATTCCAGTAAAACTCCCCGCTTTCCATGAATACACGGGCAAAATCCAACGCAGGCTTCTCCGTAAAGGACTTCACACGAGCAAACGCCCCCTCCTCCATATTCTCATGGGCTTGGATATACCCGTACCCGGTATCGGGACGGGTCGGCTTTACCCCCATGGTCAGCAGACAATCCGAATGCCCCACGAAGTCCAATCCTTTCAGCACGTCGTTATCGAAGTTATTCTCCTCCAGAATCAACTGGTCGGCGGGAGAGACTATCACATTACCGTGCGGACAAAGGTGGCTGATACATGTCGTAGCCCACGCTACGCTGGGCAGCGTGTTCCGCCGGATAGGTTCTTTCAATATTCTGTCTTGTGCCACATCCGGCAACTGTTCTCTCACCAAATCCGCATAATGCTCGTTGGTCACGATAAAAATATGCTTGGCATCGATAATCTTGCGAAAACGGTCATAGGTCTGTTGCAATAAAGTACGCCCCGTTCCGAACCAGTCGAGAAACTGTTTAGGCAACTCTTTACGACTTACAGGCCACAAACGACTGCCGATGCCGCCGGCCAATATCACACAATAATTCACGTCTTTTGCTTCCATAATTCAAAGGCTGGTATAAACTGTCGCTAAGTTAACCCTTTTCACGAACAAACTCGAAAAAGGAATTTTAAAATCACTTAAATACACAGTTTATTCCACAAACTTAACCTTCTCCGCGTCTCTCGGTTTGGCAGCGGGAGACTCGTCAGGATAACCCACGGCAATGGCATACAGCAGAACATAATCTTCCGGGAGTTGCAAACGTTCCAGATAAGAGGCAGCCTCCTGATTACCTGTCATGAAAGCGATCGGACCGCCAAGACAACAAGTGCCGAGCCCCAAAGACTGTGCCGCCAACACCATGTTTTCACCTAAAAGCCCGCAGTCCAACTGGCCGCTTCCGTCCTTCGGGGATGCGATGAATATTACGGCCGGAGCATTCCGAAACATATTCTTGAAACCGGGCTCTTCGGCCGCCTTCGGATTGGCTTTTTTGAAAACCTCCGTGATTCCATTGATATAATCGGCATTGTCCACCACACGCACCTGCCAAGGCTGACGGTTCATCCCGCTGGGCGCATTGATACCGCAATTCACAATGGTCTCCAGTTTCTCGCGTTCCACCGGTTGGTCTTTGTACTTACGAATACTGCGCCGGGACATTATGGCTTCGACCACCGCATTCCCTTGCTCTGCATCCACGCTATCGGACATGACCGTCTCCGTCTTTCCACCCGAAGATGTACAAGAACCCCACAGGGTCAGCCCCAACCCGAATGTGCCGCACAAGCACATACCGAAAGCAAAATTCTTCAATGTATTCATACGCTTCTTCTTTTGATAAATAATAAATAAGTAGTCTTCGCAAAACTAATAAAAAACGCCTTCAAAGCCAACTTTTTCCTCATAATCTTCCGGTAAGAAGCCATAAATACTTTCAGCTATAAACTTTTATCCCCTCTTTACTTGTTATTCTTGCAGATTCATCGTACTTTTACCCCATCAACCTGATTTCAAATTCAAAACAGATGAAGAACAGACTTTACACTTATCTGACCGGCTGGATATTCTTGTGGTTGCCGGCCCTGCTTTTGGCGCAAGCCATCGACGGTCCCACAGCACTTTTCCTCATGCACTCCAGTGGAAACCATGTGGCCAAAGACGCCCAAGGAGGAGCGGTATTGGAAGCCGCCGATGCCCCGTCGCCCCAAAAACTTACATTCATCCCTGACGGTAACGGATATTATGCCTTGCAATCGGCCGACGGGCAAGGTTATCTGTCACTGACCGGACAATGGAACACGTCCTTCACAACCGACCCCTCATCGGCAAAAGCCTTGTATGCCATAGAGAACTCCGGAGAGTTCTTCGTCAAGCTGCGCTGCAAATACAACAACAACTATTTAGGAACGGACGGGACGACAGCGTCGTCAGCCGTGTATTCGGACAAAGACGGGACGGACACCCGGCATCTGTGGTATCTTACGACCGACGTGCATCAGGCTCCGCCTGCCGACACCTCGGTCTACGTCATCAACCCGGCCGCCACCCGTCAACAGTTCGAGGGATGGGGCATCTCGCTCTGCTGGTGGGCCAACATGTGCGGGAAGTGGAGCGACGAGAAGATAGACGAACTTGTGGATTGGCTGGTCAGCCCGGACGGACTGGACTACCGTATTTTCCGCTACAACATCGGCGGGGGAGACGACCCGCAAAACCGGAACTGCACGCCGCACCACATGGGAAGCGGAAAAGGCCTGCGTGCGGAAATGGAAGGTTTCAAAGACAGTCCGGACGGTGAATACATTTGGAGCCGTGATGCCGCACAACGGAAAATCATGCTGAAAATCAAAGAGAAGCGTCCGGATGCCATATTCGAGGCCTTCAGCAATTCCTGCCCCTACTACATGACTTACAGCGGATGTTGTGCAGGCCATACCGATGCGTCTGCCGACAACTTGAAACCGGAATACTATGAAGCGTTCGCCCATTATCTGGTAGACGTGTGCCGACATTATAAAGAGGAATACGGTATAGAGTTCCGTACGCTTTCGCCTTTCAACGAACCGATGACGAGTTATTGGGGAGCCAACGGAGGACAAGAGGGATGCCATTTCGACATTGCCTCGCAAGTGGCTTTCCTCAAAGTGTTGCACCCCATCCTGGAAGCCTCCGGCCTGAACACCGTCATCTCGGCCTCGGAAGAAACCGATGCCGCACAGTCGGTCAGGGACTTTGAAGGTTATCAGGCCGCCGGAGTGCTGCCCCTCGTCGGACAATGGAACACACACACCTACTCGGCCACCACGCAGGCACGCAGCCAAATCAGCGCCCTCTGCAAAGAACAGGGCATCCGTCTATGGATGAGCGAAGTAGGCAGCGGCGGAAGCGGTATTGCCGGAAACCTGAACCTGGCACAGAAACTGATGGACGACATACGTTACATTATGCCTGTGGCGTGGGTGGACTGGCAATACGTGGAGGAGGGCAACGACCAATGGTGTCTGGTGCAAGGCGACTTCACGAAACAGACTTACCACAAGGTGAAGAACTATTCCATCCGCCAACACTTCAGTAAATTCATCCGTCCGGGCTACACATTCCTCACGTCGTTGAACGGACAGACACTGGCAGCCCGCAACCCGGAAGGTGACAGCCTCATCATAGTGGCCATCAATCCGAACGCCTTACCCGTCGTGCATCGTGCCGATTTAAGTTTTTACGAATCCATAAGCAGCGAACTGACGGCACTCCGCAGCTCGGAGACCGAGGATTTGTCCCCAACGGCCGATTACACACTCGAAGACCGCATACTGACCTACAAGCTCCCAGCTTACAGCATCGTCACGTTCGTCATCCCCGTGGAAGAAAGCGCGGATGCCGACAATGCCATACGCCCCGGACTTCCTTACTGGATATGCCCCCGTAACGCAGCCGACCAAGCCCTGCAAGCATCCGGCGGCAAGGTGACTCTGCAACCTCTGTCATACGCTCCGGAGCAAACTTGGAAACTGCAACCGGACGGAAACGGATATACCTTTACCAACGGCAACGGTGATATCCTGACCGAACACTCACCAGACTATGCGTTAGGATATGAACCTTCTCCCCAAGCCGGACAAACCTTTATCCTCACTCCCATCGACCGGCTCTTTTATAAAATCATGACAGAAGACGGGTCGAAGGCTTTCGACTTGGAAGGAGAACATCATACGGCCGGCACCACAGTCGGTCTGTGGGAATACGGTTCCGCTCCGACTGCCTGCCACCGCCAATGGTTCTTTATGCGCCAACCGGATAGCGGGAGCCCAGATGCCGTTCCGGGCATCTCCTTTCCCGACGATACATCCCAGCCCCTTTTCCGTCTCACTTGCGAACCGGGGAACATACTCCGGGCAGACAAACTTTCGGATACCCCTTGCAGGCTCGGCATCTATACCCCTTCAGGAGGCTGCATTTACCAGACCTTACTTCAGGACGAGACCCTACGGGTTCCGCTCCATCCGGGCATCTACATCGTCAGTGGCATAAGCCGCTCTGCCCGCTTCCATCAAACGATTTTCATAAAATAATGCCGGAATAAGAAAAAAATCCGGCTAAAGTTTTGCAAATATAAAAAAAACGCCTACCTTTGCACTCGCAATCGAGAGAGATGCGCCCAGATGGCGGAATAGGTAGACGCGCTGGTCTCAAACACCAGTGGGGCAACCCATCCCGGTTCGATCCCGGGTCTGGGTACAAGGAAAAAGTCAAACGATTCTTATTATCGTTTGACTTTTTTCTATTTTCAGGAGAATCCACCAAAAACATCCCATTTTCATTCTGTCACTATTTGCCACTCTTGGTATGTCAAAAAGTCAGCCCAAACGGCTTCTTACGGAATCTTCCCAAAGCGGAAACGGACAGGATAGGAACGCATCGCTGCATAAATATTCACTTCAAACGGCATATATGCGGAAAAATATCGCATATATGCCGTTTTTTCTCATGAGAATAAAAAATCATTCGGCTGAAAGAAAAAAATCATTCTCAGCAGATTGAAAAAATGAAATGACGAAAAACGGGAAAAAACCTCTCCCAATCCGTTTTCCAAACACCATAAAACGTATTTTTTCCTCTATTTGAGCCTCTCCGGCTTGTCTAAACAGAATGTCAAAAAGTAAGGCTAAACCCACCGACGCCGACAAGCCGTCCCGAACCATACGGACCATTCCGGGCATGCCGTTCTTTTATGACAGTCCAACGCCTTTTCAGCTATCTTCGTGCATGCCCGCCGAAGCCCGAGATTGCGATATTTCAAGTCACTCCCCGACCCTACGCCAAATACGCGAGCCACGCACAGGCCGGAATGACATTTTGACAAACGGCATTCACCCTCTTTCGGGCTGCACGAGATAGAAACAACTTGTACTGAAGAAATTACGCACGTATGGCAGGACGGAGAGCGAGCCATGAAGCTTACGGGGCTTCAGGCCGAATTTCGTTTCGTAATGCGGATTGATGAAATAGAGTTGCCGGTCTACGACCCGATAGCCGGTGGCATACAATGCCGCCTGAAACTTCTCTATGGGGCAACGTGTGTGCTTGATGTTCATCAGTTCGCGAATGGTCGGCTCGTTTTCACCGGCTGCGGCCAACACGCCCTTATAGAGCGGAGAAGGCAGAAGATGAAGGAACGGAAAATGAGACACCACCTTGCTATGCGCTATTTGCTGGTGACCGCCGAAAGGCATTTGCCATGCCGGAAAGGCTATAAACACCACGCCGCCCGGCGCAAGATAGCGTTTCAGCCCTTTCAGGAAACCGACCTTGTCGTCGATATGCTCTATCACATCGTGCACCAATATCAGGGAGAATTTATGCTCCAGTTCCGTCAATTTGAAAATGTCGGATGCGATAAAAGTACCTTCCGCCCCTCTCTCGGCAAAAAACTTACGAGCCTCGGCAATGCGTCCGGCTGCAATGTCCACTCCCGTCACCGAACAACCCAACTGCGCGAACGAGAACAGGTTACCCCCTTCGCCACAACCCACTTCCAACACCTCTTGCGGAAGTTCCGGGCAACATTTACGGATATAAGGAATATAGTATTTCTCTGTCGTACGGGCCTGCTCGTCAAAATAACGTTCGCGGTCGGAATGGCGCTCTTGCATGTTAAATTCTCATTTTATTTGCGCCAAAGTTAATAAAAAACTATTATATTAAAGAGGCTGTCCGGATAAAATCTTCCAGACAACCTCTTTTTCCATCTTACCGTTCAGGCTCCACGGCGGGAACCGGACTGGTTCAAAGGTTCCTTCTCCCTTTTTTCTCCAAATATTCAATCAACTCTTCCGGACGGTCGGTCTGTATGACAGTGGCCCCGCGATCGAGCACCCAGCCCCAGTGGGCATCGGGGTCGGACAGGGCTTTCTCGTCTTCATGGCCGCCGCACAGGCTCGCCCACAACGTATTGATCCAGACACGGCAATCCGATGCGGCTATCACCGGCAAGTAGGACAACTTGGCAAAACGGTCTCTCTTGAAAATAACCTCCACGGCCTGCGGGCGGAATGCGGAAAGAAACGAAGCGACGTAGGGTATCGCCCCCTCGCCATCGAGATCCACCACGGGCATATAAAGAATGTCCTTGTAGCCGGAAAGCTGCCGTTCCACCTCCTCTACCGTGCCGCGCCCCTTCAGCACCACATGGTCTTCCGTACCCGTCTTGCGGATAATCGGCGCAATCTCGGACAGGTAGTCTCCGCCCTTGTCGATGTTCACCAGCACCGCCCCCTTGCAAGCCGTCAGGGCTTCCTCCAGCGTGGGTATGGTCTCGTCCGAAAGACTTCCGTCCGCCCGGCGCAGGCGGAAACGCTTCAGTTCCTCCACCGTGTAGTCTGCCACGTTGCCTTTGCCTTCCGTCGTGCGGTCGATGCTCCCGTCGTGCATCAGCACGAAACCGCCGTCCTTCGTCCGTTGGATGTCAATCTCCACCATGTCCACCCCCATGTCTGCCGCCCCTTTGATGGCCGCCACGGAGTTCTCGGGCGCATGCCGCCAGTCGCCCCTGTGGGCCACGACGAACACATAATCGGAGCGGCTGTCTTGCAGTTCCGCCCTCAACCGGCTGATATGCCCGGCTGCCTGTACGCACAGTGCCAGGCACCACAGCCCAACCGTAAAAAGAATCTTTTTCATTTCCCTTTCATGTTTAACCGGAGTAAAAGTAGTCCTTTCCGTGGGAAACGCCGGAAAAGATTTACGTCTAAGATTGACAATCTTGTGTTTTCGGGATGCAAATCAGAAGACACGTACCAGAAAATGGCCGAACCACACGGCCAACAGCCCCAAAACAAAGCTCAACACCGCGTATGCGGCAAACGACCAGAACTTGTCTGAAAGGAAAAGGATGTAGTTCTCGTGTACGAACGTGGAAAAGGTGGTAAACCCTCCGCAAAAGCCCACCGTGAGGAACAAACGCCACTCGGGGGACAAGACATCCGCCCGCTCAAACCAACCGTACAACAAGCCGATGAACAGACAACCCGCCACATTGACGACCATCGTCCCCAACGGGAGATGAGTAAAACTGCCCGCCGAGACCCACCGGGTCAGCCCGTAACGGGCTATGCCACCCACGAAACTACCGACTCCGACACACAACAAGGTCTTCCACATTTGCCGTCCTCCTGTCATTGACCCAATGAGGAACGCAAAGCCAAAGCCTTGTCTTCGGCCGCCTCCATGATTTCACGTTCGCCCGGCCCCTTGTCGTTGATGCCGCAAAGGTGCAGGATACCGTGTATGATGACACGGTGCAGTTCCTCTTCGTAGGTTGCCCCCACCTGCTCGGCGTTGGTCCGCACCGTGTCGAGACTGATGAAGAGGTCGCCCGAAATCACGTCACCTTCGCAGTAATCGAACGTGATGATATCCGTGTAATAATCGTGCCCGAGATACTGGCGGTTCACCTCCAGAATCTTCTCGTCGTCCACGAAGATGTAGGCAATCTCGCCTACCCTTTTGCCGTAACTCGCAGCCACGGCTTTCACCCAGGCCGTGTTTTCGCGTTTCTTGATGGAGGGCATCTTCACGCCGTCCGTATTGTAAGTAATCATTTCTTTCCTGTGTTTTAATCGTCAAACAAACTGCCTTGCAGCTCCGCCGTAAAACGGCTGCGCCCCAAATGCTTGTAAGCCATGTCCGTCACCTCCCGTCCGCGCGGCGTGCGCTTGATGAACCCTTCTTTAATCAGGAAAGGCTCATACACCTCTTCCACCGTTCCCGCATCTTCCCCGATGGCCGTGGCGATGGTCGTGATGCCTACCGGTCCGCCCTTGAACTTATCGATAATGGTAAGCAGAATCTTGTTGTCTATCTCGTCCAGTCCGTAACGGTCGATATTCAGTGCCTCCAACGCATAACGTGCGATGGCCATGTCCACCCGTCCCGTGCCGCGCACCTGGGCAAAATCGCGCACGCGGCGTAAAAGCGCATTGGCGATACGGGGCGTTCCACGGCTGCGCCCGGCAATCTCCATGGCGGCATCGTGCTCGATGGGTACGGAAAGGATGTGTGCCGAACGTTCCACGATACGCGAAAGTACCTCGGCATCATAATACTCCAGATGCAGGTTGATACCGAAACGGGCACGGAGGGGAGCGGTAAGCAGACCGCTGCGCGTAGTGGCACCCACCAACGTGAAGGGATTCAAGTCGAGTTGTATGCTGCGTGCCGACGGGCCTTTGTCTATCATGATGTCTATCCGGTAGTCCTCCATGGCGGAATAAAGATACTCCTCCACTACGGGACTGAGCCGATGGATTTCGTCGATGAAGAGCACGTCGTTCGGCTCCAACGAAGTCAGGATACCGGCCAAATCGCCCGGCTTGTCCAATACCGGGCCGGACGTGACCTTGAAACCCACGCCCAGTTCGTTGGCTATGATGTTGCTCAGCGTGGTCTTCCCCAATCCCGGAGGACCGTGCAACAAAGTATGGTCGAGGGGCTCGCCCCTGTACTTGGCAGCCTCGACGAAAACTTTCAGGTTTTCCACCACCTTCAACTGTCCGCTGAAATCCCCGAACTGGAGCGGACGCAAGGCATTCTCGAACTCGCGCTCGGCAGACGAGTTTGAGGAACGGCGTATGTCGAAATCTTCTTCCATTGAGGGACAAAGATAACATCTTTTCCCCACAAAACGGGCATGCGTCCCATTTTTTATGTAACTTTGCCTTTCAATCATGTAACGGGAGATTTCTATGGTTCTGAATTACATCTGGGTGGCATTCTTCGGCATCGCATTCCTCATCGCGGCAGGGAAGTTGGTTTTCGCAGGCGATGCCGGCGTGTTTCCGGCCATCATGGACTCCACGTTCAGTTCCGCCAAGACGGCTTTCGAGATTTCCCTCGGCCTGACCGGCGTGCTCTCGCTTTGGATGGGCATCATGAAAATCGGGGAAAAAGGCGGAGTGGTCCACATTCTGGCACGCGGCCTCAGCCCGCTTTTCTGCAAGCTCTTCCCGGACATTCCCAAGAACCATCCCGTCATCGGAAACATTTTCATGAACATCTCTGCCAACATGTTGGGACTGGACAATGCGGCCACGCCGTTGGGACTGAAAGCCATGGAAGGCCTTCAGGAACTGAACCCGAAAAAAGACACAGCCAGCAACCCGATGATCATGTTCCTCGTGCTGAACACTTCGGGACTGACCATCATCCCTGTCAGCATCATGGTTTACCGGACCCAAATGGAAGCGGCACAGCCCACGGATGTGTTCATCCCGATTCTGCTGGCAACCTTTGCCTCCACGCTGACGGGTATCATCGTCACCAGCCTTTATCAACGCATCAACCTGCTGAACCGGGTGGTCGTACTGGCATTGGGAGGAGCCTGTCTGGCCGTAGCCGGCATCGTGTATGGCTTCAGCCGGTTGGACAAAGAAGAGATGAACTTGTGGAGTACGACCATCGCCAACGTACTGCTGTTCTGCATCATCATCGCTTTCATTGCTGCCGGTGTCAGGAAACGCGTTAACGTGTACGATGCCTTTATCGAAGGAGCAAAAGACGGTTTTACCACAGCCGTACGTATCATTCCCTATTTAGTCGCCATCTTGGTGGGCATCGGGGTATTCCGTGCTTCGGGGGCCATGGATTTGTTGACAGACGGCATCGCCGCAGTCGTCAAAGCCTGCGGCGGCGACGCAGACTTTGTCGGTGCACTGCCTACCGCACTGATGAAACCGCTGAGCGGCAGCGGGGCGCGCGGCATGATGGTGGATGCCATGGAGACCTACGGTGCAGACTCCTTCGTGGGGCGGTTGAGCTGTATTTTCCAAGGCGCGACCGACACCACCTTTTATATATTGGCCGTTTACTTCGGCAGTGTGGGCATCACCCGCACGCGGCATGCCGTGGCTTGCGGCCTGTTGGCCGATTTGGCAGGTATAGTGGCCGCCATCGGTGTGGCTTATCTCTTTTTCGGAGCATAATAGAAACAAACTGAACGAAATATGGCAGAATTGAAATCGGTGGCCAAAGACACCGCCATCTACGGACTAAGCAGCATCATCGGAAAGTTCCTGAACTATTTGCTGGTCCCGCTCTATACGGCCAAGATGACCGTGGAAAGCGGAGGCTATGGCATCGTGACCAACATTTATGCCTACGTGGCGCTTTTGATGGTCATCCTCACGTTCGGCATGGAAACCACGCTGTTCCGTTTTGCCAACAAAGAGGGGGAAAACCCGCAAACCGTCTATGGCACGACACTCACCATGGTGGGCAGCCTGTCTCTGCTGTTTGCCTTGCTCGTACTGGCTTTCCTCCATCCGATAGCTTCCGGCATAGGCTACGCAGACCATCCGGAATATGTGGGAATCATGGCGGTCACGGTAGCCTTGGATGCCTTTCAGGCCATTCCCTTTGCCTGGCTGCGCTACCAGCACCGTCCTATCAAGTTTTTCGCGTTGAAGATGCTGTTCATCGTGCTCAACATCACGTTGAACATCCTTTATTTCGTCGTGCTTCCGGCATTGTACGTCCGCCACGCATGGGTGGGCGCAATTTATAACCCGTCTGTAGGACCGGGATATGCCTTCATCCTGAACCTTGTCTGTACATCGTTCATCACTTTCTTCTTCATTCCCGAACTGACAGGATTCAAATATCAGTTCGACACCCGGCTGATGAAACGTATGTTGGGCTACAGTTGGCCCATCCTGATTCTCGGTATTGCAGGCATCCTGAACCAGACGGCCGACAAAATCATCTTCCCGTTGGTGTACGGCGACACGGAAGCGGCCAAGTCCGAACTGGGCATCTACGGTGCTTGCGTGAAGATTGCCATGATAATGGCCATGTTCACCCAAGCTTTCCGCTATGCGTATGAGCCGTTCGTGTTCGGCAAGGCTAAGGACAAGAACAGCGGAGAGACCTACGCCACGGTCATGAAGTTCTTCATCATCTTCACCCTGCTGGCCTACCTTTGCGTCATCGGTTACATGGACATCCTGAAACGAATCATAGCTCCGGACTATTGGCCCGGCTTACGTGTCGTCCCCATTGTCATGGCAGCCGAAATCATGATGGGGGTTTACTTCAACCTTTCCTTTTGGTACAAGCTCATCGACAAGACGATTTGGGGGGCCTGGTTCTCGGCTGCCGGTTGTTTGGTCCTCTTTGCCGTCAACATCATCTTCATCCCGACGTACAGCTACATGGCATGTGCCTGGGGCGGTTTCGCCGGATACGCCACGGCCATGCTCCTGTCCTACACCGTGGGACAGAAGAAAAACCCCGTCCGCTATCCGTTGAAATCCATCGGCATCTACGTACTGATTGCCGGAGGTTTCTACGCCATCATGGCCTGTACGCCCGAAGAATGGCCCGTATGGACACGACTGGGTATCAACACGGTGCTCATCCTGCTCTTCGTCGGACATATCCTGAAACACGACCTACCGGTACGAAGCCTACCGGTCATCGGCAAATATTTTCATAAATTTCAAAAGTAAAATCATGGAAAATAAACCCAAAAAACAACGGAGTTATCTCAACCTGTTTATCCGCAGACTTTTAAGCATGAAGGAAGATAAGGCCCCGGAAGAAGAAACCATAGCCTCTATCAAGGCTGGTATCGACTTTCGCGGAGCCAATCTCTGGATCTTGATTTTCGCCATCTTTGTGGCTTCCCTGGGCCTGAACACCAACTCTGCCGCCGTCATCATCGGTGCCATGTTGATTTCTCCGCTCATGGGTCCGATTGTCGGCATGGGACTAGGCGTGGGTATCTACGATTTCGAACTGCTCAAACGGGCGTTCCGCAGTTTTGCCACCGCCACTATTTTCAGTGTGCTCACGGCAACGTTCTATTTTGCCATCACACCCATAAACGAAGCCCAGTCCGAACTGCTTGCCCGGACCTCACCTACGATTTACGACGTGCTCATCGCGCTCTTCGGCGGACTGGCCGGCATCGTAGCCTTGTGTAGCACGGGGCAACGCGGAGGTAACGTCATTCCCGGCGTAGCCATAGCCACAGCTATCATGCCTCCCCTCTGTACGACCGGTTTCGGACTAGCCACGGGCAACTGGCTTTACGCAGCCGGAGCCTTCTATCTCTATCTCATCAATTCCATTTTCATTGCTTTGGCCACGTTCGTAGGAGTGAACATCCTGGATTTCAAGAAGAAGGTATTTGTGGACAAACAGCGGGAAAAGCGAGTGAAGCATATCATTATCACCATAGCCGTGCTCACGATGCTACCTTCTGCCCTTCTTACCTATACGCTGGTCCGGGAAGACATATTCATGAGTAAGGTCAATAATTTCGTAACACAAGTCGTCACGTCCGACCAAACGCAGGTCATCACAAAAAAGGCAGACTACCGCACCAAAGAAATCCGCCTCGTTACCATCGGGGAAGAGATAGCCGAAAAAGAATTGGAAAGGATGAGAAGCCAGATGGAACGCTTCGGATTAAAGGACGTCAAACTGTCCATCGTACAAGGTACAAAGAATCTCAGCACAAACGAACTGAAGTCGATGCTGAACGATCCGGCCGTCAAACAGGCAGACAAAAGTGCACAGTTGTTGGCCAATGAACAGGAACGCGGGGATCGGTTGCAGAAAGAATTGGACTTTTACAAAGCTACTGAACAACAAGCCCAGTCCGTCAGTGCGGAAATGGCGACTCTGTTCCCCGAAGCGGCACGCGTCAGTATCTCTCGCACCATTTCCTATACTGTCGGTGACAGTACGAAGAAAGATTCTTTGACCTTGGTAAGTCTTACCCTGAAAGAAAAGTTATCGGCTCAGAATCGGGAGAAGATGGAGGAATGGCTCAAAGCCAGACTGAAAGCCCAAAACATGAAACTCATTGTCGGAACAAAGATAGAAAACAACAAAAAATAACCATTTAACAGATAAATATGAAGAAAAAGTTTTTAACGTTACTCGCCTTCGTTTGTGGTCTCAACGGTATAAAGGCCGATGAAGGCATGTGGATGCTCAGCCACATTTCGCCCAAAAGTATGAAGGTCATGAAGGATTTGGGACTGCAAATGAGCGAAAAAGAATTGTATAATACGAAAGGCACCTCGCTGAAAGACGCTGTGGTCAGTTTCGGTGGCTTCTGTTCCGGTGTCGTAGTCTCACCGGACGGTTTGGTCTTTACAAACCACCACTGCGGCTTCGGCAACATACAGGCTTTGGCCACACCTGAAAACGACATCCTGAAGAACGGATTCGTGGCCCATACACAAGCGGAAGAACTTCCAGCAAAAGGCCTTTATGTACAGATCCTCCAAAGGACGGAAGATATCACCAAACGGGTAAACAAAGCTTTGGACAAATACTACAAGGAACATGCCGCCGAGATGGCCCAATTGGGTGAAAATGCCAAAGAAAAAATGCGTTGGAACAGTGTGGACTCCATCTGCCTGGCCATAGAAAACGAATATGCAAAGAAATATCCGGAGTTGATTTGTGAAGTCAGCCCCTATTACACGGGAAACGCCTTCTATGTCAACGTATATAAACAATACGACGACATCCGTCTGGTATTCGCACCGCCTCAAAGCTTAGGCAAGTTCGGCGGTGAAACGGACAATTGGATGTGGCCGCGCCAAACCTGCGACTTCAGTGTCTTCCGCATTTATGCCGACAAGGACAACCAGCCTGCCGAATACAGTGCGGACAACCGCCCGTTGAAAGCCGAACGTTATGCAAAAGTCTCTTTAGAAGGTTTCAAGAAAGGAGACTACTGTATGACCATCGGCTATCCCGGACGTACCAACCGTTATCTCTCTTCTTACGGAATCGTGGAACGCATGGAGAATACCAACGAATCCCGAATCAATGTACGTGGCGTGAAGCAAGGGATATGGAAGAAATGGATGGACAGCGATCCGAAAATCCGTTTACAGTATGCTTCCAAATATGCCAACAGTTCCAACTATTGGAAAAACAGTATCGGCATGAACAAGGCGCTTAAAGAGTTGAAAGTCGTAGAACAGAAGAAAAAACAAGAACAACAAATCAACGAATGGGCACAAAAAAGCAAAAAAAGACAAGAACGCTTCGGTAACTTGGCTCCCGAACTTGAAAAAGCGTACGCAGCCCGCAAAGACGGCAACCGCGCCATCGCGTTCCTGAACGAGTCTTTCCTTGGAGGTCCCGATCTGATGCGTATCGCTTTCTACTTCGACAACTTGCAAAACGCAGGAGGAGAAACGGGCAAGGCAACTTGGAAAAACCGTCTGCGTCAACAATACAAGGACTGGAACGAGGAGGTCGACAAGGAAACGATGACGGCCTTGATAGACAATTACGCCAAGCAAGTAAAACCCGAATATCTGCCGGACTTCTATCAGACGATAGAAAAAGAATACAATAACGACATCCGTACCTATGTGGATGCCATGTTCAAACAGTCGGTCCTGACCGATACAAACTGTGTCAATCTGACGCTGACCCAAGAACAAAAAGATAATGACATGGCACTGAAATGCCTGAAGAGTGTGATGGAACTTGGTGGAAAAGTATCTGACCAAATCAGTCAGTACAACATGGACGTGGCAGAAAAGGAAAGACTGCTTTGCGAAGCCATACTTGAAATGGAAATGGACCAGCCGCATTATTCGGATGCGAACTCGACCATGCGCCTGAGCTACGGTTTCGTAGACGACTACACCAGTGCTGCCGGACACCAGAACTACTTTACTACCATGCCGAGTCTGTTGGATAAAGTCAAACAAAGCGACAGAATAGATGAATATAAAGTGGAACCGGAAGTCAAAGCTCTGTTCGAAAAAGGCGAATTCGGCCCTTACAAAGACAAGGAAAGCGGCGAAATGCAACTCTGTTTTCTTACGAACAACGACATTACCGGCGGAAATTCCGGCAGCCCGATGTTCAACGGCAAGGGCGAACTTATCGGACTGGCTTTCGACGGTAACTGGGACGCCTTGAGCAGCGACATTACTTTCACACAGGATTTGACCCGTTGTATCGGCGTAGACATCCGTTATGTACTTTACATCATCGACCGATGGGGCAAGGCGGAACGTCTTATCCAAGAAATAGGTGCACGATAATTTTCGTCCCGAACCCATTATCCAGCCGGACCGTCTTTAGTATATTAAGGATGGTCCGGCTGTGTTATCAACCACATGCTTTGCAGATATTTAACATAAGTTTCTGCGAAACAAAATTGTATTATTGGATACTAAACTATAAATTTGCGAACAGTTTATAACTTAATTTCAATTTTGAACAAACCACTCAAAACAAAAGCATCATGAAAAACAAGTTTATTCATTTCCTGATGGCCGGAGCTTTGGTCTGCTGGAGTTCCTACACGTTGCATGCACAGACTGAAGTCACAGACACTTACCTAAAGAATCCAAGTTTTGAAAACAACTTCACGGACTGGGATAATGCCGGAATGCAAACCCAAACGAATACCTCTTTTTCCAAAAAAGACGGTAATACTTACGTAGAACAATGGGTCGGACAAGGTAACAAAGTAGCTGATGCCCATGTCAGTCAAACGCTGACCTCTCTGAAAAACGGGGTCTACAAGCTGACCGTAGCCGCACAAAACATTCAGCAAAACAGTTCGGCCACACAAAGCGGAGCGTATGTCTTTGCGGATAATGAACAAGTTTCTGTCGGTGCCATCAATGACTATTCCCTGACCTTTACGGTCATTGAGGGACAAGCCACCGTAGGCTTTAAAGCTGAAAACGCCACCGGCAATTGGATCGCCTGCGATAACTTCCGGCTGTATGCTGTCAACAATGATTTAACAGAAATACAAGAAGAACTGCAACGCCGCATCGAACAGGCACAAACATTGGTTTCCGAAAAAATGCAAAAGGATGTGCTCTCGGAACTCAATGCCGCTATTCAAGCCGCTCAACAGGAAGTGGGAGCACCCACCGACGAAAATATAGCCGAGGTTGCCGTCCGCCTGCGCAAAGCTACCACAGAAGCTCAAACGTCCATCGAAGCTTACCGAGAACTTCAAGCCGTCATTGACAAGGCACTTGAAGCATACGGTGACGGTAGCCAAAGCGGAGCAGAAGAATTCGATGCCGCCATCCAATCGGCCCAATCCACAGTAAATAACTTAGAAGCCAGCCTGGAAGACCTGGCACTTGCCGTCACCCAATTGGAAACAGCAACTTTAGCGTTTTCCTTGGCTAACGCAACCGGCACGGTTCCTACCGTAGTAACCGACACACGATATGCACGCGGCTCCACGATGGCATTCGGACGAAGCACCATATCCGGCGTGTCCACATCCGATTTATTGGAACACGGTTTTTGCTGGAGTACTTCTCCCGATCCCACCGTTCTGGATCATCGTACAACCGAATACCTGAACAACAACGGTTACATCTACTGGATGAAAGACCTGGAACCGTCTACCATTTATTACATACGTGCCTACGCCATGACCAAAGGCTATGCCGTAGGCTATGGAGACGTAATAAAAGTAATCACGCTACCGGAGGGTAAAATAACATGGTCTTACAATAACGGTGGACCGGCCGATGCCAATGCACGCATCAATGCAGCCGTAGGCTCTGCCGTAGACTATTGGAACCATTTGACCAGCATACAAGGACTACATTTGACTGTCAGTTTCGGTGCAGGGACTCCCACTGCCGACTGCAGCTATGGAGGTTGGATGAGAGTAGGCCCAAATGCAAGCTACCAACGCACCGGTACTATCATGCACGAGATGGGGCATGCCATAGGCGTAGGACAACATGAAATATGGTGGAACGGCAACTTAAGGGCCAACGGTGACCGGGGCGACTGGTTAGGCGAACGGGCCAATGCAGTCCTACGGTTCTGGGACAATAATCCGACAGCAGTCATGACCGGGGACAACACACACATGTGGCCCTATGGTATCAACGGCGCACATGAAGACACAGGAAGCGAAGTGCTGTACATAGGCAACAGCCTGATCACGCAGGGACTCGGCGAAGACGGACTTCCCCCCACCGGAGGATTTGCCACCCCCGCCTACGTATTCGAGCAGGAAGACAACGTAAAATACTATCTCAAGAACGAAGACGAAACAGCCGGCCTCTATACATCTTATTTAGTGGCCAATCCCAACAGTACTGCTGTCAAATGCGAAGAAATGACCGCTGCCGAAGCTACGGCAAACGACAATGCAGCGTGGTACGTCACGTTTAACCCGAAAACCTGCTACTACCAGCTTCGTAACGTGGGAACAGGACAATACTTGACATACAATGCATCCAGAAATAAATTCCTCACGACCAATAAAGAAACTCCGACAACGACTGAAAGCTTCCAATTCATGCGCGGACGTACAGATGTCAATATCGGGACAGGCAACACCGCTGTCACAGCACGGGGCTATTGGATTATCCGGCCGGAAAAAACGCTCAATCCCCCATGCATGGGTTCTAATGCCGGAGGAAGAATAACCAACGAAACTTTCAACATTGCCAACTCGGCTAAAGACCAACGCTGGATCATATTGTCCGGCGAAGAACTTCAGGCATTCGACACCGCAGTAAAGGACGAACGCAAAGCTGAACTCGAAGACATGCTGACCCGTATTAAAGCATTGGCAAACACCCCGCATACCGAAGATGAAGCCGGCACGGATGCCACGCTGACGGCCAAACTGTCGGAAATCGAAGAGAAGAGCCACGACACGGAAATCACTTCAGAGGGTATCTCCTCTCTGACGGAAGAGGCCCTGGCAGCCGGAATGGCATTCCTAGCCAAAGCTACCCCGGAAAGCGTAGAGCAGCCTTTCGACATCACCTTTCTGATGTCCGACGCAGAGCTTACGGATGGAAAAGGTTGGTCTTCCACCCCTACCATATCATTCTCTTGCGGTGAGTTCTTCGAGAATACATTCGACTTCAACCAGACTGTCACAGGACTGCCAGCCGGAACTTACCAATTCAAAGGCCGAGGATTCCAACGCCCGGGAACCACAGCAGACGTGTATAAAGCTTTTATTGCCGGACAAGACGATGTGAATGCTACAATCTATGCCGGCGACAAAGAAGCCAAAATACAAAATATTGCAGCAGAGGCACAAACCAAGAAATTGGGCGGAAGCGAAACGGCCGTAGGCTCCAATCCGACCCGCTACGTACCGAACAACATGCAAGCTGCAAGCTTATATTTTGCAGCCGACCTTTATGACAACGGTGTAGTTACACAGTTGACAGAAGATGACTCCAAGCTGAAAGTCGGCATGCGCTGCAGTGAAACAAGCTCTAGCTATTGGTGTATATTCGATGACTTCCGTCTGTACTATTACGGAAGCATGTCTCCGGATTTCGTAACCGACATCCGTCCGGCTATTACCGACAAGACACAGGCAGAAGACCTTTTTGCCACCCCTTCGGATGTGTACAGCCTCAGCGGTGTTTGCGTGCGTCGGCAAGCCACGTCGCTCGACGGTCTCGGACGCGGCATCTACATTGTGAATGGCCGGAAAGTCATCGTTAAATAAATCAGAAGTCTTGCATTCGGAATAAAAAAATCTCCCGGTTACGAACCTAAACGTAACCGGGAGATTTTTCTATCTTATTTTTTCGGGAAACGACGCGCCCATCCTTCTTCCGAGAAGTCCGGCTCATCACCTACCAAGTCCTTTCCGTCTTGTGGCTGGAAGAACTGTTTCCAATCGTCTTTCGTATATTTCTTACCGTGCGGTGCGGTGTATCCCCGTTCTTCACGAGACGGTTTGGCTGCTTTGGATAATTTGCTCCCACTCGGCAGACTTCGAGCAAGCTCGGTCTGCTCTCGCTTACTCGCAAATTTCCGTGCATTATCCTTGCCGCCCATATCCTTACCTTTTTTGCCCTTTCCTTTGCCGGACATGGCCTCTTCGTAGGTTTTTCCTCCACCATGTTTCTTACGGTCGCGACTGCCCTTTGCGTCACCCCCACTCCGGCCATCACGACCGGACCGACGGTTCGACTTGCCTTCTCCGGCCTCATGAGCCTCTCCGGTAGCCACTTCCACGTTGACTTTACGTCCCTTCACCTGCACACCGGAAAGCCCGTGCAACACACGGTCGGCCTCACCGTCGGGCACCTCAAAGAAAGAAAAGCTCTTCATCAGGTCGATACGCCCGATTTCCACCTTGCCTTGCACATGGTCGTTCACCAGCTTCATCACCTCTTTGGCATAGAAACCGTCCACCTTACCCAAATTAAGGAACAACCGGGTGTATCCCTCTTCGGGCTTGCGTCCGCCGCGTTTGCCTTTCTTGTCGCCCTTCTCCCCACGTCCCGTCGGTTCGCTGATTTCAGGCGCGTTGGCATAGTATTGCAGGAAACGGCCGAACTCCCGACTCACCACACGCTTGATGAGGTCTTCCTTGTCGAGCCATTCCAACTTACGGTACACTTCGGGCAGGAACTGTTCGATTTCCTCCTCGTCCACCTCCACGCGCTCGATGTCGTCTATTACCTTATATAATTGTTTGGCACAGATTTCCTTGCCGCTGGGCATCTCCCCTTTGACAAACTCCTTGCCGATAACCTTTTCTATCTCGCGGATTTTGGAACGTTCGCGCGTGTGGACGATACAAATACTCGTCCCCTTCTTGCCCGCACGTCCCGTACGCCCGCTGCGGTGTGTGTAATTCTCGATGTCGTCCGGCATACCGTAATTGATGACGTGCGTCAAGTCCTCCACGTCGAGTCCTCGCGCCGCCACGTCGGTAGCCACGAGGAACTGTACGCGGTGCTGGCGGAATTTCTGCATCGTCAGGTCACGCTGTTGCTGCGAAAGGTCGCCATGCAACGAGTCGGCATTGTATCCATCCTGTATGAGCTTGTCGGCCACTTCCTGCGTCTCCATGCGCGTGCGGCAGAAGATGATGGCATAAATCTTGGGATAATAATCCACGATACGCTTCAAGGCCAGGTATTTGTCCTTGGCATGCACCATGTAATACACGTGGTTCACCGTTTCCGCTCCCTCGTTGCGCGAGCCTACCACGATTTCCTTGGCCTCGCGCAGGTACTTCTTCGAGATACGCTCTATCTCACGGCTCATCGTGGCAGAGAAGAGCAATGTGTTATGGTTTTCGGGCACCCCGGCCAGAATCTTGTCGATACTCTCCGTGAACCCCATGGAAAGCATCTCGTCGGCTTCGTCCAACACCACGTTTTCCACATGCTCCAACGAAGCCGCCCCACGCTCCATCAGGTCGATCAGGCGGCCCGGTGTGGCCACGATGACCTGTACGCCCTTCCTCAGCGTACGGATTTGCGGTTCGATGTTCGCACCGCCGTACACCGGCAATACGCGCACACCGGGCAAGTATTTGGAGTAGTTCTCCAAATCATCCGCTATCTGCAAACAAAGTTCTCGGGTGGGACTCAGGATGAGAGCCTGCGTCACATTGCGCGTGGCATCCACTTTCTGCAAGACGGGCAAACCGTAAGCTGCTGTTTTTCCGGTACCGGTCTGTGCCAGTGCCACAACGTCGTTATTCACTCCCAGCAAGTAAGGAATCACTTCCTCCTGTACCGGCATCGGGTTTTCATACCCCATTTCCTCAATAGCTTGTCTGATTTCCGCAGAAACACCAAGCTCCTCAAAAGTTTTCAATACGTTAATTATTAAATTAATACACCAAAGGCAGCGCACGGCGCTTACAACATACAAAAACAACCCTTCAGTGTATCACAACGCCTGAAAACCGCCTTCCCTAAAAATTGGATGGGCAAAGGTACGACAAATCTTCGTTTTTTTCACTTTTTTCTACGACTTATTCCACTTTTTTATCGTATGTTTGCATTCACTTGTTTCTAAACCAGACATTCATGCGCAAAGTCATCGGGATGGGCGAAACCATCATGGACATTATCTTTCACGGGGCACAACCTACGGCTGCCGTTCCGGGCGGCTCGTCGTTCAACAGTATCATTTCCATCGGACGGGCGGGCATCCCGGCCGTTTTCGTCGGCGAAACGGGACACGACGAAGTGGGACGGCGCATTGCGGATTTCCTGAACGCCAACCATGTGGACGCCAGTTACCTGCGGATGCGCGGCGACATCCAATCCGCCGTGTCACTGGCCTTCCTCGACGAACGGAACGATGCCCATTACATGTTCTACAAACAACCGCCGCGCACGCTGGAGGATTTCATCCACCCCACGGTGGAAACCGACGACATCATACAATTCGGCTCCTATTATGCCCTCAATCCCTACATCCGCCCCCAAGTCAAATCGTTTCTGGAATACGCCCGCAGCCGGAACGCCATCCTGTACTACGACCTGAACTATCGCCGTACCTACAAAGACAGAATCCGAGAACTCCTTCCGTCCATCCACGAAAACTTCCGGCTGGCCGACCTCGTACGCGGTTCGGCCGACGACTTCGAGGTGATGTACGGCCTGGGTGATGCGGAGGAAATCTACCGGCTGCATATCGCGCCCTACTGCCCGCTTTTTCTCTGTACCTGCGGAGCGGAAGGCGTCACGCTGTGCACACCCGAAGGAAGCTCACGCTTTCCGGTACCGCCCGTACGCACAGTCAGTACCATAGGAGCGGGAGACAACTTCAATGCCGGATTCATTTACGGGCTGATACGCTATGGTATCCGCCGCATCGACCTGCCCGGCCTGTCCTGCACACAATGGCATCAAGCCGTCGACTGCGGCATACGGTTCGCCGCCGACGTCTGTGGTAGCATACACAACTCCATCGACGAAGAATTCGGAAAGCAGATGGCTAAGAAGCTTCAGGCCTCGTCCGGGCAAGATGTTCAGAAATAAAAGCGCAGTCCGCCCGTCACGAAGAAATGGAAATAACCGTCCAATTCTTTCCGTTTCCCGGACTTGCCCAGTTCGCCTAAGCCATCATCGGGAAAGAACTCCCTTGCAAAGTCTTTGCCGGGAAACCAACCGAGGATGTACCCTCCGTTCAATCCTACACCGACATGCTCGGCCAAACGGTACTCCAATCCCAACTGGAAATGCCCGCCCCAGCCATCCAAACCGTAATCCAGCCGAGAATTGTCGCGCACCTTTTCGCGCGAAAAGAATGCCCCTAACCCCAAAGCAGCCTTTGCCGACCAATAATCACTGAAAAACGTCCTGACCACAAACTCGGGTCCGATATAGAAGAAATTCATGTGAAACCGCTCGTCGGCCACCTCCGGCGGAGACGCAAGACCATAAGCCCGGGAATGGTAAGCCGAGAAAAACAGGCCGCCTCCCAGCCCTTTACGCCCCACCCAGTCCCATCCGGCCTGCATCTCCGTGCCCCGGCGCGGATGACCCCACACGGCTGTTCCTCCGGGCGTACGCAATTCACTGGTGATGAATCCCCCTCCGGCATTCAAGTAAAGTGTGCTCGTACCGTCTTTCTTTTCATCCTTCGCGGTCTCATGATCCGAATCCGTCCAAAAACGATTCGCGGCAAGCCCGTCCAACGCTTGGTCTACTTCCAAACGTGTACCCGGAAAACGCAACATATAACCGTCCATCCTGTACGACCGTCCCATGAAAGACGAAGATTTCTCTTTCACGGCAAAAGCGTTGCCGCCCACCTTGGCCGTCTCCACCTTGACCATGGTCTCAGCATCACTTTCCGTCCCTTTCTCCACGGAAGCACGCCCCAATACTTCGGCCGCAGGGGGCAAGGTATCCTTCGCCTCGAAAAGCCGTACGTCGTACGCCCGCGTGACGGGATAAGACTTCACCACCTCTGTCGTCACTTTCGGACTACATCCCGCGATGAAAAAAGACACACACCCAAAGACAAAAAACGTATTCTTCATTGCATTTTGCTTCATCGTTACACATGAGTATGAATTTCCCTTTTGGGAGAAGCGAGCAGAAACAATTCTCTACAAGTCTCCCCACAGACTAAAAAGTTCCTTCCAAAATTATCATTTTTATTTTTAAGAAACAACATCATACCGCACTTTTATGTCAAACGGTAACAAACTGTCAGCCTTTCTTCGCAAAAAAGGGACAAAAAAAATGATTTCCGGAAGCAGCCGGAAAGACTTTTTGCATATTTATGCGCATATTCCACCGATTTTCACATAAAAAACCGCATATATGCAAATCAATCACAAGAGAATGATTTTCCGTTTGGCTGAAAGCGAAAAATTTTTCTCCGCATAACTTTCCAAACCTAACCGCAGAAAAAGGAAAACGGCCCGTGTGAACCCCAAAAAGAGGTCTCGAAAAAGCGGATTTTCCACCTATTTGCCCCGTTCCGGACCTCACGAAATTCCTGTCACATCTCCATGAAAATCCACATGATGCTTACCCATAACCTCATGGCATGCTACGCTACAACTCTCACAGGGCTTCGGAAAGAAAGCAAAAAAAGAAAACGAACGACATTACGTCAAAAGGAAAACCGCCATGGCTGGCGTATTCGCAGGCGAAGCCCTATCCGGAATGATATGGGCCATTCTCAGAGAGTTGAATCTGACACTTTGACAAAAAGTAAATCCGGTCTTTTCCCTCCGTGCCGTGAGCTTCGGGAAAATTACGCCAAGACAGCCTGAAGCTCATCCCACGAACGTGCCACGACAAGGTATTGCTCCAAGGGAACATTGACGAAACCTCGCCGGTCCATCTCCTGCAACACCGCAACCAGCCCGTCCCAAAATCCGTCTAAAGCAAACAAAACCACTTTCTTCCGGTGATAGCCGATACTATTTGCAGCCATCACGGTGAACACCTCGTCCAGCGTCCCGACACCGCCCGGCAAAGCAACCAGCACGTCGCTACGCTCCACCATAATGGCTTTACGGTCGCTCAAATCGTGACACGGTACCACCTCGTCCACATAACGGCTCACGCGCCGGCGCGCTTCCAAGACAGACGGTACAATGCCCACCACATGCCCACCGGCATCTTTCACTCCGCGTGCGGCGCTCTCCATCAGACCGGAATCGGCTCCGCCATACACCAACGTCAGGCCGCGCTCCCCCACGAGGCGGCCAAAAGCCCCGGCCAAGTCATAATAGCTTGCCTCAAGCCGGTCCGAAGCGGCACAAAAAAGACCGATAGATTCCATGTCTGCCTGATTTAAAGGAAAAGGCATCCGCCTTTACAGTTTCACATCTTCCAGGTTAATCAGCCCGTTTACAATCGCATAAATGGTCAGCCCTGCGGGAGAATGAATCTGGAGTTTACGGCTGATGTTGCGGCGATGCGTCATCACGGTATTGACCGAGATATACAACTGTTCGGCGATTTCCTTGTTCGACATACCCTTCACTACGCAGACGATAACTTCTTTCTCCCGGTCGCTCAATGCATCATTCGCGCTATCCTCCCCGTATTGTTCCTCTGTTTGGGGATTTTCCTCGCGAGCCTGTTCCTGGCGTTCGTCTTCCAACCGCACCACGGCTTCCAGAAACAAGGTGTCCTCCAAATGGCAATGGCTGAACAGGTCTTCTTCCGTCATGAAAAGGTCTATCAACACGTCGTTGAGCAACTGCGCGTTACTGTCTGTGGGATAATACTTGATGATGATGCTTTTCAGTTCGGAGAGGCTTTTTTCAAGCTGTGCGTGGTTGTCGTGATGCTGATGAGACAGTTTGTGGATGTTCACGTCCGGACTGGTTTTCACACCCTTCATCAAATCGCTCACATACGTATGGATATGCTTGTCCTCGTAATCCATGTGACGTCCGACTTCCGAAGCGAACTCGTCGTAAAACTTCAGGATGAGAAATGCAATCTGATTGCGCGCCGAACAGTCTATCGCTTCTATCAGTTTGCGCCGGATGGCCGGCAAACGGAACTTCACAAAGTAATCATGAGAGCGGCGAAGGTAATTCATTAATGCCGTGAGCGACAAAGACTCCACAATATCGGACAGATTCGACGTCCGCCCATTGGAACGTATGAAATTCACCACTGCCAAAAAAGTGGGGGCATCTACTCCCGCTGCCAAGCAGGTTTCGCTCACCGTATGGTCGCCAAACCCTAACGTAAGCCCGAACCGACTAATCACCTGCAAGATGCGGTAATCATCGCAAATGATGTCCCCCATCCGGTCGGTCTCTTTATATTTTTCAGACATGATACCTTAAATCGTTAAACTTCTTGCAAAGAACGGAAAAAAAAACGACCCTGACAATCGCTATAATTGAGTATTATCAAAAAAAATTAGGTAAATACCACCTCATGTAGGTACACCGCCCTAATCACCCCTCAAATGAAATTGCCCATTTTTGTGTATTGATGCTTTTTAACCAATCCGGTAACTTTGCAGCGTCAAAACAAAGAAAAGGGTAAAAAGATAGAAAAAACAATAATAAGATGAACCAAAAGAAAAATCTGCTGACCGCCGCATTGGCCGTCCTGACAGCCTTTAGTAGTGTTTCGGCCCAAGGAGGCGAAGACGGCGGCAGCACTTACGAGAAATTCCGCGTGGGCGGATATGGTGAAATGGTGGCTAATTTCAAGGATTACGGCATCAACCGGTATTGGGGTGGCAAAGGAAATGGCAAAGGAGGAAATACCAAGACGGACCGCAATACCATCTCCATTCCCCGCTTCGTGATTGCTTTCGACTATAAGTTCACGCCCAAATGGATATTGGGAGCCGAAATCGAGTTTGAAAGCGGAGGAACGGGAGCCGCATACGAACTGGAGAACACCGAAAACGGCGATTACGAAACGGAAATAGAGAAAGGCGGTGAAGTAGCTTTGGAACAGTTCCACATCACGCGCCTCATCCTGCCGGAAATCAACGTGCGCGTAGGACATGTCATCGTACCGGTAGGTTTGACCAACTCCCACCACGAACCCGTCAATTTCTTCGGTACGAGCCGCCCGGAAGGGGAAACGAAAATCATCCCCTCCACTTGGCATGAAACGGGTCTCGAACTGTTCGGTACGCTCGGTAAAGGATGGGTCACGTTCGACTACCAGGCTATGGTAGTGACCGGCCTCAACGCCAATGGTTTTGACCGTAAGACTTGGGCCGGAAGCGGCAAGACCAGCATCTTCGAGTACGACAACTTCACTTCACCGGCTTACGTGGCTCGCGTGGATTACCGAGGAGTGCCGGGTCTGCGCGTGGGAGGTTCATGGTATTTCTGCAACAACATAGGAGCCAATTCTGACAAGCCCACGACTTACACGAGTTACGGTGACATCCCGGTAAGGATATACACGGTGGACGCACAATACATCAACCGTTTCCTGACCTTCCGTGGAAACTGCATCTTCGGCAACCTCGGCAAAAGCGACAAACTGAGCCAAAAGAACTTGAATTTAGGAAATAACAGTCCTTACACCCGTGCCACACCTGTTGCCAAGAAGGCCGTGAGCTACGGTGCGGAATTAGGCTTGAACCTGCAAGGCATCGCAGGCACCCCCAAATGTCCCGCCCTCTACCCGTTCGCCCGTTACGAATACTACAACCCGCAGGAGAAGGTGATCACCCGTCAGGCTGCCGATGACCGCGAGAAGGTAGGCATGTGGACGGCCGGACTGAACTGGAAGGCCCTGCCGAACTTGGTGTTCAAGGCCGACTACACGACCCGTAAAATCGGCGGCGGCAAATACAACAGCGAAAACGAGTTTGCCATCGGCGTGGCCTACGTAGGTTGGTTCTGGAGCAAATAACAAGAGAATATATCATTTCAAATCATTCATAAAAACATAACAAAAACAAAAACAATGAAAAAGAAATTTCTTTATTCAGCCTTATTCCTGATGGGAATGGCCTTTGCAGGTTTCACTGCCGCTTCTTGTAGCGACGACGACGACAACACCGGCGATGGCGGCGGCGGCGTAACCGATAACGGTGGGAATAGCGGCACTGGAAGCAACAGTGGCTTCGACGCTGCTGCAAACTTGGATTACAATACGGAAAACGCTGCCAGTTGGCGCAACTATTCGCGCCAAGTAGCCATATTGTTGAAGAAGGATGCCACGACCCTCTATGACAGTTGGGAGACTTCCTTCCAAGGCGGAGAGGCTTTCAAAAAGACTTTCACGGAACACAATGGCGGAACCTATACGTCTGCATTGAGCTGTATCGAACAGATCATCGACAAATGTGTGGAAATCACGGACGAGGTGGGCAACTCAAAAATCGGCGACCCCTACGACAAATGGACGGCCGGACAGCAGACAGAAGCCCTCTATGCCGTAGAGTCTTGGTACAGCTTCCACTCACGTGATGACTATTCCAACAACATCCGTTCCATCCGCAACTCTTACTTCAACAGCCTGGACAGTACAATCAGCAACAACTCCTTGTATAAATTGGTAGAAAAGATTGACCCTGCGTTGAACACGAAGATTGCCAACGAAATCGAAAGTACGAAGAACGCCATCCTTGCCATCCCGCAACCGTTCCGTAACAACATCGGCGATGCACAGGTTCCTGTGGCACAATCGGCTTGCGTGGCTTTAGGAGTAACCCTCGACCAAGAATTGAAGGCTGCCATCCAGAACGCATATAACAACGGAACCATTACCGACGCAGAAATGGATCTCGTAGTAAGCGGCTTCGTGAACAATGTGGTATTGCCGACTTACAAGGACTTGAAAGAAAAGAATACTGCCCTCCTCGCAGCCGTAGAGGACTTCTACAATACTCCGAGCGATGACACTTTCGAGGCAGCTTGCGAAGCATGGTTGGTAGCCCGTATGCCGTGGGAGCAGAGCGAAGCGTTCTTGTTCGGCCCGGTCGACATCCTCGGCCTTGACCCGAACATGGACAGTTGGCCTTTGGACCAGGTAGCCATCGTCAACATCTTGAACTCCGGCAACTTCGACGACTTGAACTGGGAAGACGGTGACTCGGAAGACGAAATCACTGCCTCACAAGAGGTAAGAGGTTTCCACACGTTGGAGTTCCTGTTGTTCAAGAATGGTAACCCGCGTACCGTTTCTGCACAATAAACCCGACTCATAAGTTCACTGTATCAATTAAAAGTGAAGACAGACCTCACAAAGGCTGTCTTCACTTATGTGGTATAAAAAAGGAACTATAAAAACAGACATATCACAATGAACCATACTGTAAAATATTTAGCCCTGTTCTCCTTAGCCTTCAGCCTCGCCGCCTGCGACGACGACGGATTGGACGTGAGGGACGTGGAAATCCCGCAAGGTTACGCCCTTTCGGCTGGAGTCTCCACCATTTTCCTCAACAGCTCCGTGGCCTACGACACGCAGGCCGACTGGATCGATGCCGACCCCGATTATGCCATGCGCTTCCGCGACGGCGACGGACTGTACGACGACACGCGTACCATCTCGGGAGGCCTCGGCCCGGTCTATGCAGGATATTCCTGCGGAAGCTGCCATCGCAATGCCGGGCGTACGAAACCGGAGTTATGGAACGGCGGAGGCAGCTTCGGCGAAGGGGGGAGCGGCTCTTACGGCTTCTCTTCCATGTTGGTGTACATCAGCCGCAAGAACGGCGCATTTTTCCAGAATTACGGACGCGTACTTCATGACCAAGCCATCTACGGCGTTAAACCGGAAGGCAAGTTGAGCGTCAAATGGCATTACGAGAAAGGGGCATTCCCCGACGGAGAGCCCTACGAACTGTGCTATCCCGAATACAGCATCAGCGAATGGTATGCCGACAGCATCGCGCCCGAAGACTTGTTCTGCACCGTCAGGATCCCGTTGCGCCATGTCGGCATGGGGCCGATGATGGCCATCGACCGCCACGAAATAGAGCAACTGGCCGCGAAGAGCAACTACCCGGAATACGGTATCAGCGGACGCGCCAACTATATCACGGAAAAAGGGAAACTGCAATTAGGGCTGAGCGGCAACAAAGCACAGCATGCCGACCTGACCGTGGAGCTTGGCTTCAGCAGTGACTTGGGCGTCACGAACAGCCGCTATCCGGAAGAAATCTGCGAAGGACAGCTCCAGATGCAGGACGGAAGCATGATGGGACTGACATACGACCAGTTGGACATCAGCGCGGAAGAAATGGAGGATGTGGACTTGTACATGCAGGGCCTTGGTGTACCGGCCCGTCGTGACGTGAACGATCCTACGGTGAAACGCGGGGAGGAGATGTTCTACCAAGCCAAATGCCACTTGTGCCATACCGTCACACTGCATACCCAACCCCGTGGTTCCACTTTGCTGTTAGGTACGCAACTGACGTGGTTGGGCAGCCAGACCATCCACCCCTACTCCGATTTCCTGCTTCACGACATGGGAAGCGAAATCATGGGTGTAGGATTGAACGACAATTACGTAAGCGGACTGGCTCGCGGCAATGAGTGGCGCACCACTCCACTTTGGGGTATCGGGCTACAGGAAAAAGTCAACGGTCACACTTACTTCTTGCACGACGGACGCGCCCGTAACTTTACCGAAGCCATTTTGTGGCACGGCGGAGAAGGGGAAGCCTCGAAAAACCTGTTCAAACAGATGAAGAAAGAAGACCGTGCGGCACTCATCCGATTCCTGCAATCCTTATAACAAGACGACGAAAGCCTCTTGACAGAACAAGCATCAAACAAAGAAAAAAACAGAAAACAATGAAAAAAATATTTGCGATGACCCTATTGGCGGCTCTCCCTCTTGCCGCCATGGCACAATATGAAGAGGGCAGCGAAAACGGCGTGGTGTCCCTGGCCGGACGCGAAGGGTTCTCCATCCAAACGAAGAAAGCCGACTTTGTGTTCAAACCTTACCTGTTGGTGCAGACTGCGGCCAACATCAATTGGTACGACGACGAAGGCCTGGACAAGGCTTACAACCAAGACAACTTGGCTAATTCGGGATTTGCCGTACCGTATGCCGTACTCGGATTTACGGGAAAAGCGTGGGGCAAGGTATCGTTTAACCTCTCTATCAATGCAGCAGCCAGTGGCGGAGCCATCCTTCAGCAGGCATGGATCGATGTGGCCATGAAAGAAGCTTTTGCCGTACGTATCGGTAAATTCAAGACTCCCTTTTCTCACGGTTACCTGACGACGCTGGGCGAAACCATGATGCCTACACTCCCGACTTCGCTGACCGCGGCGGTCATCATGCCTTATTCGTTGAACGCCGTCACACCGAACATCGGGACGGGATTCGATCTCGGTGTGGAAATCCACGGTTTCGCAGCCAATAAGTTCGGATATGAAATAGGAATCTTCAATGGTACCGGCGCATCGGTCAACACGGCTACGAAAACCATCAGCGACGACTGGCACATCCCGTCCCTGCTCTACGCCGGACGTTTCACCTTCATGCCGAAGGGTATCATGCCCGCCACGCAGGGTAACCCCGACCGCCTGCACGAAGACAAATGGATGTTAGGCGCAAGCGCCAACCTGAATGTGGAAAGCGAGAGCGAAAGCACCAACGACACCCGCGCCGGACTGGAGTTTGCCATGCTGAAAAACAAGCTTTATATCGGAGCCGAAGCCTACTACATGCACGTGGGATTCACCGACCGGCAAAAGATAGACAAGACTTACGATTTCTTGGGCGGCTACGTCCAAGGCGGTTATTTCGTGGCTCCCCGCGTACAGGTTGCCGCACGTTACGACTTCTTTAACCGCAACGGCGTAGACACGAATGGTTTCCTCAATATGCCGGCCGTAGGATGCAATTATTTCTTCAAGAACTGTAATCTGAAACTGCAAGCTATGTATCAGTTCATCGGACGCACCGGACACGACACGCAACTCGACCGTGATAACGACGACCTTGGGTTGGCCAAGCACTCAGGTACCATACAGTTGCAATACTCTTTCTAATATTCGTTAATTCAGCCGATAAAGAATTTACAATGAAAAAAAACTATGGTATATTTGTTCTCCTGTCTGTAGCAATGGGACTCACCGCCTGCGACGACGGCTCCATCCCACGGAAGGAACACACGGCTACGCACACCGGCTTTGCGGCCAAACTGACCGGACACATCACCGGTGCGGACAGTTGGCCGGAATATTACCAGCTTGTGTTGGCCGGGTTCGGAGACAGCGAATACGCGACTACGCAAGTGCTCGTCAGCCCCGACGCGAACAGCAACGTGAGCCTCACCCTGCCCAACATCGGGAGCGACGTGAAAACCATCGAGCTATGCGTGACCAACCGGTTGCGCAAACGTGTCCTGACATATCAAAGTCTGGATGTAGCTTCGATTTCGGGAGATACGCTCTACATGGATGCCGGACAGGTGGATGCCCACATGTATGCAGCCATACAAGAGAACATATTTGACAAAACCTGCGCACAGTGCCACGGAGGAAGTACCTCTCCCGCAGCCGGACTTTACCTGACGGCCGACAAGAGCCATGCCAGCCTTGTAAACCAACCGTCTACACAGGTCGAGGACGGCATCCGTGTCATTCCGGGCAACGCCGAAGAAAGCATCTTGCATAAGGTAATCAATCCAGGCAATGTACTCGGCTTAGGTTTCAGTCACGAAAATATGATAACTTCATCAACCGACCTGCGGCTCATAGACGAATGGATCAACGCAGGCGCCAAAGAATAGGAACAACATGGATAAAAGCAAAGTTTTTTGGGAAGATCTGGGTGTAACGGCGGAAATATCCGCCTTTACCCCACAAGATAAGATAGAAGAGTTCCACGTCATGTTGCATGTGAAGCCGAGAGCCGAACTCTTCGACGGACAACTCAAACGAATTTACGAAGGAGAGGAACGGCTGTTGCGGTTGCCGCAGGTCATGGGTGCCGACGTCATCCTGAAGCGATACTTTCTCAGCGATTCGACCAACCAACAGCCTCTGATGAAGCAGGAAGCGGACTGTTCCGTATCCGTCATCCAGCAACCACCGCTCGACGGCAGCAAGGTGGCCGTATGGCTGTATCTGCAAAAAGGCTGCAAGGTAGCCAACGTGAACGGTGTCATCGTGGCGGAACACAACGGTTACCGTCATTTATGGAAGATGGGCATGCACGAACACAAGGGCGACTCGGCCTGGCAAACGGAATCTCTGCTCATCAGTTACGAGGAAACCTTACAAAGCTTCAACGCCACGCTGGCAGACAACTGTATCCGTACGTGGTTTTTCGTACGCGATGTAGACACGCAGTACGCCGGCATGGTGAAAGCACGTAAGGAAAACTTCGCCGAACAAGGACTCACCGAACGGACCCACTACATCAGCAGTACGGGCATCGGCGGACTGCCCGCAGACACACGGGCCTTGGTACAGATGGGAACGTATGCCCTCACAGGGTTTGAACCTTCACAGCAACGCTACCTGTACGCCCCCACCCACTTGAACCCTACTTATGAATACGGGGTTACGTTCGAGCGGGGTACCGTCATGGAATACGGCGACCGTGCCCAAGTGTTCATCAGCGGCACGGCCAGCATCAACAACAAAGGGGAGGTGGTGCATGTGGGCAACATCGTGAAACAAACCGAACGCATGTGGGAAAATGTAGGAGTCCTGCTTGAAGAAGGCGGCGCATCATTCGACGATGTCATGCAAATCATCGTTTACCTGCGCGATGTCTGCGATTACCCGACCGTGAACGAGATGTTCGCCCGACGGTTCCCCGACACTCCGAAAGTCATCACCTTGGCACCGGTATGCCGACCTACATGGCTTATCGAAATGGAATGTATCGCCGTGAAAAAACGTTGCAACGAAAAGTATCGCGACTTTTAAGGACTTATCCGGTACATTCCCTCTACATCATGAAGTCAGTTCCTTTCATACTACTTTTTTGGGCTGCCGCGGGCATCGGTATATCCACGTTTGTGGAAGATGCCCACGGCACGCCTTTTATCCAAACCTACGTCTACGGCACTTGGTGGTTCAAACTGTTATGGACCGCCGTCATGGTCACTTTGGCCGCACTTTTCGTACGCCGTAAAATGTGGAAAAACTTTCCGCTTCTCGTCCTTCATCTCAGTTTCGGCGTGATATTCGCCGGAGCGCTCACCACCGCCTTTACCGGACATAAAGGAATATTGCACTTGCGTAAAGGCCAGCCTACGGGAGAATATGTCAACGAACGGAAACAAGTGGCACGCCTGCCTTTCATGATGCGTTTAGACAGCTTCCACATAGCATATTATCCGGGCACGGAAGCTCCTGCCGACTACGTGAGCCAAATCTCCTGCCAGCATATCGACGGCGACATCTTTGCCCGGCCAATTATTTCCATGAACCGGATTTTTTCTGCACAAGGGTACCGTTTTTACCAGTCTTCCTACGATGAAGATTTGGAAGGCAGTTGGCTTTCGGTAAACTATGACCCTTGGGGGACGGGCATCACCTACACCGGTTTCTGCCTGATGGGGTTGGGTTGCCTGCTCCTGCTGTGCGCCCGGGACGGAGGCTTCCGCCGTCTGCTAAGGCATCCGCTGATTCGGAAAGGCGGACTGTTCCTAATAGCCTTGTTTTGGGGCTGTCAACTGAAAGCCGACCCGGCCTTGCCCGTAGTCAAGCGGGTACAAGCCGACAGTCTGGCTATCCAACAAGTGGTTTACAACGACCGCGTCGCCCCGTTCAACACACTTGCACGGGATTTCGTACAAAAAATATACGGACGACCATCCTTCCACGGAATCACTCCGGAACAGGTGGTGAGCAGTTGGATGCTCTACCCCGAAGAATGGAACCGCACTCCCATTATCCGTATCAAAAATCAGGAGTTGCGCACCGCTTTAGGCCTTAAAGAAGAATATGCCTCGCTCAATCATTTGTTCGACGGGACACAATACAAGCTACAGCCTTTATGGCAACGCGAACAAGGCAACCGGAGCAAACTGGCCCAGGCCATACAGGAGACGGACGAAAAAGTAGGACTCATCCTCATGCTTCGGCAAGGCACGCTCGTCCGTCCGCTACCGCCCGACGTTTCACCTCTCAGTACCCAGAAAGTCAACGCCGAACTGTGGTACAACCGTATTCCCTTCAGCAAAATCCTGTTCATGGTCAACCTCACTTTAGGCTTTGCCGCCTTCGGATTATTCATGTTCAGGATGCTGACAGGCCGTAAGGAGAAAGCCGTAAGCCGACGGGTATGGGGCACAGCCCTCTGCCTCACCACCCTATTCCATGCCACAGGATACGCCTTGCGCGGTTACATCAGAGGCGGTTTCCCCCTGAGTAACGGATACGAAACGATGCAGTTCGTCGCTCTGGCAGTCCTCCTGACCGCCTGCCTGCTTCAACGGAGGTTCCCTTTCACCCGGCCTTTCGGTTTCCTGCTTTCCGGATTCACTCTGCTCGTGGCCTACTTGGGCGAGATGAACCCGCAAATTACGCCCCTCATGCCGGTATTGGCATCCCCGTGGCTGAGTTGGCACGTGTCGCTCATCATGATTTCATACGGCCTTTTTGCTTTCACCTTTCTGAACGGCATCCTGGCCTTGTGTCTTATAGGGAAACAAAAAAACACGGCTTCGCCGATTACAGGGGAACAAATCGAACAACTCACCTTGTTGAGCCGTCTTCTGTTATATCCGGGCACCTTCCTGTTGGGCATAGGCATTGTGTTGGGAGCCGTATGGGCCAATGTGTCGTGGGGCAGTTACTGGTCGTGGGACCCGAAAGAAGTGTGGGCACTTGCGGCGTTCATCATTTACGGCATCTCTTTCCACCGGAAAAGCCTGCCCTATTTTCAACGTCCATGGCTATTCCATGGCTATATGATCTTCGCTTTCGCCGTAGTCCTGATGACCTACTTCGGAGTCAATTATCTGCTCGGTGGCATGCACAGCTATGCCAATTCTTAACAAAATCACTACTATCAGGTATTGCATAAGCCGGATTTTGCAAGTAATTTTGCACGCTGTATAATTATATATAGGTAGTAATGATGAGATTATCGGATGTCAACACGAACGAAACCGTGATGATATCACACATAGAAGGCAGCGGAGCCTTCAGAGCCCGCTTGAGTGAAATGGGGTTTGTCACAGGGAAAACCGTCAAGAAACTGTTTACTTCTCCTGTGGGAAATCCTATTGTTTTCGAACTGATGGGAGGACAAATCGCCCTGCGAAAGAGCGAAGCTGAAAAAATACAAGTCACTGTTTCGGGCACGGCAGACGCTCCATCTACGACACCGGAAGCGGACATCCCTGCCCCATCCACAGACATTTCCACAGACATTCCGACTCAAAAGCATCGTTCAGACCGGCATCAACGAAGAAGCGGAAGCGTTATGCCGCCATCTCCACACCCGGGATGCCCCAGTTGCGGTCCTTCCGGACGTCGCATCACCACCGACACGCCGGCCGAAGCCGGAGTGATTACAATAGCTTTGGTCGGTAATCCGAATTGCGGCAAGACCTCACTTTTCAATGCAGCCTCGGGGGGACACGAACGTACCGGTAACTACAGCGGAGTGACCGTCAGCAGTGTCGTGGGAGAAATGGTCTTCGATGGACGGAAAATCCGTTTGGTAGACCTGCCGGGAACCTACTCTATCCGTGCTTTCAGTCCGGAAGAGGCGTATGTGGCACACGAACTGGAAAGCGGCCGGATAGATGCCGTCATCAATGTGCTCGACACAACCAACCTGGAACGGAATCTGTTGCTCACCATGCAACTGAAGGAACGGAACCTTCCGCTCGTCGGAGCCTTGAACATGTATGATGAGTTTGAAGAAAGCCAAAGTACACTCGACATCGAAGAACTGAGCCGTCGTTTGGATATGCCTCTCTACCCTACCGTAGCCCGTAAGCGCATCGGTATCGATGCCCTGCTGAAAAAAGCCATCGAACTGGCCGACCAACATATTGCACTTCACCGTGCAGGCATACAAGGGCATACCCACGAGGCCGCCTGTTGCAACGATCCGGAGCACTGTACCCACTGTAGCGGAAAAGGAGCTCATCCGGAAGATATGGACGCAGACAACGGAAGCGACACGGCCTGTCCGTGCCCTGAACGCGAACACGAAGATGTGGAACGCTATTCCCATATCGGACAAATACTCGACGGCATTTACATTAAAAAACACGGACGCAGTCATCAGGTCACCACAACGTTAGACCGACTGCTGGCCAACCGCTGGATTGCCTATCCGTTGTTCGTGGCCATCATGTGGTTCATCTTTTGGGTCACGTTCACCATCGGACAATATCCCATGGACTGGATAGACAACGGTGTGGCATGGCTCACCGCCCTCTGCGAGAGCCAAATGCCCGAAGGCACGCTGCAAGCTTTGGTTTGCGACGGCATATTAGGCGGCGTGGGCAGCGTCATTGTCTTCTTGCCCAACATCCTGATTCTTTATTTCTTCATCTCCATATTGGAAGATTCGGGCTATCTGGCACGTGCCGCCATGTTGGCCGACCCGTTGTTCAACAAACTGGGACTGCACGGAAAATCCTTCATTCCCATGCTGATGGGTTACGGATGCAACGTACCGGCCGTCATGGCTACCCGTACGATAGAAAATCCCAAAAGCCGTATGATTACCATGCTGGTCACTCCGATGATTTCATGCAGCGCGCGCATTCCGGTGTATGTAGTATTTGCCGGGGCATTCTTTCCCCAAAACGCCTCCACCGTCATGCTCTGCCTTTACGTGTTCGGGACAGGTATGGCCTTGTTTGTAGCATGGGTATTCAGCAAGATCTTCATGCGTCGGTATGAAAGCCATTTCGTCATGGAACTCCCTCCTTACCGTCTGCCCAGTTCGCGCGGTGTTTGCCGCCATACGTGGGAGAAAGGACGCCAATACTTACGTAAGATGGGAGGCATCATCTTGGTGGCCAGCATCGTGATTTGGGCTTTAGGACATTTCCCCACGGGAAACGGTGAACTGACAGAAGCCGAACAACAGGAACAATCCTACATGGGCCGGATAGGCCATGCCATCGAACCGATAATCCGTCCGTTAGGTTACGATTGGCGAATGGGCGTAGGTATCATAGCCGGTGTCGGCGCAAAGGAACTGATGGTCAGCACACTCGGAGTGTTGTACAACTGCGCGGCTGAAGACGCGGAACCGGAAACCACCGAAGACGCTTCGCAGACCCGCCTGGCGCAAATACTAAGCCAGCACACCACACCCGAAGCCGCATTGAGTTACATGATCTTCGCACTGCTTTATTTCCCTTGTCTGGCTACGATTGCAGCCGTCAAAGGAGAAAGCGGCACATGGAAGTGGGCCATTTTTACGGCGGTATACACTACCCTATTAGCCTACGTGACGGCTTTTGCCGTCTACCGCATGGCATTGCTCTTTTAAACAAAACATAAAACTTTCCGGCAAGGAGGTCTGAGCGCAAACCGCCTCACCGGAAAGTTTTTTTATCACTTCCAACGAAACACTACATTTTATGATTCAAAAACTTTTTGCACAGAGCGCATTCCTGCGCTTTGCTTTTTGGACGTGTGCCACAATGACTGGCATGCAGTCTCCACTTTTCTGCCAACGGGTAAAATGGGAAATCTCCGGAACGACCGAAGGACTGTGGAACATCACCGACGGGAAAACCGGCTGGTGTAACCTGCTTGAAGTCTCGGCAGAAACCGGACTATGGAAAGACGCACAACTGGAAACCTCAGCCATTTCTACTTACAATCTAGGGATTCCGGTAGCCGGAGACTTACAAGCATTCAGTTGTATAGATGCCGGTCCGGACAAGGCCTTCCGTCTCATCGAAGCGGGAATCCGGCAAAACATCGGTGACAAGGGTTCCGTATATGCCGGACTGAGAAATATCGACATGGACCACTTTACGACCCCATTCACAGCTCTTTTCACCAACGCCTCGCACGGAAACTTCCCCATCTTGTCGGCCAACTTCCCGTTAGCCACTTATCCTTTGGCAGCCCTTTGCCTGCACACGGAATTCTCCCCCTTGCCAGGTCTCACCTTTCGCGAAAGCCTCTACAACGGCGTGGCCAGCGACCGTATCAACCGTCAGTTCCGTTTCTGCCCCCATAGCGACGGGATGTTCAACATAGGCAGCCTGTCCTACCACATCGGCGAAGAAGACCGCCATCATGGATATTACGCCGTGGGATATGCCCTCGGCTCCAGTCCGTCCGAAACATCCGCCGACAAAACTTTCAATTACGCTTTGTGGACCTTGATAGAACAACCCCTCCTGCATGTCGGCGAAAGCCATTTGGGAGCCATGTGGCAGGGTGGCACGTCGCCGGCTTCACGCAGCACATGCCGTCATTACTGGGGAGCGGGGCTTATCTGGAGTAACATTCCGCCCCGGATGACCCAAGTGGGATTGGTGGTCAACCGTGCCCTCTATGCCGACGGCCGGGAAACCGACGTGGAACTGACCGGAAGCTTTCCCGTATGCAACCATTTCACCCTCCAGCCGGCCGTACATTGCATCAACACCAACGGGAACTACACAGCGGCAGCACAACTGCGGGCCATATTGGAATTCGGAAACTGAACCGGGTCATAAAGGAAGATTGCCACGTCCGGTTCTCGTCTATTAAACATCAAAAACAGACAGGCAAAGACGGACAGCAAACGGAATAAAAAGAAAATCACGATTAAGCGAGCGCAGACCGAGCTTGCTCGAAGTCTGCCGAGTGGGAGCGATTTATGCAAATAACGGCCTGTTTCCTTTTCCTTTCCCGCGGTTTGCAGTAACTTTGTGCGGTAAACACAAAGCATAACGACATGACAACAACATCTCCCGCTTCGGCTGTTCCCTATACCCATACCCTTCCCTGCGGCATGCGCGTCATCTGTGCCCCTTCGGCTACGGATGTGGTATATTGCGGCATCGCCGTCGATGCCGGTACACGCGATGAACTGCCGGACGAAAACGGGCTGGCACACTTTTGCGAGCACCTGACTTTCAAAGGGACGCACCGGCGCCGCTCCTGGCATATCCTGAACCGCATGGAAAGCGTAGGAGGGGACTTGAACGCCTACACGGGCAAAGAGGAAACCATTTACTACACGGCTTTCCTGAAAGAACACTTCGCACGCGCCGTGGATCTGCTGGCCGACATCGTGCTGGGCAGCACCTATCCCCAAACAGAGATGAACAAAGAGGTGGAGGTGGTCATCGACGAAATAGAAAGCTACAACGACTCGCCTTCCGAATTGATTTTCGACGATTTCGAGAATCTGATTTTTTGCGGCCACCCTTTGGGACGTAACATCCTGGGCGAAGCCGGATGCCTGCGCGGATTCCACAGCGAGGACATCCAACGTTTCGCCCGGCGGCTGTACCGTCCCGACCGGATGGTTTTCTTCGTCTACGGACGCATCGAACCGGCACATGCCTGCCGGGAAATCACCAAAGCCCTGAAACGGGTGGCTTCCTCCTTGCCCGAAGGCCATCCTTTCCAGACGCTCCTCCAAACCGACGCTTCCCCTGCCCGGCCTGACAGGAATGATGCCGGACGCACGGCTGTACCGGAATACCGCCCCCAGACCGTCACGCTGCACAAAGACACCCATCAGGCACACGTCATGATAGGCGCACGGGCTTACAGTGCCCGCGACCCGCGCCACCTGAGCCTCTATCTGCTAAACAATATCCTGGGAGGCCCGGGCATGAACTCACGCCTCAACCTGAGTCTGCGCGAGAAGCACGGCCTTGTATATACGGTGGAAAGCGTCATGACCACTTACACCGACACCGGCTTGTGGAGCGTATATTTCGGTTGCGACCCTCACGACGTGACCCGTTGCCGTCGGCTTGTGCTGAAAGAACTGCGGCGGCTGGCCGAAGCCCCGTTGGCTCCCCATGCGTTGGAAGCCGCCAAACGGCAAATCAAAGGCCAGATAGGCATCTCTTACGACAACTTTGAAAACGTGGCGCTGGCCATGGGAAAGACGTTCCTGCATTATGACCGGGCACGCGACCTGAACCGTCTGTACCAAAAGATAGACGGGTTGACGGCGGAAGACCTTCATGCCGTGGCACAGGAGCTTTTCCGTCCCGAAAATTTGACATTCCTCATCTACCGATAGCCCTCTACAGAGGGCCATAAATCATTCTCAGCCGAACGTAAAACGAATCTCAGCCAAACGAAATTTCAATCGCCTGAGATTGATTTTTCATTTGGCTGAGATTGATTTACCTCTCTCCTGAGAGTAATCAAGCACCCTTTTGAAAAGTGCTTCAAAGAGGGTTTAACCTGCTCTTTTACTTCAAGATAACCTTTCGCACGACAGGCGTTCCGTCCCCTTCGGTCTCGCAGACGACAAGGTAGAGGCCACGGCTCATCCCGGACACATCAAAAATACATACATTTCCTTTGGGACGGGCAAGGGCGGTCTGCATGCCCCCACCGTCACGAGACGCACCTGTTCCAACGGAGCGGACGACTGCACCACAACGCGCCCTTGTGCTGTCCCGACCGTCACGTCCGGTATCATCCCTGCCGTTTCCACGCCGGAGGGGTCATACATCAACACGGCGACTTCCGAATCGGAGGTCTCGCCGAAACGCCCGGTAGCCCGTACGGTATAAATGTTTTCACCGGCAAGCGGTTCGGCATCCGTAAAGGTCACGTCCGGCGTTTCGCCTAACTTTATTCCGTTGCGGTACACGGCATATCCTTCTACCATGGTTTCCGAAGGAGCGGAATAAATCTCCACGTCGTCGATTTGCCACCAGTAAGACAACCCGACATCGTTCGTGTCGTAAGCATGGAAAGCCACGCGCATGCGGTCGGACTGGTATGCGAAAAGGTCGATGGTGATTTTCACATATTGGTTCAGCACATCGCAGTCTTTGATTAAGTCGTATACCGGTGTCCATGTTTCCCCACCGTCAGTACTCACTTCCACATAATAGTATTGCTCCTTGACGTTTTTCTGCGGAGCAATAGACTTACTCCAGAATGACAATTCACGGCCATAAGCGAACACGGGAGAGATGAGACGTTCGTCCTGATGCGCATCCTCCCACGCACTCTTCATGTACATGGAATAATTCCCGCTGTAAGGCATATAGTTCTTGGCAGCCTCCTGCCACGTCCACCCCCTGTCACCGGCATTTTGAATGACCCAACCGTTGGGATTGGCCGTATCTTCAAAACCGTCTGACAACACGGGAGTACCCTCTTGCGGAGCCGTCCATGCCAATTCCACCTTCCCGTCCTCCGTCACGCGGGCGGACAAGCCGGACGGGGGCAGAATGACATTAGACTGTTGATGTACGGTCAATATGGTTTTCAGTCCGGCATCCGAAGGCGAAGTGAAGGCCAGTTCCGCCTTGCGCGTCTGTGCCGTGGCGTTTTCGGTCAGGGTTTCCAACGTGACGGTGGTCTTTCCCGCTTCTCCCTGCTGCGGTGCCAGTTTCAACCAATCGGGTAAACCGGACACAGTCCAGTCTACATCAGCCTCCACCGAAAGCTCGAGCTTATCGCCCGCCGCACCGCCAAGCGTTACAGCCTCTTCGGACAGTTTGATCTGATGTCCCAGGTTCTCCAAATTGAACGAAAGGGTTTCGCCACACGATGAGATATGCGTCAGGGCAAAGCGTGCCACCGTACCGTCGCTGTAAAAAGGCTTCACTTCCGCGTCGCCTCCAAAAGCCGTACGCCCGCTCTCCTCGCTGAAAGCCGCTTTTTCTATGTTCCCGTCGGCAGTTGTCGTACCGCCCGGCCGGAAAATGTATACTTCGTCCAGACGGGTTGTCCCGTTGTAGTTCACGTTACCGCCCGTATAAGCCGGATTGATACGGTAAACCAACAGGCCGGATTCCGGCAGCCCGCTGTCGAACGTGCTGCCCTCCTTGCGGCGGTATTCCACCACAAAATATTCTTCGGAGCCGATGGGCCTGATTTTATAAGCCACATTCTCTTTCTTCTCTCCCCCGACCGGATTCAACACGTATGTGCCCGGTTCCGAAATCTCCGGAATCTCGTCTATCCAGCCGCAATAGCGGTACTTCGTATAAGCCGACATCTGCTGGGGTACAAGCAGGTTGTCGGACATCAAATCCCAGACACCCACGGGATTCAGGTCGTCGTTCACGTGGTAGAGGTCGTACGTCCCCAAGGAATGCGACATTTCGTGGCAAATCACTCCGGTGTTCAACGGCACGGGTTCCAGCGACGCCCAACCGTTCGCATCATCGAACACCATCAGGTAACCGACCAGTTTCTTACCTTTTATATATATGGCCTTTTCATCGGGCAAAGCCAGGTCGGAACGGTGCGGCCACAACAAATGGCGGTTGCTCAACTCCGAACGTCCGCTCAACACGATACACATGTTATCTACGATGCCGTCGTCGTCCGCGTCCAACGACGCGTCCTCCGGAAGCGCATCGGAAAGCCAAGCCGCCACTTCGCGTATGAGGGCTTGCTCGCGTGCCGCCTTGTCCACGTCGTCCTCATAACCGAGTTCATTAATCGAGCTTTTCTCCTTATAATATCCCCTCTCCCGGCTGGCACGATAGGATATGACCCGGCCGTCCACCGCTTCCGGGAAGAAACTGCTCTTCCAGGCAAGTTGCCCGTAAGAAGCCTCGCGGAAATAGTTGTATACGGAGTTCGCCCCCTGCGTGTCGTCATTAAACAACTGTTCGTACGCAGAAAAAGGACGCTCGAACATCTCGTCGTTATCTTCGTCCAAGAAACGCACGAAACAAACCAAATTACTTAAATCTCCCTTGTTCTTTTCCGCCCAGACCGGAATCAGGCCACACAAAGCCAAAAACAAAAGAAAAAACCTACAAGAATAAACTTTCACCATAACCGTTCGGCATTTGATTGATACTATCCGCAAAGATATTCATTTTTCCATACGATGCCGTGAATTACTTTCTTTTTTTCTATTCCGGGATGTAAAAACGGCTCCAAAAGTCCTTATTCGCATAAACCGGATACATTTCGAACAGTTTTGTCCTTCCACCATACAAGTTGATTAAGAGTACATTGAAAGTCTATCTCTTAGTAAGAGAGCGATTGCATAATTATGCAATCCTATAACACCCTCAAAGATAAGCAAAAGGACGAAATCCGCAAAACAAAATGCATGTTTTAATGCAACAAAGACTATAATTAAGTTCACCAAATAAGCATTTGACTCTTCATTTTGTAAGTGTAACTGCCCGTTGTAAATGAAATGTCGCTCTCTTACTAAGAGAGCAACCGGTTCGCAGAAAGAATAAAAGCGGACAAAAAGAGGCTAAAAACTATTTTCTAATTAAAAACAAACGTTTATGAAGAAGTATCTACTCTCTATTCTATTCGCCATGTTCGGCATCATCACTTATGCACAAAACGAACCGGCCATCACGCTTACCGCCAAGGTGGAAGGCAAGCCATTGACACTGAACTTCGCCGTTTCCGAAGCTGGTCACAAATTCAAAGTAGACTGGGGAGACGGAAATTTGGTTGAGACTGAAGAAATAGCCGTTGACGATGGTTGGACTACCACCACAGTGACAGGCACTCCTTTAGGAGAAGGCAAAATCAGTGTTTATGGCGAAAAACTTGTGGTGCTCGACTGTAGTTATGCAGCCAATGACGGTACCAAACTTACGGCCTTGGACGTAACAAAAGCCACGGACTTGACCAAGTTGACTTGCAACACTCATGAAATCACGACCCTCGATGTGAGCAAGAATGTGAATTTGACAGAGTTGGTGTGCAGCAATAATCCTATCACCTCACTTGACCTTTCGGCCAATACCCAACTGACCTCGCTCGACGGAACCAACATGTCGCTTACGGAAATCGACGTGACAAAGAACACGGCTCTCAAAAAACTGATGCTGAACGACAACCAGATTGAATCCATCGACCTTTCGGCCAACCCGGAACTAAGCACGCTCAACATCAACAACAACCTGCTGAGCGAGATAGACCTGAGCCAAAACACGGCTTTGGCCACAGTCAATATACAATCTAACAAATTAAGCACGTTGGATTTGTCTATGTGCGATAAGTTAAGCGTAGTTTTCTGCAACGGCAACGAAATTACCTCGCTCAAAGTGGGAAGCGTCAAAACCAGATTGAATTGCTCCGACAACCGCCTCTCGCTCGCCAACCTGCCATTGCCGGGAAGCAAATATTTCATTTATGCCCCGCAAAAAGGCATGCCCGTCGCCCAGCGTATCTGGCCCGGTGAGACGATAGACCTTTCCGCACAGGACAACCTCACCGGACTGGCCGCCGAAGCACAAAAGACCACATTCGTATGGAAGACAGGCGACACCGAACTGCAAGAAGGTACGGACTACACTGTGGAAAACAATGTATTCACGTTCCTGAAAGCTTTCGACGAACCTGTTTATTGTGAAATGGCCACAGCCGCTTTCCCGGACTTCGCCGACGCCAATATATTCAAGACGGAAAACGTGACCGTGGAAACCGAACCGGAACTCTACTTGACACTCACGGCACAGGTAGACGGAAACGAACGTAACCTGACTTTCGCTTCTACGACCGAAGCCAACCGCATCATCGTGGACTGGGGCGACGGCAAACGAGTGGCCAGTGAGGTTATCGCAATGGCAGACGAATACGGAACGACTACCACCGTAACCGGTACACCCGCAGGAGAGGGCCACATCAAAATCTACGCCCGTGAAATCTCAGTCTTCGGCTGCGACTCACGTGTGGACGGCGCACAAGTGACTGCCATCAACACATCAGCGGCCACCGACCTCCGTGAACTGAACGTGTATACCAACGCACTGACGATACTCGACGTGAGCAAAAACACGGCGTTGGAAGTGCTGAACTGCTACAACAACCCCATCACGGCACTGGATCTCTCTGCAAACACCATGCTCAAAACCTTGGACGCAAAGAACATGGAACTCACGGAAATCGACCTCGCGGCAAACACCGCGCTCAACAAGCTGACACTGAGCGACAACAAACTCACGGGAATCGACCTGGGCAAGAACACAGAACTCACAAGCCTGTACATACTGAACAATCAGATTGCGGACATAGACCTGAGCAACAACACCAAACTGACCTACGTCAGCCTCAACGGAAACAAACTGACTTCGCTCGACGTGACGGCGTGCAAGGAGTTAGGTTCGCTGTTCTGCATGAACAACCAACTGACGGAACTCAAGGCTGACAACGTGACCAAAAGCGTGAATTGCAGCAAGAACAACTTCACACTCGCCACTCTTCCTGCATTGGGTTGCAACACTTACACCTATGCCCCACAAAATGCCATGCAGATTGCAGCGGAAGTAAAAGCGGGCGAGACCGTAGACCTCTCGGCACAGGACAATATCTCCGGACTGCTTGATTGCAAAGTAAAAACCACTTATACTTGGTTGACCGAAGACGGTGAGGCTCTCGTGGCCGGAACAGACTATACCGAAGAGGAGGGCGTGTTCACGTTCTTGGTGAAACAAGACGTGCCCGTGTACTGCGAAATGACCACCGCCGCATTCCCGAAATTCAGCGGTTCAAATACGTTCAAGACCACAACCACACTCGTAGAAGGCGGAAGCAGCATAGAAGGCACACGCCACAATGCTCCTGTCATTACGGCCACGCGTGGCAACGTCCTGATAACGGGACTGGCAAACGGTTGCGATGTGAAGGTTTACAACCTGTCCGGACAGACCATTGCCGTACAGACTTCAACCGGAAATGCCGTAAACTTCAGTCTCGAACCGGGCTTGTATATTGTAAAAGCGAATCACATTTCATGTAAAGTAAACGCTCAATAATACAACACATATACCGGAGAGGAGGGTAAGACAAGTTCTCATCCTCCTCTCTTATCTTCTACTGTCTACAAATCAATCATTCAAAAATAAGACGATCATGAGAAAAGGTACAGGAATAGCTTTCGTCTTGTTGGCCACCCTGGCTGTTTGCCAGCCGACTGAGGCCAAAAGAAAGAGCAAAAAGAACAAGAATGCAATAGCAGCACTGGTAAAAGACTCCGTCAATGCCGATTATAAAAAAGTGACTAAAAACGCCGCTGTACAGAAAGGCTTGTTCACCACCTTATACAATGCCAAAGAAGGAAAACTTTACTTCGAAATCCCGGACTCCGCTTTCGGGCGCACCTATATCCTGGCCAACCGTGTAGCGGCTACGAGCAACACGCGAGATTTTGTAGCCGGACAAATTGCCACACAGCCTTTATTGATTCGCTTCAGCAAGGACGAACGAAACGTGTACATACACCAAATACAAAGCAGCGACATCGTAGCGGGGACAGACCCTATAGAGTCGGCTTTCGACAAGAACTTTTATGACCCCGTGTTGAAAGGGTTTAAAATCGCGGCTCAAAACGGAAAGAACGTGGTGATCGACGTCACGGCCTTCTTCGGTGCCAACGAAAAAGCCATCAGTCCTATCAAGACTGATAATCCGTTAAGCAAATTGCTCGGAGGGGCCAACTCGCTCAAAGGAACTTTCGTGCCGGATGCCTCCGGTATCGTCAGCTCGAAATGTTTCCCGGAAAACATCGAAATCAAGAGCCGTCTTTCATTCACCCTCACCCCGCTCGGCCAACCTTACTCGGTCATCATGCACCGTTCACTCTTCGCATTGCCTGACGACCCGATGCCGATGCGCCTGCAAGACAATCGCGTAGGTTTTTTCTACTCCGACAAGAGCATATACACTTCGGAACAAGACCGCCTCATCCGGCGCACATTCATCCATCGTTGGCGTTTGGAACCGAAGAAAGAGGACTTGGACAAATACTTCCAAGGCGAACTGGTGGAACCGCAGAAACCCATCGTGTTCTACGTAGATTCCGCTTTCCCCGAAAAGTGGCGCACGGCCATCCATCAGGGAATAGAAGACTGGAACACAGCTTTCGAGACCGCCGGTTTCAAAAACGCCATCAAAGCTGTGGATTATCCTAAAAACGACCCGGACTTCGACCCGGACGACATGCGTTACAGTTGCTTCAAATACGCTGCAACAGCCACAGCCAACGCCATGGGACCCAGCCATGTGGATCCGCGTACGGGCGAAATCCTTACCGGTGACGTCATCTGGTACCACAACATCATTTCTCTGCTCCACAACTGGCGTTTCGTACAGACAGGAGCGGTAGACCCAAGAGTACGTTGCCAGGTATTCGACGACGACGTGATGCGCGAATCCATCCGTTATGCAGCCGCTCACGAAATCGGTCACACGCTCGGCCTCATGCACAATATGGGGGCAAGCTACTCCTTCCCCGTAGATTCGTTACGCAGTCCCTCTTTCACACAGAAGTACGGTACGACACCGAGTATCATGGACTACGCCCGCAACAACTTCGTCGCCCAGCCGGGCGATGTGGAACGGGGGGTGAAACTGACACCGCCCGTATTGGGTGTGTACGACATCCACGCCATCAACTGGGGCTACCGTCTGATTCCCGGTGCCTCGACTCCCGAATCCGAAAAACCGACATTGGACCAGTGGATAGCCGAAAAGGCCGGAGACCCCATGTATGAATTCGGAGCACAACAGCTTTTCGGCACCGTGGACCCGACCGACCAAACGGAGGACTTGGGCAACGACCATATCAAAGCCGGCGACTACGGCATCAGCAACCTCAAGATTCTGATGCAAAACCTCGAAACATGGAACATGGAACGCGGCGAACGTTACGACGAGATGGAAAACATGTACCGTGAAATCGTCAACCAATACACCCGCTACCTGCGCCACGTCATGCCTTATATCGGAGGTATCCGTTACGAAGAGATACGGCAAGGCGACGGCAAGGAAACCTCCAAACACTATATCGACCGCGACCGGCAGCGTGAAGCCATGCTTTGGTTGTTGGAACAAGCCCGTACCTACAACGAGTGGCTGACAGTGAAAGAGCTGATCGGTAAATTTGAAATCAACATGAACGTAAACGACAAATTGCAGACCATGATTGTCAGCTCACTCATCAACTCGGCCACACTTTACCGTATTCAAGAAGGCGGTCTCGTGGATCCGGTACACAATTTCCGGCTCGACGAATATCTGAACGAGGTCACCACAGCCCTCTTCAAGGCCCCGACCGGAGGCCGTTTGTCTGATGCCGAACAGAGCTTGCAAGCCGCGGCCATCGCCCTCATGTTGAAAAATACGGGACTGGCTCCTACGGCAAAGGCCTCGACAAGCCTCACGGGAGATGCGGCCGCACTCCACACAGGCGCCATCGGCCAACCGACGACACCGGAAGATGCTTTCGACGAAATGACTTCAAGCTTCCCTTGCTCTTGCGGCATGAGTCACGGCAACGAGTTTGCCCGTATCAACTTCGGACTGCCCACGCTGACAAAGGAACAAATCGGCGCTCTCATGACCGGACGCTTGCGCAAGGTGCTCAGCCTTTATAAGTCGCGCCGCGCTGCTGCAACCGGTTCCACTAAAGATTTCTACGATTATCAGATTCTGCTCATCGAGCGGACATTTGCCAATTAAAAGCATTACACCATGGGAAAAAGAATAACTGCGCTGTTTATCGGCGCCTTATGTCTGGCCGGGGGACTGGCGGCACAAACTCCACAACCCATATTAAAAGGCAAGGTGATAGACCGCGGAGGCGAGACTGTCATCGGAGCCCACGTCAAATGGAAGAATGCACAAGGAGGAGCCGTAACCGATCTGGACGGTAACTTTTCGATTCCGGAAACAGGAACGGAACTGGTCATCTCATTCCTCGGATACAAAACCCAGACCATCAAAATCAAACCCGGACAGAAAAACCTGGTAGTCACGTTGGAAGACGACGCACAGGATCTGGACGAACTCGTCGTAGTAGGATACGGTACACAAAAGAAAGCTTCGCTCACCGGCTCCATCGAGACCATCAAGAGCGAAGACCTGCTGAGCCTGCCGACGGCCAATCTCGACGAAGCTCTTTACGGTCAGGTGGCCGGTCTGCAGGTCATGCAAACCACCGGTGACCCGAGTAGTGCCAAGGAAGCTAACCTGCATATCCGGGGTATCAATAATTCTCCTTTACTTGTCATCGACGGCGTACCGCGTTTCGGTACGACCACCAGCGACGGGGAAATGCGTCTGTCCGACCTGAATCCTGACGACATAGAAAGCATCTCCATCCTGAAAGATGCCGCTGCCGCAGCGGTCTACGGTGCCCGCGCCGCCAACGGGGTGATTTTAGTACAGACCAAACGGGCGTCCGGCAACCAAAAAGTGTCGGTCAACTACCGAGGCCAGATGAATATCCAGCAAGCCACGCAATTGCCGGACTTCCTCGATGCCTACGAATACGCCAAGCTCTACAACCGTGCAGTGGAGAACACGCCGGGTACGGCCAATGCGGCCTACACTCCCGAACAGTTGGAAATGATACGCACGCACTCCAATCCGAACGTGTACGGCGATGAAAACCTGCTGGATTATCTGGACAACGTGGGCTACACCACTACGCACAGCGTATCGGCCAACGGAGGTAACCAATACGTAAAATACTACATCTCGGGCGGATATACCCATTCCAAAGGTTTGTACAGCGGAGTCAACCGCGACCGTTTCAACTATTCAGCCAAACTGGATGCTACACTGACCAAAGGACTTGTGCTCTCGCTCGACATTACCGGTTCGCGCTCCAACAGCAAGAATTCCAGTTATACGACCATCGACAACGCCTACAACTCCTCTCCCCTCCAGGTATTGCGGTTTGACAATGGCTATCTGGCCAGCGTGGACGGCAGCAACCCGCTCATCAACGTGGAAGGCCTTGGAGGCTACATCAAAGACACGGGAAAGATGAACACCATTACGGCCAATTTGCGTTGGGAGCTGCCTTGGGTGAAAGGCCTCTCTGTCTATGCCCGGGCTACGTTCGACAACAATACCCGCATGGAGAAGACCTTCGACAAACCCGTTACGCTTTACACCTACGACCAGCAGACGGGACAGTTCGATACCGACCCGAATACGGTCTACCCGACCGCCAAAGTCTCCATCGAACAAATCGACCGTTTCGTAGACAACCAGCTTTATGAAGCCGGAATAAATTATAACCGTACGTTTGCCGCCAAACACGACGTAGGCGCCATGCTCGTAGCCAACTACCAACAGACGCACAACCAATACATGACGGGCGAAAACCAGAACGCCAGCATCTATCCGGAAACGATCGGGACAGCCGTGACCGCACGCCTGTTGGGCAGCGAGACTTACAACCAGCGTGCGTCCCTCATCGGACGACTGAACTACGGTTATGACTACCGTTACTTTGTGGAAGCCAGTTTCCGTGTAGACGGTTCCACTTATTTCCACCCCGATCATCGGTGGGGCTTCTTCCCTTCGGTATCGGCCTCGTGGGTGCTGTCTAACGAAACGTTCTTCAAAAACTGGAAACAAAAAGTGCTCTCCAATGTCAAATTCCGGGCTTCCACAGGTCTGCTCGGCGACGACGGACTGGTCGGAGAGTACTCTTACCTACTCACTTATATAGAGTCTACAAGAGAGGGTTATAACATAGGAGGTAATTACCGTCCGGGCATCATTATGTCTACAGGCAATTATCCCAATCCCGAACTGACGTGGGGAAAGTCGCACGACTATAACATCGCTGCCGACCTGGGGTTCTGGGACAACCGCTTCGGCCTGACCTTCGAACACTATTGGCGTTACGAAACGGACAAAATCACAGCCGCCCCGTCCTATCTCTACCCGCCCTCGACCGGCGTGGACGGCAACGTGCCCAACATGAACTTCAGCAAACTGAAAGCCTGGGGTTGGGACTTGACATTGACCCACCGCAACACCGTCGGCAAGGTGAAGTACAACGTAGATCTGACACTGGCCAAGAGTCAGGACAAATATCTGGATTTCGGCGATGAGTCGAGCGTTACTCCTAACCTGCGCCGTGTGGGACGCAGCAGCATGGTATGGTCGATGTATGAAGCCGAAGGCCTGTTCCAGTCGCAAGAAGAGATTGACAACTGGCCGCTCGATCAGGACGGACAGGGCAACGCCACACTGGCTCCCGGCGACATCAAGTACAAAGACCAGGACGGCAATCACGTACTCGACACTAAAGACTTGATTTACGTGAAAAATTCTTCCAACCCGGACTTTAATTTCAGTCTGCGCCTCGGTGCAAGTTACAAAGGATTTTTCGTCAACGTCATGTTCCAAGGCGCCACAGGTTACCAACAGAACATCAAGGAGCTTTACACCACGAACAGCGGAAGCTTACAGCGGTTCCAGAAATACCATCTGACGGACACTTGGACACCGGACAATCCCGGTGCCTCACTGCCGCGCATCAAATTTGCCACGGCTAATGACAACAACCGTAAAGAGTCAACTTTCTGGGTAAGAGACTGCGACTTCCTGCGCCTGAAATCCCTGTCATTGGGCTACGCCCTGCAACCGGCCGTGCTGAAGAAACTCAAGTTGACGTCGGCCAGCATTGCCTTGCAAGGCAGTAACCTGGTCACTTGGTCTTCACTCAGCGACTTGGGGATGGACCCGGAATCGTTGCGCGGCTATCCTATCCAACGTTCTTACGGAATCACCTTGAATTTAGGTTTCTAAGTCTAACTTCTTAAAACGAATCGTTATGGATTTGCATAAATCGCTTACACTCGGCATAGCCAAGCAAGCTTGCCTCTGTTCTCGCTTAATCGCGATTTTCAAAAAATATATCCTCTGCGGATTGTTTGCCGCCGGACTCACCGCTTTCACGGGCTGCGACGACCTGTTCCGCGACACACCCGTGGACAAGATGTCGGAAAAAGACATCTGGAAGAACCCCATGCTTTTGGACGAGTATGTCTTGCCATGGTATCGGAACATGAACTCCGGCTTCTCTACTTACGTTCCCACGACCATCGCTTTGGTCAAAAGCGCTTCGCGTTACTACATGCCCTGGTTCGGCGATCAGATAGTGCCCTCCAAGAACGACTATTACAATGCCGGTTACGGTGATTTACTGAAAAGCAACACCAAAGAAATCACCAACTGGGCACAAGTACAATGGTCGAACTACTATACACAGATACAGTCCGTAAACCGCTTGTTTGTCAACCAAGGCGAGATTGCCGAAGGTAGCCAAAAACAGCGTATATTGGGCGAGGCACATTTCTTCCGCGCCTACTATTATTATATGCTCTGGAGGCAGTTCGGTGGAGTAATGCTCATCCAAGAGCCTCTCGACCCGTTGAATGACAGCCGGAAATATCCGCGGGCCTCATACGAAGAAATGGTACGGGCCATCGTGGACGACGCCCGGGCTGCCGCCACCGTCCTCCCTTTGGAATATGATGCTACGGACGAGGGGCGCATCACCCAAGGAGCAGCTCTCATGCTGGTGGCTAAAACATTCCAATGGGCTTCGAGCGACGTATTTCAGAATCAGGAAAAAACGTATCTGGGCTTCAGCGACGACCGTTCTCACGACATGCTCGACTCGGCACGGGTAGCCTACGAAACCCTCATGGGCTTGCAGTACTATGACTTGATACAGATAGCCGGAACGGATGAGGAAAGTATCAAACAAGAATACCGAAACATATTCCTCACCAAGAACAGCAAGGAATCCATTCTTGAAGTACAGCACTCTGACGACGGCAATTACGACACGGGCTTCGGCCATAAACTGGATCGTGACGCCGCCGCTCCCCACTTTACGGGTACGACAGCCGCTTATACGCCCACGCAGAACCATGTGGATGAATATGGCATGCGCGCCGGCCTCACTTACGATGCACAGCACCCTTATGTGGGACGCGACTACCGCTTCTACGCCAATATCCTGTATGACGGCTCCACCTATAACGGGCATGTCATGGACATACACTACACACGCGAAGGCAACAACGAAATCCCGGGAGAGGACCTGACGGCCTACGGCACGTCCACCACAGCAGCCGTGACCCGCACGGGCTACTATATGGGCAAGTTCGTCAACGAAAAACAACAGATCAACAACGACGAAGCCTATGCCAGCAGCCAGAATTACATCATCTGGCGTTATGCGGAAGTATTGCTGGATTATGCAGAAGTAATGTTCCGGTTGGGCAACACAGAAGCGGCACGTACCCAAGTGAACGCCATCCGCCGCCGTGCGCACATGGACGAGTTGCCCTCGCTCACATGGGAGCAACTGGTGAATGAACGCCGCGTGGAACTGGCTTTTGAAGAAACTTCATATTGGGATTTTTTCCGTTGGGGCATAGCTGAGGAAAAGCTGAACGGAACGAGCAACCCGCTTAAAGCGATGAAAATCGTGAAACGTGGTGAAACAACCACTTATTCCATCAGCAACATGAACCGTTTCCCACAACGTGTACGCGTGTTCCAAAAGATGCAGTATTACCTTCCCATTCCTTGGGACGAGATACGCTACCACGGCATCGACCAAAATCCGGATTGGGTAGAAGTATAACATAGATATTAGTGATTGTTTAACTAAAAAGAGAAAGAAAATGAAAAAGATTATCAGTACCTTATTTTTAGGTTTGGCCTGTACCATCGGAGTACAGGCACAGGAGTACAACCTGTTTTATGATGTCGACGCAGACGGTTGGCTTTGGTTTGACTCCCAAGAAAAGATAGACAAGTATGTAGGCCTTTGCAACGAAGCGGACAATAAAATTGACCCGAATGGCAAAATCATCCAAATGGTACCGGCAGACATCGCTCCCGATTATCCTCCCACTTATGCCGACCCGTTCTGGGAAGGTGCCGGAGAAGGTGGTGAAATCGGCGCAGAAGGTTTCCGTACGGGAGCCATTATCACAGCAGCCTCATCGGCTATAGGAAACCCAAATGGAGGAGGATTTGTTGTTCTCATGCCATCCTGTTCCTCTTTCAGTATCTGCTTGTCACGCGAAGGACAGACTTGTGTACGTATGATGGCTTCAAAAGATATCAATACCGTATTTACCAATTACGACGTTATCAGTGCCAAATATGCACTACCCGGATTTAGCCCATTATTTCGTTCTGGAATATTCACATGGAAAAACATTGAGACTTTAACCAATAACAATGGAGGTTATTCCCTCAAAAGCAACGAACCTATCTACGCTTATTTCCAATCTGCTACTGCCGACCCTATTTACATCCACGGCATTCGCGTGACCACTCCGACCAACAGCACGGTGAACATCAAGGAAACCGTAGCCCCGAAGTCCCGCATCTTCTTCGAGGGCAACCGCGTGGTGCTGAACGAAGCTACCGACATCAAGGTATATAATGCCAACGGACTGCTGATGAACGCCGCCCATACCGACCGTATGGACCTGTCGAACATGCCTAAAGGCATCTATATCGTGAAAGCCGGCGACGCCATTCGCAAATTGGCCGTGCAATAAGCCGCAAACTTTCCGGATTATTAACACAAAACAATCTCAGCCAAACGAAAAATCATTTGGCTGAGATTGTTTTTTTATTCTGCTGCAAACGATTTTTCGTTTGGCGCAGAATGATTTCAGCCTTTCAATAAAGCGTCTCCTTTTGCCTTACTAATCTGAGAAACAATTATTTGCAGACCATTTCCCAAACAAAGGACTTCCAACTTCTTTTCTTACAAGATTGCATCCGCAAGAGAAATCAATCTCTCACCACATGGATAGAGACTTTGATATAAGGAGTATCTTTCTGTCCGCCCAAACCGGCATAGACATTCTTCCTTACGCTATAACCTTCGGGTGCGGTAACCGTACACTTCTCGGTAATGTCCGTTCCGTCACCGTCTCCGCTAACCCATGCTTTCCGCTCTGCGTCGGTAAAGGCGTTCCAAGATTCCTCTTCTACCCAAATCCACAACTCGTAAGTGTACTCGTCGCCGGAAGGCAGGTTTTCTATTCCGGAAAGGGTAACCTTCAGGTTGCTCTCCGACACTTTCACGCCGTGCAATGTCGTTGCATTACCTTCGAGAATAATGTCTTCTTCATATTTGCCATTGACGCGGATGGCAAAGTCGTCGGCTTCCGCAAACCATTCCCTTTCGATGTCGGTCGGAATCTGAAGCTCGATGTCGGCAGAAGTGCCCGGTTCCGGATCAGGTTCTGGCTCGGGTTCCGGTTCTGGCTCCGGATCGGGTTCCGGATCAACCGGAGTCTCGCCGCCGTCGGTAGTGAAGCCCGGGTTGCAACCGCCTTCAACATAGTCGTTCGACGTAGCCACGTTCACCAATGTGGTTCCAATCTTTATTTCCGCCTCTTCTTTGCCAAAGCCATTCCATACATAGAACTTTTCATAATTGAAATAGAAATTAGGTCCTACGACGTTTTTCAGGCTATAAGTACCCTTCAACTCGCATTCGTTACATGCAATCATGGCCTTCCCCCAACCCATTACCTTGAAGCGTAAGGCAGATTTCAGAGAATACTCATAACACAAATCGCCTAAATCGGCCAATCCGCCTTCACGTAAAATGACGGTAGCACCAGAGATTTCCGTTTTGGACGACTTGATGTACTCTGCCGTAAGCTCGCAAAAGTCCTCCAACTCCAATTTCTCAGTAACTTGCAACTTACAGCCGACATGAACATTCGTTTTCTCCTCCAAATCCAGGTTGCGGGCATACAATGTACCTTCAACACAAACCGTGGACATATCTCCGAACTCTGATTCCTCCTTGCCACTCGTCACATTCAAGTCACCCACTACATGAAGTTTAGAAGATCCGTCTGTATCAAGTTCGTCGCACACGAAATCGCCTCCCACATACACATCTCCATTCAACTCCACTTTGCCCTTTACGCTAAGGTCTGACACGGTTTTCAAAGTAGCTCCTTTCTTAACGGCAAATTCATCTCCTTTGTTTTTGACGCTGAACTCACCGTAATTGAGTACGGTTATCTCCTCAAGAACATTACTTTCAAAAATGACTGTTCCACCGTCCTTAACGATGATACGTCCACCCTTTCCTGTGTATTTCTTCACATACAACGTTCCGTCTACGAAGATATCTTTTCTTATCGTCCCGCCGTCAATGGTATACACCCCTTCCTTTGGAACATAAGAAGGAACATCCCAACCGTTAAATTGTTTGTCGGACAATGTGGCGACCTCATCCGGAATGGACGGAACCTCTTCCAATTCCAAGTTGCAAGCCTCATTCACATTTTCCCTCAATTCCATGCTCCCCTCCATCGCACGGGTCTGCACCCCGTCCGCATCCCCGATGGTCAAAGCGGTATTGTTGCTGAACAATATCGTCTGACCGGAGGGCACGGCAGGAATGGTCCCGCTGCCAATGGTCTCCAACTCCTCATTGGCACATCCGGCCAACGCCAGAGCCAAAGCCGGAATTAAAAAACTCTTCATTTTCATTCTCATAAAACATTTACATTAAAAAATTAAACAAATAAAATGATATCACTATCTCGAAGGCCTCATGCCGCAGTCACCAATTATTCTTCTCCACGCCACGGATAACGGGGACTTTCACGGCTATCCCGACTTACGTCGTCTACATAGTATCCCTTTTCCGATTCATCACCGTCTACCAACCCTCTCACCAATGCACTTCTCTCTACTTCTTCCTTATAAAGCTCTTCATAATCGCGTGTATAATCGGCATGCGGCACCACGTTCACATCAAACACGAGCTTTACCATGCCATTCGGATGTATATTACCATATATCCGTATGACGTGTTGTACGTAACCGATATTCTTCGCACTCTCATACCTGAATCTCAGACGGGCTTTTCTCTCTGGCAAAACCATACGTTCGCCTTGCTTTAAAAGCGGAACGATACACCCGCAAGAAGACTGTATGTCGCGTATGATAAGAGGCTGGTCGCCCGTATTCTCTATTTCGTATGACAAGTTAAGCACCTGTCCCGCAATCAACGGATAATAATGACGTACGGAATCCGCCACAGATACCGTCGTCAGGCCTATATTCTTCTTGCAGGCCGGTAATCCCAAGCAACAGAGAAGGACACACACTACATATATAATATTCACCTTCCTCATACCCATTCAATACACTTTTATTTCATCACACGCCACAGACGCACGAGCCGCGGCGACTTGCATAAAACGAAGTTCCACAGGAATATCCGGATTTACCGTTTCGAGTTTACAGCTCACTCTTTGCTTGCTGAACACCTCTTTCTCTCCGACCGGAGGAAGGCCGAACGACGCCATTTTCCCCTCTCCCTGCCACACTTCTACAGAAGCAGGCAAAAAGATGTGCCAAGCCGGAGCATACAGAAGCGAAAGCTCCAGAACAGCTCCGTCGGAAATCTTTCCGGGCGGTACTTGCAGGACGAACCGGCGGGACGAAGCGATGAACCATCCCGTATGATAGTCGGAAGGCAAAGCATAAAGCCCGTCGGTAAGCACGGGAAGAGAGGCTGCGTTTTCATCTTCCGCAGGCTGGCATGAAAGCCGTATTCCTTTCAAGGGATTTTGAGATTCACGGTTTTCGGTTTTCAAAACATTCCATTCCTCTAAATAACTTTGTACGCTTCCAAATGCCTCACGATAATTTCTCATACCGGAAAAAGCCGTATATCCATAAAGAGACTCCAAATACAGGTCGGCCTTGCGCTCATCATAAGCTCCGGCAGGCATACGCAACAGTTCGAGACGGGTGAATTGCAGGGCTGTCAACAACTCATTCAACCTACGGCGTTCCATACCATCCGTTTGCTTGGCACAGCCGTCCAACCTGTCGCAGAATGCCCCGAACTCTACCGGGTCAAGCCAGGCTGCGACCGCATCGGCAATTCCTCCATAAGAAGGTAACAAAGCCTCACGTTCTTTCACGGTATGCTCCCACGAAAGGTAAGCCGGAAGCAAAATGTCAGACGCATGCGGATAGAAACGTTTCAGATAGCGTTCCGTATACGACTCCAAAGGCAGGTCGGGATTGATCAACATACAAGCCAATGCAGCCGTCTGCAAATCATCGAAAGAGGCATAGTCGTAGCCGCTGCCGTTATAAAACAGTCCCTTCACGCCAAGGCTGTGAAAGTAACGCAAACGCTCACTCAAAACTCCTAAACAGGGATACGGCGTGAAATAGTCGTCGAAATTGCGCATGTAATCCCACACATATATCCTCGAAACGACCTTACGCCACTCTTTTACTTTTCGGGAAAAATTCTCTGCCGGTCTCTTTCCGGCAAAGTCCGGCCACAAGGGCAAATCCATGGCGCTGATGATTACTCCGGCATTCTGAGGCAACGGTTCGGCCGGCGGTACTTCGGTCGTCCTGTAAGACGAAGTAAAAAACAAATGATGGGGGTAACGTTCGGCCAAACGACGGATGAAACGGCTCACGGACGGAGTAGCCATTTTCCGCGTATTGCCCGCCGCCGTACAAGCCTTGCAGGCACAAACCGCACCGTTGTCGTTAGGCATAATGGCAAAACGTACCCCGCCGGCCTCCCCGTAATTATCCGTAACATAAGCCTCTACTGCCTTGAAAAACAGCTCCGAAGAAAAACAGAACTGGTTCTCGTCACGTTGCCCGTCTACCCAAGCCAAAGCCTCTTCAGGCACTTCGCCTGGAAAGACACGCCGAAGGTTATGCCCCCAAAGTCCCCAGTCGTAGTCCACATGATGGGAAGCCGTAACCGGCATCAGTTCGGGGTCTGCGTTGGAAGGAGAATATATTCCCCGGTATTCAAAAGCAAAATCGCCTTCGGCATGCGCTATGTCTATCATGGCCGGCGGCAAGTCCGAGGCTTCTATGCGCGGGTCTGCTCCAGAAGCCAGAAACTGGTATATCAACCATAGCATCTTATCTTCGTCGCAAGCGGTCAGACGTAATACATCGCCGTCAAGAACAGCCGAATAATCATGCTTCCCCTTCGCATCGATGTGCACTACGATTTGCAGGAACGTACCTTGTGCAGGTTTTTGTCGCAAAGCCACACTACGGCTCCCCGTACGGCGATCGAGATGATTGAACAGATAATCTGCCCATTTCCGATCCGCTTCCACCCTTTCGTCGGCAGCTTTAACCCAATAATGGTCATAAGACGAAACACGGCGTGCCCCCGCCCGGGAACAGGCACAACACAACGACAGTATCAGTCCGAAGAAGAATACTGCTTTTAGCTTAGAAGTGTATGAACAGTTGCAGATATACATTATATAAGTTTTTATACCGTGTGTCTATATTCTCCACATATTTCGTCCGAGTCCCCGTACGGTTGTTGAGCTGAGTATAGAACGTGTGCCACGTCCCCATGACTCCTCCGGACAAATGGCTGTTGAACATGTAAGTCCCACCCAGTCCTACCATGGTATTCAACCGGTCGAACGAGCTGGGCATGGCGTAATCTATCATATCGGCTTCGGGTGCCGTACCGACTGCTCCCGTCACGGTGATATTCGTACGCCCGTCCTCCAACGGATAATATTTGAGCTGGGCGGAAGCATTTACATAAAAACGTGAAGAGAGCAAATAGGCATCGGCTTTCCCGCCTACCAGAACCTGGTTCCATACCTTAGACAATCCCAGACCGGCACTGAACAAATTGTGATTGCTCCTATCCCAACCGTTGAATACCCATCCGCCTTCTCCATAGCTGTCGTCCCAGCGGAACGTTTTGGAATAAGTACTGATACGCCTATACATGGCATGGATATCCAACGACAATCCGTTATCCGCTTCGTAAGCGGCCTGCAGACCCACCGTAATCTTCGGAAAATACTTGTTGGCCCAGGCTGCGGTCAGCGTTCCCGCCCATTTCCGCGAGAAACGGTGCTCCCAACCGCCTTGCAGTTGCAGGCCTACGCCGCCGGACACCTGGTCCTCCGGGTCCCCGCCGCTCGTACTGCCATCCCGTCCGGCATAATTAATCCGCCCGGTGAACAGGTTGTAGGCATTCTTACGGATATACGAAGCCGAAGCCACGGAAGTAATCACATCCTCTTCCCCATAACGTCCTTGAAGGTATTCCAAGCTTATCTCGTTCCGGTAAGACCGACTGAGCAGCCCGTCGATATGCCGCTTGAAACTCTCGGCTTCTTCAATGCCCGGCTTATATTTCCGCTGATAAAAATAAGCGGAGTCATAACGGTGCATCGCTTCGTAAGCCGTCCCCTTGGCCAACAAGAGCGATTCGTTGTTTTCGTCGAACAACAGAGCCGTATCCGCAACGGCTATGGCAGAATCCGGTTCGTGCTCTTTAATCAACTGAAGCGCCATAAGCTCGCTATTTTCGGCAAAAGCCCCTACAAGACCGTCATTGTCGGGATAATCATCAAGCTGCGGCCGAAGCAAATCCACAGCCCGCCGGTAATTTTCCGTACGGCTATAAGAAGCGGCTTGTTTTACAATAAAATCAATGTCCTCCGGATATATGGAACGAGCCTGAGACACATACGCATCATAATCCTCATGACGGTCGAGACGGTCGGACATACCGATGGCATATTGCAAACCCTCGTATGAAGAGGGATTGACTTCGAGCAGGTGGACACTCTCTCCGAAAGCCCTGCCGCTGGCTCCCCGTTCGATAAGTTCTTTTATATAAGGAATGGCTATTTCCTCGTATGCGGCGGCATACATCGGATATAACTCGGTCTGCACCGTATCGCTCATGGCAAGGTTCAAAACATCAAGTGCCTCAGACGTCTGTCCTCTGCGGCTGAACACATCAGCTTTCTTCACGAAGTATCCTTCGTAATCAGGATACTCTTCGTGAATGGAATCGAGAACCGCCAGTGCATCGTCGTAGCGCCGCAATTCGTAATAACAAGCATAAGTCTTGTCCAAAGCCGCCAGTTTCGTTTCATCATCATAACCTCCGCGAACCGCTCCTTTCAAATACGGTAAAGCCTCGGCATAGAATCCGTCGGAAACCAGTTCCGATGCCTGTTGCAACTGATTGCGTGCAAATTCATCCGCAAGGTCGGCGTCTTCGGGATTCATCTTTACCAGATTCGACAACAAAGTATAAGCCTTAGCCGTATTACCCATCCGCTTGTACACCAGATACTCTTTATACAGCAAAGATGTCTGCTCCCCCCTGCGTCGTTTGGCCTCGGCCAAATAGTAAAGGGCATCATCATTGTAACCGCGCGTAACGGCAGTGTTGAGCATGTAATCCAAAGCTTCATCGCTTTTGGACGTTTCATAAACCTTACCGTAAAGCACGTACGGATCGTTCATCCGTGCCGCATTGGCCGCCTCCGCAAGCAACAGATTATAGAAACGCACCAGATGACCGTCACGGTTGGTTCTCATCCTCGACTTGACAAAGGCCATGGCTTCCTGATAACGGGCTTCTTCGGCCAGGATAGAGGCCTTTTTAATGATAAGTGCCGAACTTCTCGGTATGCGGGACACACCGACACCGGCCGTCTGAATGGCTTCTTCCGTATTGCCCTGCTGCAACAGCAGGTTCACCAGATCCAGATAATACCCTTCGTTCTGTGGCGAGACTTCCACCAAGTCCCGGAGCAAAGCGACGGCCTTCTCTTTGTCGCCGCTTTTACGTCTTTCCTGATAACTTTCCTCCAGACGGTAAACATAATCCCGTTGCACGGTGGAATCATTAGGATAGATTTGCCTCAGCCTCCTGAGCAGGCGGTCGGCTTCTTCTACATTGCCCTGTTTCCGATAAAGTTCTATCTTCTTCCGCCAAAGTCCTTGCCAGTAAGGGTTAATCTCCAAAAGCTCATTGACATAACAAATGGCACTGGAATAGTTTCGGGTTTCATCCTCCACCTTAATAAGCAACTGTTTGGCTTCCACATTCTCCGGGTTGTCCCGCACCGCCCGTACAAGGAAGTAACGGGCGGTATCATAATCCTTCTTCCTATAATGGTAACGACCGCAAAGTTCATTCAAGCCATTGACATCCGGATAGATGCTCAAACCTTCATCCAACAGTTGTTTGCCGGCCTCCCACTGCTCTCGTCCGAACATCGAACGCACGTTCGATTCGTAATAATCAGGCGTATGTACATCATCTTTTTCAATAATGTTAAACGCATATACCCCCACAATACTGACAAAACAAATCAAACCGATCAACAAACAACCGAACTTCCTCATGACTCACCTCCTTTCTCTCTTTCTCCGGACTTCTCTTTTTTCTTACTTCCGGCAAAACCCTTACGGCTCATTTCGCCCCATACGGCTTTCTTATTGAGCAGGAAATTACAATACCCCTTAATGGAAAAAACCACAATGAGAGGGTGATAAAGAAAAGGTTCCAAGATAGCCGCTCCTATAATCCAAAGGTAGGACTTGACTTTACGGAACGACCCCCCAAGCGAATAATCGTAAAACAGAACGACCAACGAAAGACTTATACAGAAAGCGTAAAGTCCGAAAAATATGACGACAGCCGTCTTCCAGTTTACGACACCAGTAAGAGCCTGATATAGGAAGGTGAGAAGACCGAAGAATTCAATAACCGGAGCAAGACATTCGAAAATAAGCACATAAGGCAAAGTCACCATCCCCAATTGCCTGTATTTCCAATTAAAAAGGAACCGACGATGACGCACAAAAGTCTGTATCAACCCATGCCCCCAACGTACCCTTTGACGGTAGAGCACTTTCAATGTGGGAGGAACTTCCGTCCAACAACAGTTAGCCGGAATCTGTACGACACGGTATTTTCGTCCGAAATCGCAGCAATAACCGACCATACGTATCAACATGTCCATGTCTTCGGCAAAAGAGTCTCCACTATATCCCCCCGCAGCCATCACCACATTCTTGTCGAACATACCGTAACCTCCCGAAACATTAGGCATGGCATTGATAGTAGACCACCCCATCTTTCCGATAAAAAACGAACGCATGTATTCCAGGGTCTGAAACAATGGACAAGGAGTATGCGGTGGTCTGAGTTCCACCATCTGCCCCTTTTCTATCCGACAGCCGTTCGAAGCTGCCATGACTCCACTGACGGCTATCACGTCCTCAGATTCCAAAAACGGCATGATACAACGCGAAATAGCGTCTTTGGAAAGAATGCAATCCACATCGGTATTGATGAAATACGGGTAGGAGGAAGCATTAAGCCCGGCATTGACGGCATCGGCTTTCGTTCCTCCGTTTTCCTTATCTACCACAATCAGCCGTTTATATTCGGTCCGGGTTGACTTGAACAACCGACGATAAGGTTTCGTATGTATATATTCCACGTAGGCAAACGGCACCTCTACTAACGAGAAATGTTCGATGAGCAGTTCCAATGTCTTATCACGACTACCGTCGTTGACAATCACCACTTCAAATATCGGATATTCTTGTGCCAGCAGCGAATTCACATTGTTAACGATGGTCTTTTCTTCATTATAAGCCGGAGCGATAATAGACACTCCCGGAGTATAAGGACTGTTATCCATGATATATTTGGGATACACCGAAAGATGGGAATGTTTGCTACGGAGTATGCCTAATTCTGCAAGCCACATCAGAATCACGTATGAAACCATGAGTCCCAAGCTATAAAAGAAGACCACATAGCCGTAAAAATAGAAAATGATATCTTTCATAGGCTCTCATTGTTAATTATGGGGTTCTCTACATGCTCGAACAATATCTGGTTCTCACTACTTGCCTTGACTTTAAGTCGGAGAAAAACATTACGCCCCTCGTCGTTGTACAGCCACAAACAACGCAAGGCCGTACGTTTGGTGTAATTAGACACGGAGTTTTCATATACGTCGGCGAAAAAATGTACACGGATACCCGAACCTATGGCCAACAAAGCATTGAGTATAGACCGACGCAAAATCTCGGTCTGTTTATAGAAAAGCCCCAACATGACTTCTTCCGCCTCATCAAACCGACGGATTCCCATACAAGCGAATGCAGCATTTCTACAAAGAAAATTGGGAGAATCAAAATAAGAGAAAAGGTATTTCACCTCTTGGTCCGTCCCCCAATAGGCAATCTCGTGCATGAAAAAGACAACTTTACTGGTTGCCTCCGTTTTCTGCAATAAAGGAACAAACAAAGGAACCGGCCTACCACCTTCACGTATCTTTCTAAATATCTCATGAAGTTCCATCTTATCCCAAATAGAGAAGGCTGTATTCTGAATACTACTCTCCTCCAGAAACATATAAGGTTCCTCTTTGTTCGTGCACATATAATACAAACGGGTTGCCTTACGTAACCGTATATCTTTATCGTTCACCAAACTCGCCACAATACTATCCGGCAACTGCATGTTGGTCAATCTCACGGCTTGCATCAAAGCCACTTTATCTTTACGTTTACCTAATATGAGTTGTCTTTCCACGTAATCCGTAAAGCCGATAAGTTTCATGACACGTTGTATGTTCGTCAAGTTCGGATTTTGCACATTCGTATAAAGACTCAATTCCACCAGCACTTCCGACCACAGACGCATCTCCCACGTCTTCCATTTACGTGGTTTATATTCCATACGTCGGCTAATCTCCTCAGTAGAAAGGTTCTCCACCTCTTCATGGACGATGGCTTTCAACTTATCAAAATATCTGTCTTTAATCCAAGCTTTCCTCTTTGCATTGCGGCGCCGAAGATAGACATGAACTCCCATAATGCAAAAAATGACGGCAAATCCCAAACAACTTACAAGAATCACTCCGTATGCCACTCTCACCACCCACGGATAATCTACAAAAAGATGTCTATACAGATAATAATAATATCTCAATATATTCCATCCCCAAAGTTGATAGACATCATCCGCCCCCGAATATCCTGTATGACTGGCCTGCAGAACTCCTATATTTGATTCTGCCAGGCAAAAGACGGTATATACCATCTGTAAAAACATTCCTACAAGAATTCGTTTCATACTTTTCTTATATTACAGCTCTCACAAAAGGTACACAAAAGACTATCTACTCCCCCTCATTACCAACTTTCACCCAATATTATAGACATTCCATAATGCACATCTCTTACTAAGAGATAAATAATAAATATTAAGTCATTGATAAACAGATTATTGCCAGCCTTTCGAAGACTCGTTCGTAAAACACATCATTAAAAAAGTTATGAAATATCGCTGATTTTTCTTAGAAATATTATATTATAAATAGCTTATTTCCAGATTATTTTATTATCTTTGCCGCCAACAAGATCGCTCTCTTAGTAAGAGAAAAGACAAAAGACGGCACAACAGAAAGTAGAGCTTTTTACAACACAAAAAACACTCTACCTACAAATAAAAGACAGATTTTCTATCGAATAAAAACCTTAATGCTCTACACTACTCATAAATTTTGTAACGGTTGGCAAGCATCTTCTTGTATTGAATCACGCAAAATAAGAAGTGATTCGGGTCCCATATTGAACAAAAGATCGACGACACTCAAATTGGGCAAGAAACCATGTTTTTCCCGAAAGACTTGATAATATCCACGAGGAATAAAAGTAACATCAGCCTCAACTGATATTTTAGGACTTATCAAATTACGGAAATCGGCAACACAAACATCCGACCTGCCTCCAAAATCCATAAATCCATAAGAAGCCGTCTGCGCAACTTTGGGGTGCAAGTCTATAAGTTCGCACACCTTGGCACGGATCGCTTCATTAAAATCAAAAAGAAAGTCCCACTTCTGCGTATAAAACGGTAAGAAGTCATCGGCATAATACTCAAAGAAAGGACTGTTGCGATAAGCCGTCTCCAAAGCATTCCAATGCAGGTGGCGCCAATTCCCATGGTCTGAGATACGGATATCCTTCATGGGACACTTATCTGAGGCAGGCTTCACCACAGGAATGGTCAACGCCTGCACACCGGAAGGCGAAGCAATGAGGCAACGGTTACGGTAAGTTTGTTTCACATAATGCTCGTATGCCTCGACGTACGCTTCAGCATAAGCATAAAGTTTGGTGTAATATTGTACCGGTGCCAGATAAGCGGAAGAAAGCAAACAGATACGACTCATCATCAAGGATTTTGGTTTTGAACGGACACGGTTATGCCTACGGAGCGGACGGACGGACTTTGTCCTCCTCTCGGTTTGTACGTGTTTTCGCGCCCGACCTTCATCATCGTACGATGGGCACGAAGCCGGGCATACCATGGTGCTTCAGTATCCCAAGAATAAAGAATACGGCTCAAACGGCCGATAATATAAGTGTCGGGCACAAACCCGAAAGTACGTGAATCGGCGTGGTTACGCTCATTAGCCGACGACATCCAATAATAGTCGTGGCTGAAACGGAAACTCGACACGAAATGCCCTGACACACAAAGCGAATCGGCAATGACTGCGGCACGCACTCCTTCGTGAAGATTGATCATACGGCAATACCATTGCATATTATCGGGAGTAAGTGTCACGTAAGCGTTCCGGCGGGGAAGTTCCACCACCCTGCAAGGACGATGGTCACGAGGACGGTTTCGATACACTTTCCCCAACGAATCTATCCACAGGCTATCTCCCGGAACAGCATAACAGAATCCCACAAAGACATCTCGCTCGTCTATGTATCGCTTGTCCTGCCCGCCGGCAGAAGGGTCATTAAAAGCTACCCATTCGCCCCGCGGCACAGGACTTGTGCCCCAACGCATATAGCCCCACCAACGCATGGGCGAAAGACGCAGCCCGTATGCCGTACGGTCTACCGCCACACGGTCACCCGCCATAAAAACAGGCCGTTCGCCATCTTCGGGTATCTCTATGAGAAACACCCAACACCCTCTGACCAAGATTACCCCGATGGCAGCGGCCAGCAACACGGCACACAGTCGTCCAGTCTTCTTCAATATCCTTTATCTATTTGATGTGACCCACCAGGCGGAACAGGCGGTTCCAACGCACATGACCGTCGAACCATCCGCGATCTTTATCCAACGAAAGCCAAATGAGTATCGGCTTACCCACAATGTGATCCTCGGGAACAAAACCCCAATAACGTGAATCGGCCGAATTATGGCGGTTATCACCCTGCATCCAATAGTAGTCCATCTTGAATGTATAGCTATCCGCCTCTTTCCCGTTAATGAAAATCTTCCCATCCTTCACTTCAAGGTCGTTATGTTCGTATACTCGGATAGGACGTTCATACACGGCTATATTGTCCATAGTCAGTTTGACGGACTTTCCTTTGGCCGGAATCCATATAGGACCGTAATTGTCACGTGTCCAACCCGTCCAGGCATTGAGCGGATACAAACCGTCGGGTACGGAATTTACATTATCGTAAGCGATACTGTCCACAATGTCCGTACAGGCCTTCAGACGCTCGTAAGCGTACTGTGTCAGCGGCATGGTTCCTGTTTCGGACAATGAAGCCAAATCTTCCCCACTGATGCCCAGTTCCCGCACTAATTCGTCCGGTATGGCCTGTTTCAGGCGTACGAAGTAATCGTACTGCACATTGTCCGGTTCCTTGTTGGGCTTGCCGTCCAGATAGACCACATGGTCCTTAATCTGAAGCGTCTGTCCGGGCAGTCCCACACAACGTTTCACATAATTCTCCCGCCGGTCTACCGGACGCGACATCACTCCGCCGAACACTTGGGGATTCTGGTCGATGTATTGACGTCCCATGGCATAAAGCTCGGCAAAGAAGTCGCGCTGTTGCTGCCGGGTGAGCGAATCCAAAAGCGGATAACCGCCATGCAGTTGCATATATTGCTGACCGCCGATGCCGTATGCGATGGCATAAAAATCCATGTTTTGGTATTCCGGGTTCACGGTCACCGTATCGCCCGCCGGATAATTGAACACCACGATGTCGTTCAACTGTACCCGTCCGCCCGGAACACGCTCGTAATCCCACTGCGGCCATTCGATATACGACTTGCAACCCACAAGAGGCATCGTGTGCTGCGTAAGCGGCATGGACAAAGGCGTCTGCGGCTTGCGCGGTCCGTAGCTCATCTTGCTCACGAACAGGTAATCGCCCACCAAAAGCGACTTTTCGAGCGAAGACGATGGAATCGTATAATTTTGGAAAAAATAGATATTGACGAAATACACAGCCACTAAAGCAAACACGATGGCATCCACCCAACTCATCACCGTGCGCGTCACGGGACTTTCTGCTTCTTTCCACCATGTCCAAGGGATGCGTTTCGTGATGTAAGCGTCATAGATGAACGGTACGACCAACAATCCCCACCAACTCTTGATCCATACGAGGAAAGCAAGATAGAGGGCTGTTACGACACCCATCTTTATCCATTGTGCCCGTGTGGGCTTCTGCCTGAGTTTCTTCATGTCTTTCTTTCAAATGTCGTTTAAAATTGGAATAAATCATCCATCGTAAGCAATCCCTCATGTGTGGCCGTATATTCGGCTGCCAGTACGGCCCCCAACGCAAACCCTTTCCGGTTGTGCGCGTCATGAGTAATCGTAATACTGTCTGCCTCGCTGTCATACACCACGGAATGAATGCCCGGTACCTCGCCACGACGTACGCTGTCGATACGCAATTCATTTGTCGCACACGCCTCCGTACCGCTCACGGTTCCGTCCGGTGCCGTAAACGTACCCTTCACCCATTTGTCTTTACGACCGATAGCATGGATAAGGTCTTCGGCCAACGTAATGGCCGTCCCGCTCGGTGCATCCAACTTATGCACATGGTGCACTTCCTCCATCTTCACATCGTAGGCCGGGAAACCGGACATGATGCGTGCCAAATAACGGTTCACGGCCCCGAAGATAGCCACGCCGAGGCTGAAGTTGCTGCTCCAGAAAAGCGTATGTCCCTCTTCGCGGCACAAGCGGCGTACTTCTTCGCCATGTTCGGGTATCCATCCCGTACTGCCCGACACCACTTTCACCCCGGCGGCAAAAGCCTGAAGATAATTGTCGTACGCCGTTTGCGGTGTAGTAAACTCAATAGCCACGTCTGCACTCCGGAAAGCTTCCGAAGCGAAATCTCCACGGTTATCAATGTCGATGATACTCACTATTTCATGGCCACGTTCCAAAGCGATTTGCTCTATCATGTGACCCATCTTGCCATAGCCGATTAATGCGATTTTCATATTTTTCAAGTAATATGCTGATATTTTCTCTCGCAAAGATAGGGATTTGACTTGAATTTCATTACTTTTGTTAGTAAAAATAAACTTTTCAGCCCCAGCATTATGGAAAAGCTGTTGCACTACATCTGGAAATACAAACTGTTTCCGCTCAAACCGTTGCAAACCACAGACGGCCTGACGCTGGAGGTCATCGACCCGGGAACACTCAACCGAGACGCAGGCCCTGACTTTTTCAACGCCAAAATCAAACTGGACGGTACGACATGGGTGGGTAACATCGAGATTCACGGACGGGCTACCGATTGGTACGCCCACGGGCATCACGAAGACACCCACTACAACAACGTCATCCTGCATGTGACGGAAACAGCCGACCGCCCCGTCGTCACACAAGACGGGAAGACGCTTCCGCAACTCATCGTGGAAGTGCCCGGCTACCTGCGCGAAAACTACGAAGAATTGTGCCGGACAACGGATTATCCGCGATGCCATCGCATCATTCCCCAAATCGACCCGTTCACGGTGCACAGTTGGATGAACGCCCTGCTTTACGAACGGTTGGAACAACGTGCACGGACCGTAGCCGCCCGTGTGGAAAAACTGCAAGGCGATTGGGAACGGGCCTACTTCATCACCCTGTCCCGTAATTTCGGTTTCGGTATCAACGGAGATGCTTTCGAAGTGTGGGCACAACATATCCCGTTGCAAGCCGTGGCACACCATCGCGACAACCTGTTCCAGATAGAAGCCATATTCATGGGACAGGCCGGACTGTTGGACTTCGAGACTATTCCGAAGAAATACCGCGACGAAGCCATCGAAGACGATTATTATCCCCGGTTGAAACGGGAATATGACTATCTGGCACATAAGTTCGCCCTTACGCCCATGGACGCGGCAGCATGGAAATTCCTGCGTCTGAGGCCGCAGAACTTTCCCCATGTGCGCATCGCCCAGCTCACCCAACTGTATTACAACCAGACGGCCGGTTTCTCCCGATTATTGGAAGCCCGGACATTGGAAGAACTGCACGACATGCTCTCCACGCACGCCACCCCCTATTGGGAGTCGCATTATACTTTCGGATGTCCAAGCCACAAAAATGCCAAGGCTCTGACGGCAGGTTCATTGAACCTTATCGCCATCAATACCGTCGTCCCGCTGCTGTATGCCTACGGACAAACCCACGGCAACGACAAATATTGCGAACGGGCTTTGCAATTCTTAGAACCAATCAAGGCGGAAAACAACTATATCACACGCCAATGGGCCGAATGCGGTATCAAAGTGGACAGCGCGTCGGATTCGCAAGCGCTCATCCAACTGAAAAAAGAGTATTGCGACCGGAAATATTGTCTGCATTGCCGCTTCGGTTATGAATTTCTGAAACGAAAAAACACTTCTGAATAAAATGAAAACGGATTATATCTTTGAACTGGAGATGAAGGTACGCGACTATGAATGCGACCTGCAAGGCATCGTAAACAACGCCAATTACCAACATTATATCGAACACACCCGGCACGAGTTCCTGCTCGCACAAGGCATCAGTTTTGCCGACTTGCACGTGCAAGGAATAGATGCGGTAGTGGCACGACTGAACATGGCTTTCAAAACGCCCCTGAAAAGCGGAGACCGCTTTGTCAGCAAGCTGCGCGTTGAGAAAGAAGGCATCAAATACGTGTTTTATCAGGACATATTCCGCCTGCCGGACATGAAATGTTGCCTGAAAAGCCAGGTGGATACCGTTTGCCTGATAGAAGGCCGTTTGGGAACCTGCCGCGAATTGGACGACATCGTGCCGAAACCGGAAGACTGACCTTTCCTGCCAACCTCTTACCTTACCATGAACTTATGACCGAACAGGAAATTATCTACACCATGGCCTTGACGCGGGTACCGCGTGTCAACACTGCCGCCCAACACCGCCTGATGGAGGAGTTGGGCAGTGCCTCGGCAGTGTTCGACCACCGCCATCACATCCGTGACTTTTATCCCGAAGCTTCGGACAAGCTGTCTGCCGCATTACAAGAGATGGAAGTTCAAGTGGCACGGGCAGAAGAAGAACTTGAATTCACCCGGAAACACCATATCAAATGTTTGTGCTACCACGACACGGACTATCCTTCACGACTGCGGGAATGCGACGACGCTCCCCTACTGCTTTACTACAAAGGAAACGCCGACCTGAACCGGACACATGTCATCAACATGGTAGGCACGCGCCACTGCACGGAATACGGGAAAGATATTTGCCGCCGTTTCGTGGCTGAACTGGCCAATCTCTGCCCTGATGTGCTGGTGGTAAGCGGACTGGCCTATGGGATAGACATCCATAGCCACCGTGCGGCATTGGACAATGCGGTAGACACCGTAGGCGTATTGGCGCACGGCCTGGATCAGATATATCCCCGCCTGCACCGCGACACGGCCGTACAAATGACGTCACAAGGCGGACTGCTTACGGAATTCATGAGCCGTACGAACGCCGACAAGGTGAACTTCGTACGCCGGAATCGTATCGTGGCAGGTATGGCGGATGCTACCATCGTGGTGGAATCCGCCGAAAAAGGCGGCGCACTGATTACGGCGGACATCGCCATGAGTTACCACCGCGATGTGTTCGCCTTTCCGGGCCGCGTGGGCGACCCTTACTCACAAGGCTGCAACCGCCTGATACGGGACAGCAAAGCCGCCCTGCTGCAAAACGCGCAGGAGTTCATGGAAGCCATGGGATGGCAACCTCGTTCATCGGAAAACCAAAAAGACAAAGGCATACAAGGTGAACTTTTCCCCGACCTGTGCGAGGAGGAACAACGTATTGTAGACTGCCTGCGCCAGTCGGAATGCCTGCAAATCAACACGCTGGCCGTGGCCACCAACCTTCCGGTACATAAGCTCAGCGCTTTTCTCTTCAATCTGGAAATGAAAGGCATAGTCAAGCTCTTGAGTGGAGGGATGTACCGGCTAACCTAAGGAAGGACCTATAAACACACCCATTATACAACATATTCCTTTCCCGTTTGCAACATTTCACCGACAGGTAACAAATGAGAAGAAATTTGCAACATGAAAGAAAATACTTCTAAAAAAGAACCGTATTTTTACTGCAAGTTTTGGATATTCCAACTTCATGAAACTATAATCGAATCCACATTATGCGAAACACCCCCATCTCTTTGGTGTACGGCCTCTTCTTTTTGGGCACAGCATGCGCTTGCAGTCATTCCCCACAATCGGAAGAAGCCCCGCCTGTCTTGGTAGAAATCCACGATTACAACTACAGTCTGGATTTCTCTTCATTCCTGAATCTGCATAAAATCATAGGCCTGTCTGCCCCGAAACAAGAGGCTTTCGTCAAAGACATTGAAAGATTGCTCTTCGCAGACAACCGTATCTTCGTCATGGATCGCAGCGGCAACAAGGTTGTAATGTTCGACGGAGAAGGCAACTTCCTCAAATCCACAGCCAATATGGTTGGCCGGGGGCACAGCGAATACCTCCGGGTAATAGATGCTTCCCTCGATGAAAAGGACAAAAAACTTTATGTACATTGCGATGCGCCTTACCAAATGATGGTGTTCGACTTCGACTTGAACCTGAAAGAAATCATCCACATGGATTATTACATGGGCGAGATGGTCGTGGAAGGGAATCTCATTTACGGCATATGTTACAACGCTCCACCCGCAAAAGGGTTTTGCTTGGTGTCCACCGCGAAATCACGGCCTGATACCGAACCTGACACTTTGCTTACTTTCCAAAACATAGTGCCGGGAAGATGGACCTTTGGCAAAAGCCTTCTGTCACGCCACGATGGCACATACGTATGCTTCCCTTTCGATACCCACATTTACCAATTCCGGAAGGGCGAGATTACAGAAACGTACAACATGGACTTCGGTGACCACGGGCTCCTTGCGCATCCTCTCCCTGAAAATATCACCCCAAAGATGTTCGACCGCTACAATAACGGATTGCATTGGAGCATCGTCAACATGAGCAGTTCAGATTCACTCCTATTATTCAATACCAACTCCTTTGAACTGTTCATTATGGATAAGGAAAAAAGACTGTGTGAAGGATACAAGGAAGCTTATAACGACTTGTCCCGCATCCACTGCGGACGAATCATCCCCACGCAAGGGCTTCCGGAAGGCATCGTATTCCAATGCAACGCCCATTCCATTGAGGAAACATTACAGGCTTGGACAAAGAAAAACGACATGCCACTTGTCCTAAAGGAAATCTCCCGTAATTTCAACCCGGAAGGCAACCCGCTCATCATGATTTGGACCATCAAGTAAACCTCCCTCTACATCATATACAACACCACAAATACAATCAAATGAAGCATAACATTTTTTTAAGCACAATCGCCCTTCTGGCCTGCCTATCCTGCAGCACGAAACAAAAAGTGACGGTGGAATACAAGGACTACCGCCCACTCAACATGTCATCGTTCGTAACGCTCCAAAAGAACATCCTGTTAGACTCTCCGACAGAGGAAAGCCGTATCCAAGATTTCCACATCGGACGGCTGCTTTTCGCCCAGGAAAGGATATACGTGATAGATGAAAAGGAAAATAAAATCCTGATGTTCAATGACGAAGGGAAGTTCCTTAAATCCATAGGCGGTGCAACAGGAGAAGTTTCCGGAAACCGCCTCAAAATACAGGATGCCGCCCTTGATGCGCAATCACAAAAGCTCTATGCCTATTGCAACACAACTTGCCAAATCATGGTGTTCGACCTCGACCTGAATGTGGAACAGACCATCCCAATGGTTACTCCTTTGCTCGAAATCGGGTTGGACGGAAACTGCCTGTATGCCATCCGGACATCCCTGAAAAGAGACGGCTGTGAGCTTGTGGTGTTCGACAAGAACCGATTGGAGGGTGCGCCTTCCGTCTTGTGGAAACAAGCAGGTATACCCTCCGGGAAACAAACTCCCGGAGAAACATTCATCCTGCCCGAAAAATCGCTTTCACCGTCTGAAGACGGCATCTATGCAAGCTTGCCGCAAAGCAACCGGATCTGCCAAATACGGAACGGGAAAATCACGGCAACCTACAACTTGGATTTTGGCGGACAAACCCCTCAATCCGTTTCCTATAACATCTACAACATCTGTGCTTCGGACTCCTTCCTGATTTTCAACACGGACAGCTCTAAGTCATGGTTCATCCTGAACCGAAAGACCGGAAAATGCATTGTAGACGAAAATCTGCATAACGATGTGTGCCTTGGGCACAATTCCCGGCTTATCCCTGTGCAGGGAACAAACAACGGAATGGCATACGGCATGTCGGCCGCATTCGTGTCACAAACGCTGCAACACCTCAAAAAGCACAAGGAGGAATTCGAGCAATTCGGCCAAATGAAATTATATCATCCTTACCTGCCTTTCCTCGAAAAGGACATCGCTCCACAGGACAACCCGATGCTATATCTTTGGGAAATCAAATAAACCGATATAAACCAACTTTCTGATCATTGGCATAAAGATACTCCACTTTTTTCTATTTCACCTTCGAAGGGTGTCGGACTTACAACCACAAAAAGTCATATATTTACTTTCAAAAAGACAATATCGCAAAACTAAAATGATAAATACACGAACATTTCGCTATGAAAACATAAAATAAGGCCACAAAACGATAAATCAGCGACAGGCCAATACTGCGATATTTGCAAACAGACGTACTTCCGCCCGCAAATTCCGCAAGGATTTCAAGGTTCCGTCCGGGTTCCACAAAGCCGTCAGACTGAAAGTATGTTAAAAACAGAAGCCGTTTCGCAATACATATCCCAACGTAGTATTAAGCCGTTTTTTTTGGACGAACAAAGCAAATACCGTACCTTTGGAAAGAAATATAAAAAGGCGATGGAACAAAGTATCTGGCAAGAGATAGGACAGCTATACCAAAAGTTTCAAGAACTGAGCATCAGTGAAGCGGTGGACTATGAGAAGTACTACCTCTATTCCCTTATCACCCATTCTACGGCCATTGAAGGCTCTACGCTCACCGAAGCGGAAGCACAAATGCTTTTCGACGAAGGGCTGACTGCCAAAGGAAAGCCATTGGTTTACCATTTGATGAACGAGGACTTAAAGAAAGCATACGAACTGGCCAAAGCAGAAGCCCGGAACAAGACGTCAGTCACTCCGGCATTTTTGCGGAAGCTAAATGCTGCATTGATGCGTACAACGGGCAGTGTTTATAACGTCATGGGCGGTTCTTTTGATTCTTCCAAAGGCGAATTCCGTCTGTGCGGTGTCACGGCAGGAATTGGCGGACATTCTTACATGAATTACCAAAAAGTCCCTGCCAAGGTTGATAGACTCTGCGCCATCTTACAGGAAAAGCAAAGCACATCAGGGACATTCAGGGAACAATACGAATTGAGTTTCAACGCCCACCTCAACTTGGCCACGATTCACCCTTGGGTGGATGGCAACGGCAGGACAGCGCGTTTGCTGATGAATTATATCCAATTCTGCCGTAACCTTTTCCCGACCAAGATATTCAGGGAAGACAGAGAAGAATATATTCTTTCCTTACGTCGCTCACAAGAAGAAGAAACCAACCAACCGTTCTTGGATTTCATGGCATCTCAATTAAAAAAATCGCTTTCTTTGGAGATTGAGAAGTTCAATGCTTCACAGAAGAAAGGTTTTGGCTTTCTATTCTAAAACATATCAGGAGCAGCTTTTTCGTCTATGCTTTTATCATTTTGCCCTTACTCTTTAAGTTCCAAAATATATATTTGTTTCTCTGAACTGTCATCAAAATCTCCTCCCGTAAAATCCCCGAATTTATGGATAATATTAAATCCAATTTGTTTGAGATATGAATTTAACTCTTGGGGAAAAAACAATCTCATGTCCATATTCTGGACTGAATGAAATTTATCGTCAATAAAATATTGCCACTTTATACGATTAATTTGAGATGCGCTTTCATAGTGCATGCTTTGTTTTATCAACACTCTTCTTCCATCATTGGTTGTATATTGGGTAATAACTTGTTGCTTCCTCTCGTTTTCAACAATATATTGGATATTAGGATTGAAGCAGTCCAATAAAAACAAACCTTTTTCTTTCAAATGATTTCTTACGACTTTCAACGCATCAAATAAATCCTCATTTTTATACAAATGATGGATTGAATTAAACGGAATAAAAATAAAATCGAATTTTTCTCCTAGGTCTAACCCTCTAATATCCGCTTCAATGAAATCTATTTTTAATCCGGCTTGAAATGCTTTCTCCTTTGCCCGTTCAAGCATGGATAAAGTATAATCAACTCCCTTAATATTATAACCATCCTTTGCTATTGGAATCGTAAGCCTACCCGTTCCACAGCAGAGTTCAAGTATTTTGGCATCTTTATTTTGAGGCAGCCATTTTTTGTAAAACTCCAAATCGGACAGAGATTTATTCAACCCATCATAAATATCTGCATTATAAATAAAATCACCGACTTTATAATCTGTATTCATATTCTTCATTTTAACAGCTCACGATTTTGATTATCACCACTTTCCAATATGCTCATTTGATGGATAGCTATTTGGTTTAACTTAACAAGACGTTCACGTTGTGTCATATTCTGTTCGATAAACACGGCATTTAGATTCTCCATATTCGACAAACAGATAAGTTCATTGATAGTAGCATAATCACGGATGTTTCCTTTCTGTTCGGGATTCGCTTCTCTCCATTGTTTTGCTGTCATACCGAACATCGCCACGTTCAGCACGTCGGCCTCATTGGCATAAATAATGCTTGCTTGCATTGGTGTGACTTCCATCGGAATAAGGTTTTGCTTTATGGCATCAGTATGTATGCGGTAGTTGATTTTCGACAATTCACGTTTCGCTGACCAACCGAGCAGCCTTTGTTCTTCTGTCTTTAGCCGCTGATACTCCTTAACAAGAAGTAATTGGAATTTAGGAGAAATCCACATGCCAAAATGATATGCTATATCCCGATGTGCGTATGTGCCACCATAACGACCTGCCTTAGAACGAATACCGATGGCACCGGTACGTTCTATCCACGTTTTCACCGAAAGCACAAAATTGTTACTTCCTGCCGTATTTTTAATTGTACCGAATTCGGTACAATTAAAATCGGGATTATACAACATTTCCCATTCGCCAAGATACTCGATAGTGCTTTTAAGACTAAGCCAACGGAAGATATATGCTCTTGCAGTTGGCTTCTTGCCATGTCTGTAAGGCTGATGTAGTCTTCTTCATTGTACTTGACAACGCTAATATCTGTATTTTGAACAGTAATTTTTGCCATTATAATGATACATTGAGTTTCAATCACAAAGGTCGCTATAATTTGAGAAACTGCATCCTTTTTAATGGGCTATTCACAAAAATGGCAGACCAGAAAGCTTACTTTGTTGTAAATATACGCCTATTTCCCGTAAAGCGCAAGGATTAGGAATATTTTTCTTTCAGGATTTCCTGTATTCCGCCAAAAGCTGTACCGCATTTAACCCGAAAATGAAAAAGGAAACCACCTTTGTTTCTTCGGCAGCCGCCCCGAAAACGCCCCTCCAAGGGATTTTCCAAAAACATCCTTCATCCTTC
>NZ_JH376580.1 GCF_000233955.1 Paraprevotella clara YIT 11840
GGGAACGGTACTGGTTCAGCCACGGGGAAGAGAACGCCCTGCGGTTGCACAATGCGGCTTTCTACCGCATCTGCCCGGCCGGGGAGGTATTACGCCGCTACTATCGTGCGGCTCAGCCGAACGAGAAGGTACGCCTGCTTTCGCTGCCCGAAATATTCGCACGGTTGCGGCGGTTGGAACCCGGAGCGATGGCAGGCGTGACACTGCCAAAACTGGCTCAGGCCCTCGTGGCCGCAGGGGTACAGAAGATACACACGCATTATGGAAACCGATATCGCGTGGTGGAATTGTAATATCCCATCCATAAAGAATTACACCGTTTGACAAAAAGCAAATAAAAAGCTGATTTCACTAAACAAAAGACAGGATTACACACTTCTACCCCTTGATGTGCAATCTGCATAAAAACGGCACAAAAGAAAGAAATATGCGCAAAAAACGCGTATTTCAAACGGCATACATCGTTTCATTTACAACCAAACGCAGCAATAAACGACTTATCCTGATATACAGTAACTTAAATAAAACAGAGTACCATATACAGCAGTTTTAATTATTTAAAAGTCTTTTAAAATGCAACTTTCTTAGTTGTTTTAATAAATATACATTATCTTTGTAAAGACAGCAAACATCAGTAAAGATGGATATACAAAATGAAATCGACAAAATGCTACGTAAAGGGCAAATTGATGAGGCTATCTTACGGCTGAACGAACAGATTCAGGCCACAGCTACCCCCTGCGACCGGCTTTATTACCTTCTGGGCAATGCCTACCGCAAACGTGGAGATTTCGCACAAGCCTTGAACTGTTATTTAGAGGCCATGGCCATTAATCCGGACAGTCCGGCTGTCGAAGCTCATCAAATGTTGATGAATATCATAGAGTTTTATCACAAGGATTATTATAACCCGTAAAAAAGATTTTTAGTATTAAAGTATCATGGGGAAATTCAGAGGTATAATCGTAGTAGACCGCGAACGCTGCAAGGGGTGCAACCTGTGTGTGGTGGCTTGTCCGCTCCATATATTAGCGCTCACGGAAAAACAAGTAAACAAAAAAGGGTATCATTATGCCGAACAAGTCCAAAAGGATTTGTGCAACGGATGTTCATCCTGTGGCGTGGTGTGCCCGGACGGATGCATTACCGTATATAAAAAGAAAGAAGAATAAAAGCTATGGCAGAAAAAGAAGTTGTATTAATGAAAGGTAATGAAGCCATTGCCCATGCAGCGATACGTTGCGGTTGCGACGGCTATTTCGGTTACCCCATTACTCCCCAGTCGGAAGTATTGGAAACGTTGGCTTTGGAAAAACCGTGGGAAACGACGGGAATGGTCGTATTGCAAGCCGAAAGCGAAGTGGCTTCCATAAATATGGTGTATGGTGCGGGTGCGGCAGGCAAACGCAGCATGACCTCATCTTCAAGCCCCGGCGTGGCCCTGATGCAAGAAGGCATCGCATACATGGCCGGAGCGGAAATACCGGGACTGATTGTCAACGTGCAGCGGGGAGGCCCCGGACTGGGTACCATACAGCCCAGCCAATCCGATTACTTCCAGGCGACACGCGGAGGCGGAAACGGCGACTACAATGTGATTGTGCTGGCTCCGGCTTCGGTACAGGAAATGGCCGACTTCGTAGACCTGGCCTTCGAACTCTCTTTCAAATACCGTAACCCGGCCATGATATTAAGTGACGGTGTCATCGGGCAAATGATGGAAAAACTGGTGCTCCCTCCATTCAAGCCACGCCGTACGGAGGAGGAAATACGCCGGGAATGCCCTTGGGCTGCCATGGGACGAAGCCAAGGAAGACGCCCCAACGTACTTACGTCGCTCGACCTCGACAGCGCAAGCATGGAACAAAAGAACCTGCATTTGCAAGCCAAATACAAAGAAATCAAGGAAAAAGAAGTCCGCTTCGAATCCATCCTGTGCGACGACGCGGAGTATCTGATTGTCGCATTCGGTTCTGCGGCCCGTATCGGACAAAAAGTCATCGAAATGTGCCGCGCCGAGGGTATTAAAGTCGGTCTGTTGCGCCCTATCACCTTATGGCCCTTCCCGTCCGTGGAAATTGCCCGCTTGAGCCGACAGGTCAAAGGAATATTAAGCTTTGAAATCAATGCCGGGCAGATGGTGGAAGACATCCTGCTGGCCACGAACGGACAGACACCGGTAGCCCACTACGGCCGTATGGGCGGTGTCGTGCCCGCCCCGGACGAAGTGATACAAGCCCTGAAAGAGAAACTCATTAAATAAAATATTATGAACCGCGAAGAGATTGAAAAACTGATAGAAGAAACCGCACGCAAAGAACGCTCTAAAAGAAAAGGGGTATCCGTCCAAAAAGTACGCAGCATATTGAACGTAGTCTTTATGCTATGTGCCGTGGCAGGCCTCATCCTTTATTTTGCCTGGCCGGACAACCGGCTGGCAGGCATGGCCGTTATCGGTGCAGGCATGTGCTTCAAAATCATTGAATTCTTTTTGCGCTTCTTGTTTTAATCGTTTGAACCATGACTGAAGAAGAAATCATACGACCGGAGAACCTGGTCTATAAGAAACCTACGCTGCTCAACGACACTCCGATGCACTACTGCCCGGGGTGCAGCCACGGAGTAGTTCACAAATTAGTGGCCGAAGTCATCGAAGAAATGGGTATGGAGAATAAGACCGTAGCCATCTCTCCTGTGGGCTGTGCCGTTTTTGCCTATAATTACATAGACGTGGATTGGGTGGAAGCCGCCCATGGGCGTGCTCCTGCCGTGGCCAGCGCCATCAAACGCCTATGGCCCGACCGCTTGGTTTTCACTTACCAAGGCGACGGCGACCTGGCGTGCATCGGTACGGCCGAAAGCATACATGCCCTGAACCGGGGAGAACATATCGCCATCATTTTCATCAACAACGCCATCTACGGCATGACGGGCGGACAAATGGCTCCCACGACGCTCATGGGAATGAAAACCGCTACGTGCCCTTACGGTCGGGAGGCGGACTTGCACGGTTACCCTTTGAAGTTCACGGAAATCGCTGCCTCTTTGGAGGGCACTTGCTACGTCACCCGCCAATCCGTCCACACCGTGGCCTCCATCCGAAAGACGAAAAAGGCCATCCGGAAAGCTTTTGAAAACTCCATGAACGGCAAAGGTGCCAGTCTGGTAGAAGTGGTATCCACCTGCAACGCCGGTTGGAAACTTTCTCCGGAAAAAGCCAACCAATGGATGGAAGACAATATGTTTAAATTCTATCCGCTCGGTGACCTGAAAGACACCGCAACAGCAAACGATTCACATTAAATGAACAAATGGTCATGAAAGAAGAAATCATCATAGCCGGTTTCGGCGGTCAGGGCGTACTTTCCATGGGAAAAATATTGGCATACGCAGCCTTGGTAGAGGGCAAAGAAGTAACCTGGATGCCTTCTTACGGTCCCGAACAGCGCGGCGGTACGGCCAATGTCACCGTAATCGTCAGCGACAACAAAATATCGTCTCCCATCCTGAGTATGTATGACACGGCCGTTATCCTGAACCAACCTTCGCTGGAAAAGTTCGAACAGAGCATTAAGCCGGGCGGAACACTGATTTACGACGGATACGGCATCAGCACGCCGCCGTCGCGCAAGGACATCACGGTCTATCGTATCGACGCTATGGACGCAGCCGCCGAAATGAAAGCTGCCAAGGCTTTCAATATGATTGTCTTGGGAGGACTGTTGAAAGTACGTCCGTTGGTAGAAGTGGAAGACGTGCTCCACGCACTCCGCAAAACGTTGCCCGAACGCCATCACCACCTTATCCCGATGAATGAGGCTGCCTTACGCAAAGGCATGGAAATCATCTGTGCGACAGATTGAACCGAATCTCCGGATGGAATAAAGCTTAAAGGAATGTGTTTCCCAATCAGGAAAATACATTCCTTTTTCTGTTCTTGTATCTTTGTTACCGCGAAAATAGGATGCGGCTCGACACAGCCAAACTTGAAAAACTTTGTTTTTCGTTTGTCTCTGCGCTTGCCTTGGATTATCTTTGTTCCACGAAGATAGGATGCGGCTCGGCATAGCCAAACTTGAAAAACTTCGTTTTTCGTTTGTCTCTGCGCTCGCCTTTCGCTATCTTTGCACCCGTTATGAGACTGAAGCTTACTTTTTTCCTATACATTTGTTTGTGTATGGTGTTTCCCGCCATAGCACAAATGCCTGTCGGTAACCCCATCTACGGTACGGATGCCTACGGTAATCCGGTGGATGCCAATGGCAATCCCGTCCAACTCGACGCCAACGGCAATCCTGTCGTCGACGGATACGGTAACGATGCGTACACATGGGGGCGTGACACGACACAAGCCGAAGAGAAAATCATTCCTATCGGCTCATACGCCTGGAATATCGACGAACGCTTCGGCAACATCACTCCCGTAGACGTGGACACGCTGCCGAACAATTTCCAGAACTTCAACCTGACGGCCGGCCCTACGGGACAGTACAACTTTCTGGGAAACCTGGGTTCTCCCCGCCTGTCCCGCCTTTTCATGGACCGCAAACCGTACAGCAATTTCATCTTTGCCGACCCGTTCGACTATTTCTATACTCCGGTGAACGAATTCCAATTCACCAACACGCTGAGTCCCATCACCAATCTGTCTTACCACTCCTGCGGCAACAAACAGGACGGAGAAGACCGCTTGAGAGCTTACTTCGCCAGCAACATCAACAAGATTTCCGGTATCGGATTCAAACTCGACTATTTATACGGACGCGGATATTACAACAACCAAGCCACTTCTCTTTTCAACGGTTCGCTATACGGCTACTATCTGGACGACCGCTACAATATGCATGCATGGATTAGTGTAAACCACATGAGAATGGGCGAGAACGGCGGTATCGAGAATGACGACTATATCACCCACCCGGAAGACTTTACACGCTCCTACGGTTCAAGGGATATCCCGACCATTTTGTCGGAAAACTGGAACCGTAACGAAGACCAGACGTATTATCTCACACACCGTTATAATCTGGGATTCTACAAAGACATCGAACTGCCCGATTCGCTCCGTCCGGTGATGCCTGCCGATTCCGTATTGCTAAAAGGGCTGCGCGACAGCCTGCTCACCGTATACCAAAAGGCGGACACGGCATACCAACATGCCGTCATGGATTCGTTGCGCAACGATTTCATGGCCAAACAGGACAATCCGCAAGACTTCATACCGGTTACCAGCTTCATCCATACCCTGCGTATCCGGAACGCCAAGCACACGGTGTATTCATACGATACGCCCGACCACTATTATGCCGACTTGTTTTATGGCGACCCCAACAATATGAGTGACCGCACGCGGGGTTACTCCATCCAAAACACTTTGGGCATAGCCCTGCGTGAAGGTTTTAACAAATGGGCGAAAGCCGGCCTTACAGCTTTCGCGTCTCACGAATACCGTCATTATACCATGCCGGACCTGAACGGCGGAAACAAAATCATCCGAAGCTATTCGGAAAATAATATCTCGGTAGGCGGACAACTGAGCAAACGGGAAGGAAAAACCCTGCACTATGACGTGACGGGCGAAGTGACGTTGCTCGGAGAAGATGTCGGGCAATTCGATGTGGAAGGCCGGGCCGACCTGAATTTCCGGTTGTTTAAAGATACCGTACAGTTGGCAGCCCGTGCATTCGTCAAGAACCTGAATCCGAGTTTCTACATGCGCCACTACCATTCGCAGTTTGCTTGGTGGGACAACGACCTGAACAAAGAATTCCGTACCCGGATAGAGGGAACGCTTTCCTTGAAACGTACACGGACAGCCCTCACCGTCGGAGTGGAAAACATCAAGAATTATGCCTACTTCGCCACAGACAAAATAGCTTATAACGACGAAGGGGGACAATTCGCCGGTTACAGCAACCGTATTTCCGTCAAACAATACGGGGGCAGCGTACAAGTGTTCAGCGCACGGCTTAACCAAAACTTCAAATTCGGTATCCTGCATTGGGACAACGAGGTAGCGTACCAGAAAACCAGCAATCAGGACATCCTCCCCCTGCCCGACCTTTCGGCCTACAGCAACCTCTACATCGTATTCCGTATTGCCAAGGTCTTGCGTGTGCAGTTAGGCGGAGATGTGCGTTATTTCACGGAATACTATGCTCCGGACTATGCCCCCATCATCCAACAGTTTACGGTTCAGTCGCCGGAAACGCGGATGAAGTTAGGCAACTATCCCATTTGCAACGCCTACGTCAACCTCTTCCTGAAGCACTGCCGTTTTTATGTGAACGTAAACCATGTAAACAACGGAACGGGAAACAAGAACGCATTCCTCGTCCCCCACTATCCCATCAATCCGATGAACATCCATTTCGGACTCTCGTGGAACTTCTTCAATTAATCCTTGATAAAAGACAATGAAAAGAACAGTCATATTCACGGATATAGCCTTAGTGCCAACCTTCGTCCTGACTTTCTACAGCGGCATCAAGTTACACGTGGCCGGACATGGCACCTCTCACGAAGTCTGGCACAACTTTGCCTTATTCCATATCATTACCAGCCTGCTCTTCCTCGCAGCTTGTATCATGCACATACGTTCGCACGCCGCATGGTACAAAGGGTTGTTCCAGAAAGGCCTTGGGAAAAAAAGCCGTATCACACTTTGGACAACCGTGGCCTTCATCCTTGCCACATCCACCGGCATAGTCCTGCTGGGCGTGGAAGGCGCAAATTCTGGAATAGGCATGTGGCATTACCGCATAGGTTTGACAAGCAGCGCACTGATGCTGATTCACATCAGCAAACGTTTCATTCCTCTATGCAGCTCCTTGCGCAAAAAACACTAATATATCAATCCATGAAACAAACCATCGACATCACCCATTGGAACCGCAGGGAGCATTTCGAATTCTTTTCCCAATTCGACGATCCTTTTTTCGGAATCACCACACTCGTAGACTTTACTAAAGCCTACGAACATATCAAAGCACACCGACGCCCCTTCTTCCTCTCGTCCGTACATTTCCTGTTGAAATGCGTCAATGAAACGGAAGCCTTCCGGCTCCGAACAGAAGACGGGAAGCTCGTACAGTACGATACCATACATGTATCTCCCACCATCGGACGAGAAGACGGTACTTTCGGATTCGGCTTTTTCGAATATCATACCGACATCGACATTTTTATCCGGAATGCGGAAAAAGAAATAGAGCGAGTGAAAAAAGGGTGCGGTCTGTCCGTTACCGAAAACACATGGCGACCGGATGTCATCCGCTATTCGGCATTGCCTTGGTTCGCATTTTCCGAAATGAAACATGCCGGTTCTATCCGGACCGGAGACTCTGTTCCCCGTATTTCCACGGGAAAGCTGACACAGGAAAACGGACGATATAATCTTCCTCTTTCTATCACCGTGCATCACGGACTCATGGACGGGCGTGACGTAGCGGAGTTTCTGCAAAACATAGAATACCATCAAAACCTTCTATAAATCCATTCGCCCGCACGGCGAATACCTTTCCCGAGCAAACAACTCCCTTTCCATACACCATCATGCCCCGTACCAAGTCATTTATTGATACGGGGCATGACGGTTCTATTCTTACCAGAGGCTACTGCAAACCCTGCAAACGGCGTTCTTCCTCTTCAAAAGAAGCCTTCTCCTGTTTCCGTGCCTCGACCGAACCATACAGGTAAGACAACGGGAAAAGTGTAAGCCAACTGAACACGTTCGCTATCACCGAAGCCAACATAAAGAAGAATACGACCAAAGCCGGAACGTATGAAGGCAGATCCGTTGCATCTCCTTCCAACAGCCCCATCAGGGAAGCATGACCGGCGTATGCCAGAATACCCGCCGGCAACCAACTCACTGCTGCCAACACTCCCATGATAAGACCTCCGCAAAACAAGATAATGAAAAATGCTCCCCAGTACTGGTAACCATCTTTCATACGCTTCAGGCTACACCAAAAGTCGCGACGTTCGCCCAACATATAGTCCATAATCACCATACAGTAAGGCACTCCCAACGCAAGCAGCAAGATATACGACACCACAGTCACCCAGACGTTGCCCGCCCCCAACCACAAAGTCACAGGCACGATGAGCAAAGAGAATACCACGACGGCCACCAACGTACACGTCAAAGCTCGCAGAGAAGCATTGAATATCTCACGCTTGGCTTCACCGAACCGCAACGCAGGCCACGCCCCGGCCGCAGCAAAACGGGAAACAGCCGTCATCACGTTCCCCATATAAAAGCTATCGGCCAACAGGGACAACACACTTAATATGATAAGAGTAAACAAGGGAAAAGAAAGCACGACCGGTTCGCTTGCTGCCATCCAACGTGTCAAAGCCACGGTAATCTGATTGAAAAACACGCCCCACAATCCCATTACCACCGCACCCGCGATGAGCGAAGGATACAAAAACCTCAATAAAGACAGGATGTGACGTGTAGGCAATTTCAGTCCCTCATTCAGACAGCTCAGATAACTACGGCTTTTGAACAAGCCCTCATCCATTTCTTTCTTCTCTTCCATAATCGAATTTGAAACTTTAATGTTCTTTTGTCGGACAAAAATACCATATTTTTCCATACCACCGTGACGAGATAACATTTTTTATACCTCGTCGGAAACGGCGCCACCGGCTTTATCCAAACTTTCTGCCGCCCATCCGCCGGAATATGCCGCCTTTTTTGTACATTTGCGTAAAGATTACATTTTTCATTGCACGAATATGGACGCGGAAATCATCATCAAATGGGGATTTATCGGATGTGGGGAAGTGACGGAAAAGAAAAGCGGACCGGCTTTCAGTCTCGTGCCCGGCTCTAAAATCGAAGCCGTCATGAGCCGCAATAAAGAAAAAGCACGTTCGTACGCCGAAAGGCACGGTATCCCCAAATGGTACACCGACGCACAGGAATTAGTGGACGACCCCGACGTAAATGCCGTCTATATCGCCACGCCTCCTTCTTCACATGCCACTTTTGCCATCATGGCCATGAAGGCCGGCAAGCCGGTATATGTGGAAAAGCCCCTTGCGGTAAGCTACGAAGAATGCTGCCGCATCAACCGTGTCTCCCAACAAACGGGTGTGCCTTGCTTCGTGGCCTATTACCGGCGTTACCTGCCTTACTTTGCCAAAGTAAAGGAACTGATACGAAGCGGAGCCATCGGACGGGTGCTCAACGTGCAGATCCGGTTTGCCGTCCCACCGCGTGATTTGGACTACAACAGCCGGGAGCTGCCTTGGCGTGTGCAACGCGACATCGCAGGAGGAGGTTATTTTTACGACCTCGCCCCGCACCAGTTGGATTTGCTTCAGGAATTTTTCGGGCCCATCATCAAAGCCCAGGGGTACTGTTCCAACCGGGAAGGACTATACGCCACGGAAGACAACGTCAGTGCCTGTTTCCAATTCCCGGACGGTACGCCGGGTTCCGGTTCATGGTGTTTCGTAGCCCACGAATCGGCCAAAACCGACCGTATCGAAATCATCGGCGACAAAGGACAGATTTGTTTCTCGGTATTCACCTACGACCCCATTGCCCTGCATACGGAACGCGGCCGCGAAGAACTCGTCATTCCGAATCCCGACCACGTGCAACTTCCTTTGATTCATAACATCGTCGAACACCTGCAAAAACAAGCGATTTGCACCTGTGACAGCGTGAGCGCCACACCGGTAAACTGGGTTATGGACCAAATCCTGGGCAAACTGTAAGATGAAGTTACGGAACGCACTGACAATATACGCCTGTCTTTCCTGTGTGGCCGCTCTCGCACAATCTCCTGGCGGCGAAAGCCACACTACTGTTACGGAATTTACCGACAGTGCAGGGACCGCCATCCTGTCCGACTTGCCCCAAAACCGGAAAGGAAACATCTTCAAACAGTTTTTCCGTGCATTCAACGCCATGGACACGACTTATATCACCCCGAACAAATACAACTGGGCCTTCATGTTGCAAAACACGAACAGCTTCGAAACCTATACGTTACACAGCCGGGAATTGGGACAAAAACTGTCGTTCTCTCCCCGACCGGCCATCAAAATAGGACCTTATCTGGGTTGGCGTTGGATTTTTCTGGGATACACTTTCGAGGTTTCTTCTTTAGGTAAAGGCCAACAGTCGAAAAAAACGGAATTCGAATTGAGCCTGTACAGTTCCATGCTCGGTTGCGACCTTATTTACCGGCGGACAGGAGACGATTTCCGGCTCCGTAAAGTAAAAGGCCTCGGCGAGGAGGCACGAGAAGTGGAAGGCGAGAATTATCATGGCATCAACGTGAAAGTGACCGGCATCAATGCCTACTACATTTTCAACCATAAACGCTTCTCCTATCCGGCCGCATTCGCACAAAGTACCGTGCAACGTAAAAGCTGCGGGTCGTGGAAAGTCGGTTTTGCCTACACCCGGCACGAACTGGATTTCGATTATAATGCCCTGCCGCCCGTACTCACCCATAATCCGAACCACGAACTCAGCCAGGATTTTCAGGTTGATAAAGTCAAATACACGGATTTCAGCCTGAGTTGCGGTTATGCCTACAACTGGGTGTTCAAGAAAAACTGGTTGTTTTGCATTTCCATCGTGCCGGCCATCGGTTATAAAAAAACACATACAGCCGCCGTGCAACCGGAAAACGAGACGGAGACTTCGGCTTTGGCTTCTCATCTGAGAAACCTGAATTTCGACGTCACGGGGCGTGCGGGACTGGTATGGAACAACACCAAATATTTCGGTGGCTTGTCTTTAATCGTGCACAACTACAATTACCGCCACAACCGCCTGTCCATCAACAACACATTCGGCACACTGAATTTATATATCGGACTGAATTTTCATAAACGTAAAGCATACAGATAGATACACATGACACCAACAGATTCACCCACCCCCATTCCAACCGAAGAGCATCCCTTGCAACCGTTCCTTCCGCCCCACGCACGCCTGTTGATGCTGGGCAGTTTCCCGCCCCAGAAAAAACGCTGGTGCATGGATTTCTACTACCCGAACTTCATCAACGACATGTGGCGCATCATGGGATACATTTTCCATGGCGACCGGAATTGGTTTGTAGATGAACGGGCCAAATGTTTCAAGAAAGAAATGATTGTGGAGTTCCTGCTCGACAAAGGCATCGCCCTATACGACACGGCTTCCGCCATCCGCCGTCTTCAGGATAATGCGGCGGACAAGTTTCTGGAAGTCGTCACCCCGACCGACCTTCCCCGATTGCTCGGACAAATCCCTCGTTGCACGGCCATCGTCACCACCGGACAAAAAGCTACCGACACGTTGTGCGATACTTTTCATATATCGCAGCCCGCCATCGGGAGCTTCAGCCCGTTCGTGACGGAAGGACGTGAATTACGGCTGTATCGCATGCCCTCCAGTTCACGTGCCTATCCTATGAAATTGGAGAAGAAGGCCGTCTTCTACCGTAAAATGCTGGAAGAAATCGGTCTGCTGTAAAACGCGGCCTCCACAAACCCAAATCCATCCCCCGTGCTCCGTAGCCTTTCAAAGCAGAGAAAAGACACTTATTGTAAACCATCTTCAACCCGCTTCCACGATCTGCGGCAAACGATTTTTCAATCTGCGGCAAACGAAAAATCATTCGGCTGAGATTGAAAAATCGTTTGCCGCAGAAAAATATATCCAAATGCAGCCATTCCTTATACACTACCAAACAATCAGTTAGGGAAATACAGAAAAAAGGCGGACAGGAAACTAAATATCAATAATTTTCCTGTCCGCCTCCAATATGCGGCTAAACTTTATAGACTTTAATAAAGATCCTCACCGATTCCTCCGGCTCCGCAAATACTAAGCGGAACCATCTCCATATATTCCAACACAAAAGCGGCATCGCTACTTCCCGTAAACACCGAACGGAAGCGCACCGTATGCTCCTTGTTGGGGAGGATTACGACCTCACAAATCTTGCGGCGCAGACAGGAAGCGACATTGTACAGCACATTGGCAGACATGGGTACGTATTGCGGCTGTTCCGGAATATTTCCGGCGTTATAGCATATCACGCTCTTCCCTGCGCTATAGTAACCGTTGTTCTTCATGACACGGGCATTCTCCTCTAATTCCTCCGTCGTATAAATACCGTTGGAGTTTTCATCCTTGTTACGCCATCCGGAGCCTCCGTTATAAAGACCGGCCACACGGCTGTCCGACCCACCGTAACGCATGTCGATGGGAAGTCCCTGCGGCACGTCGTCCAAGTAAACCTGTGCGATGCCTCGATTCCCTACTCCGCCCGGATAGGCTATCCGTAACTCATACGTGCCGGGAGGAACATGGGGCAATTTGAACTCCACGTCGTAACTTGAACCTTGGACGGTAATCTCATCTCCGCCGAAGTCCCACCAACGCAACTTGGGACGATGCACCATGAACACCGAGGTCTCCGAAAACTCGACCCCTTCTATATATCCCTTGGGAGCATAGTAATTGAATCCCCCTGCCTTTCCGCCTGTCTCGGAATTGTCGGATGCCTCGCTATACCCCTCACGCGGATCGCCGTTCAAACGCATATCGTTATTGGTCAATTCCGGCCACACGGTCTGGAAATCTATTCTCAAGCGCGTATTGTAAACGTTGTTCCGTGTCGTCTGGTCGTAAGCCAACACGTCGTCCACATAATAATAGGCCACGTTGAGCGAGAAGTTATCCGCATCGGGAACCGTCACGCGTGAACCGCGCACCCGCTCGTTGGAATTATATTTACTGGCCTCACTGTGGTTGATATAGAACTCACGAGGGTATTCCACTTCCGGATCCGTGGTAGAATACACCTTTTCCAACTTCATGGACGAGAAATCGAGCATCGTGTTTATCCATTCCGTAGGACTGGCATAAGCCGTATTGAAGCCCCAACAGTTGATGAACTTGTCCGTGCTGGCAAACATACGGTCCAGGATATGGTAGGTCATAAAGATCTTCAACGGGTTGTGAGGATTGGTCAGGCTATTCTTGTTCCAATACAACTCCTTGTACGTCTTGCCTTCCGGATTAGTCGGATCCACCTTATTCAACCCGAATATCTCAGCCGACTGGTTATCATTATATTTTTCGACGGCCAAATCGTACAAGGCATCTATCTTTTGCTCCATCGACATGCCCTCGCTGAAAAGGTTCGCATATTTCTCATACAGCACGCGGTCCGGCACAATGAACAAAGTAAAGCCTGAGTAGCGATGGTCCGGACGTTTTAAGGTGTAGGTATAATTTCCAGGCTTTTGATTGTACAGGAACTCGGGAAAGTTCGCTTTCTCCGCCTCGTATTCATCGTCGCGGTATTCCGACAAGGAATCCAACAGCCCTGTACGGCGGAATGCCTCATAATAAATAGTAAAGTCCGCTTTGTTCTCTTCGAGCAAGGAAGCCCCCAAGCTGGTACTTGGGACAAGCACTTTGCTCACCGGATGGCACACACCGTTTTCCACCGAGTCGTTCTTCAGCTCATTGATAATAGCCGCCCTACGGTTCACAATACTCAACACCATGCCATTGGCGTCAACCGTGTCACCCGTGGTCTGAATCACCAAAGGCAAATCCAGCTCATTCTTCTGCTGCGATGTTTCCGTCAGGTTATACGTATAAACTATCGAGTTGTCTATCATGCAGGCTTTCACAAGCGTATCGCAATAAGCCTCCGGAATGTCCTCTACGGAAGCATAACCATACTCCTTCAAAAAATCTTCTACACCTGCGTTTACCGGTGGGAACAAAGTACGCCCGCCACGGCTGGCCAGAAAGTCCATTTGCCCTGCACGCTCCACGATACGTGTGAACAAACTGAAATCCTCACGGGACTTCAAATAGTCACTCATCATTTCCCCCGTAAAAGTATAATAACTCGCAGCGGGCAAGTCATCATTACAACTGGACAAGAAAACCGAATGCCCGGCAACGAAAAAGGCACTGCATACGGTTAACCATAGTCTGAATTGTTTTTTCATACATTTAATAAATTTAGAACGAAATTAGGAATTATTGTGGAGGCAAAATTACAAGAAGTATTTAATAATACGAATTATTCCTGTCAAAAAAAGAAGAAAAACTCCAATTTTTAACACTTTTGTGCCCCCACACAATTAAAATTGTGCAGGGACACAAAGAAAGAGGTGCGAACCTACATATAGAACTACAAGGTTTCCTAAAAAATCAATCTATCAGACCAAAATGACGCAAAGCTTTTTCCACTCCATCTTCGTCCACAGAATCAGTCACATATGCGGAAACCCTTTTCAGTTCATCGCATGCGTTTCCCATGGCTATCCCGTATGGAACGTGAGACAACATCGTCACATCATTTCCACCGTCGCCAAACGCCATGGCCTCGTCTAATGACAGTCCTTCGTATGCCAGCACTTTATCAATGCCGACACTCTTGTCTACCCCACCGGCAATGACATCCGTAAAGAAAGGATGCCAGCGCATGGAAGTGCAATCGGGCATCAGTTCCGTCATGAAATGCGGTTCACGGTCGGCTTTGAAGAAAGAAATGAGTTGCAAGACATCTTTTCCGCGGGCATACGAAGCCGGACGAACTGTCGGCATTTTGATGTCCAACAAACGGGCCACCGCATCGACATCTTCGTTAAGTTCCGTAATGAACATCTCATCGCTGCAAACAAATATGACCGGATATGCGTCTGTTCCGTGTGTCAGGTGCTCCACGACACGCTCCACACTCCCCGTAGAAACCGGCCGGTGAAAAATAATCTCACCGCCGCGCGTAAAACAATGGGCACCCGTCACGGTAATCATGCCGTCGTACTCCAATTCACCCAAATTGTCAATAAACGGCACCGGACGCCCCGTAGCTATATAAACTTTGATGCCACGGCTGCGAAGGGCGGCCACGGCATCAAGGGTGGATTGGGGAATGCGATGGGTTTTAAAAGAGACCAACGTCCCGTCGATATCGAAAAATATCGCTTTTATCTTTCCCATCGGCTTATTTCTTATCTTTTTCGGAGGCTGTCATTACACCGGTAATATACAATTTCACCATAGGCTCCTTGGCATTGGTACGCACCGTAATGCTTTTCTTGAAACGCCCCGGATATTTTCCGCTGCCGTTGTACGTCACCTCCATCTTGCCCTTCTCTCCGGGTTTTACCGGCATCCGGGTATAAGTGGGTACCGTGCATCCGCATGAAGCAATAGCCTGATGAATCACCAACGGAGCATTCCCCTCATTGGTAAACGTAAACGTACATTTCACGATCGGGTCGTCTTCCGAAAAGGTTCCCAAATCCTGAGTTGTCTTGTCGAATACAATACTGGCTTCCTTCACGTCTGACTTTGTTTCCTTTGCAGCCGGAGCCTTCGCGTCCGTCTTTTGCGCCAAGACCGGAACGCCTCCCAACATGCACAGCAATGACCATGCTATAAACTTTTTCATATCCTTCTTCTATTAAAATCACTGCAAAAATAGGTCCTTTATTTAAAATAAGGTAGCTACTCCACGAAAAAATAGGAATTATTAGCACAGTTGATTCTTTTTCCGTACATTTGTTGCCGATAAAATATGTCGAACCCTTAAAATTTGAAGTAAGAAACAGACAGTAAAGATGGACGAAACGCAAGGGGGAACGGCTTGGCCATGCGCAAGGCTTCCCCGGAAATGAGTGAACCAAACAATTCAACTACAACCGTGCGTTTCCGTCTGACACTTGGATATAAAGATATTGAGCTTTCGGCTCTTGTTCTCTCTTTCTGAATACCGCCAATATTCGTACAACGGGAACAAGCAGACCTGATGGTTCACGTCGTAAGGCGTGAATCGTCTTGTTGCTTGTTGTTGTGCAGGTCACTTGGCGGTAACCCAGAAAGAAGCAAGCTACAGACGGTTGCACGCCTTTACTATTTACTTTTATGAAATCATTCATACACAAAATCTTATTACTCTGCGTATTGGCAAGCTTCGGACATACTACGGCTTGGGCCGTTAAAGTAATCATCGATGGGGTGAATTATTCAATCAACAGTAATAATCAGACAGCAAGTGTTGTAAACGGAAAAAACCCCTATCTTTCAGGAGATATTAAAATAGCCGAATCTGTTACATATAAAGACCAGATATATAAAGTTACGGCCATTGAGGAAAAAGCTTTCAGTAATTGTAAGAATCTGACATCCGTTACTATTCCGGATGGTGTGACAAGCATCGGAGAAGACGCGTTCGTATTATGTATTTAGAAGCGTAGAACAACCAAAAACAATCAGAAATATCCAAACATAAACATTTAATTATCAGCACATTCTAAAAATTAACACTTTCCGGCTGCTTTTTGATGCTTCCCAAATTTCCACATATTTTTGAGACGTATTTCTGACGTGGAGAATTTGCGGGGCTTGTTTTTTGTCACACCGTGCAGACAGTTGACAAGGGTTTACAACCGTTTACGACAAGCGACAATATCCGCCCCGACATTCAGCAACGGTCACATCGTGTAGAAAGGCGACAACCGTTGACTGCCGTTTACATCCGTTCACCACTTCAGGAATACAGGATTGAAGAAATGAACCAGTAAACGATAAAGCAGTATGAAAGCAACCCGAAAATGCAGTTTTTGCGGCAAGTCCTTTGTAACCCGCAGCGGAATGCAAAGGTATTGCAGCGAGGCTTGTCAGGCGGAAGCCCGGCGAGCCAGAATGACACATAAGAACAATCTCTTCAAAGCCGTCCGGCCAATCATGGAGATACAGCATCAGGAGTATCTCACCTTTTCCAAAGCAGCCATACTCATGGGCTGTTCCCGACAGTACATCTATAAACTTGTAGCCATGGGCAAGCTGAAGGCCTCACGCATCAGCAACCGCATGGCATTCATCCGCAGAGCTGACATCGAGCGGATGCTGGAGAGCAATCCCTACCACCGCATCTTGCCCGGCAGCACTTCCACACCGAAAAAATCCGCTTCATCTTCCTTCCCGGCGAAAAAAGAAAAAAGGGAAAAGGTAACCGATGAAGTGCCGGACTTCTATTCCGGTGAAGAGGTGATGTCCCTTTATAAGGTCAAACAGTCATGGCTCTATACCACCGCCAAACGCAATCGCATTCCCATCTGCCGCATCGCTGGAAAGAACTATTACAGCAAGAAGCATGTTGACGAGTTCTTCGGTATGGCTGTTGATATGGAAAGTATCACCGGCTGGCTCCTGACTGAAGAAGCGGAAGAGCAGTTCGGCATGAAGCCTGCCGCACTCCGGGCATATGCCTACCGGCACAGGATACCGACCAAAAGAGAATACGGCCGCACCTATTACTCCAAGTCCCATCTGGACGAACTCCGCAGGACCGACCTTGTGAACGACGAACGTTATTACACCGTGGAACAAGTCCGGCAGATTTACGGGCTTTCCTCCGCCAACATCTGCCATTTCGTCAAGGTAAAGCACATCGAAAAGATAAAGGTCGGCGTGAAGAACCTGCTTCTGCGCTCCGACGTGGAGCGTGTCATGGCTGAAAGGAACAAATAACCGCAAACAACCGCCATTACCGAAAAATTATTTCAAAATGATTGCCGTGGAGGTATTCACGGCTGTTTCACGTTGTTCCTTTGCCACCGTGAACACGGAGACACCTCCGGAAATGTACAACCAGTTAAAACATCATCAATATGAGTAAATGCAAGACAGTAACCTTGCGCAAGCGCAAGATCAAGAACGGTACACAGTATTCGCTGTGTCTGGACTATTATCCCGGCTACCGTGACAACACCACCATGAAAGTGATAACACGTGAAGCTCTGGGTATTTACATTTTTGCCAAACCTGCCAACCAGCAGGAGCGTGATTTCAACGCACGCATGGTGAAGAAGGCGGAGATACTCCGCAACAGGCGTTACGAAGCCATCTTCAACGAGAACAACGGTTTCTTTGACAAGGCCAGGATGAAAGGGGATTTCCTCGCCTACTTCAAGGAACTGGCAGACAGAAGGAATATCAAGTGGCAGCACGTCTATAAGCACTTTGAACGGTTTGTAAATGGCAAATGCACCTTTGAAGAGGTGGACGTGGACTTGTGCCGCAAGTTTATGGAGTACCTGCTGAACGCTCCCCAGACCATACACATCAACCAAAAGCTGCATATCAATTCTGCGGCGGGCTACTGGTCGGCTTTCCGTGCCGTCCTGCACGCGGCCTACCGTGACAGGAAGATAAAGGAGAATCCCAACGGCTTTCTGGACCGCATCGAGAGTATTCCCACCATGAGAGAGCATCTGAGCCAGGAGGAACTGATACGGCTTGCCGAAACGCCATGCGAGGAAGAGGTTCTGAAAAGGGCTTTCCTTTTCGCCTGCCTAACGGGATTGCGGAAGAGCGACATCAGGCAGCTTACCTGGCAGCAGATACAGCCGTACACCAACGGCAAGATGTTCGTGACCACCCGTATGCAGAAGACGAAGCAGATCGTACACAACCCCATCAGTGATGAAGCCTACGGACTGCTCGGGGAACGGCATGAAGGACTTATCTTTGAGGGCTTCAAAGACAAGATGTTGCAGGGGCCCCTGAAGCGTTGGTTGTCGGCGGCAGGCATAACCAAGAAGATAACCTTCCATTGCACCCGGCATTCATTCGGAAGCCTGCACGTGGAAATGGGTACGGACATGGCTGTCATACAAGCCTGTCTGGGACACAAGAACATTACCACCACACAAATCTATTCCAAGATGGCAGCACAGCAGATGTGTGACGTGGTGGACAAGATAACCCTGAAACGCAAGGAGGCATAGGCCTGTTTCAGGATATTCAGAGGGAGCGGTTATTGCGTGCAGGCTTTAACTGTTCCCTCTGTTTCTGATGGCACCATTCCTTAAAAAGTCATTATAGTATGATATTTTGGTATGATTCCGGACTTTTGGTGAAAAACATTGAAAAAGAAACCGCCAACCAAGGCTAATGAGTAATAATTGGAAGAATACCATTAAATTTGCAAAGACCTGACAGTTACAAGTAATAACCGAAAAAAAGATATGGAACCAACGATAAAGGACAAATACATCATTTTGGGATTCATCGGCATTGCCATCTGCCTGATTTCCTTTTTTATCACACTGATTGTCTCCGCAAGTTTCAATCAGGACAATTTTGTAAGGCTGATAGTCTTTGTATGCAGCAACATTCTCGGCTGGCTGTTCTATCTCTCTTTCCAGACGGTCATTTTCGACTCATACGAGATCTGGAAACTCAAGTCCGGCAAGAAAAAGGCATCTGTCGGAATCATAAAGGCTCAGGAAGAACAGCTACAGGATGTGAATGAACCTGCAGCTCCGACACCGATGCCGACAGGCGGGGAAGCAACCCCGGATATAAAACCGGTAGAGATTGCCATTGCCCCGGAACTTCACGAAAAGAACCGTGCCAGCTATGAGGACAGACAGAAGCAGGAAGAGGCGGAACGGATCCGCATGGTCATGGAGTACATCCACTTCGTCATGCCCCGTATTGCAGACAAGGAGACCGTCAACCATATCTGTGCCGAGGTTAACAAGTGGATGTGCCTTCACAGCTACAAGCCCAAGCCGATAACAGGACGGCTACCCCGGGAGATTACCAACATTCCGCTCCGCCATTTCGTGTGGAACATCTCCGAGCGTTTCATGTACAAGAAATACTACAACGGGGACAACCGTGCTAATTTTATCAAAACCCTTTTTCCACGTGAGTTTGCCGACACGGATATAGCGACCATAAAGAACTTCAAGGTCGATCCGTCAAAGACGCTGATTCCCATTGACGAACCCGAAAACGGCAGTCTGGACTTCCATTATCCCGAAGATTATGCACGGGAAGTGAACAGTTGACCGTTTTCCGGGGATATAACAACAATAACGACAAGTATCAGGCAACACGTAACAGCCTGTATCTCATTGTTTCCCGAATAGCTTTGCCCGTCATTCACGGTTGGGCATCGTTATTCGGGAATTATTTTGCAATGACATCCCGTGAATATCTTCACGGCCATATCATTGCGGTCCTTTGCGCCAAGCCTTACAAAAGAGGCGAGTACGCAAATGGAAAAAACAGTGATTACATTCAACGACCTTCCCGAGGTCGTAGCCCAGCTTCGGGACGAAGTGATGAGTTTGAGAAGCCTGCTTACCGAGCAGCGCAGTGTGAACAATGCAAAGACGGTGGACACCCATGTCCCCATGTCCGTGGATGAAGCGGCGGAATATCTCGGTATTCCCAAGGGAACGCTCTACATGAAACTGTCGGACGGAAGCATTCCGGCCACCAAGCCCGGCAAACGCTATTGCCTTTACCGTGACGAACTGGACAGATGGCTGGAATCCTCCCGCAAGAATCCCGTACCCCTGTCCGATGAGGAACTCAGCGAATCCATGTCCTCCTCCCACCGTCGCAAGCCCGGTCAACGTAACTGGTAAGAGCCATGGAAGAGGACAAGAACTATATCAGCATGATACATGGCGACCTGACGAGGGCAGCCCAGATACAGAACGGTATGCCGGAAAATATCGGTGTGATGAGCATAAAGACCGCCAACCGGACCATACTTGAAGTATCGCAGCTGCCCACGCCCCGTGCGTTGTGGGACAGTTTCTGGTACGAGGGGGAACTGTCCTGCCTCTTTGCGGATTCCAACGTGGGGAAATCCATCCTTGCCGTGCAGATAGCCGACCGTATCGCCCGGACTGACAACGTGCTTTATCTGGACTTTGAACTGTCAGAAAAGCAGTTCCAGCTCCGCTATACCGACGAGTACGGAAAGCCTTACACCTTTCCCGAAAGGCTGTACCGGGTATCGCTTGACTGCGACGCCCTTCTCGATGCCGACTTTGAAGGGACGATCATCGGCAGCATTGAACAGATGGCACAGCAGACCCGCTGCAGGATCTTCATCATTGACAACCTTACTTACCTGTGCTGTGCCATGGAGAAAGGCGATGCGGCGGGACGGCTGATGATACAGCTCAACAATCTCAAAAAGAGATACGGGCTTTCCATCCTTGTCCTGGCACACACTCCCAAGCGTTCACTGGACTGTCCCATCACGTCCAACGACCTTGCCGGAAGCAAGCGGCTCTACAATTTTTTTGACAGCGTGTTTGTCATCGGGAAAAGCGCACTGGACGGAGGACTCCGCTATGTGAAGCAGCTCAAGGTCCGTTACGGGACATTCTCGTATGATGCCGACAATGTGATTGTCTATGAGATTGAGAAAACGGATGCCTTCCTGCAATTCGTGTTCAGGGGCTATTCAACCGAAAAGGAACACCTGAAGAAACCGAGTGACAACGAATCGGGACAAAGGGATTGCCTTATCCTGCAACTGTCCCAATCCGGGAAGTCAGTCCGGGAGATAGCCTCGCAGGTCAATTGCGGCAAGTCCACCGTCAGCCGGATAATCCAGCGCAGCAAGGAGGACAGGAACGCAGCCGTCCCGAGTGTCCCGCTGTCCCGTCCCAAGGAGAACGGGACAATGGGACAGGTGGGACAGCATGGGACAGCAGGAGAAGCAAGGCAGGCGGAGCTGTTTGCAGGACATAAAAAGGAGGACAAACCATGAAAAAGCAGCCTGCACACGGCTGTATGACAGCTGCCCGTATCATTTGCAGAACATGGGAGCATACAAACCGGACCCTGATTTTCCAGAGTGTCCCGGGGCGTCCCACTGTCCCAGCCTTTAGGGGACGGGACAGTGGGACAGCGGGACAACAGTAGAAAACCAAACATCAAAAACAGTCATGAGCAACTATTCATTACAGAAATATAAAGGAACGTCAACACGGCATACCTGTCCGAATTGCGGGGACAGACGTTCCTTCGCCTACTACGTGGACGAAAGCGGTACGCCCCTTCACCCGTCAGTCGGCAGATGCAACCACGAAAGCGGCTGCGGGTATCATTATACACCCAAACAGTATTTTCACGACCACCCCGAATGCCGGACCGCCGGTGGTTTCTCTTCCGGCAGGCAATGTATGGCGCAGAAGCCCAAGCAACCGCTGCAACAGACAGCCATCGGTTACATACCACCGCACTATGTGGAGAAATCGCAGAGCGTGCATAGCAACTTCTGCCGTTTCCTTTCAGCACTGCTTGATTCCTATTACGGCAGCAAGGCAAAGGAAGTGCTGAAAAGGTTAATGGAAGATTACCGTCTGGGAGCAACCCGTGACGGTGCGGTCATCTTCTGGCAGATTGACCGGGAGAACAAGGTGCGGACAGGCAAGGTGATGCAGTACAATCCCGGGGACGGACACCGTGTAAAGGACGGACAGACATCGGCAGTGAACTGGATACACAGCATACTGAAAAGGCAACGGGTACTGGCGGAGGAATGGCAGCTTTCCCAATGCCTTTTCGGGGAACACCTGCTGAGTGTCTATCCTGACAAGGTGGCGGTTCTGGTGGAATCCGAGAAGAGTGCCGTTATCGGATCCGCCCTCTTCCCCGGCTATGTATGGCTGGCGGCAGGAGGCAAAAGCCAGTTACGGGAGGAAAAGCTCCGTGTACTGAGCGGACGGACCCTACTTCTCTTTCCAGATGCCGATGCCTATGCCGAATGGAAAGAGCGTGCCGACGGCATGACCTTCTGCAAGGTGATGGTGTCTGACCTCATAGAGAAGAACGCAACGCCGGAGCAGAAGGCGGCACATATCGACATAGCCGACTGGATAATTTACCAGATACGGGACAGCAGGATAAATTGTACAGCCGACCATCTGGTGGAAGCGGAAAGAATCCTGCTAAGAATGACAGAAAAGAACCCCGCCCTTCAAAAGCTGATAGATGATCTGGGGCTTGTGCTGGTCAGTGCATCCCTAATCGGCAGCGGTGACGGAAACCCTCCTTAACGGAGGAGAGCGGAAACCGGAGGTTGTAGTGTCGGACAATGGCTTGCCATTGATATAGCCCACTATAACTACACGCTTCGCTTACGTAGTTGTGGGCTCTCCCGAGAGGATTAGGGTTTTACCCTAATAACCCACTCAGGGCGTTTCTCCCCTGAGAACCCAGAGCAAAGAGTGACCCTCTCTTTGCAATCTCCGCTTATGGGTTGCACCCCTAAGAACCCCATGCGTTTACGGACAGCGGAAAAGCTAACAATAAAGTACAAACCAAAAAACAAGTATCTATGGCAACAAAATCAAGCATACATATCAAGCCCTGCAACATCGCATCGAGCGAGGCTCACAACAGGAGGACTGCCGAATACATGCGCCACATCGGAGAGTCCAGAATCTATGTCGTTCCTGAACTATCCACCGATAACGAACAGTGGATAAATCCCGACTTCGGCAGTCCGGATTTGCGGATGCATTATGACAATATCAGACAGATGGTAAAGGAAAAGACCGGACGTGCCATGCAGGAAAAGGAGCGTGAACGCAAAGGCAAGAACGGTAAAATAGTCAAGATTGCGGGATGCTCCCCCATACGTGAAGGAGTGCTGCTTGTCAGGTCGGACACCACACTGGCAGACGTGCGTAAATTCGGTGAGGAGTGTCAAAGACGCTGGGGAATCACACCGCTGCAAATCTTCCTGCACAAGGATGAAGGGCATTGGCTGAACGGTCAGCCGGAAGCGGAAGACAGGGAAAGCTTCAAAGTCGGGGACAGATGGTTCAAGCCGAACTATCATGCCCATATCGTTTTCGACTGGATGAACCACGAAACAGGAAAGAGCCGAAAGCTCAATGACGATGACATGATGCAGATGCAGACCCTTGCATCCGACATCCTGCTGATGGAACGCGGGCAGTCAAAGGCTGTCACTGGTAAGGAGCATCTGGAACGGAACGACTTTATCATTGAGAAGCAGAAAGCTGAACTGCAACGCATGGATGCAGCCAAACGGCACAAAGAAGAACAGATAAATCTTGCCGAGCAGGAACTGAAACAGGTGAAATCAGAAATACGCACTGACAAGTTAAAGAAGACAGCCACCACGGCAGCGACAGCCATAACTAGTGGAGTTGCTTCTCTTTTCGGGAGTGGAAAACTGAAAGAACTGGAACGTGCCAACGAAAAACTGCAAGACGAGGTTTCAAAACGGAACACCAATATTGAAAAATTGCAGAGCCAAGTACAGCAGATGCAGAAACAGCATGATACGCAAATCCACAATCTCAGAGAAATGCACAGGCAGGAACTTGACATGAAAGAAAAAGAACTGTCACGGCTCGCCAGAATCATAGACAAGGCTTTCAGGTGGTTTCCGATGTTCAGGGAAATGCTGCGCATGGAAAAGTTTTGTGCCATGCTGGGATTCTCTAAAGAAATGACTGAAAGTCTTATAGTCAAAAAAGAAGCCCTGAAATGTAGCGGTAAAATCTATTCCGAGCAACACAGGCGGAACTTTGATATAAAGGATGATATTTTAAGGGTGGAAAATGACCCTGACGATGAAAGCAGGCTGAATCTGACAATAAACAGGAAGCCGATTGCCGACTGGTTCAGGGAGCAATGGCACAGGCTTAGATATGGAGCAAGAGTGCCGCAACAGGAAGAAAGAAAAAGTAGAGGATTCAAATTATAATAGAAGCAATTTGATTAGTAATCTAAAAGCACTCCGATAACGATTAGAGTGCTTTTAGATTGTTTATCATTAATTATCAAAGCAAGTGCAGTTTAAGATTTTACTGAAGTTTGCATTAATAAAGAATATACTACAGCTGATATATGCGCAACATATTGTGACGCTTGTGATTCATTTCCCTTGAAATCCTTAACAAATACCGCTAAGGTATAACTGATATTATTAGGCAGACATATATAGGCAACATCATTGTGAGCTGCAAGAACACCATTTTCATTAACAGAACCTGAACCTGTCTTATGCGCTATAACAACCCCTTCTTTATCAAGAAGTGGAGCTGCTATCCTATCTACACCTGTTTTGCATTCTTTTAACGTATTCTTAATGAAACTTTGTTTCTCATCATCGATAAGACCTTCAGTAAACAAACGATTCATCAACATTGCAGCACCAAGAGGAGATGTATAGTTAGAGTAAGCCTTGTTATGGTCAGCCGACATTTCCTCTTCCGTATAAGCTATCTGAAAACTTGAACGAGGAATGAGTGTGGCTATAAAACTATCTGTTTGAGCGACATTAACCATATCCTTAAACATAAGGTTGCTTGCATTGTTGTCACTCTGAGTAAGAGTATAACGCAGCAAATCTCTCACTGTCAATGATATGACTGGCCCTGAATAATCTTTCAGCATAGGACTCCAAGTCTTTGGGTCAAGTTTATCCCTATTTATATTTACTAAGGTATCAAGTGAAATTCCTTTATTGTCAAAGTCATTACAAAGAGCTAATGCCTGATGAACCTTAAACACACTCATCATAGGATAAACACTCTTATTATTGACCTTAACCGTATCTCTGTTATTAACAATAACCGCCACACCAATTTCGCCAGGACAAGCTGAGACAATTTGAGAAATGCTATCAGTCAAAACATTTGTTAAAGGAGGATTTGCGCTATCTTTTGTCGCTGATTTATGGAACAATGAAAATACCAAGATGAAAATGCAAACTAAAGCTATACTCAAAACTACGATTTGTTTTTTTCTGTTTTTTTCCATGTTTATATTATTTATATTTGTTTGACGAGAATATCTTTATTTGCCGACAAAGGTACATAACTTTACGGAAAAATACAATGTTGTCCTAAACGTTTTTCGATAAAAACAA
>NZ_JH376581.1 GCF_000233955.1 Paraprevotella clara YIT 11840
CACTTCCTATACAACTATATATACAATCAGTGGACTCCACTGTCTTTAAAACAAGAATGGTATCTATTCCTGTTCTATTTCATCGTTTATTCATTAATGATATTCATCAGCGCATCGTCAGTAGAACTTCTTAGAGGATGGATATTTTCACCTATCATCAACTGCATGGCAGACACTAATATCGTACATAAAATAGATAGATTTACAAATAATATTTAATTATGCCACTAAAACATCTCGACTATTATGGCAAGTGGTTACTTACCAATCTTATTAAGGTTTTATTCATAATCCCCATCAAAAAGAGGACGATTCTGTTCATAAGCTTCAATGGGAAACAATATTCTTGTAATCCCAAGTATATTTCAGAACACATAGAATCTTCTCCATCTTTTAACGGAACCACGATTGTCTGGGCGTTTCAGAATCCACAACAATTTGAGTTCTTGACGGAAAGAGGCATAAAGACCATCAAGAACAGATCCTTACAGTATATTTACTATCGATTAGTTTGTTCTGCCTACATCACCAATATGGGCGAAATGCCTACTTTGCCTACACGTAAATCACAGTTATATATCAATACCTGGCATGGAGGTGGTTGCTATAAAAGATGCGGTTTACAGAATGCGTCCAAAGAGCATGATAAATTTTATGTAATGAAAATGAAAAACAGTTTTGCAAGAGCGACTCATTTCCTTTCATCGTGTAATGCCTTTTCAAAAAAAGTTATAAAAGAAAGTTTCCTTTTTCAGAAAGACATCATTGAAGCAGGACTGCCACGCAATGATATTTTTTTCAAAGACCAAAGTGGCATTAAAGAAAAAGTATACAAGCATTTCCAACTTGATGCAGATGTAAGACTTTGCCTGTATGCCCCCACTTACAGGGAAATAGGTAAATTATATGACAGCAAGTTGGCTTTTGAGCAGTTGACCCAGTGTTTGTCGAAGAGGTTTGGCGGCTTATGGAAAGTCTTATACAGAAGCCACCAGTTTTTGGATGAAAAAGAAGTAAAGCACCATGTAATTTCCGCTTCAAACTATCCTGACATGCAGGAATTGATTTCTGCGAGCAGCATATTAATAACAGACTACTCATCTTGTTTGTGGGATGCCATGTTGGCAAAAGACAAAATATTCCTTTATGTCCCTGATTTGGATGATTACAAAAATAAACGCGATTTTTATGTTCCTATAAAAGAGTGGGGATTGAGTATATCAAAGAACAATAAGGAGTTGGCAGAGAACATAGAGAATTTTAATCAAAAAGCTTACGATTTATCAATAAAGAAGCATTTGGAAACGCTTGGTTCTTTTGAGAACGGCCATGCCACAGAAGAAGTTTGCAAGATAATCGTAGAACATTTCAAGTAAGATGCTTATCTATATCATAATCGCCGTCATATTATCCATTGCCCCTAAAAGTGGTAAAAAAGCGAATTTATGGAACAGGATCATCATCCTTGCCTTGGCATCAATGGGACTGTTACGAGGAGAACCAGTAGGAGTTGATGTCAGGAAATACATCATTAACATACAACATACCACATTCGATCCTTCTTCTTGGAATTTTTATACAGTATTTGAACCCGGTTACAATTTACTCATTGCAGCATTTAATTCTGTATTTGATTATCCAATGCTTTTTATTGGATTGACGAACGTACTGTATGTTATCAGCTTTAACAAGTTTGCCAAATCAAAATCACGTGATTTCAATCTTTTCATACTACTCTTATTCTTGTTAGGGTATTATACGCAGAGTTACAACATAATGAGGCAATATTTTGCCATCAGCATCTTTTTGCTGTATGCCACGCACGTGGATATAGGACATCTCACAAAGAAACAATTTATAATGACGTTTTTACTGATTTTGTTCTTAGGAATGTTCTTCCACAATTCCACATACATCATGTTTTTTCTGCTATTGTACAATATACCTATCATACGAACGAACGTTAAAAAGGCACATCTTTGCATACTGCTTATTTTCACATACTTTATGACCTACCTACAGGTAGTTCGTCAACTTTTGCAACCTTTAACCACATTTTTCTTGTTAAACGACAAGACAAACACATATTTCAACTCGGCAATGAATGCGGACAATATCACTGAAGAATATTCCATTATACGTCTTACTTTTGATACGTTGTTCGCCTTGTTCATACTATATAAAGCTAGCAAAGTTGATGTTTATGTGTTCTGTTACATAATAGGACAGATATACTTAAATTTCTCATCGTCATTGAACCCTTTATTCACTAGATTATCATCGTGGATGTTTATCATAGGAATTGTCGCATTATGTAATTTGTATAACCAATCAAAACTTGACAGAAAAGTAATCATACTATACTGTACTATTATCTTCATAAACAATTTATTAAAAAATTATGGAGATACAATACCCTATGTCCTAAATATATAAAAGTAAATACAGATGCCACAACCGACCATATCTGTCATTCTTCCTGCTTATAATGCAGAACGTTTTTTGCGAGAGGCTATAGACAGCATTTTAAGGCAAACTTATAAAGACTTTGAACTGATAATCCTTAACGACGGCAGTACAGATAAAACTGAAGAAATAGCATTGTCTTACACCGACGCACGTATCCGTTATGTAAAAAACAGACAGAACCTGAAACTTATCAAGACTCTCAATAAAGGAATAGAACTTGCGCGGGGAAAATACATAGCACGCATGGATGCAGATGACATTTCATTACCTAATCGTTTTGAAGAAGAAGTGAAATTTCTGGAAATGCATCCGGATTTATCAGTAGTAAGTTGCTATCCTTACAATATAAATATGGACGGGAAGTTCCTTGGCAGATCTAGTTATTTTTGTGTGACCCTTCCTAAAGCCTGTAAATTTGTATCCATGTTCGAACCTTCCATTTGCCATCCTGCATGCATGTTTCGGGCAGATGCCATCAGAAAATATAAATATAGGAATTGCAATGAGTTTTTTCACATCGAAGCCTACGAACTATGGAACAGAATGTTTCATACAGGCGCAAAAGGAGCTATGATACCGAACTTTATGCTCTATTATCGAGATAATGAGTCAAGTGTATGCCATACCCACGGCAATGAAGCATCACAAAATCATTTAACGCTCCTTATCAATTCATTAAAAAAATATGTTGGACTTGTTGCCGAGAAAGAAACAGCAATGTGCATCATGCATAAAAGATGCATCGGAGACTTATCTAATATTGATTTGGCATTTAACCTACTTGATGAAAGCAAAAAGGCATTTTGCCACATGGAAAATACAGTTGAGATAGATTGTTTACACGAAATTGAGGCATGGATTAACCAAAGGAAACTGGCAATTCTTATGACCTCAGGGCTTGTCTTAAAAGGCAATCTGAGAATAAAAATCATTCTAAAATCACTAAAAAACATTTCGCTTTTGATGAACAAGCACAATATCATATATATAAAAGATAGAATAATAAGAATGTGGAATGAAAAGAAGTCCAAATAAACTTAATCAAAAAAAATGAATATTGCTATTATTTTCGCAGGAGGTATTGGTTCACGCATGAATACCGTATCCCGTCCTAAACAGTTCCTTGAATTAAATGGAAAACCTATTATTATTTATACTTTAGAATTATTTGATAACCATGCTGATATAGACGGAATTATCGTAGCATGTGTGGAAGAATGGATTCCATTCTTAAAGAAAATGATAAAGAAGTTCGAAATAAATAAGGTTATCAATATAGTATCAGGAGGCAAATCAGGACAAGAGTCTATTTATAAAGGTCTGATGGAAGCCGAAACATTTGTCCATGGAAAGGAGGATGAAAATCCTATTGTATTAATACACGATGGCGTTCGTCCATTGATTACAGAACAAACCATCACGGATAATATCACTAAAGTAAAGGAATGCGGTAGTTGTATTACGTGCATACCTACTATTGAAACTTTTATCATCAATAAGGGAGATGGAGATTTATTAATACCAAAACGTTCGGATTGCCTAATAGCTCGTGCACCACAATCATTCTATTTAAAAGATATCATAAAAGCACATCGCAAATCGCTAAATGAGAATCATACAAATTTCATTGATAGTTGTTCAATGATGAATTACTACGGTTATAAACTTGGATTGATAATAGGTCCAATAGAAAATATAAAGATTACAACGCCAACTGATTATTTCATTTTTCGAGCAATGATACAAGTACACGAAAACCAACAGATATTTGGTTTTTAACAAGATGGAAACGGAGAAAAAGAATGCAAAAAATATTAGAAGAAGATATTAAGAATTTTGCTTTAACATTCAAGTTAGCAGAAAGACTGATTGGAAAGAAATTTTTGGTAACAGGAGCTACCGGTTTGATTGGTTCTATACTTGTAAGATGCTTACTATCACTTAACAAAAACATTGAAATAACCTGTCCTGTACGAAATAAGACTAAAGCAAAAAATATATTAAGAGAAGAAACTGAAAAAATAAATCTTATAGAATGTGAATTAGGAGAGTTCTTTATAAACATTCCGAAAGGTTTCGACTATATTATTCATTGTGCAAGTCCGACATCAGGAAGTTATATGATGAAACATCCTGTAGAAACCTACGAATTTGCCTTTGATAGCACAAAAAAAATATTGAATTATATAAAAGAAAATAGCGTAAAAGGAATGGTGTATGTCTCATCATTGGAATACTATGGACAAATATTAGATGATCACATTATAATGGAGAATACTCAAGGCTACATAGACATGATGAACCCACGCAATTCCTATCCAATGGGAAAACGTGCTACGGAGTATCTCTGTACAATATACGCACAAGAGTATGGAGTAAATGTGAAAATTGCCCGATTGACTCAGACTTTCGGAGCAGGAATATCTAAAGATGACAATCGTGTTTTTGCCCAGTTTGCAAAAAGTGTGATTGGAGGGAATGACATAATATTGCATACCACAGGAGAATCAGCTAAACCATATTGTTATACAACAGACTGTATATCAGCCATCTTATATATCTTACTAAAAGGAAAAAATGGAGAAGCATATAACGTGGCCAACCCTGATACTTATATTTCTATTCGGGATATGGCAAATTTATGTTTACAGTTTTCCCCAAAGAATAAAATACGAATAGAATTACATCCGGAAATGGGGTATGCCCCCACGACAAAACTCCATCTTTCAACAGATAAATTAATGAATTTAGGTTGGTCTCCAAACTATAATTTGACGCAAATGTTCGAAAGGCTTATCGCATGGCTAAAATAAACATAACAAGCACCCAAGTTTGAGGTTTGCCCTCAGCTATAATGCTAAAACAAAAAACGCGTACCATAAATATTCTCGTATGAAAAAAATAGGAATAGTCACCGTTACAAACCATAACTTCGGCAGCATACTTCAAACATTTGCACTGCAGATTGTGGTTAGGAAGATGGGATATGACACGGAGATAATAAAGTACCACGAACCAAAATCAAAAAAAATATTTAGGCTGCGAAACAAAGAATATGCGGTTAGTCGTCTAAAAATGCTTTTCAAGTATTTCATAATGACATTAAGGTTTCGCAAGGGAAGAAACAAGTTAAAATTGCGTTTCACCACATTTAAAAAGTTTGTAGATAAAGAACTCTTCTTCTCGAAAGCATGTACCAATAAGAAAGAACTCACAAATATTTCTAAAAGCTACGGGACGATACTTTTGGGAAGTGACCAAGTATGGCATCCAATGAACCTGTATATGGATTTCTTCACTTTGAGTTTTGTTCCTACAGAAGTAAACAAAGTAGCATATGCTCCAAGTTTCGGTGTTTCATCCCTGCCTAAATCACACAGAAAATCTTACAAGAAATTCATTTCACGATTTAACTATCTTTCATGCAGGGAAGAATCCGGTGTAAAACTAATAAAACGCCTTACAGGCAAGAATGCACAATGGGTATGCGATCCCACAATTTTATTATCAAGCACGGATTGGCTGCCATATTTGAGCGATAAAGTCAAATTTGAAAGCAAATATGTATTCTGTTATTTTATTGGCGACAACCCAAGCCAACGTCTTATCGTAAAACAATTCGCAAGTGAACGGGGATTAAAGGTAATAGGTTTACTACACATAGACGAATACATTCCTAACGATGAATCGTATACTGATTATGCACCATACGATATTGGCCCTTCCGAATTCCTTTATCTTATCAAAAATGCAGAATACGTAATGACAGACTCTTTCCATGCCACAGTATTTTCATTGCTATTCCATAATAATTTTTACACGTTTAACCGCTTTGAGAATAGAAGAGGTAAGCCTACGACGTCACGCATAGATTCATTACTCACCATCGTAAACCTTTCCGATCGTAAAGTTCCAAACCAACCATCAATGGACTATTTCAATCAAGTGCAAAAAATTAATTTTGACGATATTGATTCCAAACTGGCGGCATTCCGTCAATCGTCAATAGAATATCTGAAAAACGCATTAAAAGTATGAAAAAGAATGTAAGTTGGGTTGTACATAACGGCCTATGTACGAGTTGCGGAATTTGTATAGGTGCTTGCGCAAAAAAAGCAATCTCATTCATTTACGGTAAAGAACGCAACATTCCCACTGTAAACGTTAAATTGTGCGTTAACTGCGGAGTTTGCTATAAAATTTGTCCAGGAAAAGGATGTAATATAAACAGTTTATCAAAAAAACTTTTTAATAAAGAAAACGGCATTAATAAGAACTTATATATTGGACATTACCTAAAAACATACGTTGGACATAGCACTAATGAAGATTTACGTTATCATGCTGCCACAGGTGGAATGGTAACACAATTCCTGACATATCTGCTTGAGAAAAAGCTGATAGATGGTGCGGTCGTAGTTGGATATAGCGAAGAGAATCCTTTCGAAGCGAAACCGTTTATAGCTAAAAACGCAGAAGAAATCCATGATAGCAAAAGCTCAAAGTATGTAGTAACTTCAATGGACAAGGTCGTTACCGAAATACTCAATACTGATTTAAAAAGATTAGCAATGGTAGGTCTGCCATGCCACATACAAGGAATGAGGAAACTGGCTGAAAAAAACAGGCTGATACATGACAAAATAGCTGTTTTTGCCGCCATATATTGCTCTGTAAACAAAACAAGGCATTCATTGGACTATTATTTATACAGATACAAGGTCAACAAAAACGATGTTGGAAAATTCTCTTTTCGCGACGATGGCTGCATGGGATTTATGAAATTTACAGATAAAAATGGCAATACCATTAAAAAAGTCCCGTATATGAGCTATTGGTTCGGTACCCATAGTTTTTTCGCAAATAGCAGATGTTCATTATGCATCGACCAATTAGGAGAATTGGCAGACATAAGCTTTGGAGATATTCATATAAAACCGTATAGTAACGATCAAATAGGTACAAACTCTATAATAACACGTTCATCATATTGGGATAAGCTTTTGCAGGAATGCCATAAAGAAGGTTACATAATGCTCGATGAGATATCAGCCCAAACCCTTGTCTCATCACAAACTTATACCATATCCTTTAAAAAAGGAGGTGGAGTAAAGACTAATTTCATGTTACGCAAGCTTGTAGGAAAAAGAAATCCCATCTATGACTCCACCCCGACTGCACGTATTTCCCTGAAAAACCTCGTAACAGAATTATCCAAATGTATTATGAGAAAAATCGGTAGCCAAAGGATATTATGGTTCATCGTAAGAGCCTTAGACAAAAACAAAGATTGAAATGAAGAAAAAGATACTTGTAGTAGGCCAAACACCTCCACCATACGGAGGCCAAGCTATGATGATAAAGTACATGCTTGATGGAACCTATTCCAACATGGAATTGTTTCATGTCAGAATGTGCTTCTCGCGCGAATTCAATGACCGAGGAAAAATCAACTTGTATAAGCTAACACATTTATGCACTATTATATACAATGTATGGCGATTACGATTCAAACACAACATTCACTCCCTATATTACCCTATTAGCAGCAGCCCAAAAGTTGCCTTATTACGAGATGTGATAATTCTTGGCTGCACACGGTTTCTATTTAAAAAAACCATCTACCACTTCCACGCTGCCGGCATTTCCGAAGAACTACCCAAATACAACACTTTAATAAAAAATATGTGCTACGAAATATTAAAACGCCCCACATTAGGCATAACCAGTAGTGAACACAATCCAAAGGATTCGGAATACTTACGAAGCCTGCAAACCAAGATTATCCCATTAGGGATACCAGACTTAAACAAAGGGGAAGCACGTTTAAAATATGGCGCAACTCCATACCTGACCGTAATGTTCTTGGGGCTTCTGAATTCGACTAAAGGTGAAGGATACATACTTGATGCTGTAAATGCCATCAATAAGACCAACCGGGATGTAAGATTCATCTTTGCAGGCAGGTTTGAAACGGCTGAATACGAAAAGTATTTTTGGGCAAAAGTAAAAGAATACAAACTGGAAGACAAGGTAGATTACAGGGGCATAGTAACAGGAGATGCCAAAAGTCAGATGTTCCTTGAAGCCGATGTATTCTGCTTTCCCAGTTTCTTTTCATCTGAATCATTCGGCATTGTCCTGTTAGAAGGCATGATGTACCAAATGCCATTGATTGCTTCGCGTTGGAGAGGAATTCAAAGTGTAATCGAAAACAGAAAGAACGGGTACATCGTAGACATAAAAAACCACAGCCAAATCACAGAAGCATTGATGGAACTATATGATGACAGGAAAAAGCTTGCTTCAATGGCCAAGGAAAGCCGACGAATGTTCACAGAAAAATACGAAGTTTCCAAATACTTACATAACATGGAACTTGCAATGACAAATATTTAAAACAGATATAAGGCAATGGTAACAAAAGATGATTTCATATTGATTACGGGAGCATCAGGTTTCATTGGAACAAACTTGATAGAATTATTTGAGTCCAAAGGATATCGTTTTGTAAATTACGATAAAGCCCCCGCGACCAAGAAAAGCCAACAACAATACTGGCATGAAGGCAACATAATGAGCAAGAAACAGCTTGCAGACGCTTTTGACAAATACAAACCCACCATTGTTATCCACCTCGCGGCGCGAACCGACACATTAAGCGACAAGTTGGAAGACTACATAGAAAACACTGAAGGAACAGAAAACGTAGTAAACGAGATAAAGAAACATGATTATGTAAAACATGCCCTTTTTGCCTCAACACAGTATGTATATAAAGACAAGACTGTTCCTTTTGGCATGAAAGATGACGACTATGCACCACACACCGTATATGGTATCAGCAAGAAAATGGACGAAGAGTATATCCGTAAATCCGGTATGAAATGTAAGTGGACTATATTTCGCCCATGCAATGTCTGGGGACCGTGGCACATGCGTTACCCCAATGAATTGTGGAAGATGATAGCCAAAGGACTCTACGTACACCCTGGACGTAAGCCGGTAATAAGAACATATTCATACGTCGGCAACTTAGTAAAACAGCTTGACGCAATCATAAATGCACCTGACGAATTGTCCAATCGCAAAACATACTATTTAGGAGACATGCCTATAGATTCATACGTTTGGCTTAATACTCTTTCAAAAGAAATAACAGGTAAATCGCTGAAACGTATGCCTAAATGTTTCTTTTACATAGGTGCCCTCATCGGCAATATCATCAGGCTCTTTGGCATAAACTTCCCGTTATACTCCATGCGCTATCGAAACATGATAGAAGATTTCTATGCCCCAAGCAACGTAACAATCTCTACTTTCGGTGCCTTTGAACAAAGTTATGAGAAAAATGTAAAAGAAACTATAGACTGGCTTAGAAGCGAAGGTGCACAGTATTTTGAATATTGGAAAAATAAGAGCATATAAGCTTCTGGGTACTCTAAAAATCAGATTTGAATTGCAATTTGTACTATAAGGGAATTGCTCCAAGATCAATTTCCTTATATAATACCCTCAGTTTAGACATCAAACTTCTTTCCATTGCGGCATTAATATTTCGCTTTTAGTCACAAAGACAATCATTTTACTTATTTATGTTAAAACTGAAAACATTAAGCATCCTTGAAAGCAAGGAGGCTCTTTCAGTGTTGCCTGAAGGCAAACTTCTAATAAACACCATCAACGCGCATTCTTACAACACAGCCTTGAAAGACAAGGCATTTGCCGAGGCACTGATGAAAGGCGACGTGCTGATTCCCGATGGGGCAAGCATCGTAAAGGCATGCAAATGGCTCAAGGCAAAATCGCGGCCGGAAGAAAGGATTACCGGATGGGATTTGTTCGTATTCGAAATGAACAAACTGAACAGTAAGGGCGGGAAATGTTTCTTCATGGGAAGCAGCCCGAAAGTGCTGAACCTGATAAAAGAAAGGGCCGCTGTAGATTATCCCAACATCGCGGTGGAAACGTATTCACCTCCCTACAAGCCGGAGTTCAGCAAGGAGGATAACCGCGCTATTATCGAGGCCATCAACCGTGCGAACCCTGATTTGCTTTGGATAGGGATGACGGCTCCCAAGCAAGAAAAATGGACTTATACTCATTGGCATGAACTGGACATTCATTGCCATGTGGGAACTATCGGTGCCGTATTCGACTTCTTTGCCGGCACTTACCAACGTGCCCCCGAATGGTGGCAGGAGCATTCGTTGGAATGGCTTTACCGCCTGATAAAAGAACCACACCGCATGTGGCGCAGATATATTATAGGTAATCCTCTTTTCCTTTGGAACATAGGAAAAGAGAAAATGGCATAAAAAACACAAAACATATTGCTTTGCCGCAAAGATTTTCTACCTTTGCAAAAACAGGTTGCAATATTTAAAATCGATGAGTCATGGCTAACTATATCCGTTTTGACTGGGCTATGAAACGCTTATTGCGCAACAAGGCCAATTTCAGCGTGCTTGAGGGATTACTCACCACTCTGTTAGGTGAGAATATCACCATCCGCGACCTCTTGGAAAGCGAAAGTAATCAGGAAGAGGAGTTCGACAAATACAACCGGGTGGACATGCTTGCGGTGAACTCCCGTGGCGAACTGATTCTCATCGAAGTGCAAAACAACAATGAATATGCCTATTTCCAACGCATGTTGTTCGGAACTTCCAAATTGGTAACACAGTATATCAACCGTGGAGAAAGTTACGAAAAGGTACGCAAGGTGTACAGCGTGAATATCGTTTATTTCTCTTTGGGGCATGGCAAGGACTTTGTCTATCACGGAAAAACTGAATTCCGTGGCATCCACGAAAATGACTTACTGGAGTTGACTCCGTTTCAACGCCAGACCTTTAATGTGGACGAGGTAAGCCAACTCTACCCCGAATATTATATCTTGAAAGTGAACGATTTCAACAAAGTGGCCAAAACGCCGTTGGAAGAATGGATATATTATTTGAATACGGGAAATATCTCGGATACGGCGCATGCACCGGGATTGGCAGAGGTTCGCGAGCGATTGAAAGTGGACAACATGACACAAGGTGAACGGAATGCTTACTACCGGCATCTGGACAACATCGTGATTCTGCGCGACAACATTTACACAGAGCGAGCGGAAGGACGTGCAGAAGGCAGAGCAGAAGGCATAAACATCGGCGAACAAAACAAAGCTTCTGAAATTGCGCGCAAATTGAAACAGAAAGGTTATACAATAGTTGAAATTACCGAGTTAACCGGATTGTCGCCTGACGATATAGCTTCTGTCTAACGGCAATACTTTCGGCCTGTTTTCCAACTAATAATCATCTACTCATTAAATACTTTAAAAACCGGAACTGATTTTTAAAGTATTTCCCTAAAAAGAAACCGCCAGCCAGGCGGCTTCTTTATAATTCCATTATTCTTTTTATTTCGCTTTCATTTCCCATGTTCAAGAACAAATTGGGAAAAGAACTTTCGTTAAGAGACTATCAAAAAAACATCAAGCGACGTGTCTTCGATGCGTGGCGCAACCATGCCTGTGTCATGGTACAGATGCCGACAGGTACGGGGAAAACCCATCTGTTGGCATCCGTCATTTATGATCTCTTGAGCGCGGAACCGGAACAGTGCGTCTGGATTATCGCCCACCGGCGTGAATTGGTAGAGCAAATAGAAAACACCGTCGCACGATATGGTATCCGTAAGGAGAACGGCCAGGTAAGGGCGATGTCTATCCAATGGTTGTCACGCCACTGGAATGACATCCACAATGCACCGGCACTGATTGTCATCGACGAAGCCCATCATGCCTTGGCTGAAAGCTATAAGGAACTTTGGGCGCGATACCCCCATGCCAAGAAATTGGGCATGACAGCCACACCGTGCCGACTGAACCGCAAAGGATTCACGGACTTGTTCGATACGCTGGTCACTTCAGACAGTATTGCCGACTTCATCAGCGAGGGGTGGCTTTCAGTTTTCGACTATGCTTCCATCAAACCGGACAGCGACGACCAAAAGCTGATTGACAGCCTGAGTAAGCGAAGTTGGGACGGCGACTTCCAAATCAAGGAGATGAATGCCGTACTCAACAAAAGGCCGACTATCGAAAGGTTGTACGAGAGTGTCAGGCATTATGCCGACGGAAAGAAAGGCATCGTCTATGCCATCAGCATCGGACATGCCCGAAACATCGCTTCTTACTACAGCAAGCATGGAATGAATGCCGTGGCGATAGACAGCAAGACACCTGCTTCGCGAAGAAAACAATTCGTGGAGGATTTCAAACAGGGGCGGATACAGATTCTGGTCAATGTGGATGTATTCAGCGAAGGGTTCGATTGTCCGGACATTGAGTTCGTACAAATGGCACGCCCCACCCTTTCGTTGGCCAAATACCTACAGCAGGTGGGACGCGGTTTGAGGAAGAGCAAGGGTAAAGAATATTGTATGCTGATAGACAATGTGGGACTCTACCGCATGTTCGGTCTGCCCATTGCAAACCGTGACTGGCAGGCCATGTTCGAAGGACGATTAGCAGGCAAGGGTCATACCCATTGCATCGAAACAGGATACTATTGTGCTGCCGGAAACTTAACGGCAAATGATACCATACGTCCCAATGATACCCTTGAACTGGTAATGACCCACGACCGGCTTCCGAATTATTTGACCTGTGTAAAAGACTGCTTGGAGAATCGCCCTAATCATGAGACTCTGAATGTTTTTAAAGACAGGACAAGCGGTTTGTACGGGCTGAAACACGGAAATAAAATAACAGCTCTCCCACAGTATGTCTCGGTATTCGACACAGATGACGGTTTTGCTGCCGTACGTTTCAAAAACTGGTCTGTGGGTATCGTAAACGAAACCGGCGAAATAAAGATGCAGTTGGGACGTTTCAAGAAACTGAAGTTTCTGAAGGACAAGCTCCTTGCTGTTACAGACAACAGAGGCAAAATGTCCTATATCGATCTGAGGAGCGGAAAGTCATACAAGCAAAGACCTAAGGTGCAAATTTTCGGAAAAGTGCAGATGCTGGAGGTTGACGGTATCTGCTACAGCCGGACGAAGATTTTGTACAAGAAAGAATCAAATATGAGCCTGCAACAGGTGTGCCAACACGGTTTCTGCCTGAGATTTTATGATTTTCTTACTATACCCCAATGCAGGCAAGTAGACAAGGAAGATGACACATCGGGGTATGACAGTGTATGCCTGCTCGCTGACGATTACGAAACCTATTATCATTTTTGCGGAATGTTGCCAGACGGTAGTATAATCGTTGAGGACCATGAAGGTAAATATTATCTCGTCAAAGAAGGAGAAGGCAAGCAATACATCGCACGCGAAAAGCCCCAAACGGAAGAAGAAAACTTTGATGTAGTTATACCTCGCCTGAAAGTCGAGGCTGCCCAACGCGCCTCTCAACGGAAAAACATAGAAAAACGGGAAAAAATCCAACGACGTAAAGAACGATTAAACAGGATTCAACATGCAGAACCTTTCAAATCAGGACTGAAATGGGGATTGAAACAAGGAGACAAGGTAATTGTCCCACCGGTTTATCGTAACCTTCAAACGCCGGTAGGCAACTACTGTGCCTTTGAAGGTAATCCTCGCCAATGGGGCGTCATCATGCTGGATGGCAAGGTCGTAGTTGAAGCACGATATATAAACGTGGAGATAAAAGAAAACGGTACGGCCCGCCTGACCATCATACCGGGAAAAACGAAAACAGTGAAATTACAATAAAATGGTTAAGGAACAGCAGGAAACAGATTGCGGTTCAGGCATTCTCCCCTACACAAGATTCTTACAGAAAGAGCCTTCATCTTTCAGGGTGCACAACAAGCGACTGTCATACGGCGTATTATAAACTAAAGGATAAAAAGCCCATCTTTCAGCGCCCTTTCATGGCGGAAAGTGGTAAAAAGTTCTCAGCCAAGCGTTTTTTCAATCTCAAGCGAACGATTTTTCAATCTCAGCCAAACGTTTTTCCATTCTCAGCCGAACGAAATGAAGCCAAGCTGAAAGATGCCCGAAACATCCTTCAGGACGTAACATATACGTAATGAAAGACTTACCATAGCACCTGAAAGATGAAGACTATTTTTAAAACTCTTGGAGAAACGTAAGGAGGGAGGAGAAGGAGAATCTATGCAAATAGTTATTTTAAGGCTATTCCATTCTATTTCCCAAGCACTATATTCGTATTGATATTGAGTTTTCTGCTAATATCACGAGACACTTTCAAAGTAGGCTCGCAATGGCCTGTCAAGTAGTCGCTGACACGTGAAAGACTTACTCCGAGAATTTAACTTAATTAATACCCATTTCATACATACGAAGTTTCATCACATTTACCAATGAAGGAGTCTTTATCGGATAATGTTCATCTTCATATTCCGATACAAGTTTAGACAATAAATCTAATTCTATCAGGTTCTTGTCTGTCAATGGTACATTGCCGTCAGTCAATGGCAGAAGTTCTTCAATTCTTTCCATTGCTGCCTTATAAGTTGTTTCGTTCTGAATCCTTACCATACGCCCATACGTTTTTGCATCTATCAAATTATATTTCGTGCAAAATCTGTGCAAATGCCCGTAAAAATAAAAAAGACACTCAAGAGTGGAAGCCTCTCAAATGCCTTATATCTAAGCTTTTACGCTTTGTAGCGGGACCCGGGATTGAACCGGGGACCTCATGATTATGAATCATGCGCTCTAACCAGCTGAGCTATCCCGCCATCCTTTCGTTTGCGGTTGCAAAGGTACGCATTATTTTCATTCCACCAAAAGAAAACTCCACTTTTTTTCATTTTATCCTCAAACAGTCTTTTTAAAAAGTACCTTGCACATCGGATTCTATCCTGTTTTCTCTCATTATGGCAAAGTCTAACCAACTTATAGAAGCCACCGAAAAGGCTCTTTTATAGGACACTGTTCCATAAAAACATCTAAAATATAAGGCTACAATATTTTTTTATACTAACTTTGTCCGTTGATTCGTACGAACAACAATGGGATGAAGTTCATTAAGAAAATAGACATATTCGTATTCAAAGCCTATTCTTTACTCTTTGTCGGCACGTTTTTCATCTGCCTTTTCATTTTCATGATGCAATTCATGTGGCGTTATGTAGACGAACTGATTGGTAAAGGTTTGACTTTGGATGTTTTAGCCCATTTCTTCTACTATGCGGGATTGACTTTGATTCCCATGTCCTTGCCTCTGGCTATTCTATTAGCCTCACTCATTACTTTCGGTAACCTCGGTGAGCGTTTCGAACTGCTTTCCATGAAAGCTGCAGGCATTCCGCTCATCCGTATACTGCAACCCATTATCATTTTCAACATCCTGCTTTGTATCGGTTCATTTTATTTTCAAAACGTAACCGGACCTGAGGCGCAAAAGAAGTTCTATACACTCATTTACTCCATGAAGCAGAAGTCGCCTGAGTTGGAAATCCCAGAAGGTATTTTCTACAGTGAGATTCCTGGATACAACATTTTCGTGGAGAAGAAAGGAAAGGAAAACGGTATGCTCTACGGAGTCATGATTTATAGTACGACCGACGGGTATGAAGATGCGCAAATCGTATTGGCCGACTCTGCTGAACTCAAAACGACAGCAGACGAAAAGCATCTGATGCTGACTATGTACGCCGGAGAACGTTTTCGCAACATGCAAGCCCAAGGCAACATGATGGCTCGTGCCAACGTTCCTTATATGCGGGAGACATTCATCCAAGAGACCGATCTGATTCCGTTCGATAACAATTTCAACATGATGGATGCCAACGTATTCAGCGGAAGCGCACAAACCAAGAATTTGCGGGAAATTGAAACCGGACTCGATTCTTTGGCACATAAAAGCGACAGTATCGGCCGCTCGCTTTTTGCCTACTTGCAGAACACGACTTATCGGAGAAAAGTAAACATTGCTTCACAAGACTCGACCAAGATTGCCCGACAGACGTTGAACTTCGACACTCTGTACAGCCAACTGACCGTCAGCCAACAACAGAGTATTTTACGGAATGCCATGCAAAAAAGCACGGTGGCTACTAATGAATATGAGTTTCGCGGTTTGATTTCGAAAGATATAGACCAGTCCACCCGGACACACTGGGTGGAATGGCACAAGAAATTCACACTCTCATTAGCCTGCCTGTTCTTCTTCTTTATCGGCGCCCCTCTTGGAGCCATCATCCGCAAAGGAGGTTTGGGTGTACCGGTTGTCATATCCGTCACCATTTTCATCTTCTATTATATCATCAACGTGTCAGGAGAAAAAATGGCAAAAAGCGGAGAATGGGTTCCCTGGTTCGGCGAATGGCTTAGCTCTATGGTGCTCTGCCCTATCGGCATTTTCCTGACTTACAAAGCCAATAAAGATTCAGCCGTATTCAATATCGAAGCATATATCAATGTGATACGCAAGATTCTGGGACTCCGCATATCCCGTCATATCGCCCGTAAAGAAGTCATCATACACGACCCTGATTATCCCGTTGTAAAAACGGAACTCATGGCCTTGTCGCAAGAATGGCAAGCATATGCACAAAAGAGCCGGTTACGTCTGCCGCCCAACTACCTGCACATTTTCTTCCATAATATAGACGACCATGAGGTTATCAGCCTGAGCCGAAAAATGGAAAACCTCATCACCATACTGTCCAACAGTCGGGACGCGGCAATCTTGGATGCTTTGAACAAACTTCCTATCGTGTCTACACATGCACATACGCGCCCGTTCCATAATTATAAGTGGAATATGGTATTAGGCATCATATTCCCTGTGGGCATATTCTTTTATTTCCGGATTTGGCGATACAGGTTGCGTCTTTACAAGGATATACAACAAATAAAAAAATACAGCGCGTTTATCGCCGAACGAATCGAGAAGATATCTGAAATCGAATAAAACATCATAAAGTCATGGATACATTCAAACTGAATACAATAGAAGAAGCCGTTGCCGACTTCAAAGAAGGCAAGTTCGTAATAGTAGTGGACGACGAAGACCGTGAGAATGAAGGTGACTTCATCACGGCTGCGGAAATGATTACGCCTGAAAAAGTAAATTTCATGCTTCAGGAAGGAAGAGGCGTGCTCTGTGCACCGATTACCATTTCACGTAGTGAAGAACTGGACTTACCTCATCAGGTCAGCACCAATACTTCTATCTTAGGAACCCCTTTCACCATAACCATAGACAAACTGGAAGGCTGTACCACCGGAGTTTCCGCGCATGACAGGGCTGCCACCATCCGCGCATTGGCCGACCCGTCTTCCCGTCCGGAAACTTTTGGCCGCCCAGGGCATATCAACCCGCTGTATGCGCAAGACAAAGGCGTACTGCGCCGTGCCGGACATACAGAAGCTGCTGTCGATCTGGCACGTCTGGCCGGCTTGCAACCGGCTGCTGCCCTCATCGAAATCCTGAATCCGGACGGTACCATGGCCCGCATGCCTGAATTACAAAAGGTGTCCGCACGCTTCGGAATCAAAATCATAGCCATACGCGACTTAATTGCCTATCGGCTCAAACAAGAGTCCATGGTGGAACGCGGCCCGGAAGTAGACATGCCTACCGACTACGGGCACTTCCGCGACATTACTTTCCGCCAGACCAGCAACGGGCTGGAACACGTGGCACTTATCAAAGGAGAATGGGAACCGGACGAACCGATTTTAGTGCGTGTACATTCCTCGTGCGTCACCGGAGACATATTCGGCAGCCAGCGTTGCGATTGCGGAGCACAACTCCATAAATCCATGCGCATGATAGAAGAGGCTGGAAAGGGCGTTATCCTCTACATGAACCAAGAAGGGCGTGGCATAGGCCTTTTCAACAAGATGAAAGCCTATAAACTGCAAGAAGAAGGTATGGATACCGTAGATGCCAACGTACATCTCGGTTTCTTGCCTGATGAACGCGAATACGGTGTCGGAGCTCAAATCCTGCATGAATTGGGCGTACATAAAATGCGCCTGTTGACGAACAATCCGGTCAAACGTGTAGGTTTGGAGGCCTACGGACTCGAAATCGTGGAAAATGTGCCCATCGAAGTTCCGGTCACCCCCTACGACGAAAAATATATGCGAACCAAAAAAGAACGTATGGGACACACATTGCATTTCAATAAATAACCCAACTCTCAAAAACAACAACATAATGGAAACTAAAAACATATATGCTTATAACCCGAAAGAGACGGAACAGGCTTCCGTGTTTTCCAAACTCATGCGTAATGTCTATCGGTGGATGACATTCGCTTTGGCCATTACCGGACTGACAGCCGCATGCGTGGCAGGCAATGCCACACTGATGCAATTCATATTGGGGAATCAGGCCGTGTTCCTCGGACTTATCATTGCCGAACTCGTCGTAGCCTTTACCCTGATAGGCCGTGTCAGCAAATTGTCATTCACCAATGCCTCTCTATTGTTTATTCTGTATTCCATCCTTACCGGAGCTACGCTATCTACCATTTTTCTGGTATACGAAATAGGTTCCATCGCTTCTACTTTCTTCGTCACTGCCGGTACATTCGGAGCTATGTCCTTAGTAGGATATTTCACTCATAAAGACTTAAGCAAAATGGGAACATATCTCATCATGGCACTCATCGGACTTATCATCGCAACCATAGCGAACTGGTTTATAGCCAGCACTACGCTCGACTGGGGTATCACGTATGCCCTTGTGCTCGTTTTTGTCGGACTGACGGCATACGATACCCAAAAAATCAAGGTCATGTTGCGTGAGCATGGAATGGGACTGGACGAAAGCACACAAAAGTTGGCTTTAATGGGTAGTTTCACTTTGTATCTGGATTTCCTGAATTTGTTTCTCCAACTACTGAAAATCCTTGGAAAAAGAAAATAACAGCAGGGAATAAGATTGATTTTTCACCAAAAAGACACCTTTTTCATCGAAAAGGAGTTAAAAGTGTAGCACATATCCGCAGAATTGCCTAACTTTGCAACATCAAGCCACGAGAATCAATAAATTAAGAAACATATATGAATCAACTATCAGACCGTTTGAACAGACTTTCTCCCTCTGCAACTTTAGCTATGTCTCAAAAAAGCAGCGAGCTGAAAGCACAAGGTGTAGATGTAATCAATTTAAGTGTCGGCGAACCGGATTTCAACACTCCGGATCATATCAAAGCGGCTGCCATCAAAGCCGTAGAAGAGAATTATTCACGCTATTCTCCCGTACCGGGCTATCCTGCACTGCGCGAAGCCATCTCTGCCAAACTGAAAAACGAAAACGGCTTGGACTATGCACCGGCGCAGATTCTTTGTTCCAACGGAGCCAAACAATCTGTATGTAATGCCATCATGGCATTAGTCAATGCCGGTGATGAAGTGATCATTCCGGCTCCTTATTGGGTCAGCTATCCCCAAATGGTCAAATTGGCCGAAGGAGAACCCGTCATTGTAGAAGCAGGCATAGAACAAGATTTCAAGATTACGCCCGAACAGTTGGAAGCAGCTATCACGCCGAAAACACGTGCGCTGATTCTCTGTTCCCCCAGCAATCCTACGGGTTCGGTATATTCCAAAGAAGAGTTGGCCGGTCTGGCTCGCATCCTCGCACAACATGAGCGCGTGATAGTCATTGCCGACGAAATTTATGAGCACATCAATTATATCGGCAAACATGAAAGCATTGCCCAATTCGCAGAAATAAAAGACCGCGTAGTCATCGTCAACGGAGTATCGAAGGCATACGCCATGACGGGATGGAGAATCGGTTTCATTGCCGCTCCCGAATGGATCGTAAAAGGCTGTAACAAGCTACAAGGCCAATACACCAGTGGCCCTTGCTCCGTTTCGCAAAAGGCTGCCGAAGCCGCTTATACGGGTTCACAGCAATGCGTAGAAGACATGCGCCAGGCTTTTGAACGCCGTAAAAACCTGATTGTCAAATTGGCTAAAGAAATTCCCGGATTGGAAGTGAACAACCCGGAAGGCGCATTCTATCTGTTCCCCAAGTGCAGTTCGTATTTCGGTAAGAAAGACGGTGAACGTGTAATCAACAACTCCACCGACTTTGCCATGTACCTGCTTGAAGTGGGACATGTAGCTACAGTGGGTGGCGACGCTTTCGGATCCCCCGAATGCTTCCGTATGAGCTATGCCACCAGTGACGAAAACATTGTCGAGGCCATGAAACGGATTAAAGAAACCCTGGCCCGACTGAGATAAAAAGAAGTACGTCTTTAAATAATCTAATGCAAAGTATCTCGTCGGAAAACACTGTCGGGGTACTTTTCTTTTTACATAAAAAACGAATAGTATTTTGGATTAAGACATAATTATAAGTATTATATAGAACACAAGGAATGAGAAAAAACATAATATGGATAAGCCTGTTTTCTTTCGCTATGACAACGATAGCGGAATCCTCTATCGCATCTGTAAATACAGGCATTTTTCCCCTCCTGGCAAAAAACAGAAAGAAAGCAGAGCCCAAAGACTCGGTTGCATCTGATTATAAAAAGCTGACGGGAAGAGACTCGGTTGCCCTCAAAGGAATTGCCAATATCATAAAGAAAAACGGCAGTTTCTATCTGGAGTTCCCGACCCGACTGTTAGGACGTGAATTTCTGGTTACCAACCGCTTGCAGAAAGTGCCTTTGGAATTGAATGAGGCCGGAGTGAACAAGGGTATCAATTATGAGAACCAAGTCGTCACTTTCGAATGGCAACGCGAAGGAAAAAAATTATGTATCCGCCAGCAACGTCTCACTCCTGAAGTTCCTGTCACGGATGCTTTAGCCTCGTCTGTAGCAGACAACTATATCAATCCGCTTATCGCCAGTTTGAAAATAGAGGCCGTAGCACCGGACTCCAGTACCGTAGTGGTTAAAATCGACGAATTGTTCAACGGGAAGCAAACCGGGCTCAACGACGTATTCAACAACATCAATCTCGGAACGTCTGCCAATGCCGACCTCTCCCGCATCCTGGACATCAAGGCATTTGAAAGCAATATCACGGCCACTTCGGAACTGACTACCATCGTAAGGGAAGGCATGAGCAAAGTAAACGTGACCGTAGTGGTCAGTTCATCGCTCAGCCTCTTGCCCGAAACTCCGATGAGAGGACGCAAAGAGAGCAGAAAGGTCGGATATTTCACGACCCACCGCCTCAGCTACTCAGACCGTCAACAAGAACTTGAAACCCGCCGCTACATCACACGTTGGCGTTTGGAACCATCAGACGAAGCCGCTTATTTACGCGGCGAACTGACCTCTCCGAAAAAACCGATTACATTCTATATCGACCCGGCTACACCGAAGCAACTGCGCCCCTACATCCGCAAAGGTATTCTGGATTGGAACACGGCTTTTGAACAAGCCGGTTTCAAGGATGCCGTGCGTGTGGAAGAATATACCGACAGTATGGCTGCAGAAGGAGACGATTTGAAATATTCCTTATTCACCTATGCAGCTTCGGACAAGTCCAATGCCATGGGGCCGTCGGTCATCGACCCGCGTACAGGCGAAATCATCGAAGCCGACATCATCTGGTGGCACAACGTCGTATCTTTATTGCGCGAATGGATTGTTGTACAGACCGGGGCTGTCAATTCAGCCGTACGGAATCCGGAACTGCCCGACAGCCTGATGGGAGATGCCGCCCGTTTCGTAGCTTGCCATGAAGTAGGGCATTCTTTGGGTCTCAAGCATAACATGATTGCATCCTGGGCCTACCCGACCGATTCCTTGCGTTCTCCCGAATTCATGTCGCGAGTAGGCGGCACAGCATCTTCCATCATGGACTATGCCCGCTTCAACTACGTGGCCCAACCGGAAGACCACGTACCTTACGTCTCCCCACACATCGGTCCCTACGACCGCTTTGCCATCGAATGGGGATATCGTTGGTATCCGGACGAGGAAACGGAAAAAAGACAGCTCCGTGCGCTGTTGGACAGCCATACGGAGAAAATATACAAATACGGGGAAGAGCAATCTCCACGCGAAGCTGTAGACCCACGTTCCCTCAGCGAAGACTTAGGCGACAACGCCATGAAATCGGCTGGCTACGGTATAGAGAACCTGAAACGTATCGTACCGGAAATCGTTGAATGGACTACCACCGGCGAAGAAGGGCAGACCTATAAAAATGCGGCCAAGCTCTACGCCGGAGCCGTCTTCCAATGGGGACTCTATCCTTATCATGTCATGGCCAATGTGGGTGGAATCTATTTGGAAAGCACAGAGGTCGGCGACGGCCAAAAGACTTATACTTTTGTGGAAAAGGAAAAACAGAAAGAAGCCGTACAGTTCCTGCTCGATCAGTATATCACCTATCCGGCCTGGTTGTTCGACACCTCTGTTTCCGACTACACTTACATACTGAAAGAAACTCCGCTCGGCACGTTGGAACAAAGCCCTAACGCCATGTACAAGAACACGCTGAACTACTTGTTGTGGGACTTGCTGGACAACAAACGTATGGTTCGCATGTTTGAAAATGAATTTCAGAACGGCGAGAAAGCCTTTACCCCCGTGGAAATGGTAGACATGTTGCACAAACACATATTCAAGCCCACCATGGCAGGCAAGAAGCTCGACGTAATGACCCGAAACCTGCAAAAGTCGTTCGTCGATGCACTTATCACGGCGGCCGCCGAAGAGGAAGGTGTGAAAATCAACAAACGCCTCCACGCCCCCCTGCCGGCTTTGAATACCACGGCCTTGCCGTGCAACGCCCACGGATGCTCTTCTGCCATGAACGGCGATAATCGCAATGCCCGCCTCATCGACATGTATAGTACGCAAATCAACCGTGTCAGCGACGCCATCAGTGTCAAACGCGGAGAGTTGATGAGCATCTTACAATTGCTGAAAAACAAACGAAACATTTCCGACCCTGCCACCCGTTTCCATTACGAGGACATGATCCTGCGTATCCAAACGGCACTCGGGTTGACTAAATAAAAAACAACGAAAGGAATGAATATGAGAAGAATTGAATGTATCCTCTTGTGTCTGTTCATCGGGATTCTGTCCATGGCGGCACAGACCCGTACCGTCACCGGCTCTGTCTTCGACAAGGCAGACAACCAACCGGTTATCGGTGCCACCATAGCGGTCATGAGCGCACAAGGTACCGTGGCGCATGGCACGACAACCGACTTGGACGGTAAGTTCAAACTGGAAGTACCCTCAGGAACCCAAAACCTGACTTGCCGTTTTATGGGTTATACAACGACCACGATTCATCTTCAAACAGGAAAAGACAACTATACAGTCTATATGGAAAATGATTCCAAACAGTTGAATGAACTGGTCGTCACGGGTTATCAGGCAATCGACCGCCGCAAGTTAACCTCAGCCGTCACAACGATAAAGATGTCCGATGAGATTATCGGTGGAGTCAACAACATAGACCAGGCTCTGGCCGGACAGATTGCCGGATTGTCCAGCGTGACCTCTTCCGGCTCACCCGGTGCGCCGGTCAAGTTACGCATCCGCGGAACGGCCTCCCTCAGCGGAACGCAAGACCCGCTCTGGGTGCTCGACGGCATTCCATTGGAGGGTACAGACATCCCGTCTATGGAAGATTTACAAGACATAGATAACATCTATCAGACTTCAATCGCAGGTATTAATCCGCAGGACATTGAAAGCATCACGGTACTGAAGGACGCAGCAGCCACGGCCATTTATGGTGCCCGGGCTGCAAACGGTGTAATCGTTATCACCACCAAAAAAGGAAAAGCAGGCAAGCCGCAAATCAACTTCTCCATGAAGTTGACGTACAACCCCAAGACAGACATCGACCGCCTCAACCTTTTGAACTCTGATGAAAAGGTTGACCTTGAACTTGGTCTATTGCAGTCCGATTATACCTACCGCGAAAATAAAGGTGATGTATCCCGCATCATTGCAGGCTACGGGCTGACCGATGCCTACAAGGCAGGAGGTTGGAACGCCCTCTCGCCCGAGGCACAGGCTGACATCAATTCCCTGCGGGCTGTCAATACGGATTGGAACGACATCCTTTTCCGGGGCGTGTTCAACCAAGAATACAATGTAAGCCTTTCCGGAGGTTCTGAAAAAGCTACCTACTACTCCGCCTTAGGCTACTATGTGGAACAAGGCAATGTGGAAAGCGTAAAAAACGACCGCTTCAACCTGACGCTGAAAACCGACTACCGTATCAATAGCAAACTGAAAGTAGGAGCCTCCGTATTCGCTAACCGTCGCAAACAAAGGTCTTATCTGACCTACAACGAAGGCTTCACAAACCCTGTTTACTACTCACGGATAGCCAATCCCTACATGCGCCCGTTCGATGACGAGGGGAACTATATCTACGACACCAATGTACAACACCGCCAAGGCGATGACATCGTACCGGATTTCAACATCTTTGAAGAACGTGCCAATACATCTAATGAGAATACCTTTACTTCTTTGATGTCCATCTTCGATGCCGAATTCAAATGGAACGAACATTTTAAAGTGACTTCACAATTCGGTCTGCAATGGGATGAAAACATGATTGAAAAATATGCCGGACAAGACAGTTATGCCATGCGGCGTGAAAAAGAACAGCACCAATACAACGGAACGACTGTGCTTCCGGAAGGCGGTTCCAATAAAATCACAGAGAACCACAGTTCCCAATGGACATGGAAAGCTATGGCAGAATATCAAAACCGTTTCAAAGACATACACGAACTGGAATTGATGGCTGGAACGGAAATCCGCCACAATGAAGATAAATCGCTCTATTCTGCCGTATATGGTTACGATGCACGCACATTAACATCCAAACCCATCATCTTTCCCAACGAAGAGAAAGCCGAAAGCGTCCCACTACATACGGAAACGTATCTCGAAAATGCCTTCGTTTCGTGGTTCGCCACCGGATCTTATACCCTACTCCACCGTTACACATTAGGGGGAAGTATCCGATTCGATGGTTCGGATATTTTTGGTGTGGCCAAAAAGTATCGCTACCTACCGCTTTACTCCGTCAGCGGTTTGTGGCGCATCAGTGATGAACCGTTTATGAAAAATGTGACAGTCATCAACAATTTGGGACTTCGTGCTTCTTACGGTCTTCAAGGTAATATCGACAAGAATACTTCACCTTATTTGATAGGAATCTACGACCAAACCACTATCCTTCCTGGAAACTCTGAAGACGCCATTCGTCCGAGCAGTGCCCCCAATCCCGATCTGCGTTGGGAAAAGACCCAATCCGCAAACATCGGAATGGATTTGTCGCTTTGGGACAACATCATCTCTTTGAGTGTGGATTATTATTATCGTAAAGGTACTGACCTTATCGGCTTACGTATGCTACCTTTAGAAACCGGCTATACTTCTACGACTGTCAATTGGGCACAAATGGAAAACGAAGGCGTGGAAGTAGCGCTGACCACACGCAACATACACACCAAAGACTTCACGTGGTTCACGAACCTGAACTTCGGTTACAACGATAATACCGTATTACGGGAAACTGTAGCCGAAAATGCCATCAGACCCAGTCGTGAGGGATATTCCGTAGGAGCCATCTTTGCCTATAAAACAGCCGGACTGGATGACGAGGGTTATCCCTTGTTCCTCACACAAGATGGCCGAAAAGTAACCGCCACTGAATTTTTCAAGTTGAATAATGCCGGTGCCAGTACATTAAGTGCAGAAGAACAGCGCAACTTGTATAGTTATATCGGCAGCACGGAACCGAAAGTCTCCGGCGGTTTTATGAATACGTTCAAGTACAAGCGTGTTACATTAGGCATCAACTGTATTTTCAATTTCGGCATGTACGTACAAACCACTCCTACATACGACCCGACCAACTATGACCGGGGCCTGAACAGTAACCGAGACATCCTGAACCGTTGGACTCCAGACCATACCAATACCACGTTGCCTAAATTAATGACCGAAAATGACGGGCGGACAGGAGAATACCTACGTTACAAAGAACAAAACCTGTTCCGTGAATTGGACATCTGGGTCAAGAAGCAAAACTATTTCCGCTTCGAGAGTATCCGCTTGGGATACGAGCTCCCGGAAAAATGGCTGAAACCCGTAGGCATCAAGAGTGCTTCCGTATCTTTGGAAGGACGTAATCTTTGGGTTATAGCCAGCAACTACCATAACTATCTCGACCCGGAGACAATGGGTAACCCGTACGCCGCACCCATTCCCAAAAGCTTTATCTTCGGACTTAACGTAAATTTCTAAAAGAGGAGGACTCATAATGAAAAAAAGACGTCTTAATATACTATGGATCATGGCAGCCCTTTTTGCTTTCACAGGTTGCAATGACTTCCTTGACATCCAGCCTGTAGGCAAAGTCATGCCCAAAACAGCCAAGGAATACCGTGCCCTACTCACTGATGCCTATTCCCGTATCCCTGCCGAACGAGGAAAGACTACATTCCGCAGCGATGAATTGACAATGGAGGGTGAAACCAATACGACCAATTTAGACTCTTATCTGGATATTTGGAGATGGAACGACACTAGTCCCGATGAGACCACCCTTCCTTTCGAATGGCTACAGTTTTACTATGTAAGCTATATTGCCAATTCTGTTATTGAACAACAATACAACATCACGGAAGCGACAGATGCCGAACGTAACCAGTTGGCCGGAGAGGCTTACATGCTTCGGGCATACATGCATTTCATCTTAGTAAACCTGTATGCCGAACCTTACACACATTGCGACCCGAAAAATACCAAGGGAATCCCTTTAAAATTAGATAACGACATCAACAAGGTGTTATCACGTAATACGATAGCAGAGGTCTATACTTCCATCTTATCGGATATCAAAGAAGCTGAAAGGCTGTTGAATGTAGAGGAATGGCCCGAAGGCGAAACTTACCGATTCAACACCCTTTCCGTTCCGGCATTCCGCGCACGCGTCTACCTTTATATGGGAGATTGGCAACAAGCCTACACCAACGCAACGGATGTCGTGGGCAAACACGGTGAGTTGGAAGACCTCACGGCTTCTTCCACGTTGCCCAACCACTACCAATCCGTAGAAGCCATACTCTCCATGGAGAATATCTTTAATTCGTCTTCTCTTGGTGCCGGATACGTGGCGTCTGGTTTGTTATCTCTCTACCGTAGCGGCGACTTGCGCAAAAGCAAATTCTACAAGCAATTATCCGCCAGTGCGACAGAAGTGTTGAAAGCTGGGGTTAACACTTACCGGTGTACATTCCGCTCAGCCGAGTTCTACCTGACCGCCGCAGAAGCCGCCTTGGAACTGAACGACATGGACAATGCCCGCCATTACCTGACGGAACTGATGAAGAAACGTTACCTTTCAGCAATCTATCCCACATACGAGGCAGAAATCCTGTCTATGACGCAAGATGAATTACGGGAAGAAATCTACAATGAACGCTTTCGTGAGCTGGCTTTCGAGGGACATCGTTGGTTTGACCTGCGCCGTACGACCCGTCAGGAACTGACCAAGACGTATAAGGGGGAAACTTACGTATTGCAAAAAGACGACTCACGCTATACGTTGCGTATCCCTGCCGATGCCATTGAAGCTAATCCGGGACTGGAGGAAGAAAATCGCGAGTAAGTGAGAGCAGACCGAGTTTGCTCGAAGTCTGCCGAACGGGAGCGATTTATCCAATAACCTCTCCCGACCCAATATGACAATACTTAATATTCATTTTTAAAATTATCCATTATGAGAAGAACATTACTTATCGCAGCTTGCAGCCTGTTCTTAGCGGGTACGCAAGCATTTGCAGCCGACCAACAGAAGTGGTCCAAGTCGGTAGAAAATACCGTATCGAAATGGGAAGAACTCAACCTCCAAGCTCCCACGGCTGTGGACAATGCAGGCAACACCTACGCCACAGGAGCATTCACGCAACCGATTGTCATCGGAAGCGCCGTGCTTGACCCGATTGCCAACAGTGCCTATTTGGCCAAATACGATGCCGAAGGTAACGTAGCCTGGGCTGTCGGTTTACGCGGTGCAGCCACCATTACGGCCATTACCACCGATGAACAAAATAACGTCTACGTGGCCGGCACATTGGCCGATGCCGTAGAAGTGGGAAGCACGGATGGCAAGACGCAAACCATCAACGGCAAGGCCGGAGAAGTGGCAAACCAGGTGTCCAGTTTCATTGCGGCATACAGTGCCGAAGGTGCATTGAAAGCTACAAAAGTCATTTGGTCGGAAGCCAATGCAGAAATAGCTTCCAGCGGGCTTTACTTCCCCCAAGCAGGATTTCCATATATAAAAATCAACCACATAGAAGTAAGCAACGGAAAGTTGTACGCTTCAGCCATGCATACCGGCGACGTAACCATAGGCAATGTACAATGGAAGGGCATATACATGAATATATTTGATTTCATGTACGATGATCTCATCAGTGCTGGAATATTCTCATTGGATGTATCTGCATTAGACAATGCAGAGTCCGTAGCGCAAATCGGTGTTAAAACCCAATTGGGAGGTGATCAAATGGGAGTAGAAGGTATCAACTTCACTACAGAGGGTAATTCCATATATTTGTGTTTTGCCGCCAAAGGTACACTTACATTCACTTACCAGAATGGCAGTGAGGACATTACTTTGGCATTCGATAACACTAATGGAATGGTGGAGCATGCTTTCGTCACAACTGCCATCCAAGACGGAAAGGCCACAACAAAGATATTCCATGCAGACTCCCACGACAATGGAGCGTCTTATAACAGCATCGGTAAAATGCAAATAGAAGGCAATACCCTCTACATTGGCGGAACGTTCCACCAGATGATGCCTTTCGACAACAAGCTCACCCATGTAGGCGGATGCGACCTGTTTGTTACGGCATTGGACAAGAACTCATTGGAAGCACAATGGACAGCCCAAAGCGGCCTTGACGAAGGTAACGGAGACACCCAACATTTCAACGAGAACTTCACAAGCATGGCAGTAAACAACGGGGAGGTTTCCTTGTATGGCTATGTCCTTCAAGACGAAAACGAGAAGACCTTTACCAAATCATTGGCTTACACTTGCTCAAACGGTACGGCCACAAGCCATGATGCCCCCCTGTTGGTAACCGGAGCAGCCACGAAAGGCACAACCAAAGCACTTCTCTCTGCCAACATCACAGATTTCTCTACAACCCTTGCCGCATACACTGTTAGCGGAGGTGACGGTATCAACGGTGTGAAGGCTTTGTCCGCCCAACGTGTAGGCAATACGTTCTACTTTGCAGAACCGAACGACATCACTGTCTACGATCTGCAAGGCCGCATGTTGAAACAGGCCAACCATGCTACTTCCGTCAGCATCGGCGACCTGAACCAAGGCATTTATATCCTTTCAAATGGAAAGAGTACGCTGAAAGCTCAAAAAACGAATTTCTAAAAACGAATACCTTTCCATACTATCAAAACCCGCCATTCCCGGCACATTCCGGAATGGCGGGTTTGTTTTTACCAAGCCGCACGAATACAATCACGACAGCAACCAAAGGGAATTACACTTTATCTTTTTGAAGCATCTTTCCGCAATTCACCTATTCCCCAAATAATGCCTACCAACATCAATATTCCAAAAGCTGAAATAAAATAAATCAACCCCATAAGTAATTTGTTTTTTTATTAGACAACACGAATAAGATACAACCAAAAACGACAGCCAACAAAACGAAAACAAATCCAATGGTAAAAAGCCACGCCGTATTGATTTCAAGTTGCATTATAGCTGCAAGAATAACACCTCCAAAGATTAGTTTAGCGAAGTCGAAGCATAAATCCCCGAGTTTCTCCAAGACCAAATTCGTTTTAAAATCACTCTATCCTTTCATAAAGGCAAAGATATACGTTTTCCCCGAACCCATCGACAAAACAAAGGAATTTGTTTCCCAGAGTATTCCCAACCGTTTTTCAGGTCGCATTCCGACAAACTGTCAAAACGACAGTTCCACCCTCACGAGAATGCTTTATTCCGAACTGGAACGAGGCTTCGATAAAAAGAAACGATTCTCGCGCATCGAACGAAAGTCCTTCTGTCAGTCATTCCATGCCTCCCGCTAACTTTTTGCACACCGGAAAGGCTGGCCGTACGTAGGCCGGAGAGACATGAGAAAGCCAAAGGCTACACTTGCCTCTTATCGTGTCATTCGGGATTTGACAACAACTGTCCCCCATTTAGAGAAAAAAGGGCGGGAAACGCTGGTTTTCCCGCCTCTTTCAGCCAACTTTTCCACCCAAATACGGACTTTTCCGTCAGAATATGAGGAGAAAAAAATGTTTTTCTGCGCCGAACGAAAAATCATTCTCATGCAATTGATTCTTAAAATCCATCAACAAAACCCGTAAATAAGGGCGTAATGTGAAAATATGTGTTTGAACGCCCAGCAAAACCCATACACATCGCATTTTTCAAAGGTCTTTTTCCATCCACAAAAACGGCTGTGACTTTACATTTTATCTCCCGAACAGGAATTTTCGCATCAAAAAGACAGGAATGACTCCCTGCTAATAAACAGACGAACGCAAAACTCAATGCGTTTCAAAACCGCCTATCCCCTGCACAAGGCGCGCCGCATTCCTAACACTATCCAAACGGATACGACGAACGGGGCCGTCAGCGTAGTCATTCCCAGACTCATCCCCCAAACCTGCAAAAGGACTGAGATCACGACGGACAATGTAGCCCACGCTGCCCCCGCCCAGGAACGGTCGCCCAAAGCAATGGCGCAAAGCACTGCATTATACCCAAACAAACCGGCATTGAAAGCCGCATAATCGGAACCGACCATCCAGACCATGCCCAAAGGCAACAAGGCTCCCCACACCGTATACAAGGCATGGACACGGGAGTTGAGCAATATGCCGGCCAAAAAGAAAAGTCCGGAAAGCACCGTGCCACCTTGGAACATGACCTGACCGATATTCAGACTGAAAGCCTGAAACAAGTCGGACGTCGTTTCTTCCGACATCACAGAAGGCAACAACAATGAGGGAAACCACCAACGGCAAAGGGCCAACAACAACCATACGGTAAGAATGAAAGGAGCCGTGAAACCGGGCAAAAGTTTCTGATAACCAAACACGCGGGCTATCCATGTGGAAAGCACGGAACCCGCCACCAACAAAAGGAGGGAAGCTATCCCTGTTTCCATAAATATACCTACGGCAATGCCTACCAACGTACCGTTGAAACCATACAAACCGTCTTCTATATCTTCTTTTGAATATCCGGAAAAGAATGCCGTCAGCGTACCGACAAAATTACCCAACAGGGCAAAAAGCACCAATAGCCACGAGTTGCAAGCTATCCCCACTAACATCAACAAACCCGAAACCGCATTGTTCTGGAACATGACTTGCCCCACTCCTCTTCCGATTATAAATAATCCCTCTCGCATACTTCTTGTCTTTATAAACGAAAAACCTTCTCCTCCTTTCGGAAGAGAAGGCCTTTCTTGTCTAACTTTTAAAGATTATGTGATCTCCCTTATATTTAGAGAGAAATTGCACCCGAAGGACATACATCGGCGCAAGTACCGCACTCAGTGCAAGCGTCAGCGTCGATTACATACTTTTCACCTTCAGAAATTGCGCCTACCGGACACTCGTCGATGCAAGTACCGCAAGCTACACAATCATCACCAATTACGTAAGCCATATCAATTAGAATTTAAATTATTAATGCCTTGTTTTATTCAAACGATACCGCAAAGTTAGTATTAAAATAGAATCCCCCCAAATATTTTCTCACTATTTTTAGTGATTTTCATCCGAAAAGCCACGGTCAAATGCAATAAGCTACGTATCTTTGCGTTGTTTTCTAATAAATATCAATGATTCATGAAAAGAATTCTGGCCGTCCTCCTTTGCCTGCTGTCCGCATACGGCATGATGGCACAGGAGCGCAAACTCCAGCATCGTCCGTACATCGACCAAAGAAGATTCCACTACGGATTCCTCTTCGGCGTGCACATGCAGGACCTGGAACTGAAAAACAACGGCTATGTAGACCCGGAAACCGGCGAGCAATGGTATGCCGATGTGGACAACTACAGTCCGGGATTCAGTGTGGGCGTATTAGGTGAAATGCGCCTGAACACCTATTTGTCCCTACGCCTCGTCCCTACCCTGCATTTCGGACAGAAGCACGTGTCTTTCCATGAACAAAGAACGGGGCAGGACAGTACGCAAAACATCAAATCGACTTATATTTCCGTCCCGCTGGACTTGAAGTTCGCCGCCCCGCGCTATAACAACTTCCGCCCTTACTTCATCGCAGGAGTGAACCCCATGGTGGACCTGACCACCAAGAAACAAAAAGCCCTGCTCATGAAACCTTTCGACTGTTATATCGAGGTGGGCATGGGCTGCGACATCTACCTGCCGTTTTTCAAGCTCATCCCCGAACTGAAGTTCTGTTTCGGTTTGGCAGATATCTTACAAAAAAACCGCAACGATTTGATAGACAATTCGCTGCGGAAATTCACCAATTCTTTGGACGGGGCATCGTCGAAAATGATCGTATTGACGCTCTATTTCGAATAAGGGTCAGTCCCCTGTCGGCGACATCTCCAACAGCAGCATGCCGACATAACGTCCGTGCTTGCCCATCTGGTTGCAATACACATCCTTCCCGTCGGCATTTTTCAACACTTCGGGATGCTCGAAATAAGTATGTGAATGGCCGCCCAGCACAATGTCGATATGGCGCGTGGCCGGCACCAGTTCCGTGTCGTCCAGACCGTCGATATCCCACCCCAGATGGGAAAGGCATACCACAAGGTCGCAATGCTCCTTGTTTTTCAATTCATCGGCCACCCGGTTGGCAGCCGTAACCGGGTCTTCATACGTCACCCCCTTGTAATTCTCTGAGGCAACCATCCCCTCCAACTGCGTGCCCAGTCCGAACACTCCGACCTTCACGCCCTTACGTTCCAATATGACATACGGGCGTACCAATCCTTCCAACACCGTACCTTCGAAATGATAATTCGCACAAACGATGGGAAAAGTCGCCTCACGGAATATGCGCGCCATGTTGTCCAATCCAAAATCAAATTCATGATTCCCGATGGTGGCCGCATCGTAACGCATTTCGTTCATCAACTTCACTTCCACATCCCCTTTATATAAGTTGTAGTAAGCAGAACCTTGCGAAAAGTCACCGCTGTCAAAAAGCAACAAGTCCGGGTCTTCCGCACGCAAATCGCGCACCAGTGCCGCACGGCGCACGAAACCGCCTTTATCCGCCAATGCCGTATCGGATGAATTCGGATTGACCGGCATCACACAACTGTGCGTATCATTGGTGTGCACGATACGTAATTCCACTTCACCGTCTTGCGCCGCAAACACGGTGCTTGCCAGTCCGCACAAGACCGACCACATCATAATCCTTACCTTTTTCATTGTCCGGTTTCTCATTGTTTAACGATTCTACCCTCCATACGGGCCGTGATTTTATCCCCCTGCGCAGCCGTCCGGCGAATGGACTCCATGATCAAATCGCGTACGGCTATATTCGTGACTTTCTTCGACAAATTATCTTTCAGGGCATACATCTTGTCATTTCCCTCGGCCAGATAGTCCAACGTGGAAATCACATATATACCATTGGGGTCAATCGGTTTTCCCCTGACCTCGGCACGCAGAAGACGCCCGTCTCCCGTAATGACCAGATGAGCCCCGCTGATGCCCTCACCCCCCACGGCAGCTATCTGTTCCATCAGCTCCGTCAGTTTACGCCCGTCCAAAGAGAGAATGCACAGGCGGTTCTCGAACGGGGCTATTTCCAACACATCTCCATACGTCACCTTACCCTTAGGCATTGTACTCCTCAGCCCGCCGATATTACACAGACCGATATCGGCCATCTTGCCCACCCGGAGCGACCCCTCACGCAACACGTCGGCCACAAAATTAGACAAAAGGCTCTCGGGACGGTCTGCCCGCATAGCCACTTCGCTCTCTCCCAACACCGGCGACATCATACTGTCCACGGCATGACGGTAGGGAGCCACCACGCGCACCGCACCGCTATCGGGCCTGGCGTCCAAACGGTTCGTCACCTCATAGCGTCCGGCTTTCACCTCTTCCAGTTCGTAACGCTGGGCAAACGTAACCACCGACCACCCGCAACATGCGGATAAAAGCAAAAATCTGAATGTTCTCATCACATCGAAATTATATTCCACTCCAAAATTACAGAAAAAAGCCACATAATCTGTCATTTCATCCGAAAAAAGAAACGGGAGCGGTTGGTTAATTCGCAAAATAGCCGTACCTTTGCACCGCTTTCCGTACAATCGCTGGCAGGATGCAGAGTTCCCTGTTATGTTGTATTGGGACGACAAACAATTTAATGATTAAAACAAACAATGGCAGATTTAATTAAAATTGCAGAAGAAGCGTTTGCTACCGGTAAGGAACACCCCAAATTCAAAGCAGGCGACACCGTTACCGTAGCATATAAAATCGTCGAAGGTAACAAAGAGCGTATCCAGCAGTACCGTGGCGTGGTCATCAAGATTTCAGGCCACCAGAACAAAAAACGTTTCACGGTTCGCAAAATGTCCGGAACGGTGGGAGTAGAACGTATATTCCCGATTGAAAGTCCGAACATCGACAGCATCGTAGTGAACAAGATCGGTAAAGTACGCCGTGCTAAATTGTACTACCTGCGCAAACTTACCGGCAAGAAAGCCCGTATCGCAGAAAAACGTACGATTGCCAGCAAATAAGTCTCATACGTTTCAAAATCACACAGCGTCGGAAAGTATCTCCCATGAAAGGAACTTTCCGACGCTGATTTTTTCTCCCTATCCTCCCGAAAGGCGAGAGGTCAGACCAAACGCAAACCCTCGTCTGTAATCTCGATAAGCCTTTTCTTATAAAGGTCGCCCACGGCCTTCTTGAAAACTTTCTTGCTGACGCCGAACATCGCGTAAATTTCTTCCGCCGGACTCTTATCACACAAAGGGGTACGACCTGCATTATGCTGCAAATGTTCCAAAAGCACTTGCGAAAAATCGTCCACTGCTTCCCGCCCCTGTTTCTGCAAGGTAATATCCAGCTTACCGTCCGGACGGACTTGCTTTATATAGGCCTGCACACGGTCTCCCGTATGTAAAGGCCGGAACAGGTCATTCTCATAGACCAGACCGGAAAAACGGTTGTCCACAATGACCTTAAAGCCCAAATCCGTTTTTTGCCAGACTAAAATCTGCACCTCATCGCCTTCACGGTAAGGAGGCATCTCGTCCGACAAATAACGTTCCACTTTGGCCGAAGCCATCAGCCGGTAGCTTTCTTCATCGATATGCAAATGCACGATATAACTCCGCCCCTTCTGCATCTTGAGCTTCTGCTCACGGAATGGCACGAACAAGTCTTTCATCAGCCCCCAATCGAGAAACGCCCCGTAATTGTTTACCCACGCGACCTGCAAATAAGCAAAATCTCCGACTTGAGCCAAAGGTGTCTGCGTGGTAGCGACCAAACGTTCTTCGCTATCCAAATACAAAAAGACATCCAACTCGTCTCCCACGCTGCAACCTTCCGGCACATAACGCGCAGGCAGAAGAATCTCTCCCGCATCGCCTCCATCCAAATACATGCCGAAATCCACGGCCTTAACCACCCTGAGGCGATTCATCTTTCCTAATTCTATGTTCATAAGGTTATATTTTTATCATCGGTTATCAAACCGTCTTTCATGTGAATGGTACGGTCTGTCAAACGTGCCAACTCATCATCGTGGGTCACAATGACGAACGTTTGCCCGAACCGGTCCCGTAAATCGAAGAACAACTGATGCAGTTCTCCCTTGTTTTTCGTATCCAGACTCCCCGAAGGCTCGTCGGCAAACACTACGGAGGGATGGTTGACCAAAGCGCGTGCCACAGCCACCCGCTGCTTTTCTCCTCCCGAAAGTTCGTTAGGCTTATGCGAAGCCCTGTCGGACAGTCCCATGAAATCCAGCAACTCTTGTGCCCGCGCCTTGGCCTCACTTGTGGAAGCATGCCCGATGTACGCCGGAATCATCACATTTTCGAGTGCCGTGAACTCGGGCAATAACTGATGGAACTGAAACACGAACCCGATGCGCCGGTTACGGAAATCCGCCATCTCCTTGCGGCTCAGGCTTTCCATGGCAACCCCGTCAACCCGGACGCTTCCGCTGTCCGGCTTCTCCAACGTCCCCATAATCTGCAACAGCGTGGTCTTTCCGGCACCGCTCGGCCCCACGATGCTCACCACCTCGCCCTTACGGATATCGAGGTCGATTCCTTTGAGCACTTCAAGCGAACCGAAACTTTTCCTTATATTCCTGACTTCTATCATAATCCTTCTATAATCTGCTTATCACGTATTGTGCCAAATAACAACCGAACACTGCAGGCATATAACTCACCGTGCCCGTTGTGGTCTTCTTATTCCGTTCTCCCTCTACTTGGACCAAAGCGGCCGGGTCGGCCTGCTGGGCGCAAAACACCACCGGCAACGGACGGCGCATACCGTCTCTTTTCAGCCGTGTCCGCACAGCTTTGCTCAGCCCGCAATGAAACGTTTCCCACAAGTCGGCAAAACGGATTTGGGTGATATCCGTTTTCGCCCCGGCTCCCATGCTGCTCACGATCCTAATGCGTCTTTTCATCGCTTCTTCAATCAGAGCACACTTGGGCGCTATCGTGTCGATAGCATCAACGATAAAATCAAACTTCGCGCTGTCCAGTAAAGCACCGGCCGAGTGCTCCTCCAGAAATTCAGCCCGCACGGTCAAGTCGAGTTCCGGATTAATATCCTTAAAACGCAGCCCCAACACGCGGACTTTTTCCTCTCCGACCGTCGAATGCAGGGCACACAACTGACGGTTGATATTGCTCGGTTGCACCCGGTCGGCATCCAACAACGTCAACCGTCCGATTCCGGCACGTACCAACATCTCGGCGGCATACGCTCCTACGCCACCCGTACCGACCACCAAGACATGTGCCCGGCGGAAACGTTCCATCTTGTCCGGCCCCATCAGAAGCGACGTACGCTCCAACCAATCCGGTGTGGTCATTGGCTTTCCTCCTTTCCGTTGCTTCGCGACAACCAATTCTTATACCACTCCTTGGCCGCCTCGTAACGCAAATCGGTCGTCAACGGTTCATTCACGCTCACATCCTTCGTGGCAGCCTCGGCATACACATCCGGGAAGATCAACATCAGCCCCGTATTCATATAATACTTTTTGATTTGGCGGGGAATGTGGTCGAACGACGGGCGGAAGGAAATAGACCCTCTACGCGCTAACACGACCACCAGCATGTGGTCTTCCCTGACCTCCCGCGAAATGCGCTTCAACTCATTTCCGCCATCGGTTTGTACATATTCCGCACGGATAGATGCATGGTAAGTCTCCAAATAACGTTGTAAAATCCGAATAGTATCGGGATGGGCATGGTAAATAATCCTACAGCCCAGTCCTACAGCCAAACGAGCCACGCGCTCTACCCAATGATAAAAACCGGCCTCAAACTGGGCCTTGGCCGGCACGGCTACATGAATACGGCGAATCGTATTGACCGGCACCGTACAACGTATCATCGTAATCTGGCGGTTCAGGCGGTTCAGCAAACTAATCAGCACCGGCCCGAAAAACGACTCGGAAGGAGAATTCTGCATGTGTAAGCCTACCACCAGTTCGGAATAATCGTTTTCTTTCATGGAATGGATGATACCGTTTGCCAGATTGGTAGCCAAACGCACTTTGGTCTGCATCTGCACGTTGGCAGCGGAAGCCACAGCCGAAGCCGCTTCCAGCAGTTTCATCCCTTTCTCCCGGGCTTTGTCATCATTATCCAACACGACGTTGATGGCACTCATCGGCGCATCCGACTTGTCTTTCCGCATCAATAAAGCCATGTTGACCAAATCGTCCACCGTATCGGGATAAGCCAAGGCAATCAAGGCCGACTCCTCGTCAAGCGGACGGCTCTCGTTGATATTACCGTCCTGCAAAGCCAACCTACGTGCCGCCACGTCCGTAATCAACGAACTGACCACACACGTCACCAATATCAGTAATATCGTACCGTTCAGCACATCTTCATTCAACAACCGCTCGCCGGAAGGCAAAATGATATTATAGCCGACCAATACCGCAGCAAGCGTAGCCGCAGCCTGGGCATTGCTCAGACCGAACATCAGTTCCCGCTCCAATACCGACATCTTAAAAGCTTTCTGCGTCACCCATGAAGCGATCCATTTTCCCGCCAACGCCATGGTAATCATCACTGCCGCCACTTTCAGAGCCTCTCCCGAACCGAACAGCACGCGCAGGTCGATAATCATACCGACCCCGATAAGGAAATAAGGAATAAACAAAGCGTTGCCCACAAATTCCAAATGATGCATCAGCGGCGCGCTATGCGGAATAAGCCGATTCAATACCAGTCCGGCCAGGAAAGCGCCTAATATCCCTTCCATTCCGATAAGCTCCATCAGGCCAGCACTTAAAAAGACCATGGCCAGCACAAAGATGAACTGAATGACCGGATCGTTGTACCGACGGAAAAACCACCGGGCGATACGGGGAAAAGAATATACGATAAAAAGGGAAAGCAGGATGACTTTCAACAAAAGCACAACGCCGAACCAACCTCCGTGCACCTCCTCACGGAACATGCCCGAGATGAAAGCCAATACCAACAAGGTCAGCGTATCGGTCACAATAGTTCCCCCCACCGCAATACTCACGCTGCGGTTACGCGACACCCCGTATCGAATCACGATAGGATAGGCTATCAAGGTGTGCGAGGCATACATACTGGCCAGCAGAACGGAAGTCACCAGACTGTATTTCAAGAGGAACACATTGCTGACGACGCCCATCGTCAGGGGAAAAACAAATGCCGCCAACCCCAACGTCAACGCCTGCCAACGAATCCGCTTCATGTGCTGCATATCCATCTCCAGACTGGCCAAAAACATGATGTAATACAAGCCCACGTTCCCGAACAGTTCAAAGCTGCTGTCCTTGTCTAATACATGCAAGCCGTATGGCCCGATAAGCACACCGGCCAAGATCATACCGACAATGTGGGGTATCTTCAGTTTACCCAATAAAATAGGTGCAAACAGAATGATGCTCAACACTAAAAAGAATATCCACGTGGGATCCGTGACGGGAAAATATGTAGACAAGTCGGGCATCTGCATGAGTATCTGTATTAAATTAATATGCAAAGTAACGAAAAAGTTTCCATTTTGTATGTCCAATCGTAATAAATTATCTATTTTTGCAACCGGAATCATCACAACTTCTTAAAAATTATATGAAATGAAAGTAGCAATTGTAGGTGCGAGCGGCGCGGTGGGTCAGGAATTCCTGCGTGTGCTTGAAGAGAGAAACTTCCCATTGGACGAATTGGTATTATTTGGTTCAACCCGCAGTGCAGGTTCCAAATACAAATTCCGTGGCAAAGAAATCGAAGTGAAGCTTCTTCAGCACAACGATGATTTTAAAGACATCGACATCGCCTTTACCTCGGCCGGTGCCGGCACATCCAAAGAATTTGCCGAAGACATCACCCGTTACGGGGCAGTCATGATAGATAACTCCAGCGCTTTCCGCATGGACAAGGACGTGCCTCTCGTCGTACCCGAATGCAACGCAGCCGATGCCTTGGAGCGTCCGCGCGGCATCATCGCCAATCCGAACTGTACGACCATCATGATGGTGACGGCTTTGCAACCCATCGAAAACCTGAGCCATATCAAACGTATCCACGTGGCCAGTTATCAGGCTGCCAGCGGTGCGGGTGCCGCCGCCATGGCCGAACTGGAACAGCAATATCGTGAAGTATTGGAAGGCAAACCCGTCACCGTGAAGAAGTTTGCCTATCAGTTGGCTTATAACGTCATCCCCCAAATCGACGTATTCCAGGATAACGGATATACCAAAGAAGAAATGAAGATGTTCAACGAGACACAGAAGATCATGCACAGCGACGTGCAATGTTCGGCCATGTGTGTACGCGTACCGGCCCTGCGTTCTCATTCGGAAGCCATCTGGTTGGAAACGGAACGTCCGCTTACGGTAGAGGAAGTGCGTGAAGCCATCGCCCACGGCGAAGGCGTGCAACTGATGGACGACCCGTCCACACAAACTTACCCCATGCCGCTCTTCCTGGCCGGAAAAGACGATGTATACGTAGGCCGTATCCGTAAGGACCTGGCTAACGAAAACGGCATGACGCTTTGGCTCGTAGGCGACCAGATCAAGAAAGGTGCCGCACTGAATGCAGTGCAGATTGCCGAATATTTGATTAAGGTCGGGAATGTGAAGTAAACGCCATCTTCGGCCTCCTATCACGAATAACTTAAATATTTTCATAAAATCCAAAGACGGGCAAAACTAACGAATGAGTGGTTTTGCCCGTTACACATTAACCTCAATTTCATATTCATGTATTCCAAAAGACTCCATCCGAAAAAAGGTTTATGCCTTGCAGCCCTATTGTGTTTCAACACTCATGCCATGCCTGCCCATTCCTTGCCCGGGCAAGAAACCATCGGCCATTCCACAGTCGATACGACTTTCACCGCCCCGAACGATTGGGCCGTCACTGCCATCCCGTTCAAACTCTACGGAGAACGACAAGTCAACCACGTAAAAATCAACTGGCAACCGCCGAAAGGCATCCAATCCTATAAGGTATATAGAAACGGGCAACTCATCGGAGAAACCCAAGGGAATACTTATGATGATTATGACCTGAAAACGGACCAAACTTACACTTACCGGGTGGATGCTTATCGAGAACATCAAAAAGCAGCCAGTTCCGCAACACAAGAAACCCGCACCTTTACTTATTCCGGCGAGACGGCTTTGTACGACAACCGAAACGGCCGGCACCTCCGAACCACACCGGACAAACCGTCGGGATTTAAAATCGGCAAGACTTACTTCTCCTACCGTCTGCACCGAACCCACAAGAACTTGAATGGCAAGGAGGAAAACGGTTGGCTGCTTTCCGAATCAGAGTCGAAAACCGGACTAAAAGACAGTTGGAGCAAACCGCGGGAAATAGCATTCTATCCGGGCGTGAACTTCGAGGGCATCGGATTCCACTATAATAAAAAGACACGCAAGGTCGTACTGTCCGCCCATTATGAAGACCAAGGCGGATATACCGCAGCTAAAATCTTTCTGGCACAAATCACGCCAAAAGGCGGAATCGAAATCGGCACCATGGAGCGCCCCTTGGGGCATGATTCCAGAGACCAGTCCCTGTTTGTCGATGAAGACGGGACGGCTTATCTCCTGTCCGCCACTAATATGAACAGCGACATCAACATCTACCGGTTGGATGAAACATGGACCAAACCCGTGGCACTGGCCAACACGATATGTAAAGGCCAACACCGTGAAACCCCTTCCATCCTTAAAAAGGACGGAACCTATTATTTTTTCAGTTCCAAAGCATCGGGCTGGTACCCCAGCCAGACGATGTATGCCTCAGCCGACCGTATAGACGGCAAATGGTCTCCGCTGAAGGAAATAGGAAACAACTCAACTTACGGCGTACAATTCAACTACGTACAACAAACCGCCGGAACACGTGAGACGTTAGGGCTGTGGGGCTTCCACTGGGGCGCCCAATACCATCACCGGGACCCGGACGGAACTTTTACCCGTATCTCTCCGGCTACGTTCAACCGCGGATATGCTTCGATGAACTACTTCCGGTTCGTGGAGTTCCATGACCAATATGGTATCATCCCGGTACAGAACGGCAGGAATCTTACGTTGGGAGCCACGGTTGTGCCTTCACACGCACCGGGCGATGGTTCCGCCGCCCCGGATTGCATCACAGACGGTTCGGACATGGCCTCCTCTCCTTATTTCAAAAGCAGCCATTACCCTTACTCCTTGACCATAGAACTGCCCCAACCCTCCCGTATCTCTGAAATCAATCTGGCCACCCGGTTGGTCAACGGTTCCGAAACAGCTTATAAATACACCATAGAAGGCAGTATGGACGGACAGGAGTACCAAACACTCGTCGACGGAAGAAACAGTTGGACCGTAGGATTCCACATCCTCCCCGTCGAAGACCGTTCCGCGTACAAGTTCCTCCGCCTCAATGTATTCCAAATCATAAATGTACACAACAACCATCCGGCCACATGGGCGGACGGAATATACGAGTTCACGGCATTCGGCTTTCCTTTGTAACGGGAAGCCCCCTCTTTCCTATATTCCCTCCCCTCATAAACAAGGAAATGCACAACAGAACGGGCAAAAACGGCGTACACCGCTTTTACCCGTTCTGTCAAAGACCAACACTTACGATTTTAATGCCGTGGCCGGGAAGTTTCCTCCTCATGTCAGTCCGTTGTTACGGCATGATCCTGAGGAATGATCAGAAAACTGAATCCGGCAGCCCCGCCCCCTCCATTCTCCAAACGAAGAAGGACACGATTCCAGCCTTGCTGGAAAGTAAAGGGTTCGATATGCTCGTCGATATGATACCAACTGGTGCCTTTATCCTGCCAAACATCTTTCCCGTTAATCCATATACGGCCGCTGTCGTCCGTACCGATGGCCACCAACATGGTTGTCGCCTCATCGAAGTACAGCTCCGTATAAGCATAATAAGTAGAATGTCCGGTCGTGACAGGCACCGTATTGTGCATGGACTCGCTCTGCATGAATTTCCAACGCAGGGTCCCATCCAGCTTCACCTCCTTCCCAATCATCTTAATCGGGTCGGACTCTGTCTCTTCGATACCCACGCCTACCTGACCATCCGTGTACACGGCGTCGAAATCGACTGAAATTTCAGGCTGATGGATTATGGCAAAATCATCCCGTCCGTAATTCTCCCACGGACCAATCATATACCATGTATTCACGTAAAGCCACCCTTTGCGCTCGGCATCTTTAGAGAAACGTCTTCCGGGTAACGCCTGAGCCTTAACCATACTTTCGTTCAAACGAGGGCCACGGTACTCACTATAGGGAGTCATCACCTCATCATTTTCATAATTTACGCCGCCAAGGCCTCCATCTCCGCCTCCGCCACCGTCTCCGGTTCCTCCTCCGGCACCGCCGCCATTTCCGTTACCTTTCCCATTACCGGCTGCATTTCCGGGTTTGCCGACATTACGGACCAAACCAAAAAGACTCTCCAAGCGTGAACCGGCCAAACCGGCCTGACGGGATGCCTGACTCAATAATCCCCGGTAATTATTCAAGTCGGCTGTCGATCTGACGGAAAGCCCGGCACTGGCATTGCTACGTCCCGAACGCTCCCAGTCTGCCCCTCCGGTTTGCATCGCTATCAACTCCTCAAAATCCGGCATACGGGTGGAACTTTGTTGCAGCGACTTATAAACCTCCGGGAAAGACAAACCTTTCTGCAACGTCTGCTTTGCCGCATTCACCGCCAAGTGGTTCTGTTGAATCTCACGTTCGTACTGACGTAACATCTCATAAATGTCCTGTACAGACGGGTCACTCCCCAACGGAGGATTCCCCGCCTTCGGTATCTTACGGGCGGCAGAAACATCATTGGCATCCTTGGGCGCAGAGCGCGGCAACTTGCGGGCCTCAACCTGCGACAGAAGGCTTTCCTTGCGGTTACGCATCTTCTCAGCCATTTTTTGAAATTGCAAAAGCTGTCTCTTTAAACTTTTCTTCACCGACATTTCCGACTGCTCCACCAATTGCTCGGCATAGCGGGACGGTAAAGTACGCTGCGCCTGTTCCGCTTTCATCTTCTCACTCAACTTGGCTACTTTCACGGCACGCGGTTTCAACGCACCCCGATGCTCTACCGGTTGTTTACCTTCCGGTAATTTCAAGGTACCGGCCGGAACTGGAACCGGAGCATAATAAATAGCCCATGCAAAAACCGCGCATGCCACAATGGCCACAATCCAAGACAAGACAATGACTTTCCGGTTAGTTTTCGTTGTAGTGTTCATCGTACGTACGTATTCCTATATTATTCAAATTATAAAACTGACAGGCATCCATCACTTCCACAAAACGTCCGAAAGGTGTATCCCTATCCATATCTATTCGTATGCGTCGGTCCGGAGTGGCTATACAGACCTCTCGTAACTGTTCGTGAAGGAAGTTGGCCGTACAAGGCTGCCCGTCCCAATAAAAGTTCCCTTCGCTGTCCAGTCCCACAATGGCTTGTTTGTCGTCCGGCTTGAGTTTGACAGCCGCCTCCGAGGTCGGCAAATTCACCGGAATATCCCTGCTTTTCACTTTTGTCATGGTAGAAACCAAGAAAAAGATCAGCAACAGGAACACGCAGTCAATCAACGGAGACATAGAGACTTCAGGTTCCTCTTCGTTATTTCCTAAAGGTAGTTTCATAAGGCTTTCCTCCTAAACGGACACGCGTATGCGTAAATCCTTCCAATTGACATTTATCAAATATTTCTATCACGGTACTGACCGGCACCGAACGGTATGCAGCCACATCTATGGATATCTCCGTACCCACCTTTTCCCGCAATCCGTTCAGATAAGTATCCAAGTCTCCGATAGGCAGGTAATCATTCTCGCCGGTATAAGCGTCGTGATGCACCACCTCATAGACCTGCTTGTCTTCATCCACGGCAATAATGACCGTATTTTCCCCCGAACGGGTTGTCGACAAGCTGGAAGTCATCTCCGGAAGCGACAAGGGAATCTGCATTTCCCACTTCTTCATCATCGTTGTGACCAGAAAGAATATGAGCAACAGAAACACACAGTCTATCAAAGGCGACATCTGAATGTCTACTTTCTCTTCTTCGTCAAGAGGCAATCTCATGGCTATTCGGTTTTCTTGTTCAAATAAATGGCATTCACCACACTTTCTATTCCCATCTCTATTTGCGAACCCAAATTGGAAATCCGGCTTTTAAGAATGAAATACACAGCAATGGAAGGCATGGCCACCACCAGACCGGCTGCCGTAGTAATCAGAGCCTTCGAGATGGAGTCGGACAATATGGAAGCGCCACCCTCATCTCCAAACAAGGCCACAAGCCCGAAAGCCTCGATCATTCCCACTATCGTTCCGAACAATCCTAACAAGGGGGACAAAGATGAAATGACAGTCAGCGGATAAATACGCGAAAGATGGCTCCGAATGTCCCGCGCCGCCATGTCACCGGCAGTCTGACATACCGTTTCCCAATCGGCATCCCGATGCTCCACGATAAAGCCGAGCGAATTGCCTAAAGTAGAAGAACTCTTTTTACATAAATCGACAGCACCATCATAATCCTTACGTGCAATGCATGCATTGACCTTTTCTGCCAGGTTCTTAGGTGCCAAACGTCCACGAGTGGAAGTAAAGAAACGTTGGATCGTAATGACCAAAGCCAAAATTCCCAGCAAATAAAGAGGATACATGATGAAACCGCCGGCCTTGATCTGTGCGGCCCAGTCTATCTGCACCTGCTGTTCCGCCTCTTCTTCCTCTACAGGAGTGTCCAACGAAATGGAATCTGCCGCAGCATCGTTCACCGTTTCTGCCGCAGCCACCTTACCCGGCAATATCTTTGGTGCCACATCGGCAAAAGCATCCTGAGTCGCCCCTAAGATGATATTATCGAAACCGGCATCCCGACGGGTCGGACAAAGGAAAGACACGTCCGTCAACGTAAACTCGCCAAAGTCTTTCCACAAATCCCGGGTAACCACCATCCAACCGCCGGTCACCTTCTTGTCTACTTTCAGTCCGGAAAGTTCCTTCCCCGGACCGGCCATATATGTATAATTGTATTTTTTCCCGGGCGCATTACCCTTCACATTTTTCACACCCAATTGCATACCGATTTCCTCTCCGCCCCATTTGATCCAAGCAAATGTAATATAACGGTATTGCCCCGGGCCGGGATTTTCACGGATAGGAATAGACAATCCGGAAATACGGGTAGGTGTTTCCGAAGGTTGCACATAGATGTAATGCGTGCTCTTCTCCGAACTGCCTCCTTCCCGGACGGCATCGGGGACTGAAATCCGGGTGCCAGCCGGCACCTTGTCTTTAAACACTTCATAACGGTCCTTGGCCATTGCCTGGGATGTCCCCACCAGACAAGCCAATAACAAAGCCCACACCAACGAATACGTTCTCTTCTTCAATAAAATTCTCATGATAATGACATTTATATAATTTGATAGTTTTTATATCGGCAAAGATACCGAACAGCTCCCATTTTGCCTTCCTATTTTCATTCAATTCCATGACACAAAAATGGAAAAAGCAACTTTTTCCCAAAATAATTCATCCCTACCGATTTTTATTCAGGCAAGCATACCTAAAAGCTGCCGCAACGCCCCTTCTCAATGCCGACCGTCAGGATTCCCATCGGCTCCACACCTCCAGAAAGTTTTCCAAAACATGTTTCATCTTTCAGGAGTCCCAATAACACGTTTATAGTTAACCGTTTAAGGGCTGAAAGATAAATAGGCAATGTTTCAGGCAGAAACACCCCACCCCTACAGGACGATTGGAAAAGTCCTGCCTCAGGACGTGTTTTTTTCTGCGCCAAACGATTTTTCATTTGCCTGAGACTGATTTTCCGTTCTGCGCCAAACGATTTCACCACTTACGGCAAGACGGACACATGCAGCGGCCTGACCAGAAGCTGAAAGACGGACTTGTATCCTTCAGCCGATAAATGCACTGGAATACAACCACTTGACGCCCATCCTGAAAGATGAACCCATTTTTCTGAAAAATCCTTGGTGTATAAGTGTGGCATAACGGAGGATACTCATTCAAACAAGACTTGGCTGCCCCAATTGAAATCCTTGTTCCAAATGATATAAGGGTAAGGTGCCCATTTTTCACCTGAATTTTCCTGCAAATAAATAGGAACGATATTCCCAGTACTCATACTTCCACCGTAGAAATCTCCTATTATCGGCATAGCCAGATAAAAGCCTTCGGCATTTTCCGCAAAGATTGCCACATGGACCAACGGCATTTTAAATTTTAAACTTAACGGGCTTCCGTTTGACTCTTTCGTACGATCGTAATAGTAAGCCAACAAATAGTAAGGCTCTCCTTTCGTGCCCGCAGTATAGCGGTGAATCTCAGGCCTCGCATACGTCCTATAATAATCCGGCTGAAATTGGAGAATGAGTTGTACGGCCTTCGCCCGAAGATAAGCCTCACAATCCTCCTTTGGCCATGTGTCGAGATTACGGTCGGGGTATTTCCCCAAACAAGTCCGGCAAACCCGCGACACGCTATCCAAAAGGGAATCCTTTTCACCCTTCGATAACGGGAAAGGATTCTCCGCCACAATTTTGTATTCCGGCAAGGTTACAGGCCGATAACCGTCCATGGCAAAAGTACGTTGCCTTAATGGATCGCCGGAATACAGATTGGCAGCAAAGCAAAGCATCGACAAAGCCACCAAAATCCGGTAAAAGGAAAATCTTGCCGTGTCCATATCCATGAATTTTTCCATTATCCGACAAATTAAAACAATATCATATTATTCTTCCAATCATAATCCCTGTTCCGTATCATATAAGGATAGGGCACCCAATCCTTCAGGAGGCTGTTTTCATAATCCGGGGCTCTGAAAGAAATCCCCATGCCATTCCGTATCGGCAAGGAAAACCCGGAGGCTTGGGCATTCCAGACGTTTACGTCAACCGTAATAAGCCCCTCTTTCGAGTTGGAATACGGGCTTTCCGTGTCTTCTTTAGAGAAGTCATAATAATAATCCAATCTATAATATGGGCCTCCGAACTGTGTCATACGCCTCCGGATTTCGGGTATGGCATACGCCCGATAGTAATCGGGTTGGAATTGGAGAATGATTTGTATGGCCTTCGCCCGGAGATAAGCCTCACAATCGTCCTTTGGCCACGTATCGAGATTGTGGTCGGGATACTTCGTCATATAGGCTTGGCAAACTTGCACCGCACTGTCCAACAGTGTTTCCTTCTCATACTCCGACAACGGGAATGGATTCTCCGCCACCACGTTATTTTCCCACAAAGCTACAGGACGATACTCTTGCATGTCATAATAATGCTTTTTGAGCGGCGAACTTGAATCGGCACTTTTACAACTATACATGGCAATAATACCTGCAAGCAAGCCGTAAACCGATAGTCCTATATTTCTGAAACTCCTCATAGTTTTAATAAACTTTCTCTAATTCTCCCCAGGTTGTGGGTAGTTTACGCATATAACAATCATAAGAAACATATAAATCCGCAGATTCATGAATATCATGTCCACTTGTAATCCTTGAAGTATAATCATACACTAATATAGGGGTTTCATTGCCATCCTGCCAAGCCTCATCTGCTGTAGAAAATCCCGTCTCCCTCTCCACATCAGAAGTACAATAGGTCAAAGGAGTATGGGTGTGAAAATAACCAATAGGATATTTTGCATATCCCCAACTTTCAATAGGGATTTTTATATCAGGTCTACCCGGATTCACTCTATCCCAATTATCACAAGGTGAATAATACTCACTTTCTGTTGGGCCATACTCTATTTTTAAATTTTCAGTTTGAATTACGGCATAAATCCAAAATCCTTTCTGTACAGAATATTTTTCATTTGTTTGGGCTATTGCCTCCTCCCAAACACTCTTCATGTGATCCTTTAATTCATCCCTCATTTGATATACATCTGGGAATTTCACTAATATTTCCTTTACCTCCGACTCATAAGCCACGTAACAAACACGATTATTTTCTTTTTTTTCATGTATAGCAACCACTTGAAAAGACCATTTCCCAGGAATAGTATAATATAAATTATGGGAGTCCGAACCTAATCCCCCCTCAAAATAATTTATAGTAGGATATGGCACCGATAGTTTTCCACTGTTCTCATCAAACTCATACTCCGGTTCACCTCCTAAACTCCCTATGATATAAAAACGGTCACCTTTCAAATCTGCATCATAATCCACTTTAGGAGTTGCTCCTGTTCCCATCAAATATTGTTCTCCAAGGTTCGTACGCAAAGTGACTTTATACTGCTTTGCTTTTTTTGCGATGAAGCCATTTTCATCCTGTGCCACTTGACCGAATTGCGGTTCAATGTCTTCTGTACATGAAATAAACATTATCATGCACCACGAAAGTAAAAAATAGAATTTTGTTTTCATTGTATTCATATTGTTTCTTAGGTTAACAGGGAGGCCCATCCGGCCTCCCTGATAATGATACTAATTACTGGTCACGCCATTGCTCTTCCGTCCTATAAGCGGAAAGGAAATTATAACCGTCCAATTTGGAATCTATGGCATCCGCACCACAGAGCCAATAAATAATCTGGGGAACAACTAACGTATTTTCCATCACCAAATTACCTGAAGCCAATTTGTCCGGCAAATTATTAGCCAACTTTACAAAAGAAGGTTCAGACTTGAATATGAAATCCGGTCCTCCTTCAACTCGATTGGGAATAATTGAATCATTTTTCAACTCGTCGGGAGAAAAACGCCACTCTGCCAATAAATGCTCCCGTTGAGAATAGTTCTCCGGAAGGGTCCATAAACTTAAACACTCGTTGATATACTCATCTCCTAAGAGCGTACTCCATAATCGTACTGTTGCAGTATAAAAATTGAGTGAGGAATGTCCTATCGTCAAAGCCGATGAGTCATTCTCTACCCCCATAGCCTGAGTCTCGCTATATGACAATCTTTTCCCGTCATCAGACATTATATACATTCTACCATTGTCAGTCAAAGGCCCCAAACCTACATAAAAAGAATGCCACCGTGCGTCATTAAACGTATTCATACCAACCTCCAGAACCTTATTCCCAGATATATATATTTTTACATCATTACGTTGACGGTGAAGCCCCCAATTATCTTTTCCCATATACCGAACCCAATTTTCACCCGTATAAGATTGATTATCCCCTACGATATTACACATCTTTATCTCCATTGTTAACTGTCGTTGAGATCCTATCCCGTATAACGCAGTGGAATCTTCGGCCACAGCCCATACATCATTTGAGAAACGTGCCCCCCATACAGTTTCTCCTTTCATTTCAAACGGTGTATAATGGGAATAATAAAAGATGCCGAAAATATCCCTTTCTTCGTCCGTAGCCCCTCCATACCGTCCGTCTTCCGTACCACCATGGTTGGAGGTCACACAAATCAGCCAGTCTTCATTGGCGATATCTTCCCGCGCATCAATGGCAGCCAACAATCGTCCCAACCCCGTATCCACTTGTTTAAGCCCATTCACATACTGTGCATTAGAAGCTGTAAAACCTCCAACCTTTCCCGCATCTAACACGCTCCTGAAACCGGCCAATGTAAAACGGTAGTCATCATGAGACAATTGACCGACCAAGGTCTCTACGGTCTCATCATCGGATGCCGTAGTCACCACAGACTGCATCAGTCCCACAAAATGGTTCAGGTTTTCCCAGGGTGTCACACAGGACATTCGCAACATGGGATCATTATTGGACAGATACTGCACCACAGTATTGGGAACCACCGGTGAAGCTCCCATCACATAGTCCGGTGTATATGAATAATCCTTAATGCGATGCATTCGAGAATGAACCCCGGTAAGCATGGATGCCCAAGTCACAGGATCTTCCTCTGAAAAATCCCCCCGGTTATCGGACAACAAGGCATGGTCGTCCGCCAAACCCATCCAAGCATATTTACTATGTGCCAACATTTGTTTCAAAACGGGCAAATTACCCTTCTCGATTTCCTCTTTCACCACCGTTCCTCTTGCACCGTCGATATTGACCCAAAGCACGTAACGTACCACTCCGTCGTCTTTTTTGGATACCTCGCTTGAGCCTCCGGCTATATCGGCTGGCGTATCATAGACCGTACAAGCCGTACACAATCCGCACATGAACCATACCAGCCACCTGAATTTATTTGCTATCTTATTCATATTTCCACCTTTTAGTTTCCTTTCTTATAATATGTACCGAACTCCGACAATTTTTGTTGGCGATACTGATGATATTTCTCAAAAAGCCCCAAAGAATCGGTTTCCGCCTGCCGGTAAAGATTGCGTTCCTCGAACACCAAACGCAGGTAACGGGCTGAGACCTTCCCTTTGTCGAATCCGACAAAGCGCTCATTTTTAAGCGCGGAAGCCAATGTTTGACTGGCTTGGCCTATATCATGCCATGTTTGTTGTGCATGTTCCTGCAAAGCGAAACCAGAAGCGTCCGTAGTCTGTACCTTGAAAGATGACACACAGCGTACATCGCCATTGGCATAATAGAATCCATCGATGGTTTGGGACTTGCCCATGTCTATAATCACGTAATAAGGCAAGCTTCTGGGAGAATCCTGATAATTATTTTCCCAGGGAGACAAATAAGAACTCCAGTACGTGTAAGGATCACCGTCTATCAGTTTCCCTACATACAACTTATCCGTCTCGTTGTTATACTCCGTATCCTCATTGGTGTTACCGGCACTGTCCAATGCCAGAATTTCCCACTCATTCCGGTCCACACGCACCGGATGGTTTGCTACGTCATAATCCGTCACATTCCGGTAAGGGTCATCCGCAGAAGGATCGATTTTCCAGATTTCCTTGTCCAACAGGGGGTATTTTGCCATTTCACTCCGCCTCGCATCTTCTATCGTATAGCCCCAATGTTCGAGGAATGGGGTCAAATCTACACCGAAATACTCGCATAAATCCGAATAAAAAGACAAGTCCGAACTGCCAAAGACATTTCCTTCGCGGAATTTCGTCCACAACTTACGGTAGGCTGTCCATTCTTCCTCCTGCCTGTAACGGCTCTCGTATTTAGCAATCTGCACCAATGGCAAAAGCCCGAGGATTCTATTATTGCATTTGGCGTTTTTATCCCACCAAGTGGTTAAATCCTTACTCCGATATTTCACCGTATCCGAAGCCGCAAAGGCCAAAGCCCATGATTTCGCTTGATTGAAACCGATTCCCATGTCCCCTAATCCGGAACTGATACCCTGCTTCCACGTGTGTTCGGCCAACCGATAGATCGGCACAAAGGTCGTTTCCTTATACGAATCGGAAAGAAGAGAATATGTCGGGTGATAGCGCTCGACGAACTTGTCATACACATTAAAGACCTGTTGGTGGGCAATGGAATCCAATACGACCATCGCATCATACAGCCCCGATGTTTTGACGAACATAATCCCTTGGAGATTATCTATACTTCGCGTATCATTGACCGACAATTGCGTGTCGAAGATAAAACGGTCCGTAAATTGGGGCATCATCTCGGACAGACGGCTATTCCCCTCGCTCATTCCTAAAGAATGGTAATAATAATACACAAGCTCATCCCACAACATCACAGCCTGTTCCATCTTTCCCGCAAAAGCAGGGTCGGCAGTAAGATACATTTCCATGCGGCTACGCTCCACGGAGAACGTCACATGTTTCCCCCGGATATCCAACCAAGGCACCGTAGTCGTCCGGATTTTCTTTTCCCATTCGGCTTTATCCGTTTCCCCTACAACAAAGTCCGGAGCGGCATACACGCCACAGAACTTGATTTCTGTCTCGGACAGCTCCTGCGTATTGCGGTCACGCAAAATCCAAATATACCCTCCCAATGATGAACGGACGGTATTCTTACCCGGATACAAGGCCTTCTGAATATACACGATCGGTTCGCGTAACCCGGCATTGTTATTGGTCAAATCTTCCGTCTGCATGCCGATTTGTACCGTCAACCCCCACACGCCTTCCGGGACATAAATCGTGACCAGTTCTCCCGTACCGGCATACAAACCGGTGCTATAAATGGGTTGCGGAGCTTCTTCCTTATCAGCAAACGAAAGTCGCTTCAAGCATAAATCCTCCATACCGGCATACGTCCGGCTCAAATCCAATGCCACAAGGGTATCGGCAATACGGTGCTCGGTCAACGTATCCACTAATCCGGGAAACAGACGTGCTTTCTCGTACATACTGACATCGATGCCCTGTATGGTGTCTACGGTCACGGCGGAAGAATCTGCCCGATTAACATCCCACCCATCGTCAAAATCGAAATCACTGGCTTCGCATCCGGCCAGTACCCAAGAGGCCGACATGACTGTCCCCCACAAAAAAGAGGCTGCTATCTTATTCATAAAATATTTCATAATCTTCTGTTCCGTTAATCGTTCGTTTCTAAATCCTCATAAGGAAGAGTGCGGGCTATACCGGTCCATCCCCAAGCATCGGGCACAGTAAAACCCAGCCACTGGAATGTCTGATAAGGGATATCTACCAGATTGATGGAAGTCTGGTAATAAGAGTTGGCAAACGGCGGCTTGATATTATCATCCACCACAGTCCCGGATTCCCATACGGCATTATCAGACAGTTTCATGTCAGACCGTCCGGCATTGATGCCTCCGAATACCGAACCATATTTAGAGTAATCGGGAATAACCTTACTCTTAAAATCCTCTTCACGGTCGCTCGGCCAATACCCAATCAGGTTGTCCCAATAGGGATAGTCTTCGCCCAACTCATCCAACCCGGTAAGCTTATAATTCTTGGCAATGAATTCAGGCGGCAAGGCCACATTGTAGACCTGCACATTGGTGATATAGTTTGTTGTGCCCGAAGTACTCGAATTAAATATTTTTTGGCCGACAGTAAAAGGAGCCCGGTCTCCGGTAGCCAAGTTCTTAGAAAGATCCTTATAAGGTGCATCACTGTGAAGATCACTCCGGCCATCCTTATACTGTATGAACTTTTTGTTCTTGAAATCAAAAACAGCCGTCAATGTATGCCATGCCCAATCATTCAACGTAGACCAGGAGTTTTGAGACCATATCACCTCTCCCGCAGCATAGCTCTTGACACGCCAACCGTCGCAACCCACCTGCCATCCTTGTCCTTCTCCTGGATTAGCCGTCAATGCTTTGGAAACAAAAGGATTCCAATGGTTGTTATTCGGTCCCTTAGGACAATAAACCATGAATTGCACCGTATACGAAACCGTGTCATAAGGCACGCTGCCATCTCCCGGGTCAAACTCGAAATCAAACAAAGTCGGGTCTATTACCTTGGCATATTCCGTGGCATTCTCAGTGCCATACAACGGGGTCCAATATTTATATTCCAAATCGTTTTCGGAAGAAGGTGCCAACAACAACTGTTTCCCCAACCTGTAATTATGATACATCGCAAACATATTACGGTCTTTCATTTCATATACATTCTCTCCACTATTGTCTGCCACCCCACCGGAAGGAGAGGTAACAACGACCAACCAATTCTCAATCGAATAATCAGGACGAGCCTGCAAAGCCGACACAATTTGTCCCACATGGCGATCCACCACAGACACGGCATCAAGCACTTCTTCCGTAGGATACCCTGCATTATCCTGGCCTTCCGGTATCACAAAACCATACTGTTCACCTGCCAATTGTACTCCATTGTATTCCACAGCCATAAAAGTAGGAGCTGTTTCCCCGGCAGACAATTCATCCACAACGCGGGCCGTGATTTGTTCATCCGTCCCCCAAAAAGAATCATCGGCCTTACGGGCATACGAATCATAAAAATCCGTAGTTGAAGCCAGAATCTCCGTACGGCAGCCGGCATCCAGATTCTTCAGCAGGGAGAGGATATCCGGTGTGTCCGAAGTACGGTTCAGCAAACCGGTGAACAAATTATCCCTTCCCATACGGTTACTCACCACGGTATCCGACCGCGTATCTGCCAAACCGTTAAAGGTATACAAGGCATGGGACATCATGGATGACATATTCTCGACCCTGCGGTCGTTATTGGCCTCCCGCACAGCCGATCCGCTTGCGCCATTCAACACAATCCAAAGCACGTGCCCCTCACGGTCATCATATCCGGGTGAAGGATAATCCTTCCTAAGCCCATCTTCCAAATCGTCATTACAAGAAACCAACGGTGTACACAAGGTACAAATACCCGCCACACATAGGGCAATATAATTCCTATATCTTTTCATATTTTATTTCTTTTTTTAATGATCCAAATCCAATTCCAACATCAACATGTTATGCACCACTTTACTATTGAAACGGGTAAACTTGCCCATCAACAGCAAACCGTAAGACCCCACGGTTGTTTGGCTTTCCTGTACTTGATAAAGCTGGCCGCTGAATACCCCCGGGACATTGAACTTCTGCTGAGCCGTACCGTCCATATCCAATATCAAAAAACCGTTCCGGGGAACACCGGCGTAAGTGGTGAAAGTACCGGACACAACCACCTTGCCACGATCTATCAACTGGGCGAAATTGGGGGAACCTCCGGTCATTTCTTTCAGTTTAAAATCCGAATCCAATGTTCCGTCCGAGTTCAACATGACCACTTGTTTCCGTTCCTGTCCGTCGTATTCTGTAAAGCTTCCCACAAGCATCATCTTTCCCAACGACTTGTTGTAGCGAACCATGGACACACTCCCATTCGGGCCGGCTCCGACATGAGCCAGAAAATCCTTGTCGACCTCACCGTCCCTATCCAAACGGATGATTCCCGGTGCGTCCACGCCATCAAATGACGTGAAACTCCCCACAAGGATTACCCCGTCGTCTCCGTCCATACAGGCATCCGACACTTTTCCTCCCTCGGCACCCGTATAACGATTGCCAGGTACCACCAACCTATAAAGGGAGTCCAATTTACCGTGTTCATCCATCCGGAATACAGAGGCTACATCCGTCTTACGCTGTGCATTGTCCTCGAAAACATAGGCATATTCCGTGCAGACATACTGCGTGAAATTACCTACAGCCACGATTTTCTGATCAGATGTGACAAAAGAACGTATGATTTCCTGAGTCGCACCTCCGTTCAAGGCCGACTGTCCGACATATTTTTGTTCTGCCCAATTATTCTCAGTCTCCCAATATATGCGACAAATGGTATCCGCGCTCGCATTTGAATTCAGAATCATGATATTGTCACCATATACCCGGTCCTTTTTAGAAGCCGGAGAATGCCCGTTCCATGAATAATAAGCTGAAAAAGCACCGGAAACCAACATTCTCCCATCGCTGAAAGAGGATATGGATTTAATATACGACGACGTAAACAGATCCTCGGCATCTATCATCAATCCATTCTCGGCCGCGAAATTAGAAGAGTTAGCCTTAGCCACATTACCCTGATAATCCACGAAACCGATTCCATTAAGCTTAACATCCCCGATGGTCGTAAAATCCCCGACGACATAATAATTCGGTGCCGTAGTGTATTTCTCCAAACAGCCGTAAACAGCACCGTCAGTCCCCTTGGCATACAATGCCCAATTGTTATCTATGGAAACGTTACCCAAAACCGGGAAAAACGGTCCGTAGAAAACCTGATTATCTATTACCAGATACGTAACGCCTGACGAAACCTCATAGGGGACTTCTACAGCTAAAGTCGTGTCTGTCACTGCCAATATCTTGCTTTCCTGCTCTCCGAGATAGAATTTAAACCGGTATTCCCCTTCCTGAGAACCACAGTACTTCAGAAGCCCTTCGGCTTTGAATACCACCGTATCCCCGGGATACCCTTCCGACGGCACGGGATCCTCGGCAGACAAAGCAATGTCGAAAGGTTCCTTTCCACCAGCATAAGGGTCGGAAGTTATCGTGTCGTCCAACTCCTCGCATCCTATCCCAACCGACACCCAAGCTGTCATACAGGCAAAACGCAAAATACGACTCACTCTTTTTAAAACCTCTTTTCTCATAATCCACCCTCCTTCTTTCTTTGAATTGCTTCATCAGAAACTCGCCGAACCTGCTCCAGAGGCAAGACACCGGCATTGACCACACTCTCCAAAAAACGGTCGCGATCGAACCCGAAATAATGATCCGTGAAACGGATGACGTGCACCACACCGTTATAAGGTTGTATATCGCATGAAGAAACATAAGCATTCACCATATCCATCGTGGTAAAATCATAGACATAGGAATAAAGAATCTGACGGGCACCCGCATATTTCACGTTAGCTGCATCATAATACACCACACCCATGTTCATCGGCACCTTGGCCATAGAGTAATAAGCTCCGCCCGGATAAGCGGATACGGCTGCGGTATCCAACTGAGGAATGTCTTTCAGGCAGTATTTGCCTGGAATGATATACATCGACAAATATTCTTTCCAAACCTCCGGCTGAATCTGGTGCAAGTCCTTGATACTGTCTTCCCCACGCCTCCAATACAGTTGCTCGTTCAGATAATCCATGGATTTTTCAATCGAAAAGTCCGTCGGGGCAAAAAATGTGATTTCTTCATTTTGCAACACAGAGTCCAAACCAGCATAATGTATCAAGTCGGTCAGTTCCGAAAAATAATGCTTATCGGGATGCTGGTTCAAATATTCCAGTACTGTTCCGTTGTAATAAGGATTATGCTTGCCACCATCCTGGAGATAATCCTCATTCTGGCAGTTGACAATGCAAACCGTCAAGACTACTGCCATAATTCCTTTCCACAAATATTTCATAATGATTCATTCTTTAAATTATTCCCAATAGTTATTCAATGTGATGAGCGTGTTGTTCTCCTGTGCCGTTTTGCTGATAGGCCAGGTCCAGGCGCCTTCTCGGAATTCACTACGCGTTACGGGATGATAACAATAATTATTATCGCAAACCTTCCCCGTACGTACCAAATCATAGAAATAATGCCCTTCTCCCATCAATTCACGTACACGCTCCCAATAAATGGCATCTTTCAGGTCTTCGCCGGAAAGCGACAAGGTAGAAGCACCGGCACGCGTCCGTATACGGTTCAACAACTCGCACGCTTTCCCGTCATTCGTTCCCAAATCCGCCAAAGCCTCAGCATACAACAATATGGCATCAGCCAGACGGAACACGACCTGGTTGCCCGCATTGGCCGTAAGTGATCCACCATCATTGTAAATATCCGGATTCTCAAACTTCAGGATTTCCTTAGGGGCTCCATCCAATGTGGAATAAATATTTTCATCGAACCAGGCATCAACCCTATCATCAGTCTCCGACGGAGGATATATTTTAGTAAGGAAATCGTAAGTGTAACACAAATTAGGAGTAGACTTAGCAGGACTGTACACGGAACACATGACTTCATTGGCAAAAACCGCCTTAAATTCAAAGACCTCGTTCCCGGAAATATAACTCGGGTTCTGTGCAATCTCAAAAATGCCTTCGCTCGAACCTCCACGGAAAATCGTGTTGGTCTGGCTCAGAGGGAGCAGAGTATATGTTCCGCCGTTCTGGTTCACCAATTGCTCTCCATAATTCACTACGGCCTCATAATAGGACGTTTTATGGCTCTCATCAAACCCTGCCAACCACATATTCACATGCATCAGCAAAGCCAAGACGGCACCTCGGGATCCTCTTATCGCTTTCTTATCCAGACTAACTTGTGCCCAAGGTAAATAAGCGGCATCCGGGTCGTCAACCAAAATCTGGTTCAAATCCGAAGCAATGGCCTGCAATACCGTCACCATATTGGTACGTGGCAAAGGTTCCTGATGGTAGGCATCAGTATAATACGGCACATCCCCGAAATTACGGACCAAGAAGAAATAAGCCAGGCTACGCATGAACACGGCTTCGGCCTTAAAGGCTTCAGCCTCGGTTTTAGGTACGGAAGTACGCCCGATTTCTGCAATCAGGATATTGGCCGACTGAATGACTTTATAAAATTCCCGCCACGACATGATACCATCTGCCTGCACATTCCCGTCCCCGGAATAATGTTCACGTAAGCCGTTCAAGTCATTATTCGCCAAATCGGTTATGTAGTTCTCGCCGCTACTATAGGATTCTATCGGAGCACAGCGCAAGTCGCCTGAATAAAGGATGTAGCAAGCCTTCTGCATAGCAGCAGCCCTGAATTCCGTGTACATACTGTTCACAAAACCGTTGACGCGTTCCGTCGTAGCACCGTCCCACATTTCATCCCCCGACAGTTTCTCATCGCTCGTGGTATCCATCAAGCCGCAACTGCTGAAAAATACGGCAGAACACAGCGCGGCCACCATTGTTGATTTTATCTTGAATTGTATTTTCATATCCATTTATATTTATATGTACATGCTTACAAACCTATACTCAGTCCTATGGAGAACGTACGCGCATTGGGATAACCGCCCGATATATCCCAACCGAGACTGTTCACATTCTCCGGATTGATACCGGAATACTTCGAGAACGTATATATATTCGACAAATTCATACGGATACTTGCATAGCGAATACGAATGTAATCCGTCCATTTTTTAGGCAAGGAATACGAAAGGGTAATCCCATTGATCTTAAAATACGATCCATCTTCCATAAATAAGGTCTGGTCTGCCCGGAAGGGGTCGATCACACTGGAATGCTGGTAATCATAAGGGTTAGGATAGTCCGCATGGACATTGGTGGGTGTCCAGAAATTATAAGCCCCGATGGGAGCCAATGCAGCACTTCCTTGCAACCCATCTCTAGACACATTGGGATTATTAAACGATTTAAAATTGTCTGCCAACACCTTATTGATGATATCACGACGCAACAAAAACGAGACACTCGTAAACAAAGACAAGTTTTTGTAGCGTAAATTGATAGACATACCTCCGTTGACACGCGGCTGCGAATTTCCCACAATCGCCTTATCCTTTTCATCGATAATATAATCTCCGTTCAAATCCACCCATATCGGATCGCCAGCCTTGAAATAAGCATTAGGGTTGTCTGCGGATATATTGTTTCCTCCAACTCTCAACCTACGCCCCGTAGCCGGGTCGACCGGAACATCCTCGTCCGTAGCGTACACTCCTTTATAAATATACAGATAATTGGACATCGTGTTGATTCCCAGTTTATTCACGACTTGAGCATTGGAATTGATAATTTGCCGTGCTTCATCCGGCAATTTGGTCATAATATCCTTATTGATCGCAAAATTGACCATCCAGTCCATGCTCCAATTGCTTTTGGGACGGAAAGGACGAACCACAAAGCACAATTCGAGACCATGGTTGACCAAACTGACTTCGGTTGTCGGCACTTTATCAAAAGCATTATGATCCGGTTCCTCGATAGAACTCAACTGATTGTCGACCTGCTTATAATACCAGTCCCCTTGAAAAGTCAAACGGTTGTTCCATAGACCGAAATCAAAACCCACATTCCATTGGGTTGTAGTAATCGGGTCAATATTATTGTTCGGCATATTGGCAAAGTCTATGGGAATCACCGTGGCACCGTTATAGGTGTCCTCCCCTAATAAATAGGTTCCCCATACATCATATTTCGAAGCGGCATATTTTACGACCCGTCCCCAAGACGCACGGATTGCCCCATAATCCACCCAATACCAATTTAGTTTTTTAAAGAATTTTTCTTCATCAAAATTCCAACGCAAGCTTACTCCGGGGTTCACTTGCCATTTCACCCCTCGACCGTATGCTGAATTGGCTTCCGGACGGATAGTCGGCGTAATGACATATTTGTCTTTTCCCCCCGACAGGTTCTTAAATCCTATACTGGGCGCAATATTGAAAGACACGGTATTGTCTTCTGAAGAAGTATAAGCCGAACCGGTCGAAGAATATGAGCCTATAGGCCCCCACAAATGGTCATTGGGTAAACCCGTCTGGGTGACTTCATTTCCATTGCTTCGATTCGAACTGATTTCTCCCGTTACTGTCAAACCGTATTTCAATATGCCATATTCCCCGTAGTAGCTCAAACTGGTCCGCCCATACAACCTGTCGCTGTATTTACTCAATCCATACAACTGAGCCATATTGTTATTCAATATCCCCGGAGTGAATTTCTCATTCTCCGTATTGTTATAAGTATAACCCGCTACCAAGTTCCAACTGATATTCCAAGGCAGACGATATGTCATACTCATGCTTGCATCATAAGATACGCTCGTCGTATTCTGTTTCACCATCATCGCGCCTAAAGCCGCATTGGAAGCCGAGTACATGGAAGGAGGCGGAAGCAATGAGGATGCAGAAGCACCACTGGCCACACCTTTCTGTTGGAGCGCATTTCCGCTACCGGAACCCGTGATACCCAAAGTTGCATTCACACTGACATACATATTGAATTTGTCCGTCGGAGAATAACCCATATTGGTACGGAGGCCATAACGGTTGAAATCCGTGTTTTGGATGATACCATTCTCCGAATAATAGTTTCCGTTTATCTTATAATTGAACTTCGAATCTCCACCTCGTACAGCCAAATTATACGTCTGGTTCACCGTTCTACGGTAAAAATTTCCCTGCCAGTCCATATTATTGTTATAATACGGGTTCAAGCTGTCGGTCAAAGCCTGGTTTTCATTCACATCGTAATAACCGTTCCAACGGGAGGTATCATTCTGAAGAATTTGGTCGATACGGGACAGGCGTTCCCATCGTCCCACCAACACATCCCTCAAACGGGGAGGAATATTCACCTTCATGTCCATGGAAAAGTCTATTTCCGGTTTGGAAGCATGCCCCCTCTTAGTCGTAATCACAATCACACCGTATGCACCACGCGAACCATACTGTGCCGTAGCTGCCGCATCTTTCAATACCGTAATATCCTCAATATCCTCGAAAGGCAAACTGGACAAAGGGCTGACTCCGGAACCGGCCAGCAACCCATTGGCATCATAATCTCCGACATCTTCCTGCGGAATCCCGTCAATCACAAACAAAGGAGCCGAAGACCCCAGAATATAATCCCCACCCGATTCTTCTACCGAAATATTGGATATACCCCGAATCGTGTAGGTTCCGATAGAACCAGGTGCGCCGTTATTCTGCTGCACATTCAAACCCGCGACACGCCCTTGCAACAACTCCATCACATTCGCAACAGGAGCCGGCGGCAGGTCCTTTGCCTTAACCACCGTAACAGCGGCACCGACATCAGCCCGTGTTTGAGCCTGATAGGCCACGACAACAGTTTCGTCCATGGCATTCACACTCTCTTCCATAAAGACATTCATATTCTTGGAAGCCTTATCCACTTTCATTTCTACGGTACGAAACCCCATATAAGAAAACACCAGTGTGGATTTTTTATCTGCATTCACTTTAAACGCCCCATCCATTCCGGTCAAAGCACCGCGCCCTTTCTTGCCCGAACCATCTCGTACGACTACGGTTACACCGGGAATCGGCTCTTTCCCATTCCCGATTCTTTCATATACATGTCCTGTGATTTCCACAACCTGCGCGTAACCCACGGCAGCAAATAATGGGAACATGCATATCAAGACTACGATATATATTTTCTTCATTTTTCGAACTTTGTTATATCATTAATAATTGTCTCTGAACTCCGGATCTCCACCGGAAAAGACGAAAATAATCTCCCAATGCCCTTCTTTATATATGGAAAAATCAAATGACATCGATGAAGCGACGCGTTGCGTACCATTCATAAGACGGTCGTAACGGAATACGACGTGAGCCTTGTCTCCATCCTTATTGGTATATTCGGTCGGTATATCATTCAAAGGAATGGGATAGGCAACCTTATACCGGACATATTCATCTGTCATCTCCATGTCGAAGCCATGCACCAAATGTCCCCAATCCGTTCCGGAAAACTTACGGGGAGAAATCGGCTGATAATCTTTTGTCATAAACCGGAAAGTCAGCGTATATTCCTTTGACCCGTTCTCTACGTCACGTCGAAAAAAAACATTGATATCTTCTGGATCCATTAACCCGAACAAGGAACTTTCCCCCACCTTATACATCCGGCTCACGCTCGTGGGGTGCACGTAATCTTCAGTCACGATACCAGTCGTTTCATCCATATTAGTAGGTTCATAATCCCGTTCACGATACGGAATCAACCGCAATCCGGTATAATCCTTCCAACCACCGGAATTCGTCACTCGTATATCAAAGACATAACCACTGTCCGGTGCACATTTTACGAAAGAAGACAAAGCATTTGCCCACAAAATCAATTCGCCGGAATGTTCGCGCACCTGCAACAGGCTTCTGTTCTCATAACCTCTTTTGGCTTCAATCTCTTCCAATGAAGTTTCCGTTCCCAGATAAGGTGTATGCCAGACTCTGACCGGAAACTCTTCCGTCAACTCCGGTGCTTCGCTTCCATCCTTACGCACCACACGGGTTATCGAAAAAGTCAGGGGTTGCGTAGAATTGCCGGGACTAAAGTTTTCAGAAATCAAATTATTCCGTCCCAACACCGGGCGATAAAGCGTGGTCGTAAAGCCGGCATCTTTATCGAATGCATCCAAACTCTCCGGAACAAACTTATCTACACAGGACTGTTGCAACACCCCCACCACAACAACTCCCATATACCAACAAACTTTATTCTTCAACTTTTTTCTTTTCATTTCCATAATTATAAAACAACTGTTCAAAATTATTAAAACCGAACTCATGCTCCTTCGATAAAATATGCACCCAAGCGTTGGAAGTGGCCAGATTGAATGTCTCAACCTCCGCATTAACCCATTGCGTAGTAACCTTTGAACCGGAAGTCTCCACCAAACGCATGTAGCGCGACCCCAGTTCTTCCGCTCCGGAAGCAGAAATTCGCCCAGCCTCCATACGCATCTGGTGTCCAAAAGTCAAAGCAACAGGTTCTACAGCCCCACCGACTTCGCTGATATTCTGCATCGTATATTCCCCATCAAAACAATAGGAACAAACCAAAGAATCCAATAGCCTGCGATAGTCATAATTCCGTGCCACAACAATCGTATCAAATTCTTCTGTCGTAATTTGATTGATAATCGTATCCCAAACTGTAAAGGGTTCTATCAAGAAATCTTTTAGAGACAACTCATCTCCCAACTCATAGGAACTACGATATCGGTTCAGGGCATACAAAGCCTTTTCAAAGCAAGGATCCGGAATGGCAAACACCGTCATCGGCACATGACGTTCCAAAGAATCTTTCAATCCGGGAAGACTGTCTATCAAAAAAAGAAGAGAATCGAAAGTCACTTGTGGGTGAGCATCCTTATCCGCAAGATAAGCATACAACGTTCCCGCATAAGTTTCCGTAGCCGCCTTTGTCGTCGGTACTTCTCCTATCTCATATTCCTGACAAGAAAACAGCCCGCATACGGCCATGAATAAAATCACATTTTTCAAAAGTATTTGTTTCATGATATTTATCGTACTTTAAAATTCATACCCATTATAACTCGCTCAAAGCAGATTCAATTATTCCCAATACGGATTTTGATGAATTAAACTATTTTGCTTGATGACTTCTTCGGATACAGGCCAGTAAATGCCTCCATTACTTATCAAGTCAAGAAGCTGCGGATTATCTTTGAGTATTTTCTGTCTCCTGACCAGATCATACCACCGATGTCCTTCTCCAATCAATTCCCTACGCCGTTCTTCAAAAATATTATTTATCAGTTTGCGGATATCACTTCCGAAATCCTTCTTGAAAGACAAAGAAGCCAGCCCACGGTACTTCCGGAACTCATTCAATTCCTGAATGGCTTCATCCCCCCTGTTGATAGCGGCCAAAGCCTCCACATGTAGCAGCATCATATCCTCCATCCGAGAAAAAAGAATAGAGGAACCGAATACGGCAAAATCGCCATCCTTTCCTGCCCCGTTCTGCACGACATTTATCTTTTTGAAAACAGGCTTTGAAACGTTCATATCAAAATAGGTCGACTGATACTTATGCGTTATCGTATCCATACCAAACCGCACATCCTTAAAATCTCCATATATGACTGCCAACGAATCCTTCATCACATATAAATCCGGATATAACTTCTGAACGTACGGTTTACATAATGTCCACTGTTCCAGATGTCCGCTTTGCGTCATATCCATATTGTCTTTATAAACAAAATTAAAGGCAACCAGACGATAGGGTGCATAAGTCGTCGTACTACCACAAAACAGTCCTGTCTCGGAAACGACATTCTCCACATCCAGACAAATTTGTTCCTCACCGATACCTATTTGAGTGTAATTATCCAACACATAAGCGGAATAAGTCTCAGCATCCGCATAATGTCCTGTCCAGGCTGACAAATGTGCCAAAATAGCATAAACGGATAACTTGTTCAGCAGTTTCCCTTGCCAAAAAGACGGACTTTGGCGATAATACTGATTATTGTCACTCCCGAATTGGAAAGGAAGTTCTTCAGCGGCAGCCAACAGTTCATTTTTAGCATATAGTAAAACTGAGGAAGAAGGAGATTTTCCTATTTGGGGAAACGAACCGTTGTCATAAGATGAAGTCACCAAAGGCACATCGCCCCAAATCCGAGCCATATAGAAATAAGCCAATGCACGCAATGCACGAGCTTGGGCTACATCCCACTTCAGATTCTGTTCCGAGTAAGCCATGTCTTGCCCAACAATGGCTTCCACATGCTCCATATAAACAGAAGCAGCATTCACTACGGCATAAAACCGTCGCCAGTCGGCTACATGATTCACTAAAGACAGATTGCGGTTCAAATCATTATGTATGATGGCATCCAAATCATCCCGGCTATCGGTATGGAAATCCCCCAAACGTAATTCTCCACAAACCCACTGGGTATTATTATCAGCCAAAGCCGCACGCATCAAGCCATATACTCCCATCAAACCGGAACGGGCATCTTCCAAAGTTTTCCAATTCTGGGTATCCGGCAAGGCATGATGAGATTCTTCGTCTAAAAAATCACTGCAAGAAAACATCCCACAAGCCGCTATAGCCATACATAGGCCACAAAAGAAATCTCTAATATAAAAAACTATCTTTTTCATCTGTTTCTTTTTGAAAGATTAAAAACTACAACGAACTCCCAACGTGACGGAGCGAGGTATCCCCATGCCATAACCCCGATAATATCCGTCAAAATCCACCAATTCGGGATCATCGCCGCTAAAATTAGTAACAGTAAACAGATTATTTCCTGACACATACACATACACGCTATGTTTTGCCGTAGGAACAGAATACCCCAAAGTAACAGACCGCAACTTCAAGTAAGAAACCTTTTCCAAATACAAATCCTGATCAGCCCGGTAAGGATGTACCCCACTCAATACGTTGTAACGCGGGTAATCCATCGGTACATTTCCGCTCTGCCAAAAAAAGATTTCTTTCGCACCGGCCAAATTGTCCCCCCTGTCAAGCGTCGCAAAATCATACTGTTGATAAGCCCTGTAATTCATCGCAGAATGACCGGCGGCAAAGAAGAATGAAGCACCTAAATCAAAACGTTTGAATTTTAATTGGGTAGAGAATCCACCTGTATATTTCGGCAAAGAATGGCCTTTCAGGACTTTGTCTTCATCCGTTATCTTATTATCGCCATTCTTATCTACCCATTTCGGGTCGCCGGCCTTCAGTTCCACCCCGTTCACCGTCATCTTCCGTCCGTCTTTTACAGGTACTTCTGCATCGGATTGATAGATTCCGTTGTTTTCCAGAACATAAAAACGGTCAACGGCTTCACCCACTTTCAACAACCTTCCATCCGTTTCTGCCTGTTGAAGCCCATCTGGAAGAGAAGACAATTCATTATGATTGAAAGCAAAATTTGCGGCGACAGACCATTGCCATCCGTCATTAGGCTGATTCACTAAAACTCCGGCCAACGACAACTCCACACCGCGGTTTGTAATCTCCATACCTTGTTTATATTGTCCGTCATACCCATATTCATGAGCCACAGGCAATTTTACGAGCAGATTTTTATCCCTATTAGAGTAAAAAGAAACATCTGCAGACAACCTGTTCTTCAACCACTTAGAACGTATACCCCATTCTGCCTTATCAGCATAAGGCCATTCTACCCCAAAACCTATCCATCCAAAGGTATAAGGGCGAGTAGCCGTGGCATATTGATTATACGAACCGGAAATCCATGACCCACTCCAACCGATATTCTCTGATGTAGATTGAGGCCCCATTCCGTAACGGTCGGACGGGAGGTAACGGCCGATTCGTGCCCACGAACCAAACAAGGCAAGATCGGAAATCCAACTGATATTTTCCATCAAAGAATGCTTCAAATTCCAATTTAAGTTTGCAGCCGGAGTAAAAAGCCACTTATGGTTCGGGTGTACGGAAGTAACCCCGTCATAGCGAAACATCACACCTGCCGATAAATAGTCTCTCCACCGATAGCCTACATTCAATGAGGAATTCATAAAATGCAATACTTCCTGATCCAAAAAGTTGGTTACTTTATATCCTCCTCCTGAAGTACTTTTATGCATATCATCGTTCCCATCATATCCTCTGGTATAATTATAATGAAAACGATCTTCCTCCATAGCTCCCTTCAAATCAAAAGAAAGCTTATGCCCTTTCGTGAAATCTATATCATATCCCAGATAAAAATCCCCGATAAACCGTCGATTATAGGCCGAATAATTTGATGTAAAGTTCATAGACTCAATGACAGTCGTAGGCCAAAAAGCATTACGTACATCCGTCTCATAATCAAATTTTACAGATACTCCGGCACGTAAAGCACGCCAAAGGTAATTTAAAGCCAGACTACCATTCAATGCAATATTGTCATTGTCATCCTTCGAATCATCCAAGTAAGAAAGATAAGTGCCACTTCCGGACTGAGTCGGAGGCAACGGCGTAGACAAGGACGGGAAATATTCCATCTCCGCATAACGATCCCTTAACGTATTGTTCCGCGAACGTGATGCTTTCGTGGCTTGCAGGATCGTACTTACCGTCAAGCCTTTTACGGGCATCATGTTCAAATAGAAATCAATATTGTATTTCGAATAGTCTGTATTATCCGCCATACCCTCATTGGTAGCCGTCCCAATAGCGAACAAATAATTGGCAATACCTTTACCGCCGGCGACAGACGCATTCACGTTATATTGCAACTGGGGAGTGTTATAATAATCCTCGGCCCAACCCGGTACTCCGAAAAACATAGGATCGGTTCTATCTTTCAAATAAGCAGGAAGATAACGGTCCAAATCCGTACCTTCGGGGTAAAATCCGGCACGGAAATTCCGCTCATCGTTTGCATTCGTCATCCGCACATCCCCGTTGGAGGCCATAGATGCCGTTAAACTGGCATCTACCGTAACATTCGGTCCTCCCCTGTATCCGTCCCGGGTCACAATCCAAATGGCTCCGTTAGCTGCCAACGGGCCTAACTTAGCCAGCTCGTAAGGGTCTTTTATAACTTCTATCGACTCTATATTGGCCAAATGCAAACCGGCCAGAAGATTAGTGGCTGTCCCCAAAGGATTCACGTCATTATTCTTTATACTATATGAATAAGCCCGGTTTTCTATGATAGGAACCCCGTTGACGTATACAGCCGGCTGAGTAGACATCGCATCGACTTTCGAGAACAAAGGAACGGACGTTCCGCGCAAAAACATGGCTTGCTGCGTTCCGGGTTCCCCACTCGGCTCCTGTATGTACAATCCGGGCACTTGTCCTTTTAAATTTTGTTGAAGAGAAATGTACGGTGACCGGTAGACTCCCATCATGTCGACCGAGTCCGGTAGCCCCAAGGCCTTACACGGTTTTTGGGCTTCCTGAAGAAAATCCTGTTTTTCTCTCTTTTTCGTACCGTCCTTCAGTAAGGTATCATTCCTCAAGGCTTCTTTTCGATAAGATGTCACACTACTGCCTGCATCCGATTGTGACAAAGGGTACCTATAGTTCATGCAGTATGCACTTCCAGCATACAGCATGGAAAAACAATATACCGCACAAAACGGATAGGTGATTCGACTGTATCGTCTTCCTTTTCTTTTGTTTTTCATACAAATTTTAGTTAATTCGACATGGTGCAAAAATAAAGGTATATTAAAAGAATGCAGTACAATATTCAACCAAGTTAACCCGTTTTTAGACCAAATTAGAGAAATCCAAAGATAAAAATCATTCAATCAAAGATATTTTTGATTCAGAAACCACATATAAAGCATTTATTATCAAAATAATACAAAAACCTCCCTATCAGTTTCATTCGGAAACGAATAGAGAGATGCGTATCGCCTTTAAGACAAACAGTAATCCCTAATATTTGATAAAACCAAGTCCTCCCCGTCAGACATCCAGTTCACGCCTACGTAAAAATTCCGTCGGGGTGATTCCGAACTGTTCCTTAAAACAGGTGGAAAAATACTTCGCACTGGAAAATCCGGTGGAATAAGCAACGGACTCCAATGATGTCTCCCCCTTTTCTAAAAGTTCGTATGCATGCTTCAGCCGGATATTTTTCACAAACTCTACGGGCGAAAGATCCGTGATAAGCTTTATCTTACGATAAAAAGATGATTTGGACATTCCCACCTCGCGGGCTATCGTGTTCACATCTATATCTATCGCCTTCTTCATATTATGCTCTATAATCGAAATTACCTTATCCAGAAACTTCTGATCCAGAGCTGACATTTTCAACATGGCAGTCCTCACTTCCCGCTCTTCCTTAAAGTCTCTTTGGGCACAACGCTTATGTTCCAAGAAACTTTCCACTCTGGCTTCAAGCACTCTCAGCTCGAACGGTTTAGCCACATAACCGTCACATCCGGCCTTATAACACTCTATTCTGTCTTCCGGAGCGTTTTTTGCCGTCAATAAAATCACCGGAATGTGGCTCGTATTAATATCGGCCTTCAAATGGCGACACAGTTCAAGACCATCCATATTCGGCATCATCACGTCACTGATAATCACATCCACAGCGTTATTCTCAATCACGGCAACAGCTTCTATACCATCGTGTGCCAACAGGACTTTATGGCGGTGCGAGAAAACACGGCACATTACATCCAATAAGTCCACATTGTCGTCCACCAGCAACATACAACCGTCCACTTCCTTTTGCGGTTCAGTCTTCTCTAATACGGAATAGCCCACAATATTTTCTTCGTGAGGAAGTTCAAGCTCTTCCACCGCCGACATATCTTCCTGAGGAGCAAATTCTTCCGGCAAATAAGCAGATTTCTCCATCGGCAAAAGAACTGAAAATTCAGTCCCCTTACCGACCGTACTCTCCAATGCAATCCGTCCGTGATGAATCTCAAGCAACTCTTTTACCAGAGACAGCCCTATCCCGTTTGCTTCTGCCGCCGTGTCCGTCGTAGCAGTATAAAAACGATTGAATACAAAAGGCTGTTTTTCAAGAGGAATGCCCACACCGGTATCTTTGACCCGAATCAATGCTGAACGTACACCGTCATTTTCCACCACAGAAAGAGAAACAGTGATTTCACCGCCTTCATTCGTATATTTATAAGCATTAAACAACAAATTATACAAAACTTTCTCCAGTATATCCCGGTCAAAGCAAGCCGAAATATGGGGCTTCTCCGCCACAACGGCAAAAGAGATATGCTTCTTGTCCATCAGCACGGAAAAGTTCATCCGGCATAAATCTTCTATAAAGACTGAAATATCTCCCTCGGACACCTGAAGGCTCATTTTCCCATTCTCAATCTTTCGGAAGTCAAGCACTTGCTGAATCAAATGTTTCAATTGGCGCAGGCTGCTTCTCATTTTATCCAACTGGGGAATTCTGTTTTTATACGTCATGACCATATCGTCAATCAAACAGGATATGATTGTGATGGGCGTAAGGAAATCATGAGATATATTTGTGAAATAGCGTAACTTAGCCTGTGTCAGTTCCTCGCTCTTTTCCTTTTCTATTTGAATAATCTTCAATTCGTTGCGCAACCTGACACGGTAGACTGCCCATCGGTAACAACAATATGCAAGTATCCCGCAAAGGAACACATATACCACATACGCCCACCACGTCTCATAAAAAGCCGGTTTACGTTCTATCAAATAGGAAACCGTCTTCGCACTCCACCTCCCTTCACTGTCCGTGGCACGCAGTTCCAATATACTCTCTCCCTTGGGCAATTTGTTATAATAGGCACGAGGCAGATTATTTCCGGTATATACCCAGTCGTTGTTTACGCCCTTAATCCGATAGGCATACAGTACTTGCCTGGGAGAAGAATAGTTCAAAGTCGAAAAATCAATTTCAATATCATGAGCGTCCGCCCCCAATACAAGTTTCCGCGACTGTATATCCAACAATCCCTCTTCAGAAAAGCCTCCGTCCAAGATTGATTTTCCTGAAACCCTCACATCCGTGATATCCACATCCACAGCCTGTGCCTTTCCTGCCAAATCAGACGTCCCCTTGAAACCGGTAATTCCTCCGTCTCTACCATAATAATAGACACCATCATAATAGAAACAGGCATTCCGCTCAAAAGAATGTATTCCGGTATCGTCCAGTCCGGCGTATGACTTTATCACCTCATTATCCGGACTGAATTCTATCACATTTTTAGCCGTAGAGACCCATATATGCCCCTCTTTACCCGTAATAATGTCGTAAATAGAAGCATTGATATAACTATAAAATAATGGAGAATAATCTTTCGCCTTGTTCGTCGCTATATCCCAAGCCTGCACATATCCCTCCGTCGTGCCAATCCATATTTTCCGACGGTGCACATCGGAACAAAGGGTCTCTATATTATCTGAAAGCAATGTGCTGTTATGCGCATTAAAATGCATAACCGTATATTTCACGACCTCGCCCCGACGATATTCCGGAACAATCCGATAAAGTCCGTGCCCGTGGGTCCCCAGCCAAATAGCTCCTCGCGTATCAATCTCCATGGATGAAATATCATGGATATCCACTTTTATTACGGCCAATTTATCGCGGTCTGTACGACAAACCACGAGACCATAATCCGTCGCAACCCATATATTCCCAAGCGAATCCTCTTTAATTGATAAAGGAACTCCCGCACCTATACTTTTAAGATCTAGAACCTTCTTTAGAGTGGGCAATTTTACCCCCCCCCTCTGTGTTAAAAATACATAAATTTTAGGTGCAAATTTAGCTCCCACCCAAACCTCTTCTTTCTGCGAAGAAGGTGAAAAGAACGTAGAAATATCTCCCAAATCCCCTAAATCATCCGTAGACTCCAGGTCACGGCAAAAGAACAGAGAATTATCGCTAGGGGTATACCACCCCAAACCGATACGGTCGTAATTAATCCAAAACAGCTCCGCGTTATTCTTGAATATCCCCCGGACGATAGGACTAAGCCTTCCCGTTTTGTCTTGCCATACAGGCAAAGAGTAATTAGAGATTCGGCTGTCATTGACAATCAACTGATAAGCTCCGTCCCCGGCTGCAGAAATCCAAATATTCCCCTCTCTATCGGCACAAATCCGATTAAACAGATTATTCGTCTGGGTGGCCAACTTGTCCGACGGTATAGCTACCAAATGCCCGTTTTCAATCCGGGCGATGGTCAAACCATAATAACCGAGCATCCACAAATATCCCCAGTGACTGTCTTCGAACAAACAAAAAGCATACTTCAAATTCTGAACCTCGTCTTCGTTCTCGCCCGACAGAGACTCGCTGACATAATGAATGGCATTCTTGTCGTCCACCTCCATCCTGAACAGTCCTTCTCCCCATGTAGAAAGCCAATACCTTCCTTGCCTGTCTTGCAACATACGAAAAGGATTGTCGTATAACCCCAATCGGGGCATACGCTCGAAACGATCCGTCGTCCGGTTATAACGGTACAACCCGCTTTGCCAGAAACCGGCCCAAACCGTACCGGCCTCATCTTTATACACCATGTTCACGCTGGTCACGGGAAGGCTTGAATCGTAAGACTTGACCTCAGACAAATCCGGACTAAGCCGTACCAATTTCTTATATGAACCGACCCAGATATACCCCTCATCGTCGGTCACGATGGAGCGTATTTCATAATTCGTCAACAAAGAATCCGTAAAAGAAATGAACCGATTGGTCCTCTTATCCCACGCACACATTCCTTTCTGCGTACCGATGAGTAATTTTCCATCCCGTGTCTCGGTAATTTCCCGGATGTCGTTATGAGGCAAAAGTGTAGGATACATTGGAGAAGAGCGAAAGACATGAAGCCCGTAGCCATCGTAGCGACACAACCCGTCGGTAGTGCCCAACCAAAGTACTCCTTCCTGGTCCTGATACATACAATACACCTTATTGGAAGGCAACTGTCCCAACAAAGGAAACGGTTTCACTGAAATCTTATCCAATAAACTCCCGCAAGCCCAAGCCGTATACAGTAAAAACGAAATGAGAAAAACCACACTCCTTTTTTTCATGGTGTCTAATCAATCTGTTTTTTCGCATGCAAAAATAATAAAATATAGCTATATGCTGTCTTTCACAGTTCTTTTTTCTCCTTTTATTTTCTGCGCCAAACGATTTTTCGTTCTCAGCCAAACGATTTTTCAATCTGCGGCAACTGATTTTCGACTATGAGGAACACGGTTTTCACCCCACATAAGTGAACCATTTTTGCCTTTATTGAACTATAATCTTCCTCAGACGATATTAGATTGAATTTTGTCCTAATCTGAATAAAAATCGTCCCTTACTCATTTTATTTTTTATGAATTTTGCATCAGAAAAAAGCAAGAGTGAAAGAAACAGGTAAAGTTTTGCCAGGTATAAAAGATGTTTTCAGAATAATGCTTTACCAGATGTTGTATATGTATGATTAAAAAAAATAGAATATGAAAAGAAATTATGTAAAAGTCATAGCTGCTGTAGTGGGAATGACCATGGTGTACTGCCCGCTTACGCTCAATGCCAAGTCGAAAAAGAACGCCACAGCCGCCCCGTCGGAAATCGCCATTCACGGATATGGAGAGACTGCGTCGTTCACCGTAGATTCCAGAAATCTGCGTTCGGACGAACCCATCCTGATTTCTGCAACAAACGGATTTGAGGTTTCTCCCCGCGAACTTTCTCCTAACAGCAAGGGTACAGTGACCGTGAAACTGATAAGTTCCAAACAACAAACCACAGGGAAGGTAATCCTTCGCAGCGGTGACACCCGTTATTATGTCGCTGTCAAAGGAGCCGGAAAAGCACTCCCTGTCAAAGACTTATCCGCCACTCCCACCTACCAAGGAGGCGAAGAGGAAAATTTTGAAAAAGCATTCAATCCGTCTGCCGACGGATACACGATAGAATTCAAGGTGGCGACACCTACGGATGGAGATGAATTTTATCCTTTCGCCATCGATTCCCAAGGCAACGGCTTTAAAAGTTATGTCTCTTCCACCGCTTTCGGTTTATTCCATTCTACTTCCAAAGCGGACGGTTTCACAAACCCGTCGACCAACGTAACCGGAGGACGAGGCAAATTCTACAACAACGATGGCAAAGCACATACCTATAGAATTGCCGTAATGCCGGACAACCGCGCGTTCTTCTATCGCGACGGCATAGCCGTGGACACAGTACGTCTGCACGACTACGGATTGCAACCCGACTTTGCCACCGGCAATGGAGAACTAAAGGAAAACCTGCTGAAGAATCCGGGATTCGAAGGGGAATTCGAAGTTTTCGGTATTAAAAATGCAGAAGACGTGGCCAAAAGCATAGAAGGCTGGTATATAGACATACACGACTATTGGTGCAGCCAACAGTTTATCCTCCCGGAAGAAATAGACAACACGGTCGACGTGGACAATCACATCGCCAAAATCGTACCCTATATGTGGGCCAACGGTTGGGGCAACGGCAATATCAACCAAATTGTCGACGTGGCGCCGAATGAAACCTACACGCTCACGGCACTGGCCAAAGGCGGAATCCGGGAAAAAGAGGGAACCTTAGCCGCCACTATGTTTATTGAAGAAATGCAAGACCGTGAGAAAAGAACCAAGGTGGAAATTGCCAGCGATTCATGGGAGACTTACTCTTTGGACTATACCACCTCTCCCGATTGCCGTCAAATCCGTGTCGTCTTCCAGACCGAATCCGGAAAATGGGGCGAACACAGAAGCCCGTTCGAGATAGACAACGTAAAACTGACCGGAGTATCACGCCAATATACCCCCAAAATCGGCTTCATCAACCATAATGCCAAGGTGGAATACTTCACATTCGATACCACCGGGGCATACGCTCCGGCATCTCCTGAAATTACGGTAAATATCAACTAACCTGCAAACGAAGCATGAAGAAACTGTTTTTGTTCATCGTAGGTTTGTGGACATGGCATACCCACTGTCCGGCACAACTTGCCCAATTCCATCCGGGCGAAGTATGGAACGACACTGAAAACGCCCCCATCAATGCCCACGGAGGCTGCGTAGTGTTCCACAATGGCACATACTATTGGTTTGGCGAGGATCGTACGAAATTCGAATCGAACGGTGTCAGTTGCTATTCTTCCACAGACCTCTACAACTGGAAACGTATCGGACTGGCATTGAAAACCGACGGCCAACCCCGTGAAGACTTGAACGACATCTCACAAGGCCGCCTCTTTGAACGCCCGAAAGTCATATACAACCCGAAGACCCAAAAGTGGGTGATGTGGAGCCATTGGGAAAAATCGAGCAGCGACTATGGTGCCGCACGGGTATGCGTAGCCACGAGCGACCGAATCACCGGTCCTTACACGCTCTACAAGACGTTCAGACCGAACGGAAACGAATCGCGCGACCAAACATTATTCGTGGACAGCGACGGAAAAGCTTACCATATCTGTTCCACCGAAATGAACACCAACACGAACATCGCCCTCCTGCGTGAAGACTATCTGGAGCCGGAAGGCACAAATCAGCAAGTGTTGAAAGGGCAGAAATGCGAAGCGGCAGCCGTCTTCAAATGGAACAACCGGTATTTCGGTCTGTTTTCGGGTTGCACCGGCTGGGCTCCCAACCCGGGACGGCGCGCCTACACGGACAACCTCATGGGCGAATGGCAACGCAACGGCAATTTTGCCATCGACAAGATGAAACAAATAAGTTACCGTACGCAACCGTGTTACGTCTTCCAGTTGGAAGGCAAAAAAGATGCATTCATCTATATGGGCGACCGTTGGAATCCCAACGATGTGGAACATTCCACTCATGTCTGGTTACCGGTCAGCATGCGTTCGGGTTATCCTGTCGTCCGCTGGTACGACCAATGGGACTTGAGTATCTTCGACAAAATGTACCGCTATAAACAAGCTGCGGAAATCGTGCCGGGAAACACTTACGCCTTATTGGAACAACAGGCAGACCGGCTCGTGTCCAAACCTGCGAACGGTTTCACCCTCGCTGACGACAACGACGAAATCAACCTGAACTTTGTATTCTTGCAAACCGAAAGTCCGGACGTGTATAAGTTAAAAGACACCAAAAGCGGCAAGCTCCTGACCAACACGTTCGGTTCCTTACGCCTGAATGCCGAAGCTACAGACGGCAACAGTCAAAAGTGGAAATTCATCCGACAAGCAGACGGATTCTATCGCATACAAAGCATGCAGGACCAGAAGTTCATCTCTGTTTCGGGCAATAATACTTTCGAAGGAACTCCTTTATACCTCACGGAAAACGGAGAACCTCACTATTTCGGAGTTTACTTCGATTCAGACAAATATTCATACAGGGCATCTTAAACTATTCAATAAAAACACTTGAAATTAGGTTAATGTTGTTAAGTGCGTATCCGTGACGGCCTCGCACTTACTTTCTTTAAAGAGACAAGCAATCAAATTACAAACCGTTAAATATTTATCAAATGACACTCAAAAAATCATGGATGAGGAACTATATTATAGTAACGTTCCTGTTATGTCCCCCTTTACAGGGCATGGCCTCCCCCGATGACACCAAGGGAGAAACCGTGGTCATAGGTACTGTGGTCAACCAACTTCCCGCATTGCCATCGAGCATTCAACTCGGTTCGGACAGCCTGCCGGTAAAATGGGACAAAACCAATAAGAACCAGTTCAATACCCCATTCGACAAGACGGTCGTAAAAGGCGAAGCAGACCGAAAAGGTACAAAAATACCAGTAACTGCCGCCGTATGGACTTTGCCGGAGAACTTGGTTTACCTTATCGACGCAGGCCGTGTCGCCCCTCATTCCTCCCAAATATTCGAAGCTGCCAAGTCCCTGCGTGGCGAGGCTTTACTGAATGACGCCCCGGACCGTAAATTCCATTCGGGCACTGACCAATGGGGATATGTGGAACGCGAACAATATGAGGACCAGAAGGTATATGTCACAGCCGGAAATGGGGATGACTGGGCAACCTCATTCCTCAGCGACGGTAAAGATAAAGACGAAGGACTGACCTACAAACTGACCTTACAACCGGGAGTATACAGAATCAGAGTCGCACACGTTCCGATTATCAAATTAAACTTCACCAGTTATCTCAGAGTAGATCAAAAGATTGTCAACACCCAGCAACTGTCTACCAACGTATCCGAAGACAAGATACACCCAGCCGTATGGGTAACTCACGATCTGAAATTGACGCACCCCACAACTTTCACCTACGAAAGTAACAAGATAGGCGGAAAAGAATGGGAAAACGGCAATATCAGCCTGATTTCCGTAGAGCAAATCAGTGCCAACTTAGAAACACCCATCATTTCCTGGGACGGCGGTTCGTGGGATAGCCAAACCGTAGAATTAAAACACAAGGACCCTTCTGCCGAAATTTACTATACGCTCGATGGCAGCCAACCGGACAAAAACAGCCATAAATATATTGCTCCGTTCACGATCGACAAAACGACAAGAGTCAACGCCATTGCTTACAATGCGGAAGGCGCCAGTAAAATAGTCTCGGCAGATTTTGCCATCAGTACATGGGCCGTCACTGCCACCCCATTCAAGTTAATCGGCGAAAACGAAGTGAAGAACGTAAAAATCAACTGGATGCAAAGAAATGACGCAGACGTGTACAAAATATTTCGAAACGGAACCTTGATTGGGGAGACCCGGGGAGACACCTACGATGATTACGGGTTGTCTTTAGGGGAAAATTATACCTATCATGTAGAAGGCTACAAAGAGGGTCGAAAGATAGCCACATCGGAATCGCAGTCGGCCATGCCTTTCAGCCCTTCACAAGATTGCGACGTGTACGACAACCGCAACGGTCAATATCTGAAAAATAGAGAAGGTGGCATCTCCGGGATGAAAATAGGAGACCTTTATTTCTCTTACCGGCTGGAACGGAAGAAAAAAACTGTAGATGGACAGGAAAAAGACGGTTGGTTGCTGTCAGAATCTTATTCCACAACAGGAAAGGAAGGAAGTTGGAACAGTCCACGCGAGATAGCTTTCTATCCCAATGTAAATTTCGAGGGTATAGGATTCCGTTACAACGAAAAGACCCGTAAAGTCGTATTGTCCGCCCATTATGAAGATCAAGGCGGATATACCGCAGCTAAAATATTCTTGGCGCAGATAACCCCGAAAGGCGGTATCGAGGTCGGTACGATGGAACGACCTTTAGGTTACGATTCCAGAGACCAATCGTTATTCGTGGATGACGACGGTAGCGGATACCTCTTGTCTGCCACCAATATGAACAGCGATATCCACATCTACAAACTGGACGAGACATGGACCAAACCGGTAGAACTGGTCAATACGATATGTAAAGGGCAACATCGCGAGACCCCATCCATCATCAAAAAAGACGGAGAATACTATTTCTTCAGTTCCAAAGCGTCCGGATGGTATCCCAGCCAGGCCATGTATGCCTCGGCGGAAAATTTGGGTGGGGTATGGACTTCATTACGGGAAATCGGTAACAACTCTACTTTCGGGGCACAGTTCAACAATATCCAAAGAAGAGGCACAAACCACGAAACATTCGGCGTGTGGAGCTACCATTGGGGCGCCCAGTACCACCATAAAGACCCGGACGGGAATTTCCCGAGAATATCCGTAGCCAAATTCAACAAAGGCTATGCTTCCATGGATTATTACCGTTATATCGAATTTCATGACTCATACGGCATTGTCCCCGTACAAAACGGCAGGAACCTTACGCTTAACGCACTGGTCTCTACCACCACGGTTGGTGCCAATCCTCATACGGCATCCTGCATCACGGACGGAGCCGACATGAATTCTTCCGTTTACTTCCAGAACAGTACGTACCCGTATGTCCTGACCATAGATATGCAAAAAAAGGCCAAGATATCGGAGCTCAACTTGTCAACCAAATTGGTCAACGGCTCGGAAACGGCATATAAATACACGATCGAAGGGAGTGTGGACGGCGAACACTTTCAAACCTTGGTAGACGGAACGGACAACTGGCAAGTAGGTTTCCAGATACTCCCTGTCACGGACTCGTCGGCTTACAGATACCTCAGGTTAACGGTACTGAGAATCATCAATGTGCATAACAATAATCCGGCCACCTGGGCCGATGGTGTCTATGAGCTCACCGCATACGGTATGCCCGTAGAATAAATCCTATCCAAATAGGACAAAGAGAGTGTGTCTATAACACACTCTCCATTCATTTTTAACAAAACATAAGCATGATGAACAAATATTTTTATAAGCCATACATGGCAGTCGTTTTATGTGTACTGTCAGTCAATCCTTCCGTCCAAGCTGACGAACACGGTATTCATATCAAAATCAATACCCAAACAGGCGCTATAAACCAGCTTATCCTCGACCACGATCCTCAAAATATGAATTGGATACTCCAAACGGATGGTAGCCAATATCCTTGGATAACCGAAAAATACGGTTGGGGGCTGGGATATCTCACCCTTGAGAGTGAAAATAAAAAAGTAAAATACGAATGGAAAAAGCCTGTTTCCACATCTCCCACATCTTATACTCCGTGGGATAAAAAAATATCCTCTTTTGAGCAAACACAGGTCTATCGGGTGGGAAACATACGAATAGATGTGAAACGTTCACTGGACCATGACCGATTAACCGAGCGTTACACCTTTACCAATACCGGCCAGACATGTACACGAATCAGCGATATCGGTATCTATACTCCTTTTAACGACAATTACCCCGATGCAACGACTTGTATTCATTCACGTACCCATGCCCATATTTGGGACGGTGAAAGTGCAGCATACGTCAATGCGCTGCGCATGGGTGGTACAGCGCCACATCTCGGACTGGTATTAACCGAAGGAAGTATCAAAAGTTACGATATCTTGGAACGAGGCATAGATAAAGGAAACTCTCATACTCGTGGAGTCATAGCACTCAATTTACCTGATACGTTACTTCAATCCGGAAGTTCCTATTCCATCCAATGGTCTCTCTTTCCACATCTCGGAAATGAAGATTTTAAAAACAAATTGCTTCAGCAAGGAAGTGTATGGATGTCATGCAACAAATACATGTTTGAAAAAGGAGAAAAAGCCGAAATCGAACTCCGTAGCCAGTATCCACTGAAAGATGTCAAACTTCTGAAAAACGGTAAACCCATAAAGATAAAACAAAAAGGCCGTGTCTGGAAGGCAGAAGCCATCATGGAACAACCGGGGGAAGTCCGCTTTGAAATCCTGTACAACAATGGCCGACGTACGCATGCCGACTGTCTGGTACATTCTTCTTTCGATAAATTAATAGAGAAACGCACGGAGTTCATCCGTACGCACCAGCAAATGAACGATACAAACGATATGCGATACGGTGCTTATATGGTATACGATAACGAAGCTAACCGTATTTATAAGAATGACACTCCGAACTGCAACCCGGTAGACCGCGATGAAGGAGCAGAACGCCTCGGAATGGGTATTTTATTGGCAAAACAATACTTGTTAACCCATAAACCCGAACTGAAAGAATCACTTCTAAAATATGTCCATTTTGTTCGTGAACGCCTACAAACGGAAGATTATACGACCTATTCCAGTGTTGACCAAAAAGGACGGAACAGGGGATACAATTACATGTGGGTAGCCGAACTATATTTCCAAATGTATAAAGTGACAGGCAATAAACAATATGCTATCGATGGCTACCAAACCTTATGTTCCATGTTCCGGCAGTTCGGTTACGGTTTTTATGCCATTAATATTCCGGTGTGTCTGGGACTGCAATCACTGAAAAAAGCCGGTATGACAAATGAGTATGAGCATCTTAAAGACGAATTTATCAAAAGCGGCGATGTCTTCGTTAAAAACGGAATGAATTACCCTAAACATGAAGTGAACTACGAACAAAGCATTGTGGCTCCCGCCCTACAATTCCTCCTACAACTATACATTGAAACAGGTATCCGAAAATACTTCGACGAAGCCCAACGACAATTACCAGTATTGGAAGCCTTTAACGGTTGTCAACCTAGCTATTATCTCCATGACATCAGCATTCGCCATTGGGATGGTTACTGGTTCGGCAAACGGGAACTCTTTGGCGATACGATGCCGCACTATTGGAGTACGATTACGGCCGAAGTCTTTCATCTTTATGCCCAATGCACGGGGAAGGCTGCTTATCAACAACGTGCAGAAGAAATAGTCCGTAACAACCTCTGTCTATTCTTCGAAGATGGCAAAGCCTCCTGTGCCTATGTTTATCCACACGAAGTAAACGGAATAAAAGCACAATTCTATGACGAATATGCCAATGATCAAGACTGGGCATTAGTACACTACCTATTGGTGAACAAGGGACTTTGATTTGAAAAAAACGAATGACACAATAGAGGAAGAATTTGGTTTATCTTATCTGCTGTGTCATTCGTTTATAAGGATTATATATTTCAACATACTTTCTATTTCCAGTCCGGAACGTCCTCTCCCGGTTCGTAATACTCTACCAGATTGGCATAAAACGTTAACGTGGAATAAGGCAGCACCGAACCTGTAGACTGACTTCCGTAAGCCAGTTCAGACGGTATATATACCCACCAGACATCACCTTTGTGCATGTATTGCAAAGCCGTGGCAAATCCGGCTACGGCACTCGATACTCCCATCTTGGCCGGCACGGCAATCTGATTGTCCAGTTCACCCATGAAAGACTGGGAGAACACCTTACGCTCTTCCACCCATTCTCCGTTTACCATATTTTGGGTAGGCATCAGATAGCCCCGGTAATTGACACGGACCGTGTCGGACCATGTCGGACTTTCCGTCCCCGCACCCCGCTGTTCAATATATACACAAATCGAATCGGTCAACGCCCCGGCCGCATTCTGCGACTTGGTCGTCGATTTGAACATGCGCCAGTTGCAATGTTCTTCCCAACGTTCGCCATACTGTCCCTTTGCCCGGGCAATGGAATCACGGGCTTCGGCAGCGATTTGAGCAAAATACTCGGCATTACGGGCAGGCCAATTCGCATAAGCATCATACGTATCGTCTTCCTCCTTGCAAGCCCCCAAGGTACACACGGAGAAGATGACGACTGCCAGATACAATAAACCTTTTTTCATTAATGTCTGTCTTTTTTAGGCAGGGTTACATAATCTTTTTCAGCAACGAAGTGATGCTCACACGGTCTTCGATGATACCTTGCAAGTCGGCAATGTTCACCCGCTTCTGCTCCATCGTGTCGCGGTGACGCAACGTCACGGTATTGTCTTTCAACGTATCGTAATCCACTGTCACGCAATACGGCGTACCGATGGCATCCTGACGGCGGTAACGCTTGCCGATAGAATCCTTCTCATCGTATTTGCAGTTGAAATGGAAACGCAGGTTGCTGATGATTTCGTGCGCTTTCTCCGGCAGACCGTCTTTCTTTACCAACGGCATGACGGCCAGTTTTACCGGTGCCAATGCCTCCGGTAATTTGAGTACCACGCGAGTTTCCCCGTTTTCCAGTTTCTCTTCCTCATAGCTGTGGCACATGATGGAAAGGAACATACGGTCCACTCCGATAGAGGTCTCGATGACGTACGGCGTATAGCTTTCGTTCGTTTCGGGGTCGAAATATTCTATCTTCTTGCCCGAATACTTGGCATGTTGGCTCAAATCAAAATTCGTACGGCTATGGATACCTTCCACTTCCTTGAAACCGAAAGGCATGTGGAACTCGATGTCACTGGCCGCATTGGCATAGTGCGCCAGTTTCTCATGGTCGTGGAAACGGTAGTTTTCCGCTCCGAAACCCAATGCCTGATGCCAAGCCATACGGGTCTTCTTCCACGTCTCGAACCATTGAAGCTCCGTGCCGGGCTTCACGAAGTACTGCATCTCCATTTGCTCGAACTCGCGCATACGGAAAATAAACTGACGGGCCACGATTTCGTTGCGGAACGCCTTGCCGATCTGTGCGATACCGAAAGGCAGTTTCATACGCCCCGTCTTCTGCACGTTCAGGTAGTTCACGAAGATGCCTTGGGCGGTTTCCGGACGCAGGTAAATAGTGGAAGAACCTTCAGCCGTAGAACCAACCTCGGTCTTGAACATCAAATTGAACTGGCGGACGTCGGTCCAGTTGTGCGTGCCGCTGATGGGGCACACGATACCCTCATCCAATATGATCTGTTTCAGTTCATTCAGGTCGCTCGCATTCATCGCATCACTGTAACGCTGGTGCAACGCATCGCGTTTCTGCTGATGTTCCAACACGCGGGGATTGGTTTCGCGGAACTTCTGCTCATCAAAGCTATCCCCGAACTTCTTGGCCGCCTTGGCTATTTCTTTGTTTATCTTTTCCTCGTACTTGGCAATCTGGTCTTCAATCAATACATCTGCACGATAACGCTTCTTGCTGTCGCGGTTGTCAATCAAAGGGTCGTTGAACGCGTCCACGTGTCCGCTGGCCTTCCACGTCGTAGGGTGCATGAAGATGGCGGCATCGATACCTACGATGTTCTCGTGCAGCAACACCATGCTCTGCCACCAATATTGCTTGATGTTATTTTTCAACTCCACACCGTTCTGACCGTAATCATACACGGCACCCAATCCGTCATAGATGTCGCTTGAAGGAAACACGAAACCGTATTCCTTACAATGTGACACTATTTTCTTGAATACATCTTCCTGAGCCATACTCTATTCGTAAAATATTGATAAATCTTTCGCAAAAGTACGCCTTTTTTTTCATTAAAATGTTATTTTTGCGTTAAAATAGATATATAATCGACATAAATATGAGCGAAGACAAAGACGAGTTGACAGACCTGACTACGGGAAGCCCGGAAGAGGAAAATGACGCACACTCCAATTACCAACCGGAAACAAGTCCTCACGACAGCATCACGCACCACCTGAGCGGAATGTATCAGAATTGGTTTCTGGATTATGCCTCTTACGTGATTCTCGAACGGGCCGTGCCCCACATCAATGACGGTTTCAAACCGGTACAACGCCGCATCCTGCACTCCATGAAGCGTATGGACGACGGGCGCTACAACAAGGTGGCCAACATCGTGGGACATACCATGCAATTCCATCCGCACGGAGACGCTTCCATCGGGGATGCCTTGGTACAGTTGGGACAGAAGGATTTGCTCATAGACTGCCAAGGAAACTGGGGCAACATCCTTACCGGCGACTCGGCGGCTGCCCCACGTTATATCGAGGCCCGGCTCTCCAAATTCGCCCTCGATGTGGTGTTCAACCCCAAAACCACGGAATGGAAACTTTCATACGATGGCCGGAACAAGGAACCGGTGACGCTCCCGGTCAAGTTCCCGCTGCTGTTGGCTCAAGGCGTGGAAGGCATTGCCGTAGGTTTGTCTTCCAAAATCCTGCCGCACAATTTAAACGAGATATGCGATGCCGCCGTAAACTACCTGCATGACGAACCGTTTCAACTTTATCCGGATTTCCTGACTGGAGGAAGTATCGACGTAAGCAAGTATAACGACGGCGGACGAGGGGGCGTAGTGAAAGTACGTGCCAAAATCACCAAGATAGACAACAAGACGCTGGCCATCCGTGAGATTCCTTACGGAAAGACTACTACAACCCTGATCGACTCCATCCTGAAAGCCATCGAAAAAGGCAAAATCAAAGTACGCAAGGTAGAGGACAACACGGCTGCCGAAGTGGAAATCTTAGTGCACCTGACGCCGGGCGTAAGTTCGGACAAGGCATTGGATGCCCTCTATGCCTTTACCGACTGCGAAGTCAGTATCTCGCCCAACTGCTGTGTCATCGACGACAAGAAGCCTTGCTTCCTGACCGTCAGCGAAGTGCTGAAACGCTCAGTGGACAACACGCTCGGACTGCTCCGCAAGGAATTGCTCATCCGGAAAGGAGAGCTTCAAGAAAGCCTGCATTTCGCCTCGCTCGAAAAGATATTCATCGAAGAGCGGATTTACAAAGACCGCAACTTCGAACAGGCCAAAGATATGGACGCGGCCTGCGCACACATCGACGAACGGCTCACGCCTTTCTATCCGCAGATGATAAGGGAAGTGACCCAAGACGATATCCTCAAACTGATGGACATCAAAATGGCCCGAATCCTGAAATTCAATAAAGACAAGGCCAACGACGCCATCGCCCGGATGAAAGATGAGATTGCACGCATCGACCGCGACTTGGACAACATGGTAGAAGTCACCTGCAACTGGTTCCGTATGCTGAAAGCCAAATACGGCGATGAGCATCCGCGTCATACCGAACTGCGCAATTTCGATACGATCGTAGCTACCAAGGTGGTGGAAGCCAACGAGAAACTGTACATCAACCGCGAAGAGGGCTTTATCGGCACATCGCTCAAAAAGGACGAATTCATTGCCAACTGTTCCGACCTCGACGATGCCATCATTTTCTACCGCGACGGAACTTATAAAGTCATCCGTATCAGCGACAAAACGTTCGTGGGCGAAACGGAAAGAAGCAAGGCGGAAAAGAAAAAAGCCGAAATCATCCATGCCGCAGTGTTCAAACGCAACGACAAACGGACGATTTACAACGTAGCCTACCGGGACGGCAAGGACGGTTTCTACTACATCAAACGTTTCAATGTGACGTCCATCACCCGCGACCGTGAATACGACCTGACGCAAGGCAAACCCTTTTCACGCGTCGTCTACTTCACTGCCAATCCGAACGGAGAAGCGGAGGTCATCAAAATTACCCTGAAACCCGCCCTGAAACTCAAAAAGATATTTGTGGAAAAGGATTTCAGCACTGTGACTATCAAAGGTCGCCAAAGTATGGGTAACATTTTAAGCAAAAACGAGATACAGCGTATCGGCCTGAAATCCCACGGCGGTTCTACCTTGGGCGGGCGCAAAGTATGGTTCGACCATGATGTCAACCGCCTGAATTACGATGAGCGGGGAGAATATCTGGGTGAGTTCCACAGCGAAGACCTGATTTTGGTCATCCTGAAAAGCGGAGAGTTCTACACAACCAATTTCGACGTAAACAACCATTATGAACCGGGCATACTCCGTATCGAAAAGTTCTCACCGGACAAGATATGGTGTGCCGTTCTCTACGATGCCGACCAGCAAAGTTATCCCTACGTCAAGCGTTTTGCGTTCGAACCGAGTACCAAGCCCCAAAGTTTCATGGGAGAAAACAAAGACAGCCGCTTCGTCTTGCTCACGGACGAAGCCTATCCAAGGTTGCAAATCACGTTCGGCGGGCACGACAGTTTCCGCGACCCGCAGGAAATTGATGCAGAAAGTTTCATCGGCGTAAAGAGTTTCAAAGCGAAAGGCAAACGGCTCACTACGTTCGATACGGAAACCATTACCGAACTGGAACCCATACGCCGCCCGGAACCGGAAACAGAAGAAGCAGTGGCGGAAGAAACGGAAGAAAAAGACACAGAAAAGGAGAATCTGGATCCGGATGCCGGTAAAAGCCAAAGCGACATCATGGATGAGCTTACCGGGCAAATGAAACTTTTTGAAGACGAATAATATGTCTCACCTCTTACCGGCCTATACAACCGTTTCGTTCCGAATGTCCCGCTCCGTCAGGAAGCGGGCACTCATTTTCTTATTAGCCATAGGGACATTTCTTGGCATCAGGCCATGCCAAGCCCAAGATGCCGCCCCCCTTCCGGAAAACCGCTATACGACACACGCCACACTCTTCGGCGCGGGACGCACAAGCCTATACGAGACTTACCTGTCTCCCTCCACTTATACCGGGCCCCACCTGAGCATTCTGCATGAGACCTTACGTAAAACCCACTGGTTAGACGGACGCATCACGACACAAAGTATCCTCGACGGATTTTTTTGTTATACCTCCAACCGGGCCGGAAACTCCGACGAACTGGGGGGCAAGATAAATTATTCCATCGGTTGGCATTACAACTGGGTCGTAGGCGGACGGTTGCGGCTGATGGCCGGAGGAGAAGTCCATGCCGGACTGGGAGCGATTTACAACAACCGTAATTCCAACAATCCGGTACAGGCCAAGGCTGACATCGACATAGACGCATCCTTGATGGCCGTCTACCCGTTCCATATCCGCAAAGTACCTTTCACCGCCCGCTACCAAACCAGCCTGCCGCTCGTCGGAGCCATGTTCTCCCCACGCTACGGACAGTCTTACTATGAGATGTCATTAGGCAACTACGACCGCAACGTATGCTTTACTTATCCGGGCAACGCACCGTCCATGCGCCATTTCCTGACATTGGACTTTCCCATTGCGGGATTTACGTTCCGGGCCGGCTATTTGTGCGACATCCGCCAAAGTCGTGTGAACGGACTGCGCAGCCATATCTGGAACCATAGTTTCATGATAGGCTACGTGAAGCATTTCAGCTTCGTCAAACGCAAAGAGCCGCAACACCGCCCATTTATCCTGTAACCCACCATCGGTATGAAACATTACATCTTTTTTATATTCTGCGCCATTCTCGCCCTGCTTTTCTGCCCGAGTTGCATTCGTGAAAAAGAGCCGGACAACACGCCGGTCAATAATTTCGAGACGCTTTGGCGCATTATCGACACCCAATACTGTTTCCACGACTACAAGGCGCAGGAAGGATGTCTGCCATGGAACGAGGTATATGCCAAATACCGTCCGCGCGTACATGACGGAATGACTTCCGCCCAACTATTCGAAGTCTTGTGCGACATGCTGTCCGAACTTCGCGACGGCCACGTCAACCTCTATTCCGCAGCCGACGTTGGCCGTTACTGGAGCTGGCATGAGGACTACCCAAGTAATTTCAACGACAGCATCCATCAAGTTTATTTGGGTACGGACTACCGCATCGCCGCCGGCATGTATTACAAGATTCTCGACGACAACATCGGTTATATATATTATGGAAGCTTCAGCTCCGGCATCGGTGAAGGCAATCTGGATGAAGTCATGTATTATCTGCGCTTGTGCAACGGACTGATTGTGGACGTACGCAACAATTCCGGCGGCACGCTGACCTACGCCGAACGATTGGCCGAACGGTTCACCAACGAAAAACGACTGGTAGGCTACATCGCCCATAAAACCGGAACGGGACACAATGATTTTTCGTCCCCCGAAGCCGAATACATCGAACCGTCGAAAGGCATACGCTGGCAAAAGAAAGTCGTCGTGCTGACCAACCGTTCATGTTATAGTGCCACCAATACGTTCGTACGCGATATGAAGGAATGCCCCTTGGTCACCATTATGGGCGACCGCACAGGCGGCGGTTCCGGTCTCCCCTTTTCTTCCGAACTCCCCAACGGATGGTCTGTCCGCTTCTCCGCCTGTCCGATGTACGATGCCGGAATGAACCAAATCGAGTTCGGTATCAAACCGGACACTTGCGTATCGCTCACACAAGAAGACCTGGCACGCAACAAAGATACGATGATAGAAGCCGCCCGAGAATTTCTGAAACGATAATTTGGCCAAGCCGATAAATCTTTCTATCTTTGCAGCCGTCTTACCGCGCCTGTGGTGAAATTGGTAGACACGCCAGACTTAGGATCTGGTGCTTCGCGGCGTGTAGGTTCGAGTCCTATCAGGCGCACTAATCAAATCCTCTAATCTGCTAATTAAAAGTAGTTTAGAGGATTTATTTATAGATATCCTACCTACATATTGCCTACAGATTCAAACTATCTACCTTTTTGGGCGTTTCAATAGGGAAATGGGATATTCTTTCAGATGCCTATCTCGTCAAATTCAAATAGAGGAAATCTCCCTTAGATAGGATGGGAGTTTGCCATGAAAAAACGGATGGCCAAACCGCCATCCGTGAAAGATTGGGCCACCATGACCCACCCCGTGAAAGGTAGACCAACCTTGTACCAATGGAGATATGAGTTTTTATGAATATAGCAAAATAGTTATGTTTTTATTTGGTGGTTTATAGCAAAAACGCTATATTTGCACTGTCTTAATAAATAAACGGTCTTTTACATTATGAAGTACAATCAGTTTTTTGCGGAATTGACCGCAGCAGGTTGTTACGTTCTTAGGCATGGGGCTAATCATGATATTTGGTATAGTCCTAAAACGGAAAACAAATTTGCTTTGTCAAGGCATGGCAAACAAGAAGTACCTACCGGAATGGAACGTAAAGCAAGAAAGGTTCTTTTGGGGGAGTAATCCCCCAACCTTTTGCGCTTCATGGTTGAAAGATTGTTTTTGTTGAGGCAATGGGGTACGGTAATAGTGCCGTACTCCTATTTTAAAGAAATGGATATGAAAGTAACTGTTATCATGGAAAAAGCGAGCGATGGGTATTACTCATGCTTTGTTGAGGAAGATTTACCCGGCTTCGGGTTGGCTGGATATGGAGATACGGCAGAATCCGCCAAAGAGGATATGATGAAAGCGTATGAGGAAATAAAGGAAATGCAGGCAGAAGAGGGCAAGGAAGTTCCGGAACTGGAGTTTTCCTACAAATATGATATGCAATCCTTTTTCAACTATTTCTCATTCCTGAATGTTACTAAGGTTGCGGAGTTGGCAGGCATCAACGCTTCATTGATGAGGCAATACACTTCCGGTGTGACAACAGCCGGACAAAAGCAATACGATAAGATAAGGGTAGCGGTGGAACGTATATCTAAAGAACTGTCCGCAGCTACTTTCTAAAGATAGTGTACCGCTGTGAAGCGTGACCGTTTAATTAAGACAATGAAACCCCGTTCCTTAATTGGTTCGGGGTTCTTTTTTTGAACAGCAACCCAACAGCATATTTACAGCACCTTAAGACTTAAATAAAAGGAATAGCTTTTTTATTTGAGAAAAAGGGCATGACGTCAAGTCATGTAGACTATATTGTAGATTTATTATTTTAGATTTTCAGCGGTTTGATACAACTGTTTGAGGAATAAACATTTAACGGAGTATTTGAAAAACAGCGGTAACGAGTTGGAAACCGTGCTAATTTCAGCGGTTTGCGGTGCTATGCTGTCAAATAACTCTTGATTGCAAAGGTATGATTATTTTTTTTAATACAGCCATAACCTTTGCATTTATTCTTCCTTATCAAAATCAAGCAAATTGTTTGTCCCCCAATGATCAAAATCTGATTGAAACAACTTATCTTGGATAATGCGATATTTCTCAAACTCGGTTTCTGCAATATAACTTAGCTTGTTCTGCAGATATTGTACCGATGTCAACTAGTATGGGTCTGTCATCACTATCCAAGAACTTGTCGATACGAGCAGCCCAATCTTCCATAGTCATAGGAATATGACGCTTTGCTCTGTCTTCCGCTAAATCAAGAAAAGCATTGACTATTCTTCCCATTGACTCCAATTCTGTTTCTTTTAAATAGTTCTTAGCTATTGAGACATCTGTTTTTACAATCTTGCCGTTAGGGGCTTTCTCCCAAGAAGTAAGTCCCATATGCTCTTTTTCTGCATTGGCTCGTTCTACAATCAGTTCTGCTGCAATATGCCCATGAACAGCATAGTGCATTTTATTTTGCACCTTCTTGAAAAACATTCTAGTTGTTGGAGCATCTCGATTATAATCAATACTTGTTGCATAAATATCAGTCAACTTTTGATAAAAGCGGCGTTCACTCAATCGAATCTCTCTTATTTCCGCAAGTAAATGTTCGAAATAATCCTCATTGATGAATGTTCCGTTTTCCATTCGTTTCTTGTCAATCACATAACCGCGTATGGCAAATTGTCGGAGAACATAAGTGCACCATTGCCGGAATTGGGTAGCACGTACAGAATTGGCTCTATAACCGACAGAAATGACTGCATCTAAATTATAATATTTAGTAGCATAACTTTTTCCGTCAGCAGCAGTTCGTCGGAATTTCCGACAGACTGAATCTTCTTGTAATTCTAGGCTTTGAAAAATGTTTTGCAAATGTTCTGCAATTGTTGAACGCCCTTTATCAAATAATGTAGCTATGGCATCTTGAGTAAGCCAAAGTGTTTCGTCTTGATATAAAACCTCTATTCCTTCTTCTTTACTTTCTAATTGAAATATAAGGAATTCTACAGTACTATTATGTATTTGAAGTTTTTTACACATGATTAAATATATCCCATCTCTTGGCAATAATCTGCGATAGTTTTCTTAAAATGCTTAAGTTTGGTTTGATATCCGCGATGTTGAGTTATTAAACCACTTACACTCATTTCATTACAAACTAACAATTCATTTACTGATAATTTAAAACTCTGAATCATATATTCTGTCAATAAATCTCGCGCTTCTTTATAATCTGAAAATTCTCCTGCACAAAAACTTATTAAGATTTCAGAATACCATTTTCGTATTGATTCATTCATACACTTATGAATATTTTTCATTGAAGACAATATACTACTGACTTTTGCATCATAACCATCTTCTGTAAGAATATTGAATTTTCCTGATGCATGTGCCATATCGTTACGTGCATCTACTAAATCACTAACATTTGCAATTTGAGATTTATCCAAACATATAATCTTAAAAAGTTTTGCGATATCTTTTTCCGGTAATAAACTATATGCAAATATTGAATTAGCATCTTCTATCTTCAAGTCTTTCTCTCTGCCACTATATGGACGTGCAAAAACAATTACATCTTGATATCTGTCAGGGATAATTTGACTAATTTGCCATGCCGTACAATAAATGTAAGTCATATAAAGCAGATGAACACCAAAATAGGCAAATTGATACTGCTCATATTTGTAATTTACGGCAATTAAATTAGTTACATTATTGACATAGCTATTTATATCTTCTTCATCATCTGGATTGATTGGAAGATAATTCAATATTTCCTGCAAATATGGGACTTCTGTGTAGTCAATTTCTTCTACCATAATCATTCACCCCAAACTTCGTTAATTTTTTGTTCTATTTTTTTTGTGAAAATAGAAACAATTTCTTCTGATGACTTTATGAATGATAATTCTCTTTCAATTTGGATGACTGCTTCATTTTGTTCTTCAATAGAAGGACAAATAATATCCAAATTTTCCAAATCGGATTTGTTTACGCTTGGATACATTGCTTTACTCATTGCATCGCTTAGTTGGTTACCAACAAAGTCATCCAATAACGCATACAGTAGATACTTTCCGTTCACATTTTTGGGGGTCAAAACAGCAAAGCCTGTTGAAGCAACAAAGCCTTTAGTGTCAAAATCAACATAACTGAAAGCCTTTAGGTTCGGACGAACGGTTGACATTAATATATCTCCCTTGTTCATTCCTCGTCTTGCTCTACTAGGAGCATCCTTCCCTTTTATTTTTTGAGATGTATCAACTTTGCCTGTACCGCTAGTAACAGAAGAAATATCAATATAAGTAAATGATTCTTCTCCGTATTCTCGTTCTGGATTTACAGAAAAACGATTTATCTCACAAATATCTGAAAGCTTTACAATATTACCAGTCTTAAACTTTGGCAAATGTGGCTCATAGTTTGACACAATAGATTGAGCACCGAAAATAATTTTTCTATATCCGTCAAGTTCGTCAACAATCTTTTGTTGAACTTCAACAGAAGGCAATGGGATTTTTATGGAATTAATCGTACTACTTATATTATTGATATTAGCACCTTGTGTTAATAGTTTAATCTCCTCTCTGTATTTTAAAGATTTCAGCAAATAGAAAAATAGATATTGTGGAAGGCAACGTGATGTGCTTGTTCTAATAATTCCCATAAAACCTCCAGCATAATACTTCGTATCCTGATCAATAAAAGCAACCTTTCCTACATGCTCCTTACTACCACTTGACATACATATAAAGATATCGCCTTGCCTTAATTGTTTTTCTGGAGCAAGAATAATAGATTGATCTATATATATTTCTTTTATAACCTCTAATTCTCCTGATAATGTGATATTATCTGCGGGAAGTATAATATTAGATGTTTTATATGTTGTCTGTTGCGCTCTTTGATAATTTACTCCCCTTGTTATTGTTGCAATATCAGAAAAATCAACAATTTCATATTTTGAAGTAATATTTGGAGAGATTCGATACCTGTTTCCTGCCAATATAAAAGAATTGCTACACACTTTATCCAATGGAATTATCTCAAATCCTACATTAGTCATTTCTGTAGATTGATCCTCATCTAATTTACGAAACTCCTCATATTTAGCTAAATCACTTGGCGTATCTAATTTACGACGATGATTATCTAAAGTATATCCGTCACTTTTGACATCAAAGTACCAAAATTCTTTTTTCTTCTCTGATTTCTTTATCTTTTGATTTACTTTGGTTGCATATATAATATCTGTTTTAACACCTGTATATGGCAAGAATACTCCCTGAGGTAATGAAATAATACTTTGTAATTGGCAATTTTCCAAGAGGTATTCACGTGTTCTCGTTAAATCCTTTCTAAAAAGAAAGCCTTCAGGAACTACCAAAGCCATTCTACCATTAGGAGATGTGCTATTTATTGCTTTCATACAATGTTGTACACAAATACTATCACCATTTGTACTTGGCAAGTCATACAATTCTCCATGTTTAGTTTTTTGAGAATAAGGCATATTTGCAAGGACTATATCATATCCGTAATGATACTCACTTCCATCATTATCTCTATATGTAGCTTTCCCGTCTATAGGATTTGCCAAACTATCACGCATATTGATATTGCTATGCCCATCACCTGCCAAAATCATATTCATTTTGGTTATGCGTGCAGTATTAGTAATTTCATTGCCATAAACCGTATGCTCCCGCAACATCTTTATATTGGCTTCGGTTCTCGCCATATTATTGTATATATAGCGAAAACTTTCTATTAAGAATCCACCTGTACCACAAAATGGGTCATATATGGTTTCCCCAATTTGGGGATTAACCAAACGTACCATTGTTTTTACAATGTGGCGTGGAGTGAAATATTCTCCTAAGTCATTTTTAGTTGCAGTTGAAGCTTTCAAAAAATACTCAAAGGCATCTCCCTTTACATCACTATCCACATCTGTAAGCGTTAGTGGGTCAAGCTTATCCATTATTTCTTTCAAGATACTTGCATCTCGAATCTGTAAGGGAGTAAATATATCAGTATTATATAATGAATTTAGTTTTTCATAAACCGTTTTATTTATATAGTCAATGCGAGTTGTAAAAGGAATATTTTTAATGCTATCCCAACTACATGCTGTTGCATCAAAAAGCGTTTTGATACCACTTTCTCTTTTGATTTGTTCGCTTTCACTAATCAGTTTTAGAAATAGTATATTTGCAAACTCACCAAAACGTTCGATACCAGCACGCAATCCTTCCCCTCGTAACATATTGTTTGCTTCATCAAATATGCGGATTAGCTCTTTTCTATCATATTGAACCTTGGGACTTACGGTATTTACCTCATAAGTTGTCAAATACCGCAACGCAAGAGTTTCTCTGATAAACTCGTCTATTTCTTCCCCATTTAAAATAGGAACTCTATTGGCTTCTGTATGATATGCTTTACAAAAGACACCATCTGTAGCAAATACAAGTGGAGCATTAATTGCACGGGCATAACTAATGCCTTGCTCCATTGCTGCATCAAGGCGAGTGCCTTTCTTTTTGGCCTCAATAACAATTAATGGTCTATCACTCTCATTTGAGTACAACACATAATCAGGACGTTTGCCTCCGAGAGATTTGCGTTCTGCTTCTGTTTTGGGCTGCTCAAAGAAAACATTCTTATCTTTTCCGTTTAACTTCCATCCTAAATTAGTTAAAGCGGTATCAATAAGATTCCGTGTATCAGCTTCTAATGGCATTGTATTCATATGTCTTTTACAATCAAAATTATATATAATATCCCAATATGCAAAAGTACTACTTTTATTTAGCTTATAGGTTATAGCTAACCATCTTTTTCCCTAAAAAATTAATCTACCGACTTTGGAGGTGAGATTGTCCGCATGGACGGCAAGGCTTTTCGGGCTGCTCAAATCTTTTTGAGCGGCAGAAAAGACATCTTGCTGTGCTCCTGCGGACACACTTTCGGGTTACTCCCGAAAGGTTTTGAGTTACTCAAAACATACCTTGCCATGTTCGGGTGAACATATACGGAAATAGCGGTATAACCCTCCTTGCTATAATCAATATCTTCATTATACCGACTTGACTAAATGAACACACTGTACCCTCATTGCAGAGTGTGCAGAACTGTGGCTATATTTCCTGTACTTGCCCAACCCTAACTCCCCATATATTATTTTTCCCTTTCGGTCGGAGGGTGGCGGAGCGGTCGTTTCCGTTTTCAAAGGCTTTTCTTGCATGGGGCGGTCGGAAGCAAGGTTTAGGGGAAGAATACTACCCGAAGAATGAGGGTGGAGATTGTTCCCCTAACTGCATAGCCGCCTGACCTTGAAGCCGACAGAAAGCCCCGTGCTTACTTTGCCTTTGTAAACGGAAATGATTGCTCCGCTTTCCTCTGAAAGAGGAATAAACCCTGTATCACCATATCAACAGGATTGTTTGTTGATATGATTATTCTTTATAGGTTTTAGCAACAGAAGATATATCAAATGTTATACTAAGAACATCTTTTACTTGCCTTAACCGATGAAATTCTTTTATCTCATTTTTCAGTTCTTGATGTTCCTTACAATACTCATAAATGCTTTCTATTTCTTCATCAGGAATAAATTCGTAGCTACTGAATCCGTTATAATCCTCATCGATATAAAATATCTCATCTTCTTCAAGCCTATCAGGCGCACAGAAAAAGAATCCTGAACACTTCTTGATGAGGTGGTCAGGATTTCTTTTTTATGGACATCAAAAGCCTCTCTCCTCCCTACCAGAGTTTTCCCAAAAACACCTTTCATCTTTCAGGCTGTATGACAAGTCTCTTATTACCTTGTAGTTACAAGCTGAAAGATGTTCCAAACATCCTTCAGCTATGCTTCATTTCGTTCTGCGGCGAACGATAAATCGTTCGACTGAGAACGGAAAATCGTTTGGCTGAGAATGATTTATCGTTCGGCTGAGAACTTTTTACCGCCTTCCGCAATGAAAGGAAGCTGAAAGATGGACTCCTTATCCTTCATTCCGTAACACATTATATGAAAGCCATTTACCATACATCCTGAAAGATGAAAGGTGTTTTTGGAAAAACCTTGGTAGGGAGAGAATGAAGAAGGAGGATACCTTCATACGGCTTCTGCCATTCAAGTGTATCCTCCTTATTTACCAACCGGCTTGACTTCCGTAAGCCCAATCCGGCTCGCCTATGCCCAATACCGGGAGCAGCCTTATTTACAAACGACCTTCCGCACCTTACCGTCTGGGAACTTCACGATGCAGACCGTACCACGACGAAGAGCATCCAAACGTTCGCCGGTGAGTGAGAATATCTGACAATCGTTTCCTATATACTCAGCCTGTACCGCATGAATGCCCGATGCCTCATCAAATTCAGCCTGAGCTTTCTCCGCATCTTTCTCGATTTGCCTTATAATCCTATAAGTCCCGATATAATCGACCGTATAACTTTCCGTGAACAGCCATCCGGCATATAAACTGTCGATCTCATATTTTTGTTGATCGATAACGTCCTTTGCCGCAGCCAATTCATCCTCAAATTCGGCGGCCACGTCCGCACATTCGGTTGCAATACTCTCTTGAGCCTCCTGCAACTGCTCATAAAGCTTGTCTATCCGTTCCAAAGCCTTGTCGTACACCGTCTTATTTCTACGTTCCAACCATTTGTAATTGTTGGCAATCAAGGTATCCACCAACTCGCGCCCACGCGTCAGGTACTTTCCATCCACCTCGTTAGGACTCCTGTCCACACAATAATCCATCAGAATAACTCCCGTAGGCCCCGCTTCATGCGTCTGCAAATACTCTATAATAGCCGCATTCGTGTAGGTCGCATTCTCACGATAGCCATTCGCCATGGATATCGACCCGGGATAAGCCGATGCAAAGTTAAACACCCACACCACGTCCGACTCGTCTTTTGTCACATGTTTCGTACTATGCTCCAGCATCTCGGTTACCGCGCTTACCTTCTTGGCCACACCTCCTTCGCTATCTTTCGTATTGGCATAATCCTGCACCCACAAAGGAGATTTATAATCCGATGCCGCGCTCTCCCCTATGATACTGCAAGAAGACTGTGCATTCCAGTCCAACCAACCGCACCAACTTTGGAAAAAACCGCCTGTTATCGGTTTGCCGGCATATTGGTCACGGCTCAACAGCAAGATCTTTCCCCGCATATCCCCCACCGTCAAGTCCCGCCGGAACGGAACGAAATAGTCCTTCAAATCCTCACGCGACAATAATTCGCGCAACATGGTTTCGTATTTGGTTTTGTCACTATCGTAACCGGAGGCATACAAACAATGGATCACCGCAAATTCGGATGGATGCTCCTTCAACGAATCCCGCAACAGGTACAAGGCATCGTCGAAACGAAGATTGGTCACAGCAATCCCATGGTTGATATTCAGATAATCGCCTTTAACTTTCGGACGGAAATCGAAAGCACGGATTCCGATAGACCACTGCGTGGCCACATCTATATCTTGACATTGAGAGTAGGAAGCCAAAGTAACCCCATTTCCCGTAGCGGCATCATGCGTTCCGGGAATAGAAACTTGGGATACAAAAAGGTTGTCCGGCAGACGTTTCATCCAATCTCCGGCTTTCACATGGACACTCATGCAAAGCATCAGTAATGAAGTAAAGTAAACGTTTCTCATGATTCTTAAAATTTAAAAGGTTCCTAAAAATTGTTTTTCTTCCTCTTACAAAGGAAGCAAATGTATCCAATATCAGAATGAAAATCAGGAGAAAAAAACGGGGCAAAAGCTCATTTTAGCATAAAATAACACAAAAAGGTAAACTGAAGCTCTCACACTTTCACCACCAAGACCTCATCCAGATTCGTTGTATAACGTCGCGAAACGTATTGCCTTTCCGAAGCATATTTCTGTCCGGTCCCCAATGCTGCCACTTTCACCGCGTTATGCCCGTTCTTACGGTTTATCTCGTCAACAGCCCGTATCAACGCCCTACGCCTTCCACGATCCAACTTATCAAACAAATCCGTCTGGACCGCTTCACGCGGCGACAAATCCCAAACGATAACGCCGGCTTTCTTGTAATCGAAATGCCCGTCATACGCATGCAACCGCAACGCTTCCAAAGCCGCATGTACAATTTCGGCCGTATCCTGTGTCGGTACAGGCATACGTACCTGTTGATGGACCATATTGCCGGGAACATCCGTCCGGAAACGGCTGGTATAAGCAAACACCGTGACCTGTCCGCAACAAGTGCCCTGTTCGCGCAGCTTACGGGCACACTCCGAAGCAAAACAAGCCACGGCCTCTTCCAAGACATGCCATTCGGACAGTCCATGTCCGGGAAAACTGCGGCTCATGCAAATGCTTTTTTTATAAGGCAGGTCGTCCAAAGCAATGCAACTCTCGCCCTGCAACTCACGCCACGTGCGGACTCCGGCCACGGAAAATTCATGGCGTACCCATCCTTCGGAACGGCACACAAAATCCCACGCCGTACGGATACCATGATATTCCAGAGCCTTTTGCATGCGACGCCCTATCCCCCACACATCACCGACCGCAAACCTTCTCAATGCCTTCTCGCGCTTCTCCTCCGTATCTATCAGGCACACTCCCTCGTATGCCGGATAACGTTTGGCGTATTTGCTAGCCATCTTGGCCAATGTCTTGGTCCCGGCTACCCCCAACGACACGGGTATCCCCACGCCTTTTCCAATCTTGCGCACAATGTCCCGGCCGTACCCGCGCAAAAACTCCGCATCCCCCATCCCTGTCAGGTCAAGTACGGCCTCATCCACACTGTAAATGTCCAACCGTGGCGTATAAGCCGAAAGCAAAGACATCACACGCCGACTCATGTCGCCATAAAGTGCAAAGTTACTGGAGAACACCGCCACCCCATGCCGAGCCACCACGTCACGCACCTTGAAAAACGGTTCTCCCATCCGGATGCCCAAAGCCTTACTCTCATTACTCCGCGCAATGACACATCCGTCGTTGTTGGAAAGCACCACTACAGGCTTGTCCCGCAAATCCGGACGGAACACCCGTTCGCACGACACAAAGAAATTGTTGCAGTCCACCAACCCGAACACCGCGCCCTTCATCCTTTATACAGTTTTTTAATGACGTAAGTCACCACCCCCCAAACCCTGAAATCATTTTCTCCCGTAATCTTTATCGGTTGGAACTCTTCATTGGCGGGAAGCAGCCAAGCGCAACGGTTTGCCGCATCGATCCGGAACTGTTTGAGGGTGAACTCCCCGTCGATACAAGCCACCACATAGTCTCCCGTCCGGGCCTCAAGAGACTTGTCCACCACCACAAGGTCGCCATCCTCGATGCCGGCACCAGACATGGAATGACCGGACACCCGGGCATAGAACGTCGTCTCCCGATGTCGCACCAACTCCTTATTCAAGTCGATGCCGCCCGACATGTAATCCTGCGCCGGAGAGGGAAATCCGGCTCTTACCCCCTCCTCGGAATAAGGAAGAGCCCGTGGTACCGACAAGTCGACCGGACTTATTTTTAGTTTCATCTCATCCATACGGCAAAGATACGACAAAAAAGGCTGCTTTTAGCTATTCGGGAATGACTTCCTGCATGTAGATGGCGGCCAGACTCCATGTGGCCGCATCGTTAGTACACACCACGGGATTCTCGTCCACCGGTGCTGGAACTTCGGGCACCTCCACACGACGCACCGTGAAAGGTTTGTCATTGTGCCACACGTGCCACAATTCATCCCAAGCCTCGGCAGCCAGTTCCCTGTTCCCCGTTTTAACAGCGGCATAAGCCGTAAGGCGCGTCACAGGGAAAGGATTGTGCGTAATCGTGCGCGCCTTCTCCTTGTATTCCCTGGCAAAGGTGAGCCACGTGCGGTTCCATTCCGGCAAGTCTATCATTTCCATCAGCTCGTTCATCACTTGGAAACCGCCCATGATGGTAATCAAATGTTCAGTGCGCTGTAAATCGGGGTCTCCCTCGTAGCTCAACACACCCGTGGCAGGGTCGAAGCCCAATACGCCCGGCCCAGTAAAGATGCCGTAGGGCAAGGCCGCGATGCTTTTCATGCCAGCAATGATTTTGTCGCGGTAAGTCGTGTTGCCCGTCCGTTCCCATTCCGTCATCCAGTTTCCGACGTAAGCCAACCAGTCGGGCCCGACGCGCAGACGTGCCGGTGCCGTACAGGGATACTTCTCACGCGGCAGAGCCAGCCTCATCGGATCGATGTCGTAAAGTTTCTGTTCGGCATCGCGCACTTCTGTCATCAGGTCACCGCTGCGCTCGTCCGTGGTCAGATAATAATAGAAACGGTTCCACGCCGCTTGGCTGATGCGCGCCTCCTTCGCTCCACAGCCCCAATGGCTCACGTTGTGACGCGACCCCAATCCGGCAAAAGGTCCGAGATGGTACACGTCGCATTCCGTCGTGTGGCGGCTCATGGCCACTGCCATCCGCCAAAGGTCGGCGCGGCCGGTGCGCAGGAAACTGTACCACAACCACATATTGGAGGCCAGTTCCGTGTTGTCCCATGCGTACCCGCCCACGTCATACCGCCATGTATGACGCACGGAATCGTAAGTGTGCATAAAGTCGCCGTAGTTCCAGAAACCGTACCAGCGATGCTGATCGACAGCCTTCACGTAATAGTCCAAATAGTCTTCCAGACGGTCCTCCACCCGTGCCCGCTTCGGGTTGCTCCGGTCGGGCAGGCTCCACACCCCGAAGGCATGCTTGGCGTGGAGGTATTCCGGTGTGCACAACAAGGGGGCGTCTTCGGCTAACATGGCCGCCGTCCGGGCTACCGTCTCCTTTCCCCCATAAGCCACAGACGGAACGAGAGTCAGCGTGTGAGTACGCGCTACGCCGTAGGGCGTGCTCATCCCTTCCTGCACGTCCTCATAACTGGCCTCCAAATCGTGCGCCACATCGTCGTAATGACGCAAGTCCATCGGTTCCGCATCGGGACTCCACATCCATACGGTCAGATGGGCATTCCGGGCAGCAGCATTGTCCACCTGCAAAGCCGTGGGATAGGATTGCCAAAAATCTTTCAGAGCCACGCCCAATCCGCCGCTTACGTCTCCGGCAAATACATAACCCGGCGCACGGGTTCCCGAGAAAGTCCCTATCCACGGACGGTCGGCATGCGTACGTTTACGGATAGAAAAAGCGTCGGCCGTCGTCTGGCTCAAACGGAAACCGTTCCACACCGCCCAATGGTCGAGAAGATGACGGTTCTTGGTATCGAACTTCTCGTAGGCCGGTATGCGTTCGCCACGCATCTGCCTCCCCTGCCAACCTTTGTCCCCGTCCAATGTCAGGATGCGCCTCCCGTTCAAAGGCTGCACCGGTTCCGCCCATACCCCGCCATCGGCTGTAGCAAAGGCCACGTGGCGGTTATAGACCTCCTCGCGCATGGGAACCTCGAAACGGATACCCAAGCTACGGATGAAATCACGGTCCATATCGCCGTCGAACACAAAGGAATGTACCATCTTGATTTGTTCGCTCCCGGCATAAAAATAAAAGCGTACGGTGAACGGAAGCCATTTTCGTCCCGTGGCATCGTTCGCATAACGGCCTTCTATCCGCACCAATGCCCGGACATCCCCCGCACGTTCCACCGTGACGCGTTCCACTTGTCCGCGATAGTCGGTAAAATGCAGTACCGCCTCTCCTCCAGCCGACGGATGGTCCTGCGTGGAGCACAGCAAAGCAGCCTGTCCGCCTACCGTTCTCCCTTCGCAACGGAGGCTGTCGAGCAGACAACTGCCCCGTTTGGGAACATAAGCCTCCACCTTGCCTGTGGACACCCGGAAGAAAGAGCCAGCCTCGTCCACCCGTACTTTTGCCCCGGAACGGTTTTCCGCTTTATGCTTTTTTCCGGCGGTCTCGAAACGGACGCCCTCCGCCTCTCCGGGCACCACCGCAGCCACTCCGAGCCACTTGACTGACCCATCCGGCCAATAAGCCAACGGCCAACAGTCCGACGGGATGTCCGCGCCGTCCCAGTCATTTAACACCACCCGGCCGTCGGCCTCCAGTTCCCCTTTCAGGAACGGAATGCCCAAACTGACCGGACAATCCGTCGGAGGGCGCGTACCGACCCAACGCAAGTCGCCCGACACGCCGTTTTTACCATAAAGTCCCATGGAAAGCATGGACAGCCCCATGCACAAAATTGAAATCAGGTTTTTCATGATTTTACGATTATCTACATGCAAAATTCAGCATAACTTCCGTAATATCCAATTTTCCCGGAAAATAAATTCAAAAAATCTGTGGGATTGCCCTTTCCCGTTATGGATTTATTCCTAATTTTGCATTTGGGTTGCTTGTGCCTTTACAGCAAGCCTGCCCTGATTATTAACCTGATTTTATAAACGAAACGCATGAAAACCATCTGCAAAACCTGCCTCCTTGCCGCAGGCATCCTGGCCCTCGGTCACTCCGTCACGGCGCAGGAAACCGAAATCAACGACATGACGACTCCGTTGCACCTGCTCCGACCGGAATACAAAGTACCCTACGGCGACCTGACCGCTGAACAAGTCAAGACGGACATCGACTGGGTATTCGCCTACATTGAGCAGCATACTCCCGTACGCGTATTGGACGCCAACGGCAAAGAAGTGACCGACTACCGGCACATTCCCCACGGCGCCACACTCGACCGGGGCGCGTTCCGCATCGGGAGCTATGAATGGGGCGTGACTTATCAGGCATTGCTGGATGCCGCCGAAGTGACGGGAGATGACCGATACAAGGATTACGTCGTCCGCCGTTTCAAATTCCTGGCCGAAGTCGCTCCGGGATTCCGCAAGCTTTACGAACAATACAAAGATACCGACGCACAGATGGAACAAATCCTGCACCCGAAAGCATTGGACGATGCCGGAGCCATGTGTTGTGCCATGATGAAGGCGCGTATCGCCGACCCGTCCTTGCCGCTGTCCGACCTGATAGAAAATTATTTCGCTTTCATCGAACACGGACAATACCGCCTGCCCGACGGCACATTCGCACGCCACCGCCCGCAACACAACACCATCTGGTTGGACGACATGTTCATGGGAGTCCCTTCTTTGGCTTATCGTGGCATTTATAAAAAGGAGGAATCTACAAGATATTTCAACGAGGCGGCCAAGGTCAGCCGACAGTTCATCGACCGCATGTTTGTCCCGGAAAAGGGGCTTTACCGTCACGGCTACGTGGAAGGACTGGCGCAGCATCCCACCTTCCATTGGGCACGTGCCAACGGATGGGCCATACTGACCAACTGCGAACTGCTCGACGCCCTACCCGAAGACCATCCCGACCGCCCGTTCCTGCTCGAACAACTGCGCCGCCACATCAAGGGGTTGGCGGCTTACCAAAGTTCGGAAGGTTTCTGGCATCAGCTTGTGGACCGCAGCGATTCCTACTTAGAAACCTCAGCCACGGCCATTTATGTATATTGCATCGCCCACGCCATCAACAAAGGATGGATAGAAGGCATCACTTACGGCCCGGTGGCGCAACTCGGATGGCATGCCGTCAGTACGCAAATCAAGGAGGGCGGGCAAGTGGACGGTACTTGCGTGGGTACAGGAATGGGATTTGATCCAGCGTTCTACTACTACCGTCCGGCCAACTATCAGGCTGCCCACGGTTACGGTCCCGTCATCTGGGCCGGCGCAGAAATGATACGTTTGCTCGGCCATTGGTATCCGCGCACGAACGACAGCGGTTTACATTATTATAAGGTGAAACAAACAAACCCTTCTCCGCTCTTCTACCTCACCGAAGACGGGCAAGGAGAAGCCGTAGAATAAACAGATATGGCCATGAGACTCCCATTATCAGCCTGGTTCCTGATAGGCTTGTCCTGCGCAGGAACGGGACAAGCCCGTGAAATCATACGGGAAGTACGCATATCCAATCCCACGAGGATGGCACGCAAAGCCTATCCGGTGGTGGTCGACCTGCACCGCCACGCCGACGGCCTGCATGTACGGTCTGCCAAAGTCGTCTGCGACGGACGGGAAATCCCTTCGCAAGCGGACGACCTGAACGGCGACTTCCGAGCCGACGAACTCGCCTTCACGGCCGACATCCCGGCGCAAGGTGAAGCCGTGTACCACATCACGCTGTCCGATGCGGACGCTCCCCGAAGCTACCCTCGCGAAACACGCGCTTACTTGAAACTGCACGACGAGAAAGGAAAGCACCCGGAAGTGAAATCCATCACCTATCCCGGCAATGCCGATCTGTTGGACATGTACAACAGTATCTATGGGCACGGTGCGGTTTTCGAAAGCCGGTTGGCAGCGTTCCGCATCTACATGGACAACCGGCAAAGCATCGACCTGTACGGCAAAACCTCCTACCGGTTGGAGATGGACAGCACCGGATTCTACACCACGCCCGAACAACTGGCACAAGGATACGGTTGTGACATCCTCTGGGCCGGACAGTCTGTGGGCGCAGGTTCGTTCCGGGGTTACCAAAACGACAAACCCTGCTACATCGACACCGTGGCTTGGCGCAGGCAGACCATCCTGGCCAACGGACCGGTACGTACCGTAGTGGAAGTAGCCGACGGCGGATGGATATACCACGGACAAACGTTGCACATGACCCAACGCTACACACTCTATACCGGACACCGCGACGTGGAGGTGGACATCCGCATCGACGGCGCTTCGCCGGATGCGACCTTCTGCACGGGCATACAAAAATTGGAACGCCACTCCACCGGCTTCATGCAGGAAAACGGCCTTTGCGGCAGTTGGGGGAACAATGTCCCGGAAAAAAGTGCACCGGAACATGACGAATGGGTCGGCCTGGGACTGTATACCGACAAAGCCTGCCGCAAGGAAATAAAAGAAGACGAGTTCAATTACCTCACCCTATTAGGTACCGATGCCGACAAGCATATCCGTTACTACATCACCGTGTGTGCCCGGCGTGAAAAAGACGGTTTCAAGAACAGCAAAGCATGGTTCGATCACTTGCGTCTGTGGAAAACCGAATTAGACAACCCGTGCACCGTCAGTATCCGATAAACAAAAGGCATACGGAAAAACCGAAACAATCCCCCGGTTGCACCACTGTGCATTCCGAGGGATTGTCTTTTAAAATAAAGATATTGCTTATTGGACGGCCGTCACCCAAGCGTCATTCAACCAAGCGAAAGACAAATCACCGGCCACATCGTCCCACGTCGTGGCTATCTGGGCGTTTTCAGCATTGCCTTGTCCAGCGAGGAAATTGGCCGAAAGATATTTTCCACCCGTCACGTCGTTCTTCAACACGCCTGCAATCTGTACATTTTTCAACACGGAAGTACCGTTGGCCAAAGCATCGTCGGTCTGCGTCGTTTCAATAGTGAGCGGATTGGGCTTGCCCGCTACCTTCGCGCCGTCGATATTAGCCCGTGTACCGGCACGCAAACGGATGCCGCGCTTGTTCTCGCTGCTGCCGTTGCCCACCAAATAAAGGTTGCGCAAAGTGGGGTGAGCCACCGGAGTTGCGTCGAAATTGTCGCCGTTGTTGTCGGCTTCAATCAAACAGTCGCAGGAAGCATCGGTCTGGTAAGCCACAAGGTTGGTAGCCGTGCCGCTCCAACCTTCTGTCCAGTCGAAACTATCGTCCGTGCAATCCACTACTACGCAATGGTCTACATTCACCGTACCGCCAAAGAACTCCAAACCGTCATCGGCACCTACGTAAGTCTGCACATACGACACCTGAGTTCCGGCACCCACACCGTAGAAAGAAATGCCGTTGGACTCGTGTTCGTCATCCAGAGCAAAACCCGTATATTCCAAACGTATATACTTCAACACACCGGAATTATCATTGGCATCATTGCCGCCATAAGCGGCATTACCGATTTCAGAAAAGCCCGAACCCGCATTGGTGGGAGCATAACCGCAGATGTGCAAACCGCCCCAACCACCGGCAGTCTTATTTTCGGCCGTCATCACGATAGGATTTTCTACTGTGCCCACTGCATTGATTTTGGCTCCTTGCTCGATCAGGATGTAAATAGGATCTTCGCTGTCGGCTGCCGTTATCTTCACACCTTCTTCGATGGTAAGTACGGCGGGCGCCTTTACCTGCAACTGACTGGTCAGTTTGTACTCCGTATTGGCCGTGAGGGTCATGTTTTCCGTCACGATGCCGCCCAGGTTTTCAACACTCGGAGCGGGAGGCGGTGTAGTTCCGTTCTCGTCGTCATTACAAGCCGTAAACACAGCCATAGAAGCGCACAGAGCCATAGCCCACGTGGAAACTTTCATGAAATTTGTTTTCATCTTTCTCTCTTTTTAAAGTTTTGAATTGAATTAATTTATGCTTTTACTACTTTTATAATGTATACGTCACTCCGAAGCTCAACCCCACACCTTCGTTAAAGCGCTCCACTTCCACCTCGGTATTCTTACTCGGTATCTCCTGACGGAACACCACATCGGTATTCAAAAGATTCTTGGCCGAGAACTTCACGCTCCAATGAGCGTTGAACTTCATATTGGCATTGAAATCCAACGTATGGAGAGTGAGTTGCTTCACATCGCCGATACCCTGTATACCCACAGCCTGTATGCGCTCGCCTTGCAAGTTGTAGAGCAAGGCCACGGTGAGCTGGCTTTCCTTTCCGAACTTAGGCGAATAGGTGAGGTCGGCATTCATCAGGTAGGGCGACGCACCTTGCAGCGGACGTTCGGCATTGGTGTAAACCCCACCTTCCGGAAGGTTTACGTTGGTGTACATGTAGGACGCGTTGATTCCCGCTTTCAAGTCTTTCACTATTTCCTTGCGTGCTTCCACTTCAACCCCTGCTGCCAAACCGTCGGACGCGTTCTGGAAAGAATGCATCATGGCTCCGCCGGACGTTGTTTGCGTACGCTCGATAGGACTGTCCAAATACTTGTAGTAGGCCGTGACGGCCACCATGTCGGTGGACGACGGACGAAAGAACTCATAACGTAAGTCTATGTTGTAGTTGTAACCGTTGTCCAAGTTTTCATTACCACGTACTTGGGTGCCGCCATAAGACTCCTGATAAAGGAAAGGAGCCATCTCGACAAATGAAGGCCGTGTCACCGTACGCGAAGCCGCCAGACGCAAGCTGTTTTTCTTGTCGAACGTGTACTTAAGATTCAAGGCCGGGAAAAACTCATCGGTGTTCAGGTCGCGCCGCATCTCCATGCCGCCGTCGTTATAGTATTTCACCCACTGACGCGTGCTTTCCATACGTACGCCCAAGTTCACCAGCAAGGCCTTCACCGGATAATAGTCGGCCTCGATGAAACCGGCCCAGATGCGGCTACCGGCTGAGTACTCATTGCGTTTCTGATGGCTGCGGTTGATGGTAATGCTACCGTTCTGCACGTTCTCGAAGTTCAAGTAACCGTCGGTATGATAGATGTCGGTCACATTAAGAGATTCCATCTCTTTCAAGTTATAATAGAAGCTCGTGCAGGTAAAATCCCTCGTCTTGTCACGCAAGGCCGCACCGAACCTCAACTTGTTTTCATCGGAAAAGCGGCACTGCGCCTGTACGTCACCCACCCATTCGTCCTCGTCCAACTTGCCGAAATAGCGCATGGTTTCCTGAGCATTGAGCTTGAACAAATCCCAAGTACCGTCGGACATCTGCCGGAACATCACCTGACGACGATCGGGTTCCTCACTGGAAGTCTTGCTATACGAACCGCTCCAATCCGTATCCCACTTGCCCAACACGTGGTGCCCAGCCAACTGGTAATTCTGCAATTCATACACATGGCTGTTTTGGTTACTGCCTTTCAAGCGGATGCCTTCCTCGTCATGCCCTTGACGCGCCATATAGCTGTCCACCGCATTACGGGCATAAAAGGCCGAAAAGCCCACACGGTCTGCCTTGCGGAACGAATAGCCCACACTGGCCAAACCGGCCATCTTGAGCGTTTGGATAAAAGAATCGTAATCAAAACGGCTCATCTCCGTACCTGACGCCTCGAAAGTGCGGACATAAGCATTATCCAGACTTTCGTTGTCGGTATCAATACCGAAAGTAGCCAACACATCCATCTTGTTGCGCCCCAACCGGAAAGTGCGGCCGAAACCGAAACTACCGTTCAAGTCGGGTAGAGCAGAAGACTTATTCACTTCGAATGTGGTGGGGAAGATATTATGATTGCGACTGTACTGCCGGTAATCGGAAAGCGGCAAATCCATGGCCTTCCGGTCCATAGAAGGAGTCTTGAACATCGTATTCGCCCTATCCATCTGATAGAAGTCGCCAAAGACCGTCCCCACCTTACCGCCGGTACCGAAGGATACGTTGAAAAAATCCTTCGTGCCGCCCTCTTTGGTACTGATGTCCACATGGGCACCGGAATAGTCGGCAAACGCACTGGCCTCGTACACCTTGCTTACCGTGATGTTCTGCACGGCGGAGGAAGGAAAGATGTCCAACGGTATCAGTTTGTTATCCGGGTTGGGTGAAGCGATGGGAAGCCCATTGAGCGTGGTGGAACTGTAGCGGTCACCCAAACCGCGCACAATCAACTGGCCGGCTTCGGCGATGGAGATACCGGTAAGTTTTTTCACTCCTTCTTGTACGTTGGAAATACCTTTGATAGACATTTCGCTTGCGCCAAGGTTTTCAATGGAAAGCACCGCGTTCTGGCGTTCAGCCAGCAAGGCACGCTCCAACTCCAAGTTCTTGCGCGCGGTAACGGTCACTTCGTTCAGTTGTTTGTCATCAGTAGACATCTCGACCTTCACGGCCACATCACCCTTGACCGGGACCTGCAACGTCAGTTTCTGGGGGAAAAACGAAACGTATGAAACCTCCAAGGTATAGGTTCCCTTCTTCAATCCACGCAAATGAAAATTTCCATTGATGTCGGCCGTAGTGCCGATGCGCGTACCGGCGATGCGCACGGAAGCCCCCATCAGCGGTTCGTTCATTTCCTTGTCGATGACCACGCCCTTGATGTCGCCTGCCTGGGCTACCGCCACGACGGCGGTCATCAACGCTACAGTCAAATTACACTTTTTCGATAAACTCATTCTTATGCCTCTTTTTGTTCGCTGCAAAAGTAGGCACATTACATTTCAAAAAGCTTACAAAAAGATGAATCTTCTGAGACAATACCTCATCGTAACATGTTCTTAATGTACGCGAAACAACTTCGTATCCGAATCTTACAAATCATTTCAGGATGCGAATCTTCACCACTCCATCAAACCCTTGATTCCCCTTCGGGTCAGTGTGATCCGAAACCTGCGATAACCGGTCTTGCCCTGATAACGATAACGCATGACGAAATGGACATAATAAACCTTCTCGGCTGCCTGCGTGTGAAACTCTCCTTTCCCTTCATTCATATAAACCGGGACATGAGGACTGTCCATCCGCCGCAAGAAATCCCGCAGGTTGATGCGGATGATATCATTAAACCCTTGCAACGGGTAATGACTCAAAAGTTTCAACTGCTTATCCAATATGGAAATACGGCGGCGGTACACGATGACCGTCTCCCGCAAAGCACAATGACCGGCCTCCAACTCCGACACACGGCCACGCTGCGCACGCACTTCGAGCGGCAATTTTTCTTCGTTTACAAAATCACATCCTTCCTTTCCCCATCCCACCGGCTCTCCGTGCATCACCAGTTTGATTTTATAGTCGTAGAACTTACTGCCCAACTTGTTGGCGAACCAATAATGCATCAGGTCCTTGATGCGGTCTTTGAACATATAACTCACCACCAATGCAATGAAAAGCGGCATGGTGAAATTCCCGTAGGTCTGCTGGAAGGAAAAAGAAACGACCGTGGCAAAAACCATGCTCAGCCCGGCCGCCAACATGAAAAACACTTGCTGAAGGACGAAAGTGTTGCTTTTCTTGTCTGCCAATATATACAAATCGCTCTCGATGTACTTCTTCAGTTGCCCGGCCCTGTGCAGGAAATTACGGTTATTATCACTGTTGCCTTCCTCCGGCAACAGAAATCCCCGCTCTCGCTGGTAAGCCAAATCCCCATCTATATAGGTTGCCGCAGCCGCCACCACACGGGTATAATCCTTCGGAAAATGCTCGCGTGCATATTCCATGACGCGGAACAAATGCATGTTAACCATACGGCACAGATACTCCTCTCCCAAATCGTAACGCGACCGCAACTCGAAAGCCACACGGTCTAAACCGGCTTTACGGGGTATCTCCCGATAAGCAGCCATAATGCGCGCCAACAAAAGCACAATGCCGTCCAGACGAACCCTGAACGCGTTCACTTCCGTTTCGCGATAAAGTCCGACGGCTGCCGTACGCAAAGCACTACGCGTGATACTGCCGAACATCTTTATCTGGTGTTCATACGTTTTTTCATGCTCTTCCGAAGGCTCCTCCGCCAATTCGCGACAACACATCAGCAACCGCGACAAAGGCAGGGCTTCTTCGTCGGCCACCTCCTCTAACGTATAAACCGGCGTAATCAGGCGCACCAAAGCCCGGAAGTCCCGGTAGAAATTACTTTTGGGATACGTTTTGGCGTTGATATAAAGGGAATCGGGAATGAAGATCCACGTATCCATCATGAAGTCGCTCACCGCAGCCGAAGGACTGTAGCGCGAATACCCCACCTTGAATTCCAGGGTATAACGGTCGTGTATCTTTCCATGAATCTCCAACATAATATTACGGACAAATCTACGAAAAAAACATCAGAATGCCACATTCACACCTCTACATATTAAGGAAAAAGAACTTTATTTCACCACATATATCTTGCTTCCCTTCAGTTTATCGTTTTTTCTGATAATATATATTCCCCTTGGCAGCTCATCCATACTTGAGATTCCATACAACCTCACACCGTGCAAAGTGAAAATCTCAACGTTTTCCTGTACGTCCGGAAAATCAATTCCTATTTCCCTTTTTGACAGATTACTATCATAATCATAGTAGAAACGTTTCGTTCCGGAACCATAATTATTGTCCAAGCTAACATCAATCCATAATTGACTATATTTAAACGCATTGGGTACATGTATTGTAGTTTGACCAGAACCTTTGATGTCAAATAACATGGCAGCCCCACCTTCATTACATACAGTCAACACCCCATTGTCACTCCCTACATAACTAAGAGTAATATCAAAACTGAAATAATACGGATTTTCCGCATCCTGCACATTAGCGATTTGATAGCCCAACACAAGGGGATGGGCATCCAGAAAAACGGGATAGCTTACTGAGGCTCCATCGTTTGTTTCGCATATGACCCTCCCCTGTTGACACTGGAATTTATCCAAATATTCATCCCCTTTTAGGGTAGACGGGATGGTAAAACTTCCTCCCGTACCTTGGGCTTGGTCTACATACGCCCCACTATGATTATTGTAAAGCTGGTATTTCCATCGAGCATTAGTGATAGGGGTTCCATCTTGACCGGAAGCCTTGAATATGTGTCCTTGATAAACACTCCCGTAACCATAAGTATCCAGACTGCTGCCATCGAGGGAAAGTTCATGGGGCTTCACCTCCCATCCTATCGCGGAAAGGGCATCAAGCGTTTCCGGATTTATGGGCAAAAGTTTGGTTTTGTCCTGATAAGGATAATTCATCAAATTGTCTTTCTCTAAAGAGAAATAGCATCCACTCCGATAGAGGACGAATCCCTGTGAATTGCTGTACAATCTCTGTTTACCACCCGGAAGATTAAGATACAAGTCTTGCACAAGGAATGCCTCAATGGCTTCGGAAGAACCAAAACCAGCCAAAGAACCCAATGACAGATTGTCGGCATTTACAATGAGATTATCAAACAAAGAAGCTGTATTAGGATTTGCAAAATTTATTCCCGTACCACTTTGTACGATAGAAGTACCAAACCCTAATATATGAGCCAAATGCCTCGTCAAAGCTGTGGTCAGGTTATCATAACCGAACTCCAACTCATTAGCCCAAGAGGAATTCCAATAAACATAAGCATTAATATCTATAGTAGTAACTTCGTCCTTTCTTTGGAACTCTATCTGGTTGAGTAAATTTAATGGTGCACAGTTTCTATTTCTGTCCAACGCATATTCCACCGTGGTTTGTATTTCCACGTCCAGCGACATATTTTCATTAAACGTAACCTTAAATCGAACAGGCTCCTTAATATTCAGTTGTTCTTCCCATACATCCATAGCCATCATAAGACAATGTTCCACCCCGATAGTCATATACGGGCTTACGGGCACGGTTGCCAAAATGTTCCCCTGCCTCGACCTCAGTTCATAAGTCTCCCCTTCCACTACAGTTTCTACCAACGGTTGGGGTGCGTATGCACTATAATTGTTCCCCACACTGTCCACATACGTTACTTTATAGGTTTCTTCTGTCTGCCCTATAGCCGTAGAAGACAAGGAAAACAACAAACCCAAAATACTTAAAATACACTTCATATCTCCTCCCTCCATCAATTATTTGTAATATCTTACATTAAAATACGACCTATTTTACAAACAATCCAAAGATAACAACTTTTTGGAATAAAAGGCACAAATAAATACAGAAGATACTTTTTCAATATCATTATTTTTTTGTAGCCCCTCATCTGCAATGTCATGAACATTCATTACCACCATAAGCCATTAGCCGAGATGCCTCCACACCTCGCATGCTTCCCCTCCCAAGGTTTTTCAGAAAAGAGCCTTCATCTTTCAGGCGGCATGCCAACCACCTATCAAATAGCATGTTATGGAATGAAGGACAGAAAGGCCATCTTTCAGTTTCCTTTCATTGCAGAAAGCGGTAAAAAGTCCTGTACCAAACGAAAATTCAATCTCAGCCGAATGATTTTTCAATCTCAGGCGAACGTTTTTCAGTTCTGCGCCAAACGAAATGAAGCCTGGCTGAAGGATGCCTGAAACGCCCTTCAGCCTGTAACATCAATATTATGAACGGATTACCATGTAACCTGAAAGATGAAGGATCTTTTTTGTAAAATCCCGGTGTAAATATGTCCATCCTAAAGGACAATATCCCCATTGATTGCCTACTGTTCCCTAATTCCCACTATATTTCTACTGCCCCATTTATATTTCATGCTTTTGGGATATTAAAATTAACCCAATACGAAGCCTGCTTTCCGGATTTATTCCGTAGCTTTGCAATCCAAGAGAAAATAAACTTAAAAAAACAGACTGTCATCATGATGCACGAACATCCTTTCGCACAATTCCACTTCTGCCCGAAATGCGGCTCACCGCGCTTCGTGGAGCATAACGAAAAATCGAAACAATGCGAAGACTGCGGCTTCGTTTACTATTTCAACCCCAGTGCAGCCACTGTCGCGGTCATCCTGAACGAACGACAGGAACTGTTGGTCTGCCGCAGGGGAAAGGAACCGGCCAAAGGCACGCTCGACCTGCCCGGCGGATTCTCGGACTGTTTCGAGAGCAGCGAGGAAGGAGTGGCACGGGAAGTAAAAGAAGAAACCGGGTTGGAAGTAACCCGCACGGAATTCCTGTTTTCCCTGCCCAACACTTACCTGTATTCCGGATTTCTGGTACATACCGTAGATTGTTTCTTCCGCTGTACGGTGGCAGACAGTAGCCTGGCTCATGCCATGGACGACGCAGCCGAACTGTTGTGGATTCCCGTGAAAGAATTGCGCCCGGAAGACTTCGGCCTGGCATCCGTGAGAAAAGGCATCGAAAAGCTGTTGGCACAATGGCCCTAATCCCCTCTCCCCAAGGGAGACACAGCGCGTACGGCTCCATTTATTCAAAAAAATTGTTATATATAAGGTGTAATCTATCTTTTTTTTCTACTTTTGCTGCCGAAATTTTATAAAGGTACAGACCATGCAGAAAAATTTGGTGATCGTGGAGTCTCCTGCCAAAGCCAAAACCATCGAAAAGTTTTTGGGAGCAGACTACAAAGTATTATCCAGTTACGGGCACATCCGTGACTTAAAGAAAAAAGAGTTCAGCATCGACACGACGAACTTCGCACCGCAATATGAGATACCTTCCGAAAAGACCAAACTGGTGAACGAACTGAAAGCGGAAGCCAAAAATGCCGGAACCGTCTGGCTGGCTTCCGATGAGGACCGTGAAGGAGAGGCTATCTCATGGCATTTGTATGAAGTGCTCGGCCTGAAACCGGAACAAACCAAACGTATCGTGTTCCACGAAATCACCAAACCTGCCATCCTGCAAGCCATCGAACACCCGAGGGACATCGACCTCAATCTGGTAAACGCCCAACAGGCACGGCGGGTGCTCGACCGTATCGTGGGTTTCAAACTCTCTCCGGTGCTTTGGAAGAAAGTAAAACCCGCGCTTTCTGCCGGACGCGTGCAAAGCGTGGCCGTACGCCTGATTGTGGAACGCGAACGGGAAATCCAACAGTTCAAAAGCGAAGAAAGTTATCGCGTAGTAGCCCTTTTCACGCCTGCCAATAGCAAGGAAGGCACGGAAATCAAGGCCGAACTGAACCAACGTTTCAAAAACAAGGAGGAAGCCACTCGTTTCCTGGAAAGCTGCAAAGGCGCGGCCTTTACCATCCGCGACATCGCCACACGACCGCAAAAACGCATGCCGGCGGCTCCGTTCACCACTTCTACGCTGCAACAGGAAGCGGCCCACAAACTCGGTTTTACCGTGGCGCAAACTATGATGATAGCCCAACGCCTTTATGAATCCGGGCGCATCACCTACATGCGTACGGACTCTGTCAATTTGTCTTCGCTGTGCATCAATGCCAGCACGGCAGTCATCAAAGAACTCATGGGCGAACGTTACGTCAAGAGCCGCCAATTCCATACCAAAACGAAAGGAGCGCAGGAAGCCCACGAGGCCATCCGCCCTACCTATATGGACCAGACGGAAATAGAGGGTACGCCACAGGAACGCCGTCTGTACGACTTGATATGGAAACGTACGGTCGCTTCCCAAATGGCCGATGCTGAAATAGAAAAAACTACCGCTACCATCCAGATAAGCGGACAAGACGCCGCTTTCGTCGCCACAGGAGAAGTCATCAAATTCGACGGTTTCCTGAAGGTATATCGGGAAAGTTTCGACGAAGACTCGGAGAACGAGACGGCGGAAGGCAACCTGCTCCCCCCGATGGAGACCGGACAGCAACTGGAACGAAAAGAGATACAAGCCCTGCAACGGTTCACCCAACACCCTCCACGCTACAACGAAGCCAGCCTGGTTAAAAAACTGGAAGAATTGGGCATCGGGCGCCCTTCTACTTACGCTCCTACCATCAGTACCATACAACAACGCGAATACGTGACCAAAGGAGACAAGGGAGGAGAAGAAAAGGAACTGGTTATCCTTACATTGAAAGGAGACACCATCAGCCAACAAGCCAAACAAACCGTCATCGGAGCCGAAAGGGGCAAGTTGGTTCCGACAGATGTGGGGACGGTGGTCAACGACTTCCTTTTACAATATTTCCCCGAAATCATGGATTATAACTTCACGGCCGAGGTGGAAAAGAAGTTCGACGACATCGCAGAAGGAAAAACGGAATGGACGCAAATGATGAAAGACTTCTACGGCGACTTCGAACCGGAGGTGGAAAAAACCCTCAATGCCAAATCCGAGCATAAAGTGGGCGAACGTTTGTTGGGCACGGACCCGCAAAGCGGAAAGCCTGTATTTGTCAAAATCGGGCGTTTCGGCCCGGTGGTGCAAATCGGAACGGCCGAGGATGAGGAGAAACCGAGGTTCGCCCAGATGAAGAACGGGCAAAGCCTGGAAACCATCACTCTGGAAGAAGCCCTCGAACTGTTCAAACTTCCTCGCGACCTCGGCACTTTTGAAAACACGACCGTATCCATCGGTACCGGACGTTTCGGCCCTTACGTCTTGCACAACAAGAAATATGTCTCGCTCCCCAAAGGCAGCGACCCGATGAGCGTCACCCTCCAAGAGGCCATCAAACTCATCATCGAAAAACGACAGGCCGAAGTGGAACGCCATTTGAGAAAATTTGAAGAAGAGCCGGAATTGGAAGTACTCAACGGACGCTACGGCCCTTACATCGCCTACAAAGGCAATAATTACCGATTGCCGAAGACTCTGGCAGAACGTGCCAAAGAACTAACACTGGAGGAGTGCATGACCGTGGTCAAGGAACAAGACGAGAAACCTAAAACGACGGCACGTAAAAGAACTTATAGCAAGAAAAAATGACACGTATCATCTTAATCGGTTACATGGGAGCCGGAAAGACGACCGTGGGAAAGGCATTGTCCCAAAGCCTGGCTCTCCCGTTTTATGATTTAGACTGGTATATCGAAGAACGCTACCGCCGGACCATCCCCCAAATATTCGCGGAAAACGGAGAAAACGGATTCCGTGAGATCGAACAGAAAATCCTGCACGAGGTAGCCGAGTTCGAGAATGTCATTATTTCCTGCGGTGGGGGAACACCTTGCTTTTTCGACAACATGGAATACATGAACCGGCAGGCACAAACGGTATACCTGAAAGCTTCTCCCGACGTGCTGTTCCAGCATCTGAAGATGGGAAAGGTGGAACGTCCTCTGTTGAAAGACAAAACGGAGGATGAGATGAAACAATATATCCGGGATTCCCTCGCGATACGCGAACCCTTTTACAGCCGGGCACAATATACATTAGATGTCAGCTTATTAGAGAACTACGATAAAATAAAGGACTCCGTCCGTTTGCTTCGTGAACTATTAAACCTATAAAGAACGTAATGAGAAAATGGCGTATTGAAGACTCCGAAGAATTGTACAACATCAACGGATGGGGAGTCAACTATTTTGGAATCAACGAAAAAGGGCACGTTTACGTAACCCCGAGAAAGGATAGCGTAAAAGTCGATTTAAGGGAACTGATGGACGAATTGGCCATTCGGGACATGTCGGCTCCCGTATTGGTACGGTTTCCCGACATTCTGGACAACCGTATCGAGAAAACCAGCAATTGCTTCGAGAAGGCTGCCAAGGAATATGACTACAAAGGAGAGAATTTCATCATTTATCCCATTAAGGTCAACCAAATACGTCCCGTGGTAGAAGAGGTCATCAGCCATGGCAAGAAATTCAACTTGGGACTGGAAGCCGGTTCCAAACCGGAACTGCATGCGGTCATCGCTGTCAATACCGACTCAGCCTCTCCCATCATCTGCAACGGTTACAAAGACCATAATTACATAGAACTGGCTTTATTGGCCCAAAAGATGGGCAAACGCATCTTCCTGGTGGTAGAGAAACTCAACGAGCTGAACACCATCTACGAGGTTGCCCAGAAACTCAACGTAAGACCCAATATCGGTATCCGTATCAAATTGGCTTCGTCCGGCAGCGGGAAATGGGAAGAAAGCGGCGGAGATGCCAGCAAGTTCGGTCTGACGTCCAGTGAACTGCTGGAAGCACTCGACATGTTGGAAGCCAAAGGTATGAAAGACTGCCTGAAACTTATCCATTTCCACATCGGCAGCCAGATTACCAAGATACGCCGCATACAGACCGCCCTGCGCGAAGCTTCGCAGTTTTACATCCAACTCCATCATCTGGGTTATGATGTGGAGTTTGTGGATTGCGGCGGCGGACTGGGAGTAGACTACGACGGTACACGCTCCAGCAATAGCGAAAGTTCTGTGAACTACTCCATTCAGGAATATGTGAACGACTGTATCTATACTTTCGTCGACGCTGCCAATAAAAACAATCTCCCGCATCCGAACCTGATTACGGAAAGCGGTCGGTCGCTGTCTGCCCACCATTCGGTGCTCATCATGCAAGTGCTGGAAACGGCCTCTCTTCCCCGTATGGACGAGAATTTCGAGCCTTCGCCGGAAGCTCACCAACTGGTAAAGGACATGTATGAGATTTGGGACAACCTGAACCCGCGTACCCTTCTGGAAGACTGGCACGACGCCCAACAAATCAGAGAAGAATCACTGGACCTGTTCAGCCACGGCATCGTAGACTTACGGACACGTGCCGACATCGAAAGCATGTATTGGAGCGTCACACGTGAAGTCAACCTTTTGGCACAAACCCAGAAACATATACCGGAAGAGCTTATGACGCTCGACAAACTATTGGCCGACAAGTATTTCTGCAATTTCTCGCTGTTCCAAAGCCTGCCGGACACATGGGCCATAGACCAACTCTTCCCCATCATGCCGATACAGCGGCTGGACGAACGTCCGAACACGCACGCCACGATACAGGATATCACCTGCGATTCGGACGGAAAAATCGCCAACTTCGTGACCAACAGCCATATCTCCCACAGCCTGCCGGTGCATACGTTGAAGAAAAGCGAAAACTATTACCTCGCCGTGTTCCTGGTCGGTGCCTATCAAGAAATATTGGGCGACATGCACAACCTGTTCGGCGACACCAATGCCGTACATGTTTCCGTGACGGACAAAGGATATACCATCGACCAAATCATCGACGGCGAAACCGTAGCCGAGGTGTTGGAATACGTGCAGTATGAACCGAAGAAACTGGTTCGCCGCCTCGAAATATGGGTGTCCAAATCCATCCAAAGCGGAAAGATTTCGCTCGAAGAGGGTAAAGAGTTCCTGAACAACTACCGCTCGGGACTTTATGGTTATACTTATTTGGAATGAACATGAAAGAGAAACTCACCATCATCAAAGTGGGCGGCAAAATCGTAGAGGAAGAAGACTCGCTCCACCAACTGCTGGCAGCTTTCACGGCCGTTGAAGGCCATAAGATATTGGTACATGGCGGAGGACGTTCCGCCACCAAAGTCGCAGCCCAATTAGGAATAGAAAGCCAAATGATCAACGGTCGCCGCGTCACGGACGCAGACATGCTGAATGTGGTCACCATGGTGTATGGCGGACTTGTCAACAAAAACATCGTGGTACGCCTTCAGGCACAAGGTGTCAACGCCTTAGGCTTGACCGGTGCCGACATGGACGTGATACGTTCTCACAAACGTCCGGTAAAGGATGTGGACTACGGTTTCGTAGGAGACGTAGACGCAGTAAACGGTACGCTTTTAGCCGACCTGATTCGTAAAGGCATCGTGCCCGTCATGGCTCCCTTGACGCACGACGGGCAGGGACATATCCTGAACACCAATGCCGACACCATTGCCGGGGAAACCGCCAAAGCCATGGCCGATGTGTTCGATGTCACCCTGATGTACTGTTTTGAAAAGAAAGGCGTATTGAGAGATGCAGAAGACGATGACAGCCTCATTCCTCATATCAACGAAAGCGAATTTAAACGTTACGTGGAGGAAGGCATCATACAAGGGGGAATGATTCCGAAATTGGAAAACTCATTTGAGGCCATCCATGCCGGAGTAAGCAAAGTCATTATCACTTTGGCCACAGCTATCGACGGCGTATCCGGCACAGTTATAGAGAGATAGGATAAGACGAAAAAAATATTTCAAAAAAAATGGCGGGTGAGTGTAACTTTTCAGGCACTCGCCCGTCATTATTACAGAGAGATGAAAGAAATCAGTTTTCGGAACGATATATTGCCCCTGAAAGACAAACTCTATCGGTTGGCTCTTCGTATCACGTTCGACACGGCAGAAGCGGAAGACATCGTTCAAGAAACACTGATAAGGGTGTGGGACAAGCGCGATGAATGGCCGCAACTGACCTCTATCGAAGCTTATTGTCTGACCATTTGCAGGCACCTCTCCTTGGACAGAAGCGAAAAAAAAGAAGCGCAGCATGTCGCCTTGGACGAAAGCCTGCATAGCCGCCCCGATACTTCCACTCCATACGATAGCCTGACGGCTCGTGAAGGGCTTGGACTTCTTCAAAAACTGTTGAAAGAATTGCCCCAAACCCAACAGGACATCGTCCAACTGAGAGAAATAGAAGGCAAAAGCTATAAAGAGATTGCAGCAATTCTGAATCTGAGCGAAGAACAAGTGAAAGTCTATCTGTTCCGTGCCAGACAACGAATCAAACAAAAGTACACAGAAATACAAGGATATGGACTATAAGTACATAGAACAACTTCTGGAACGCTATTGGCAATGCGAAACCTCCTTGGAAGAAGAAGCCATACTGAAAACCTTCTTCAACCAAACCCATATACCGAGCCATCTCATGCCTTACAAGCCTCTCTTTGTAAGCGAAAAGATGTGGCAGGACGTGAAATTGGGTGAGGATTTTGACGCAAGAATCATGGCGCACATAGAGAAGGACGAACCGGTGAAAGCACGTAGAATCACGTGGGTACGCCGGATGATGCCTCTCTACAAAGCCGCTGCATCCGTAGCCATCATCCTCACGTTAGGCAATGCCGCACAAAGTTCTTTCCGCCGTGAAGCCACTGTGGAGAACGACTACAACTACGAGAACTATCAGGATTCGTACAATGATCCGGAAATGGCTTACAATCAGATATCCGATGCCTTACAAATGGTGTCGCAAAGCCTGAGCGAAGCATCCAAACAGGATTCTCTCCTGCAAATGCAGCCTAAAGAGACACAAAAAGAACAATAAAATGAAACGCGTTCTTTGCTTATTGTTAATAGCATGTTCTATCCACGTGTGGGGGCAGGACTTTGCGTCTAAGTTCATGGAACAGTGTGCCAAGGAAGACGGTGATATACAATGCCAGACCGTCAGTCCGATAATGATGGAGAAACTCATGGACACCATGACGGCCCCGAATGGAGACAGAGATGAAGAGGTTCCGGAATATCTCCTTTCCAAACTGAAAAGTGCCCGTATCATCACGGCGACAAAGCAAAGCGAGAAGCTCTTCCGTGAAGCCGAACAGCTCATAGAAAAGAACAAAAACAGATTTTCCCCGTTGGTAGAAAACCAACCCGGGCAAAACAATAAAGTCTTTGTCCGCAAACACGATGAAGTGATACGGGAACTGGTCGTGCTGAATCTGAATCCGGATGAGAAAACACTGACCATCGTCAATCTTACAGGAGATATGGATGACCGGTTCATGAAAATACTTTCATCGGGGAAACTCAAACAAGATTAATGGAACATTTTATGCTTTTTCTATATAAACAAGTTAGTGCTTAATAAAACGCAATGAAACTGTGAAGTTTCAATTCTCTCAAATTTTTTCATAACATACTAACGACGAAAAGGGTTGCCTGTGGAGGTGGCCCTTTTTCATTTTTACGGTTTTTGCATGCCTAAACCTTGATTTTTACTCAAGATTATACTATCTTTGAAGCGAATTCTAATTTTATAAACCTGGCCATTATATTATGTTAAGAAGAATTGTAATTGCTGCAGTGGCCGTATGTGCATTGGGAACAGTACACATTCAGGCACAAAAAAATGAGTTCTTCCGTCCCAAAGAAGTTTGGAACGACACGGAAGGCAACCCCATCAACGCTCATGGAGGCGGTATCTTATACCATAAAGGTATGTACTATTGGTACGGTGAATACAAGGTCGGTAAGACCGTCCTGCCCTCTGATGCAACTTGGGAGCGCTATCGCACAGACGTAACCGGTGTAAGTTGCTACTCCAGTAAGGACTTACTGAATTGGAAGTTCGAAGGAGTGGCCCTGAAAGCCATTACCGACGATCCGAACAGCGACATCCACCCGACGCAGGTACTCGAACGTCCTAAGGTGGTTTACAACAAAAAGACCAAGAAGTTTGTCATGTGGATGCACATAGACAGTCCGGACTACAGTAAAGCGGAGGCTGGTGTAGCCATCGCCGATTCACCGACAGGCCCGTTTAAGTATCTGAACGGATTCCGCCCGAACGGTACGATGAGCCGTGACCAAACCGTATTCGTGGACGATGACGGAACTGCCTACCAGTTCTCTTCGTCAGAAGAAAACCAGACCATGCACATCAACCGGCTGACTGAAGATTACACCAAACCGGACGGAAAATATGTACGCCGTTTCGTTGGTATGGCAAGGGAGGCACCTGCCGTCTTCAAACACGGAAACAAGTATTATATGCTTTCCAGCGGTTGTACCGGTTGGGATCCCAACAGTGCCGAGTTGGCAGTGGCCGACTCTATCATGGGAGAGTGGACGGTATTGGGAGACCCTTGTACTGGACCGGATGCCGAAAAGACATTCTACGGACAAAGCACTTTCGTTATCCCCGTGCAGGGCAAGAAGAACGCTTTCATAGCATGCTTCGACATGTGGAAAAAGAAAGACCTGCAAGACAGCCGTTACATCTGGTTGCCTATGATGATTGACAAGCAAACCAACAAAATTACGATTCCATGGCATGCCGAATGGAATCTGGATGTATTCAAAAAGAAATAGGCAAGATTACACATATTAAATACCCGACTTCCCCGCCACGTTTCTTACCGCAAGAACCGTATGGCGGGGATTTTGGAATCGTGATATATCTTCATGACAAACCCACAACAAAATGATGATAGACGGTAATTTTAAGATAACTACCGACCAACTGACTCTCACATTCACGGAGGGACAACGGCAGGACTTTTTCATCCAGCATACTCCCCACCGCGTGGAAATCATCTATCCTCCGCAAACGGATTTCGAACATTTGCAACCTTGGCTTTTCAAAGTCGTCACGGAGGCATTGCGCAAGCAAGCCAAGGCCATACTACCGCCACGGATTCAGGAATTGGCTTCCCGTCACGGATTCCATTACACCCGGCTCAGCATCAATTCTGCCCGTACACGTTGGGGAAGTTGCTCCAGCAAAGGACATATCAACCTGTCGCTATACCTGATGATTCTCCCCCTCCGGTTATCCGATTACGTACTGCTCCACGAGCTTTGCCACACCCAAGAGATGAACCACGGTCCCCGCTTTTGGACTTTAATGGACAGAGTGACCCAACAGCAATCCGGCACACTCAGAAATGAGTTGCGCCACTACCCGTCTCCATTCCGATAAGATAACATCGAGACGGCAGAGAGCCTCTGCATCCCTTACGTTCTCCCACACGTTTTTTACTGTCCCGACTCACCCTCTACCCCAAGCACCTTATCTAAATAACGGTAACCTACATATCCGCAAACCGCAGCTGCCAAAGCCCAAACGGAAGCTGCGCCGGCACCACCGCACAACTCCACCAAAGTCGTATCCGTATCTCCCGTACACCAAAGCATGGCAACACCCACAAAATTATTGAAGACATGTGCCACCACCGGAATCCAAATCGTACCCGACCGCCAGTACAACCAACCCAAAACCCAACCAAAAACTACGGCTCCCGGTATTTGTGCCGGATTGCCATGTACGGCTCCGAATATCAAGGCTGAAAGCAAAATGGCCATCCACGGACGCATCCTGTACCGGATAAGATGCCGCTGGATTCCCATCCGGAACACCAGTTCTTCGGTAAAAGGCCCGACCAAGACGATGGCCAAGACCCCCCAAGGGTTATACACAAGCGTGGCAAATACATCTTTATTCAAGTCTTCTAATGTCAAAGTCTCCAATAACAAGTTCACAACAAATATGACGGGCAACATCCATAAAACCACGACGGCGTATACAGGCCATTTTATTTGCCTGAAACGGAAACTTTTACGGTCTGTCCATCTCAACAAAGTCATCACCGACCATACCACAGCCCCGTTTAATAACAGAGAAATCCCCAAGGCCGATGGAGAAGATGCCAATGCATTCACATCCAAACGTCCTTCGTGAAGCAGATCCGAAAGATTGAAAAAGAACAAGACTGCCAAGGAAGACAAAACCTGGGCCAACAAAAAAATAATCACCAAACAAACCGTACGTTTCATACCAATCTCCTTTCCAAGCTATTGCTCCTTGTTTAAAATCATTCTCACCATAGCCTCATCCTCGCGAAGCTGATGAACCAAATCCCCTTTATTCCTGAACTTCTTTTCATCTCTTAAACGCCTGACGAAACTCAACGTCAAGCAACAACCGTACAAATCTCCGGCAAAATCCAACAAATGTACTTCTATGGTGCGATTCTCGCCGTTTTCCATCGTGGGCCGAAGACCGATATTCAACATCCCTCCCCAAACGTGTTCCTCTCCTCCTGTTCCTCCTTTGACCCAAACAGCATATACGCCGTTTTTAGGAATCAGTTTCTGTGCATCCTCAACCTGTATATTCGCCGTAGGAAAGCCCAGTTCATGCCCTACGTGGAAACCATGAACCACACGTCCCGTAATTTCGTACGGACGGGTCAGGCAACGTGCCGCCATTCCTACCTCGCCTTCGGCCAGACAAGCCCTGACCATAGACGAACTTACATTCACCTCGCTCATGGCAAAGGCGTCCGCACGAACGACTTCCATCCCCAATTCCCGTCCATATTCCACATATTCCGCAAATCCCTCCGAACGGTCATGTCCGAAACGATGGTCGTATCCGATAATCAGGACCTTTACAGATAACTTCTCTTTCAGTATTTCAACCATAAAGCGACGAGCTGACAAAGCTGCCAATGCCGTGGTGAAATCCAACGTCAGGCAATAATCCGCTCCCGTCGTAGTCAACTGCTCGCATTTCTCATCATATGTGGTCAGCAACTGAGGCTGATAAGCGGCTTGCATGACCTGACGCGGATGCGTACGGAAAGTGATCAGCAAGGAAGCCAAATCGTGCCCGGCGGCATAACGGGTCAACTGCCGTATCAAAAAGCGATGCCCCCGGTGCACGCCGTCGAAAAAACCAATCGTGGCGACACAAGCCTGATAAGGTAAGGGGTCAGTAAGCGTGATAAACTTCATTCTCCTTCATCATTACTCCAACAAACTGAACCAATCTTCCGGCTGTCGGGAATGGAACACCTGTATACCCAAACTCTCTGCCGTCCTGCAATTTTCGGAAGAGTCATCGACAAACAATGTCTCTTCCGGCTTCAACCCGGCTTCGGCCAACACCTTACGGAATATCCGTTCGTCCGGTTTGGCCAAATGCATCTGGAAGGACAGGAATATGCGGTCGAAACAATCTTCCATCTCCAACCCAGTAGAAGCCATCAATTCACGGCATGAATATGCCCAGTGCATGGCATTCGTATTACTGAGCATATAAGTGCGGTAATCCGTCCGCAGATTACGGATGGTTTGCATGCGACGAGCCGGAATCCCGACCAACATCTTATTCCAAGCCCGAAAGATTTCTTCATCTTTCACATCCGCCCCGACTTTCTTCCGCACATAAGTGCAAAACTCATCCGGTGACATCTCTCCGGTTTCCATCAAGGCAAACACCCCGTCCTGCACATAATCATTGATATAAGCGTGGGCTTCAAAGCCCAACGCCTCAAAAGCATGAACCGCTGCCTGCTTGTCCAAATCCACGATAATACCGCCGAAATCGAAAATAATATTTTTTATCCGTTTATCCATTTCATTCTGCTTTTTTCCGGCAAAGCCGTTTAAAGAGACGGCCTGCCTCTCCGACCCATAATACAAGAGAGCTTACAGCAAGCAATATCCCCCAGTCCCTGGCCGCCAAAGGTACAGTGCGAAATACCGGTCCGCCGAACTGTACAATCAGCCACTGACCACAGAGGATAAGGCATAATACAGTCAACACGCCGGCACACCGGGAAAGATGTTTGAAAGCCGAATCTGTCGTAGAATAAGTCTTTGCATTCAACAAATTCCAGAACTGCAACAAGACAAAGAATGTGAAAAACAGGGTCAAATCATATACATCCATTCCTCCGGTGATTTCTATACGGAGGAGCATGGCCAACAAGAACACGACAAAAGCTGTCCCATAGCCCAGTATCGACGTCCATATCGGACGTGTGATGATGAATTGCCCTACAGGACGCGGCTTCTCGTTCATCACGTTCGGGTCGGCCGGTAACGAAGCCAAAGCCAAAGCCGCAAAAGTATCCATGATGATATTCACCCACAACATTTGGGTAACGGTCAACGGAAGAGTCGTCCCCATGAACGCGCCGATAAGCACGACCAGCAAAGCGGTGAAATTAATAGTCAACTGGAACATGACAAAACGTTGGATATTCTTATACAACGATCGTCCCCACATGACAGCCGTGACGATGCTACGGAACGAATCGTCAAGCAATGTAATGTCACTGGCTTCCTTGGCTACCGAAGTCCCCGACCCCATCGACAGACCGACTTGGGCAAAGTTCAACGCCGGAGCATCGTTCGTCCCGTCGCCGGTCACAGCCACGACTTCCCCCTCCGTCTGCAACAACTTCACCAACCGTTGCTTGTCCAACGGACGGGCACGGCTCATCACCTTCAAATCCTTGATACGTTGCAGGGCTTCTTCGTCGCTCAACGCAGCAAAGTCAACACCCCGCATGCAATTCTTCTTTTCGTCGTCTCCTTCTTTCCACAAACCGATTTGACGGGCTATTTCCACAGCGGTACCCGTGCTGTCGCCCGTCACGACCTTGATTTGCACCCCGGCCTTCAAGCAGTTCTCCACGGCCTGAGGCACTTCCGGGCGCACAGGATCACTAATAGCCGCCAAGCCCAACAAGGTCAATCCGCCGGATTGTACCAAAGCCGCACAATCGGCATCCGTATCCGCCACTTCCTTGTAGGCCAACAACAAAGTACGCTGCGCGTGCATCTGCCAGTCTTTCAGCCGGGCATGATACCCGGCAATTTGCTCTTCCGATACCCCCCGGCAAAGTCCCAAAACGATTTCGGGCGCCCCTTTCACATATACAACCTTTCGTCCCAACACGGAGGAATCCACTATCGTAGCCATATATTTCCGCTCTGAAGAGAAAGGCAGACGAGCCACTTCTTCCGCTCCTTGGCGCACCTTCATATAATCCGAACCGCGCCCTTGCATCCAAAGCAACAAAGCCACTTCCGTGGGATTTCCCAACCCCTCCGTACGGGATTCATTTAAAAAGGCAGTCGTATTGCACGCGATAGCTTCATCCAAGAGTGCCGAATCCTCATCTTGCATCAGCATTTGCGACACGGTCATGCGATTTTGTGTCAGTGTCCCTGTCTTGTCCGTACAAATCACCGTAATGGCCCCCATCGTCTCGCAAGCATGCATCTTACGTACCAAGTTATTGGTTTTCAGCATACGGCGCATATTCAATGCCAGACTTAACGTCACAGCCATCGGCAATCCCTCGGGAACAGCCATGACAATCAACGTCACAGCCATCATGAAATTATTCAGCACCATCCCAAACACATGCCAATAGTTCTCACTCCCCCACACATCGACCTTGGGGACATATTCCATCAAACCATGTACCGTAAATATCGTAAACGTAAGGAACGCCACGGTATAGCCTATCTTACTAATGAAACCGGCCAAACGATCCAACTGCTTGTTCAATGGGGTCTTCTCACCGGTCAGCACCGTCGCTTCACGAGCTACCTGACCAATCTCCGTATGGTCGCCCACAGCTATCACACGAGCCGTAGCACTCCCCTCTACAATGGTCGTGCCGCGCATCAATCGATTCGTGGCATACGGGGCATTTTTATCAAAATCCGAATGGCTCGTACTTTTCCGCGTAACCGGCTCTCCCGTCAGATTCGATTCATTCACCTGCAAACTTTCAGCCTTCAACAACTCGGCATCGGCAGGTATCTCGTCTCCAGTTTCCAACATGATGATGTCTCCCACCACAAGCTCCTTACGCGGAACTTCACACACCTGTCCGTTCCGTACAACCCGTACAAAAGCCTCGCTCCCCAAAGCATTCAACACATCGAATTTACGGGCGGCATCGTACTCAAAATAAAAGCCGATGCCTGTAGCCAACAATATGGCACACACGATTCCGATGGTTTCTGCAAATTCATTTTCCACAAAAGCGACTACAAAAGACAACAAGGCGGCTACCAACAATATCCGTATTACGGGGTCCTGAAATTTCTCCAAATAAAGCCTCCACATTGAAGGGCGTTTCGGCGGGGTCAGTTCGTTACTCCCATGACGGGCACGTCTCTCTTCTACTTGCCGGTCGTTCAAACCGACACTCAACCAATCAGTCTCTTTTGTACTCATCTTTACCTTAAATTATATGCGATTTCTGTTTCATACATCATTCCACGATGCGAAAATACAATAGTTCCGGCAATATTGAAAGCTTTTCCCTCCATTTTTTACCTTTATTGTTTGCATATCTCAATAAATCATATTACTTTTGCACTGCAATTTCAAAAAGAAGTTGTTTCGGACTTGTAGCTCAGTTGGTTAGAGCAACAGACTCATAATCTGGAGGTCCCTGGTTCAAGCCCAGGCTGGTCCACGAAGAAAATCAAGCACTTACAAAGATTTTGTAGGTGCTTTTTCTTTTGTCGGTGACCTTCAGGTGACCTTTTTAAAGCGAAACTTTATAAAAGTGACCTTCTGAAATTTCATTGGATTGCAGAGAATTTTTATCGATTTTTATCCTATTGTGGACTTGATATTGCGAAACATAATGCACACTTCAAGTTGAAAACAGGATTTCCCATTAAATATATTGGTAAGTCGTTGGAAACAAAGAATAAACCAATTCGTAGGCTAATATAGAGATAAAGCGTTATAAAGTTGATACATTGGAGCTTGAATTCGGATATTTCCTTCTGTCTTTCAGTAAAATTTTATACTTTTGTATTCGGATTGGGGAAACCTATGTCCAAGACATATTGCTCAATAGCTTCACAATCACCACCGCAAGTAAAAAGAGCATATAATCAATATTGGGACTGCACCCATACGGGCGCAGACATCCAATATTTGATGATAGTTTGTGGTGAACCGTGAAGCGTATGGCGATTGTCTGCGCTTTTTTTGTAACCAAAAACAAGAAAAATATGGGAGTAATGAATCTTAAAGGAGTTCGTGAATTGGGAAAGTTTGTATTTCTGATAACCATGTTCCTCACAGCCACTTTCGCATTTGCTCAAAATGAACCTGAAACCACCAAGCCATTGACAGACATGGAGGTCATTCGTAAAGTTGCAGTTCTTGACATTGAGGGGAAAATGTATGAGAATGTAACAATCTCTTTCAAATCAATAACGCCTGATTATTTTATAACGGACAAGTATAGGGTTAAAGTGAAAGTTGTTGATAGGGATGGTAAATCTATTTATAAGAAGACGCTTAAAAATGCTTTTTTATATGTTTTCTCTAATGGGCAGATACAAGTAGGGAAACCGAATTTCAACCAAATACTCGTCACAAAGACAGAACTGACGGACGATAATATTGGCGTAATCAGGGAAAAAGAAGGCGTATATTGATGCAACATTCTCAAAGATACCAACATTTTGCTCTTGATGTTAATAACGACATCATTGACATTCATAATACCGATAGTTCATGCGAGCAACGGTATTTCTGTCCGCATTGCCATAACGAAATGATAGCCAAGCGTGGCAATATCCGTCAATGGCACTTTGCCCACAAAACAGATAAATGTTCTTACGATAGCTATTTGCATTCCATTGCCGAAAAGATGATAATGAATTGGTTTAACCAAAAAGAAAGCATTATTTTGGAAATGGATGCCTACAAGAAATGTAGTAAATATGATAACTGCATATTCCGTATGGATGAGTATTGTACGGGTAAGACAACTATTCGGTACAATCTAAAAGAATATTATTCAAAATGTACCCAAGAACGAGGATATGAGGGTTTTGTTGCTGATTTGTTTTGTGAGAGTGAAGGCAAACCGAATTCTCCCATATTTATAGAAATCTTTGTGACACATGAGTGTAGTCAAGAAAAGAAAGATTCAGGCATTCGCATCATTGAATTTCATATTCAGTCGGAAGAAGACATACTGCATATCATAAATTCCACTCAAATAACGGAAGGAAACATGGTGCGGTTGTATAATTTCAAGCGCAAAACTTTCAAGAAAGATGATTTTATACAACCTTTTCAAAAATACATGTTATATCCTACTCTGAAAAGTTTCGTGGACAAGGAGAGATATACGTGCAGAAATTACAACCTATCCCATCGAGGTATTTATGAGATAAGTATGCCATACGATGATTGTATTCCGTATTTCCTTAATAGCGGTGGACTATATACGGTAGGCAAAGTAAAAGCTTATCTGGATGGATATCTCAAGAAAGATTGTCAGATATGTAGATGGCAATCGAGTGATTGGACAGGTGATAACTTTTGTAAACTATACAAGAAATGTGGCAATCCCAAATATTGTAAGGATAATGATGCTTCGAAATGTATAATGTTTGGAGAGGATAGGGAAATGATACAGCGTGTAATTTCGGATTTCAATGATTATATGAAAGAGAATCACGTAGATGTTTGGAAAGGAGAGGTGTTGGATGCCCAAAAAAATGTATGATATTATTTATTATAGTACTTCATCAATATAAAGTTCACGTTCCTTTTGAGCTTCCTCATGTTCTTTGAGTTTCCTTTCCAACCGCTCAAAGTAAACGTCACCGAGTCCTTTCGCTTCAAGTGTTTTATCAAACATATCAATGATTTCATCTGAAATTTCTTCTTCATCGTCATCTTCGTTCCAATCATCCAAAGCGGCAAATATATCTTCCCCGTTATCTTCTTTCTCTGATAAAGAAGTATCTTCAACCTCTACTTCATCCTCACACTCAATATCCGGCCCTAACATATCGATAAGCTCGTCAATGGAATACTCTCTTTTCTCTGGAGTATTCTCCGCAGCTTCTTCTTGGGTAATAGGCTCGTTTACGCTCGCTTCCTGTTCTTGAACAATAACAGGCTTTTCTTCTACTGCTTTCTTTTTCTTTGGAGATTTCTTTTTAGCTCCTACAACCTCAGTAGTCAAAGGTTGTTCTTCTTGGGTTCTCTTCTTACGTGTCATAACTTTATTTATTTTGATATTAATAATTCCCCGAGTCATTGAATTTTCGGTTAATACATATATCCACTTTTTTGCCGGAATATAAAAGGAAAAGGTTTTTTAACTATATTCTTAATCAGATTTAAGCCCTCGCACCGGTAATTTAGCATAAAGAAAGCTCGGTTATCCTAATGAGTAGGTATTACCGGGCAAGGAGAAAAAACTGCTCATATAAGCTATATAGGCTACAAGAACGAAGTCAAAAGGTTGGTATTCTTAGTTCGCTCTTCTTTCTCGAAGCTCGCCAGATATGTCTCTGTAGTTCTTAGGTCGGTATGCCCCAAAGATTCGCTTATATACGAGATATTGACTCCGCTTCGTTTCAATACGGTTGCGTATGAGTGTCTTGCGGTGTATGTGGTAATGTTGCCGATTCCCAATTCTTCACCTATCAACTTCATACGCTTGTTTATTCGTTTCACTATGCCACGAGTTATGGCCTTAGCTTCGATTGCCGTTTCATTCCCTTTCATATATGGAAATATATAATTATCAGGCAGAGGTTTATTCCCCCATTTATCAATGACAGCCTGCATTTGTACTGAAATAGTTGCTCGTATCTCTTTTCTGTTTTTTGTTGTACGTTCGGTTTTCTGCCTCACAAAGCATATCTCACCGTCCACAATATCCGAGAACTTTAGTTTCAGCATGTCTGTCGGATTGATACCGTTACACAAGTAAATGAATATCCAAAGGTCTTTATACCTATTAGTCGTTTCATTTTCGCTCTTATAATCGAAAATAGCTTTCAACTGTTTCTTTGTCAAGCCTTTCTTTCTTCCAATACCGGTCTTTATCTCAAACAAACCTTTTCCAAATGGGTATTGCGACTCTTTGATAACTCCAGCTCTCTTTGCTTCATTCATCAAAGTACGAATATTCCTCATGTGCATACCGATTGTAGAAACGCTTCTTGCCTTTGACCAAAGTTTCTCGCATTTCTGCAACCATTCAACGGTAATGGCACTGAACGGAATATCTTTACCTCCAACTTCTTCAACCATAACTAAAGTGCATTTGAAGAATTGCATTGTTCCGATTCTATCTTCGCTTTTCAATTCCTCAATTTTTGCTCTTATGGCATTATTTAGAGTGTCTCCGGTTGCTTTTCCCAAACGTAAATTGAGCGTATTGAAAGAGAATGTTCCCTTTTCTACCAATGCTTCAACACTCATCCGGACTAAAGAAAAACTGCTTTCAATGGCTTGTTTGATTTTTCTGTTTTCAAACGATTTATTATCCGGCAGCTTATTCCATTCTTCTTTTGTCATACAAATACCAATGGAATAATATTTGGGCTTCTTCTGATAATAAACCTTGATTTTAACAGGATATTTACCCTCCTTGTTGATTGTACGTGCATCCAGTACCGTAGAAACTACGACACCATCTTTAGAATAATTGAACATGATTTTTAGTAATTACATGTAAGCGGAATTGCTTGCAATAATCTATATATCCATTTTTTAAGGGAAATATAAACGGTTTCAAAACGTTTTGAAGCCTTTTGAATATTGGTTTTGAATGATTTAAATGTTATCTGAACAAGTTAAAACATCATTCAGGTGTATCTATTTAGGAAATCATCTAAATAACTATAAATAAGCAAACTTATTGTGGCAATATTTGTATATATAATAACTTATAGGTAATTTTGCCACAGAAATTAAAGGAGAACACTCATGAAAACGATTAATCAAATTATTGGAGAAAATCTAAAGAAAATTAGAGAGTTATCCGGTTTTACGCAAGAGCAGATAGCTAAATCCATTGGGATTGAGCGTTCTGCATATAGTAATTATGAAGGAGGCACAAGGGAAGTTCCGTATGATATTTTAGAAAAACTATCAAACCTATTTGGTTGTGAGCCTTTTATTCTGTTTGAAGATAATGTCCAAGCAGATAATGAGATTTTGGCTACGGCTTTCAGAATTTCCGATTTAGAAGATGACGATTTGAAAGAAATAGCCAATTTCAAGGATGTTGTGAAATCATACCTTAAAATGGAACGAATAGCCCAAAATGAAGTTGAATAAATTTATTATAGAAAGACAAGTTTCAGAGTTTCGCGCAGATAATGGGCTTAGCTCGTCCGAGCCTATTACATTGAAGAGTCTGCTTCTAAAGTTAAACGTACTTACTATTTTCAGACCTCTGTCTGAAAATTTTTCTGGTATGTGTTTAAAGGATAATTCCGGACACCGTTTTATGCTTATCAATTCTAACCAACCACGAGGAAGACAACATTTTACGATTGCCCACGAATTATACCACTTATTTATAGAAGAAAAACCGACTCCACATAAATGCAATCCAGGACACAGCAAAAATAAAGTGGAACAGTACGCAGATATGTTTGCTTCTTCCTTATTAATGCCAGAAGCTGGAATTTGCCAGTTAATACCGGAAGCTGAACTAAATACCAGAAACATTTCCATAGCAACGATTTTAAAGCTCGAACACTATTTTTCTGTTTCTCGTTCAGCTCTGCTGTATCGATTATTAAACATTGGCCTCATAACTGAAAATACACGTTCCCGGCTTGCAGAAATAGGAGTAAAACACTCTGCAAGATGTTTCGGATATGACATTGCTCTATACGAACCTGCAAATGAAGGGTTAGTTATCGGTGATTTTGGAGAAAAGGCACGTAGTTTATTCGATAAAGAAAAAATTTCAGAGAGCCATTATATGGAATTACTCAGTAAAATAAGTATCAATGGGACACAAGAAAACGAAAATAGTACTCGATGCTGATGTGATTATCCATTTTATAGAAGCGGGTAACTTTTCATTATTACCGGATATATTCCCCGAATATGAGTATATAGTATTGGATGTGGTTTACAATGAAGTTTCAAAGAATAATAAAACGAAAAAATTCATAGACAACTATCTTCACCATTTTCCAAAATTGAAACAAGAAACATTTGCTCCAAAAGGAGAATCAATAAAAGAATATTTTTCATTGCAACGAGTATTGGGAAAGGGAGAGAGTGCCTGTATGGTATATTGTAGGGACAATAAAGATGTATTGGGGAGTAGTAATTTAAGAGATATAAAGGACTACTGTTCAAAGAACTGCATAACTTATTTAACAACTCTTGATTTTCTATATTACGCTTATTGCAGAAAGAAAATGACACAACAAGAATGTACTGAATTTATGCAAGCTGTAAATGATGCAGGAAGCAAACTTCCTATTATTGACATAACCCAATATACATGTACCGTGCAAATCTAATTGCACACAATTTGCACACATCTTAAGAAAATAGAAGAAAACAAGAGAGATTATTTGAAAAAGAAATACTACCTTTAGGCTTGGAAATCAAGGAGTATGAGCCTGAAAAGAAATGAAGAGCAAATTACTGAAAATCAATTATTTGCGACTCATAATCTGGAAATCCCTGGTTCAAGCCCAGACTGGTCCACTATAAAAATCAACGGCTTACGAAAGATATTCGTAAGCCGTTTTTTATTTCAACTATATTACTTCACAAGCCCGTCGCACGGCGCTGTTTACGAAGATTCTACGTGAAATCAGATGTATTTCTACCCTGCAAAAAGAATGTAAAAGCAACGCAACTGGCTCTTAATAAGTTTACTCTATTTTTGTTGCATCAAAACTTGATAACATAAACTTTAAAAGAAAAAAGAATGAAAAAGAGAATGCTGACACTTCCGTTGCTTTCGTTAGCAATTTGCGGATATGCCCAGGCACAAGCCGACCGCATAGAAGGCAACCCTGTCATGAAAATCAATGAGACATCCACGTTCGAGGCTCCCAAGAATGAAACTGTCGCCCGTTATGATTGGACGGCTCCTATCGGTTGCAAAGTCGTATCGGGACAAGGAACACCTTCCGTCGAAATTTCATCTTCCTTTCTATCACAAGACAGCCCGGTCCGCCTGATAAGAACGTTTACCGATGAACACAAAGATACCTTGGAGGCTCCTATAAAATTCTGCCGCTACGTGCAAAGCATACAAGATCACACCATTGCTCCGGGAGAGACAATAAATATAGGAGGAAAAGATTACTCCGAAGCTGACATTTACTACACACCGGCCGAAGGTGAAAACGCCTGTGGACAAGTCGTGGCACACCGGCTGACCGTGGAGCCTAAAACCGGCAGCTACGCCGACATGACGAAACCTTACCTCCAAAGCGCGGAAGATACCGCCATCTGGATTAGCTGGAAAACCTCTTTCGAAAACACCCCTAAAGTCATTTACGGAACTTCAAAAGACCAACTGACGCAGACCTTAGAGGGTAGCATTGACAATCTTTCAGAAGACGGTTTCCCATATTATTGGAACTCCATCCGCCTCACCGGCCTGCAACCCAACACGGTGTACTATTACCAAGCTATCAGTGACAACAAGAAAAGCGAAGTATGCCATTTCCGCACCATGCCGACCCCCAAAAGCCATGAACCCATGCGCATTCTGTTAATGGGCGATCACCAAATCAAAAGCCGAAGCGGATATGAGTGGCTAATGAAAGCAGCACAACGTAAGATCGAAGAAAAATATGGCGACCTTACCGAAAACATCAACATGATTATGAATATCGGCGACCAAGTGGACGTAGGTACATTGGACCAATACGAACAGATACACCTGTTCAAATCGCAACTCATGTCACCTTATCTCCCCATCATGACAGCCGTGGGAAACCATGAAACTTACAACGACCCGGGTATGCAGAGATATGCCGCACATTACCACTATGAGAACCTTACCTACCAAGGTATCAGCAGTGGAACAGAAAACTATTACGCTTACCAAGCCGGCCGTATCCTTTTCGTTGTTTTGTCCACTGAACATACCGGCGACGCCCAAAAAGAATGGGTGAGAAAAATTGTAGATGCTGCCAAAAAAGACGATTCTGTAGACTTCATTATCAGTGTAAACCATCGGCCTATCCAAGCTGAGCAATACGTTGGTGACATCTCGGCATGGGTTAGAAATGAAATCATACCCATTCTGTCCGAGACTCCGAAGCACGTACTGAACTACGGAGGTCACCACCATTTGTACCATAGGGGGCAGTTGACCGATTATCCGCTATATCATATCATTAACGGTGCTGCCTCTTGGGATCAAATGTGGGGCATGTCTTCCGAACAAGACTACGACGACGTACAAAAAACCATTGACTATTGGGGCTACCAGATTCTGGAGTTTGATTTTGATAAAAAAGAAATGAAGGCGGAGTGCTATGCCATCGGTAACAAGGAACTGGTAGTGGACAATATTCTAATTGACTCCTTCAGTCGTACTTTGGGTAAAGCTGCTCCGGAAAAGCCGGAAATCAAGGAAATAACAGAAGAGATCATCACCCTGCCTTATACGTTCAAAGGAAGTCCATATAAAACCACTACGAATGAACAACTAAATAGCGTACAATACCAATTCTCACTCAACCAAGACTTTTCTACCATAGAATACAACAAGGTACGCGACGTCGAAGACCTTTACGGTTCTACGGGGAAACCCTTACACATCCCCATTGACCTCAATGAAAATATAGACATCACCCAACTTACCATTGAGAAAAACAAACTGATAAACGGTACCTATTACGTAAGGATGAGATACCGCGATACCAATATGGAATGGTCGGAATGGTCGGACACCAGACAGTTCACCGTAGAAGGAAGTATAGCAGGTAAACCTTCCATTTCCATAACGGACACAAGCGTAACACCAGGAGAAGCCATTACCATCGACTACAAATATGCTCCTGAAGGTCAAAACGCATGGATCGGCATCTACCGCAAAGGAGAAGAACCGCATTCCGTTCTTTCGTACAAATGGAAATATACCCCGGCTCAATCCGGTTCAATGAATTTCACCATCGACGAAACCAACGAATACTATGCCGTGCTATTTGAAGATGAGGGATATACGGAAATCAGCGAAAGAATCCCGTTTTATGTCGGTCCCGAACCGCAAATCAGTCTGGAAAAGAGCGAATTCGAAGAAGGTGAAGACATCGTGGTGACCTACTCCAACGCACCAGGTTTGAAGAACGACTGGATCGGCATCTATAAGCGGGGAGAAGTTCCCGGTACATCCGATACATCCGATTCATGGGATTACCTCGGCGGAAACACCGAAGGCACACTCACTTTGGCGAAAGATCTGCCCAAAGGATATTATTTCTTGAATTACTTCACCTTGGGACAGTACTTCGAACCGCGTGAACGAGTTTATTTCTCTGTAGGCAAAGACATATCTTCGCTGTCTACCGACAAGACGGAATTCTCCACCGATGAAGCAATTCTCATCCACTACAAGGACGGTCCGGGTACACCGAAAGATTGGGTAGGTGTCTACAAAGATGGCAAAGACCCCAACGTGGACGAGCTTGACGGCTTCTATTACACTTACGGAGCCACGGAAGGAACCGTGAGCATCAAAGCCGGTACGCTCGAACCCGGAAACTATTTCAGCGCCCTGTTCATTAACGATTCCTATGACGAAGTTTCCCCGAGAATCCAGTTCACCATAAAGGACGGCACAAGCATCAGACAAGCTAAAAATGAAGACGGACCACTACTCTTCTATCCCAATGCTAACGGCTCACTGCATATCGAAGGTAACACCTATGAAACAGCCGACATCTTCAACTTGGCCGGAAACCGTGTGCGTCGCACGACTTTGACGGAAGGCAACTGCACTATCGACTTCGCCGACCTGCCTGCCGGAATTTACATCTTCAAATTCCACAACGGGACGGACAACTGCATCGTACACAAAGTCATCAAGGAATAATCCCACACGGAAATATCATTTCCCCAAAAAGGAAGTGCCGGAAGCCTCGGCTTGATAGCCTCTCTTCCGGCACTTCCTTTCTGTTCGTTTTTACGACTGTCCTTCGGTAGTCTGTACCGGATTATTGCTCGGGTAGAACCAACCGCTTTACCAGCCCCTCTAACGCGTCCAGATTACGAGGGTCTGCATTTACGTCGAGCACATGACCGTCTACACCGATAAGACGATAGGAAGGAAAACTGTTCACGCCCAAATATTGTTCTATGGCTCGTTGTTGGTCGTCCGGCAGGTTATAATGCACCACATTGTCGCCCAGCACGTCGTATTGTTTGATGACGTTCTTCCACGAATCTTCCGCAGAGCGGTTGGCCAAGTAAAGGAACACCACGCCGTAGGGACGCATCCGCTCGAACAGTTCATGCGAATGGGACAAGGCTTCCTTGCACGGGCCGCACCAAGTGCCCCAAATGTCGAGCAACACGAGTTTGCCGCGATAAGGCTCCGTGAGCTTGCGCAACAATGCCTCGCCACCGGTCACGTCCTTCACGTCTTCTGCCGACTTCAGACTGCCCACTCCGGACAAGTCCCTGTTTTGGATAGCCACGTACTTCTCCTGTTCCCTGCTGACGATATCCCATCCGCCCTCAAGCCTGATTTCCCGTTCGGCCTTTGCCATCATCCTGTCCGGTAAGGGTTTCCGTATGTTATCAATCTGCCTGTAAAGATTCCGGGCTAAATGGATTTGGCATAGGATACTGTCGCACCCCGCCGATTCCGCGTTTTCTTTCCAGAAATCTATGTTATCCGCCAATACCTCCTCGTTCAAAACGTCCTCGAAACGTTTGAAGAGCGATATGAAACGTTGCCCCAAATCACTTTTCCCAAACTCCACCACCATTCGTTGACGCAACGAATCCGACGGCTCCACATTCAGTTTTTCTTGTAGTTCCTTAATGGCCAACCGATAAGCCTCCACGGTGTTTGCCTCCTCCTCCGTCATCGAGATTTCACCTTGCTGCCGCAAACGCTTGAAGGCATTGAATACGGCATTGCCCCTCGCCTTGTCTTTCGCCTTTGAGGAATGGCCTATATAATCCCTCATCAATATGCCAAAATTCTGGCAAAGCGTATAGGGTTTGGGAGGACGCTGCCAGACTTTTGTCCGGACAAAGTCCACGTAATCTTCGGGCAACTGCCAATCGGGCACCGCAAACCGCGCCTGCATCATCGAACGGCCCAACCCTGTCAAAGCAAAAGATTCCATAAAGTAACGGTAACGCCGCGAAAGGTTGGGATGCTCCCCCACGCGCCGTGACAGTTCCTCTACCGCATGCCGGTACTTTTCCTCCATCTGTGTCCGGAATTCATCGACCGTCCCTTGCCCTTTCCGGAGATAACCATCCACGTACAAAGGAGGATGCGTCTGCAATTCGTTTTGAAACCGGACATCTTCTCCCATGAAAAGCACATGGCCGGTGGAGAAATCGTGCAACAGGAAATAAGTCTCCCCCGGCTCCACCACCGTGTTGACACCCTTCCGCCCTATGTCGATATAGATTTCCGACGTGTTGACCAACGGCACGCGCACAGAGAAACGCCCGGTCGAATCCATGGCTGCCACAAAGGATTCCTGTTTGTCCGTAAAGATGTTGTTGCGTAATATTTCCACGCTTCGCCCTTTCTCCCACGCCTCGGCAGGCATGTCCTTCATCCAGCCCACGATGGTCACGCTGTCGTCCGCACGGTAACCGTTGTCCTTAAACCCCTCCCGCAGGTCTTCCACGGGATAGTCAGGCAACGCCGCCCCCGTAATCAGGCTGCACTCCACGGCCGGTTCCTTGCCCACGGTGATGCGACGCGTGCCGCGTTTTTCTTTGCCCACCTCCACAGCGAGCTGCTCTCCGCCATAGGCAATCACCCATTGGCCACGCCCGTCTCTCCGCTCCTCTCGGCTCACCACGTCCCAAACCTTGCCGTCGTATATCACGCCGTCGCCGGAAAAGCCGACAAACCAATCTCCCGTACACACATCGCGCCAATAGGTGTCCTCTATCCCTTCGGGCCGATAATCCTCCGGACGGATATTGTAAACCGCCCATCCGTCCGGTTCTACCAGATTCATCTTTACCGTCCCAAGCGGTACGGCATCGAATGTCAACGTAAAGTCCACTTCATCGCTCTCAGGCATCGTGTACCGTTCCCCAAGGGGAATGCCCGAGGCATTCCTCACGGGAAAGTTCCGGCCATCCGCTTGCAATTCCGTCGTGCGCAGGATTTGAATCCAATAACCTGAAGGGTAATGTACATGGCACGACACTTCCGTGCGGTCTGCATGGAGCACCACCTTGGTTACCTCTACAATAGAATGGGTATAGCCCACCACGGGATGGTGCCAAACCACGGAATCGCTTGCCCAAGTACAGACCACGGCAAACGTAACCCACAACAATGCAATAAGTTTCAGTTTCATGTGTTTCATCATGGAATTATCTAAATTAACCGGCATAAATTTACACATATCCCAAAGCCCGGCAAAGCCATGCGTCGGGAAAAGCCGGCACGTTTTGTTTTTTTAAGATTTCCATTCCGTAATCCGCGTAACAGAAAAACCACGTACCACCAAGCTGCCGCTCTCCCTAAAACCAACGCCTACAGACGGAATACGGGCATCAGAAATGTAAACGGCACGATGATTCCGGCACGCCATTATCTGAAGCGACGCACCAACAATCAGTCTTGCCAAAGGCATCCTCATGAAGCCCGATAGGCCTCGGGAGACATCCCGGCCACGCGGGTAAAGTATTTGGAAAAAATAGACGGATCGTTAAAATGCAGTCCGTAAGCAATATCCTTTATTGTCATGGTTGAGTTGCGCAACAAAACCTGAGCCTCAAGAACCACGTACTCTTCAATCCAACGTGAAGCCGTACGACCACCGACCTGCCGCAAGACTGTGGTCAGATAACGCGGCGTGACCGACAATCTGCCGGCATAATAAGCCACACGGCGGTGACACTTATATTCCTTGTAGACCAGTTCAAGAAACCTCCACATCAACTGCTCGTTACGCGAGACCGGATTTTCGGTCTCTTTATATTCCCTACATGCCTCTTCTATCAAATATAAAACACTGACCACCAAATGGCGCACACCTTCTTCTTTTCCGTTTCCTTCGGGCAGTGACATGTAAATCTGGAGCAAACGACGCACACAAGAAAAAGCTTCCTGTATCTTATCTCCCATGGGTACGATAGCACTCCGTACGGATAGCCGCCCCAAAAAATAATCGCGAAGCACTGCTTTCTTCCAGTATTCTTCCGAAAACAAGATACCCGTACAACGGAAATCTTCGCTTCTCGACACAATCCGTACGGCATAATTCGCTGCCAAGCAAAGAATCTTCCCGGCATCGAAGAGGCGGTGACGCAAATTGATTTCAATTTCCATATGCCCTTCTACACAAAAGAAAAAGCCCCAAAACTTCGTCTTCACCGGATAGGGGCGCAAAACGAACAAATCTTCCTCGCGCCAAATGATAAAAGGAGCCTTCTCCTTTCCGAAACCCTCCAAAACCTTCTCATAAGTATAATCACCTCTATTCATACAAAAAGCCATGTATAAAACCTTTTATAGGCCTATTCCTTTTAGGAATCGTACAAAAATACAAATAAAAGGCCGAAATAGACATTGCCATCCGCCACAAGTTTATCTTTCTTTGTACTTTATTTAAAGAACCAGACAATGAGAAAACATTTTTTCAATTTTACATGGAGCCTCATGTGCATGCCTGTCTCTCTTTTTGCCCAGACAGCAGCCACTCCCTACACAGCCAAAGCTAACCAAACGGTACAGGAAACCTTGAATTTTGCCAACCGGCAGGATTTCGAAGATGCACGACGCGGGTTCATTGTCACCAGCGACACACCCAATATCTTCATGGCAAACGGTAAGACATCATATCCCCTCAAGGATTGGGAGTTCCTCCAGAACGACAGTCCCGCCACAGCCAACCCAAGTTTATGGCGGCAATCACAACTCAATAGTATCCACGGCCTGTTTGAAGTCATACCCGGCAAGGTTTACCAAATCAGAGGTTTCGATCTGGCTAACATGTCATTCGTACGCACCGACAGCGGTTGGATTGTCATCGATGTTTTAACAGTAGAAGAGTCTGCCAAGGCAGGATATGACCTTATCAAGAAACATGTGGGCAACTTTCCTATACGCGCCGTTATCCTCACCCATCCCCACAGCGACCATTATGGAGGATTACAGGCCATCCGCCAGGGCGCACCCAATAAAGATTTTGAGATCATCGCACCCAAAGGTTTCCTGAAAGCCGCACAAAACGAAAATATCATGGCAGGCCCAGCCATGGCAAGAAGAGCCACCTATATGTACGGCTTGCAATTGACACCCGATGCGCAAGGCTTTATCGGTACGGGACTGGGACAGACCTTGGCAAAAGGGAAGAAAACCCTTCCTCACCCTACAGATGAAATTTCGCAAACAGGAGAAACGCGTACCATCGACGGACTACAAATGGAGTTTGTTTCTGCACCTGAATCAGAAGCCCCTGTAGAAATCATGATTTACTTTCCTCAACTGAAAGCCTTCTGCACGGCAGAAGACATGACCCACACCATGCACAACTTGTTAACCCTACGAGGGGCCAAAGTACGGAACGGCCTTTTGTGGAGTAAATACATCGACCAAGTGATTACCCGCTATGGGGCACACACCGACGTTGTATTCTCCAGCCATCATTGGCCCATGTGGGGCAATAAGCGCATCCTGCCTTATCTCGAAGCCCAAAGGGACTTATACCGTTACCTGCACGACCAGACCCTGCATCTGGCCAACCAAGGATACACGCCCGAAGAAATAGCCGAGGCCGTGAAGCTCCCAACCTCTTTGGACAGCCTGTTCCATTGCCGGGGCTACTACGGCACGGTGAGCCACAACGTAAAATCGCAATACCAAATGTATTTCGGATGGTTCGACGGTAACCCGGCTCACTTGAACCCACTGCCTCCCACCGAACTGGGAAAGAAGTATGTAGAAGCATTGGGAGGAGCTGCACATGTGATGGAAATGGCGGAAAAAGGATATCGGGCAGGAGAATACCGATGGGTAGCCACTCTCTTAGACCACCTTGTTTTTGCTGAACCGGAAAACCGGGCAGCCAGGAAGCTTCTGGCCGACACTTATATGCAGTTGGGCTATCAGGCTGAAAGTGGACCGTGGCGCAACTTCTACCTGACCGGAGCCAAAGACTTGACCCGCAATGAAAAGCCTTACACCCCGGTACTGACCAACTATCAGACCATCTCGCAAATGGATACTGAGACGCTGTTCGACTTTTGTGCCATACAAATCAACAAGAATAAAGCTGAAGGGAAAGAAGTTGTCTTGAACTTACATTTCAGCGATACAGGAGAAGATGCCTCACTCATCCTGAAAAACAGCGTACTAAACCATAGGCTAAACCGTCACGAGAAAGATGCCCCACTTGACCTGACCCTCTCAAAAAAGGATTTCGTCAGCCTGTTCTTCGGCGCAACTAACCTGAAAGAGTTATGCCAAGATCAGAAAGCTTCGGCAAACGGGTGCAAAGAAACTATCGACATATTGACATCGTGCGTAGAAACTGCCCATCCGAACTTCAATATCGTAATACCATAAGCCGGATATTCCAACCTATAGACAGAAGAAGGCCACTATCCGTAATCCAGGTAAAAAAACCTGTAATCCGGATAGCAGGCTTCCCGGTAAAACCGCGTATCTTTGCACCATCATTTCAAAACGACAAATTTATCTGTTTATGGTATTAGAAAACATCAACTCTCCGGAAGATGTGAAAAAATTGTCTCTGGAAGAACTCAACCTGCTGAGCGGAGAAATGCGCGAAGCATTGTTGCACCGCCTGAGCAACCACGGCGGCCATTTCGGTCCGAACTTCGGCATGGTGGAAGCCACCATCGCCCTGCATTACGTGTTCAACTCGCCGGAAGACAAGATTGTCTTCGACGTGTCCCACCAAAGCTATCCCCACAAGATGCTGACCGGACGGAAAGAGGCTTATCTCGATCCGGAAAAATACGACGACGTGTCGGGCTACTCCGAGCCGTCGGAAAGCGCACACGACCATTTCGTCATCGGCCATACCTCCACCTCGGTCAGCCTGGCCGGAGGACTGGCCAAAGGCCGTGACCTGAAAGGCGAAAAAGGCAATGTCATTGCTGTCATCGGAGACGGTTCGCTGAGCGGCGGAGAAGCTTTCGAGGGATTGGACTACGCAGGAGAATTGGACACGAACTTCATCATCGTGGTCAACGACAACCAGATGTCCATCGCCGAAAACCACGGAGGCCTGTACCGCAACCTGCAGGAGCTGCGTGAAAGCCAAGGCACATGCCCTTGCAACTTCTTCAAGGCCATGGGACTGGATTACCTGTACGTAGACCAAGGCAACGACATCGGAAGCCTCATCTCGGCATTCCAAAAGGTGAAAGACATCGACCACCCCGTCGTGGTACACATCAACACCCTGAAAGGCAAGGGATACCGCCCGGCCGAAGAACACAAGGAGCCATGGCACTACTGCGCTCCGTTCGACATCGCGACCGGCGAACCCAAACACAAGTCCGACGACGGAGAAGACTACGGCACGCTAACTGCCGACTACCTGTTGGCGAAGATGAAAGAAGACCGCCGCGTGGTAGGCATCACGGCAGGAACACCCACCATCATGGGATTCACCGAAGACAGACGGTTGGCAGCCGGACGGCAGTTCGTGGACGTGGGTATCGCCGAGGAACACGCCGTCGCTTTGGCTTCCGGCATCGCCAAGGCAGGAGGAAAACCGGTATTCGGCGTATGCAGCTCGTTCATCCAACGGGCTTACGACCAACTTTCGCAAGACCTCTGCATCAACAACAACCCGGCCACGCTGCTCGTCTTTTGGGGTTCGCTCTCGACCATGAACGACGTGACGCACCTCTGTTTCTTCGACATCCCTCTCATCAGTAACATTCCCAACATGGTCTATCTTGCCCCGACCTGCAAGGAAGAATACTTCGCCATGCTGGAATGGAGCCTGCGGCAAGACAGCCACCCCGTAGCCATCCGCGTACCGGCACTCGGACTGACGCATGCCGACCGGGAAATAGCCACGGATTACAGCGAATTGAACCGCTATGAAATGGTAAAGAAGGGAACAAAAGTAGCCCTGCTCGCTTTGGGTTCCTTCTTCCCGTTAGGCGAATCCGTCGCACATATCCTGAAGGAAAAAGTCGGTATAGAAGCCACTCTCGTCAACCCGCGTTATATCACCGGAACGGACGACACCTTATTAGACACACTGAAAACCGACCACGCCCTCGTGGCCACGTTAGAAGACGGCATACAGGACGGCGGATTCGGTGAGAAAATCGCCCGCTACTACGGCACAAGCCCCATGAAAGTACTCAACTTCGGTGCCCGCAAAGAGTTCGTAGACCGCTTCGACGTGGCGGCATTCCTCCGCGACAACCACCTGACGGCGGAACAGATTACCGAAGACATTCTCGCGCAGCTATAAACTCCATACGGTAAAACGGAACATCAACTGCGCGTATGCCCCGTTTACCATACCGAAAACCTGCTACTCCGCCCCGTGAACCTCCTCACGGGGCGGATGACATTTTGTCATTTCCATCCGAAATGCGGCGCGTATTCCGGGGAAAATCCGCCGTGGAAGATTTCAAGCGATTCTCGCGCCGTCAGGGAAACCCGGAAAGAAAGCCGTTTCCCCGTTCGGCTGCCATTTCGTTTCCCGCCTCCCCGCACCATGCGGAAGAAACTCCCGGGCGCGTCATCCTTGCAAACATTTTCCTTTCTTTCTGTTATTCCATTCAGGTACGTCTTTTCTCTACAAATAGAGATTTACAAGGTATTTAAAGCCTTTCTATCCGCCGCCGGACGGGCATTTCCGGCACCAAATATCGACAACTCCCCACCGCCCTGCGCCAAACGATAAATCTCTTTCAGCCAAACGATTTTCAGTTCGGCTGAGATTAAAAACCGGAAATGCGCAATAGAAGCAGAAGAATGGAGATTGTGTGAAAAACAGACCGTTCCATGAGCCGACAAAACTTCCGGAAGCCATAAAACGACAAGGATAAAATTGACAAAAAGCAAGCAAAAACCCCGTTGATTCGCCCCATGATTAAGGCATAATCCGTATCTTTGCGGTACAAAATGACAACCCCATAAATATGACGTTCACTCCATATATCCTTTTAGCATGCTTTTTAGCCGGAAGTACCGCCTGTGCTCAAACTCCGGGACGGACGGCGCAAGCCATGGAACGGTCGGGCTTCGTGGATGTCCGCAGCATGGACAGCACGATACGCGTGAGCCTGATGTACGCACGGGCGGACAACTTCACGGGACGGGTGCTTTACACCGACCTGCATGAAGCTTACCTGCACCCGAAAGCCGCACGCGCTCTGGCCAAGGCCCAAAAAATCCTGAAAGCCTCCCACCCTGAACTGAGCCTGAAAGTGTACGATGCAGCCCGCCCGATGCACATCCAGCAAAAAATGTGGAACGTAGTGGCCGGAACACCGAAGAATATCTACGTGAGCAATCCCAAAAACGGCGGGGGATTGCATAATTACGGTATGGCCGTGGACCTCACGCTCTGCGACGCGAAAGGCGACACGCTGCCCATGGGCACGAAAATAGATTATTTAGGGAAGTTGGCCCATATCGACAACGAGGCGGAAATGGTAAAGCTGGGCAAACTCACGCCGGAAGCCCGGCGCAACCGCGAACTGCTGCGCCAGGTCATGCGCCAAGCCGGGTTCAAAGCCCTGCGCACGGAATGGTGGCATTTCAATTTCATCACGCGCGCCGAAGCCAAAGCGCATTATAAACCCATCCCGTAAAACACATGCTGGACGAAAAGACACAAGACTTCATCCGGACACATCGGGAGGAGGACGTACGCCGACTGGCCCTGAAACCGGCCTCGGAGAACGTAGACCTGCGCATGGCCTTGCAACAAATCGAGGGTTGGCAGACGGCAAGGCGCAAACTCCCCTCATGGGCGGAACGAGACGGGATACTGTATCCGCCCCGTCTCCCGATGGAACAATGTTCTTCGGAACAGACGGCAAGGTACAAACAAGCCCTCGTAAAACGCTTGTTGGACAACAACGGCACGGAGGCTCCCCATACCCTGATGGACCTGACCGGAGGTTTCGGCATCGATTTCAGTTTTCTGGCTCCACTGTTCGACCGGGCTGTCTACATGGAACGCCAACCGGAATTGTGCCGTATCGCAGCACATAACTTCAAAACGTTGGGACTGGCACAAGCGGAAATCCGGGAAACCGACTCTTCCCTTTCGCCGGACGAATGGCCCGACGCCGCCTGTTGCTTCGTCGACCCCGCACGACGCGACACCGCCGGGCGCAAGACGGTGGCCATAGAAGACTGCGAGCCGAATTTATCCATCCTCCAAGAAGCCATCCGCCGCAAGGCGGCTTTCAGCCTCATCAAGCTCTCCCCCATGCTGGACATCCGGACGGCCCTGCGCACCTTGGCACACGTGGCCGAAGTCCACGCTGTCAGCGTACAAGGGGAATGCAAGGAACTGCTGTTGGTCGTGACACGGCAAAAGCCGGAAAAGACAGCGTGCCATTGCGTCAACCTCGGCACGGAAGACCCCACCTTCACGTTCACCTTGACTGAAGAGGAGGAGGCCGCATGCACTTATTCGGACACGCCGGGCCGATTTCTCTACGAGCCGAATGCTTCCGTGATGAAGTGCGGCGGATTCCGCAGCCTGGCCACACGTTACGGCCTGCGGAAACTGCATCCCAATTCCCATTTGTATACCTCAGACCATTCCTGCAGGGATTTTCCCGGGCGGACGTTTGCCATAGAGGATTGCTGCGGGTTCGGCAAAAAGGAACTGAAAAGACTTTTAAACGGCCTCGGACAAGCCAATCTGACCGTCCGTAACTTTCCGGACACCGTAGCCGGGCTCCGCAAACGCCTCAAACTGAGAGAAGGAGGCAACGCTTACCTCTTCGCCACGACGTTGGCCGACGGACGGCATGTGCTGCTCCGGTGCCGGAAAGCGGAACCCCAATAAAAAAGGCCGGCTTCACAGCCGACCCCTTCCTCATGAAAAAAATTACTCTGTTACTTTACCCTGTAACGGGTCTCTTCCAATCTGTATTTCTTCGTCTTCACTTGTTCCTTCTTCACACCCTCACCCGTGACTTTTACGATAGCTACACGGTTCTTGTCGTTCTCGGCAAACGGTTGCACGGTGTCGCCCTTATATTCGGAAGTAATGACAGATCGGCTCACACCGGCCTTCACCAATGCCGCAACGACTTTCTCCGCCCGTTCCTTGGAATATTGCATATTCAACTCCGGTGTTCCCGTGGCTTTATCTGCATAAGCGGTTACCTGCACGCTGCAATTCTTATGCGCCTTGACGAAATCGGCTATCTTCTGAATCTTTGAAGCCGGATCCGGTTCGCTCAAACGGATTTTATAGTAAATATTGTCCTCATAAATGACTTTTTCGGGCACGTCCCTATACGTGATGTCGTCATACCAAACGGTATCCGTACGCGTAGCCCATTCCTCTGCCACCGGAACCGGCTCTTCCGCCATCTTCTCGGTCTTCTTCTGCCCGAACTTGAAAATCAGACCTAAAGAAGCTGTGGCAGCCCAGTCATTTCGGTCGGTCGTTTTAGAATTGATACGGTCGGCTCTGTTATTAGCGGCCAATTCCAGATTCAGTCCGAAATGTTTGGCGATATTGAAATCGAGCTGCATTCCCAACCGCACATTATGCGAAAGCCTACGGTCCTGCCATGCCATCGGATAGTTTTCGGCTGCTTTGGCAGCCAACGCGTGGAAATCGTCATTGTCCCATGCGCCTGCCAACCCTACACCTCCAAGAAGAATAAGATTAAAGACACGATCTTTATCGCTACGGAACATGTTGGTCACGTTCAACAGCAAGTCCGCACTACCCGTCACCGTATTGAAATCGTAAGTTTCATTCAAAGACTTGATGCCGCCTTTGTTTTCATAACCGCTCACATGCAAACGTGCCCCGATGACCGGATTGAAATAAGCACCGAACGAAACGCCGTAACTCGGTGTGATCAACTTGCTGAAATCATAATGAGTAAAAGACACTTGCGCGCCCCCGTTCAACCCGAAGAACATGTGCGGATACGGACGATAATCTTTCTCACTGTTTCCTTCTCCGGCATAAGCCACTCCCGTGCCTATGGCCATAGCCATAACCGCGAGCATACATCTTATCTTTCTCATCAGTCTATATTTTTATGATTCAACTTGGATTAAGTTCACAAATATAAGATAAATACGAGAAGCTAACAATCTTTTTTAACTTTTTCTTAAAAAAAAGGGAGGATAAGCGAAAAGCGGAGCATTTTACTCAACTGTTAATAAAAAAAAGGCTATATTTGCACGTTTGTGCATCGCCGCAATTTATTGACCATTTTACATATATGACATGTCTGCTGTAACCATTAAAAAAATATCGACTCGCCGTGAGTTGAAAGCGTTCATACGCTTCAACTACGAACTGTACAAGGACTGTCCGTACGCCGTGCCCGACTTTTTGGAAGACACGCTCGACACGTTCAACCCGCAGAAAAACGCAGCCTTCGATTTCTGCGACGTGGATTATTTCCTGGCTCTGCGCGAAGGAAAAATCGTGGGGCGCGTGGCTGCCATCATCAACCATAAGGCCAATCAGACATGGGGGACGAACAACGCCCGTTTCGGTTGGATCGACTTCACGGACGACCCGGAAGTGAGCCGCGCCCTGATGGACACGGTGGAAGCCTGGGGACGTGCCCACGGATGCGACAAGCTGGTAGGGCCTTTAGGGTTTACGGACATGGATCCGGAAGGCATGCTCACCGGCGGCTATGACCAGTTGAGCACGATGTCCACCACGTATAACTACCCTTATTACCCGACACACATGGAACGTTTGGGGTATACGAAAGAAGTGGACTGGGTGGAACGCAAGATACGCGTACCCGACCGCGGTCATCAGGCACACATGGACAAATATTTCCGCGTGGCGGAAATGAGCGCCAAACGCTACAACCTTCACGTACGCAAATTCAAAAGCGCCCGCGAAATACGCAGGGGAGGATGGGGACCCAAGATTTTCAACGTAGTCAACAAAGCATACGCCCCGCTGTACGGTTATTCCGAGATGAACGAGCGGCAAATTGCCCAATACGTCAACACTTACCTTCCGCTCGTAGACATGCGGCTGGTCACGGTCGTAGAAGATGCCGAAGGACGCATCATAGCCATGGGGGTGGGTATGCCTTCCCTCTCGCATGCTTTACAGAAAGCCAAGAGCCGCCTGTTCCCCTTCGGTTGGTACCATTTGGTCAAGGCGCTGTTCTTCAAGCATTCGGACATCATAGATTTGTTGCTCGTGGCCGTCCTTCCGGAATATCAGAACAAAGGGGTCAATGCCATGCTCTTCGCCGACCTCATCCCCATTTGCCAGCAGATGGGCTTTAAGTTCGGCGAAACGCATCCGCAACTGGAGACCAACGAAAAAAGCCAGGGGCAATGGGCTTACTTAGACGCAGAGGTACATAAACACAGACGTTGCTATCAGAAGTCACTTAAATAGAAACACACTATGGCAGAAGAAGAGAAACCAAACGAAGCACCGATACTTACCGAATATACCGAAGACCACATCCGCCACTTGTCGGACATGGAACATATCCGTACCCGTCCGGGCATGTACATCGGAAAGCTGGGCGACGGTTCTCATGCCGAAGACGGTATCTACGTGCTTTTGAAGGAAGTGATAGACAACAGCATCGACGAGTTCAAAATGAACGCCGGCCGACGGATAGAAATCACCGTAGAGGACAACTTGCGGGTCAGCGTACGCGACTATGGCCGCGGTATTCCTTTGGGCAAACTCATCGAAGCGGTGAGCATGCTCAACACGGGCGGCAAATACGACTCCAAGGCATTCAAGAAGAGCGTGGGACTGAACGGAGTGGGTGTAAAAGCGGTCAACGCGCTCAGCTCGCACTTCGAAGTGCGAAGCCATCGCGACGGCGAAATGCGCCGGGCCACTTTCGAACGCGGAATCCTGACCGGCGAATCAACGGAACCGACAGCCGACGAAAACGGAACTTTCATCTATTTCGAACCGGACAGTGCTTTGTTCAAGAACTATACGTTCCGTACCGAATTCATCGAAACGATGTTGCGCAACTATACGTACCTGAACACGGGACTGACCATCATGTTCAACGGACGCCGCATCCATTCCCGCAACGGTCTGGTAGACCTGTTGAACGACAATATGACCAACGACGGGCTCTATCCTATCATCCACCTGAAAGGGGAAGACATAGAAATAGCCTTTACCCACACGGGACAATACGGGGAGGAATATTATTCGTTCGTCAACGGACAGCATACGACCCAAGGGGGCACGCACCAAAGTGCCTTCAAGAAACACATTGCCGAGACCATCAAAGATTTCTCGGGCAAGAACTTCGATTACGGCGACATCCGTAACGGACTGGTGGCGGCCATCGCCATCAACATCGAAGAACCGCTCTTCGAAAGCCAGACGAAAATCAAATTAGGGTCGCTGACCACCATACCCGACGGCGGAATCAGCATAGACAAGTTCGTGGGCGACTTCGTCAAAGAACAGGTGGACAACTATCTGCACAAGAATACGGACATCGCCGACATTATCATACAGAAAATCACCGAAAACGAAAAGGAACGCAAAGCCATCGCCGGCGTGACGAAACTGGCACGCGAACGGGCCAAAAAGGCTAATCTGCACAACCGCAAGCTACGCGACTGCCGCATCCACCTAAACGATGCCAAAGGCGACTTGAAGGAGGATAGCAGCATCTTCATCACCGAAGGCGACTCGGCCAGCGGCAGTATCACCAAGAGCCGCGACGTGACGACCCAAGCGGTATTCAGTCTGCGCGGCAAGCCGTTGAACTGTTTCGGCCTCACGAAGAAGGTGGTGTACGAAAACGAGGAGTTCAACCTCCTGCAAGCCGCCCTGAACATCGAAGACGGACTGGACGGGCTACGCTATAACAAAGTCATCGTGGCTACCGATGCCGACGTGGACGGCATGCACATCCGCCTGCTGATGATTACTTTCTTTCTCCAGTTCTTCCCCGAACTCATTAAGAAAGGACACGTATATATTCTCCAGACTCCCCTCTTCCGCGTACGCAACCGCAAAAACAAAATCGGCAAGCAAAAACTGAAGGAACTGGAAGAAGAAGCCAAGGCTGCCAAATCGGACTTCATCACCCGCTATTGCTATTCCGACGAGGAGCGTGTGGCGGCCATCGAAGCCTTAGGTCCCGACCCGGAAATCACCCGTTTCAAAGGGCTTGGGGAAATCTCTCCCGACGAATTCAAACACTTCATCGGTCCGGACATCCGTCTGGAACAAGTGTCGTTGCATAAGAGCGACCAAGTGAAAGAGCTATTGGAATATTACATGGGCAAGAATACCATGGAACGACAAAACTTCATTATCAACAATCTGGTCATTGAGGAAGACCGTGCGGAAGAAGACGAAACCGCAGAAACCGCTATATAAAGATTCATCAATGGAAAAAATAGCCATATTCCCCGGTAGTTTCGATCCCTTTACCAAAGGACACGAATCTCTGCTACGACGGGGACTTACGCTCTTCGACCGCATCATTATCGGCGTGGGCATCAATGAATACAAGCGTATGGAACAAAGTACGGAAAAGCGCATTGCCGCCCTGCGCAAGCTTTTTGCCGGGGACGAACGTATCCAGGTGGAGGGTTACTCGGACTTGACCGTAGATTTCGCAGCCCGCCATCACGCCCGCTTCATCCTGCGCGGCATACGCTCCATCAAGGATTATGAATATGAAATGAACATAGCCGACCTGAACCGACGGTTGACAGGCGTGGAGACTATAATCCTGTTCACAGAACCGGAATGGGCGTTCATCAGTTCCACGATGGTGAAAGAACTTATGCACTTCGGGAAGGACATCTCGCCTTATATCCCGGAAGGGCTGGAATACGAATAAACAACAACTCAGCACAAACATCATGAAAAAAACTCTTTGGGCAGCCTTGCTCTTCTGCCTTCCGTGGACAGCTCCGGCACAACGGAAAGGGAACATGTCGGAAATGGAACAGTCCATGCGTAAACTCTCCATGGCCCAGTTGGCCATCAGCAGCCTGTACGTGGACAGTGTAGACGAAGTGAAACTGACGGAGGACGCTATCAACGGGATGCTCTCCAAACTGGACCCGCACTCCTCTTATACCAACGCCGAGGAGACCAAGAAAATGAACGAACCGTTGCAAGGTAATTTCGACGGTATCGGCGTACAATTCAACATGCTGGAAGACACGCTTGTCGTCATTCAGCCCGTGGCCAAAGGACCGTCGGAAAAGGTGGGCATCCTGGCAGGCGACCGCATCGTCAGCGTGAACGACACAGCCATTGCCGGTGTGAAGATGAGCCGTGAGGAAATCATGCGCAGGTTGCGCGGCCCGAGAGACACAAAAGTAAAATTGGGTGTGGTGCGGAACGGTATCAAAGACCGATTGGAATTCATCGTCACGCGAGACAAGATTCCTGTATCTACCGTAGATGCGGCTTTCATGGTAACCCCTACCGTGGGACTTATCCGTCTGTCCAGTTTCGGTAGCACGAGCCATGATGAAGTGAAGAAAGCCATCAAGGACTTGCAAGACCAAGGCATGAAGGACTTGATACTGGATTTGCAGCAGAACGGCGGCGGATATATGGATGCCGCGACGGGTATAGCCAGTGAGTTCCTGCCCAAAAACGATTTGATTGTCTACACCAAAGGATTACGCACTCCCTATAAAGAATTCCGCGCCCAAGGCCCGGGATTGTTCCGCGAAGGAAGAATCATCGTATTGGTGGATGAATATTCAGCCTCGGCCTCCGAAATCGTTACGGGAGCCATCCAAGACCAAGACCGCGGTTTGGTGGTAGGTCGCCGCACGTTTGGCAAAGGTCTGGTACAAAAACCTTTCGTCTTGCCCGACGGCTCTATGATCCGGCTGACCGTGGCACGTTATTATACCCCGAGCGGACGCTGCATCCAAAAGCCCTACACCATGGGGGATAAGATGAAGTATAACATGGACGTCATCGAACGTTACAACCATGGCGAACTGACCAACGCAGACAGCATCCACTTCCCCGACTCCTTAAAATATAAGACTTTGCGCAAAGGACGTACCGTCTATGGAGGAGGAGGCATCATGCCGGACTATTTCATACCGTTGGATACGACACGATACACCAAGTTCCATCGCGAACTGACGGCCAAAGGTGCCATCGTCAACGCCGACCTCAAGTTTATTGATAAATACCGTAAGAAGATCCGGCGCGAATACGCTTCATTCGACAAATTCAAAACCCGTTTTGAAACACCCCAGGAACTCATCGACCTGGTGCTCGCAGAAGGTGAAAAAGTCGGCGTGAAGCCCAAAGACGAGGAAGAACTGCAAAAGACATTACCGGAACTGAAACTTCAGATGAAAGCCTTGATTGCACGGGACATCTGGGATATGTCGGAATACTTCGCCGTCATGTACGAAGAGAATCCATTCGTGAAAAAGGCTATCGAACTGCTTGAACGATAATACCCGACAAAAGAGTTTTGTAAAAAAGGGCTTTCATCTTTCAGTTTGTATGATAAGTCCTTCATAATATTAACATTACAGGCTGAAGGATGCTTCAGGTATCCTTCAGCCATGCTTCATTTCGTTTGGCGCAGAACGCAAAATCATTCGGCTGAGATTGACAAATCGTTCGGCTGAGAACTTTTTATCGCTTTCCGCCATGAAAGAATTCTGAAAGATGCCTGAAACATCCTTCATTCCATAATCCATTATATGACAATCAGTTGACATGCGACCTGAAAGATGAAAGACCTTTTTACAAAACTCTTGGAGGGGGAGAATGCCGACACGCAGGAGGAGCAAATGTAATAAAAGCCCCCACAAAAAAGGCTTGCAAACGCAGCTTCTTGCGGAGGCTAATCTTTGTCCCGTCACGAGGGACACCTTATCAAAACTTCACCGAAACTTTCTTTCCA
>NZ_JH376582.1 GCF_000233955.1 Paraprevotella clara YIT 11840
CCTGCCACATTAATCCTCCTTGCTCCTATTGTACCACACAAACTTCATATTGCCCAAAGTGTGGCTGGAGTGCATCAGAAGAAGAATACGAATATCATCTGAATAGGAAACAAGCCCCGTTTGTGTATAAGCATAAAACAGATGAAGAACGCTTTAATGAACTTAAAGATGGTGAATTTGGCTATATCTATGTAGCAAGTGGTAGCAGCATTATTTGCAGAATAAGAGGAAAGCATCCTAACATGAAGCCAAAAGAAATTTATGAGAAACTTCATTTACGTGAAAACCCTGAAATGCCAAGAATGAAAAAATTTACCGATACGGAATTTGAACTTACCTATTTCAACGATTAATATGTACAAGTTACGTGATTATCAACAGCAAGCCAGTGATGCAGCAGTCAGTTTCTTTGCCAACAAAGCGAAGAAGAACAATGCCATCATGGTACTGCCAACAGGGGCGGGTAAATCAATAGTAATTGCGGATATAGCACATAGACTAAATGACTATGTGCTTATTTTTTGTCCATCACGTGAAATACTCGAGCAAAATTTCAAGAAACTCTGCTCATATGGTATTCTTGATTGCAGTATCTATTCAGCTTCTTTCAACTCAAAGGAAATAAGCCGGATAACATTTGCTACCATCGGTTCTGTGAAGGCTCATCCTGAACTCTTTACCCACTTTAAGAACATCATCGTGGACGAATGCCATCTTGTTAATCACAAAGAGGGAATGTACAAGGATTTCTTTGATGCAGTGAAGTGTAAGGTTCTTGGCTTGACGGCGACTCCTTATAGATTGTCTTCCTCACGTGATTTCGGCTCTATGTTAAAGTTCATCACCCGTACACGTCCATGTATCTTTTCGGAAGTCATTTATCAGGTACAGATTTCTACTTTGCTCGATATGGGCTATCTGGCGAAACTGGACTACTACGCCATGAATCCTATCGGATGGAACGAACTCAACCTGAAAGTGAACACCACCGGCGCCGACTATACCGATAAATCGGTAATCAGAGAATATGAACGGATAGATTTTTACGGTTATCTTGTCCATATTGTCCAAAGGCTTATGAATCCGAAGAGTGGAGTAAGGCGCAAAGGTATATTGGTATTCACCCGTTTCCTGAAAGAGGCCGAACGGCTCACATGGAGTATTCCGGGCACGGCCATCGTTTCTGGCGAAACACCGAAAAAAGAACGTGAAAGGGTTCTCGAAGCGTTCAAGGCCGGCGAAATACCTGTCGTGGCCAATGTGGGCGTATTGACCACCGGATTTGACTATCCAGAACTTGATACAATTGTTATGGCACGCCCCACAATGTCTTTGGCACTGTGGTATCAGATAGTCGGACGCGCCATCCGTCCCCATCCAAGTAAGAAAGCAGGTTGGATTGTTGATTTATGCGGAAACATTAAGCGTTTCGGGGAAGTCAAGGATTTGCGCCTTGTGGACGGCGGCAACGGAAAGTGGGCAGTATATTCCGGTTACAGGCAATTAACCAATGTGAGATTTTAAATCAACTAAAACAATGGCACAAAAAACAAAAAAGTCTTTTGTCTTTAATATTGCATGGCAAGAGGTGTTGATGGGTTATCCATCGGAGGTCAGACTTGAGGTGTACGATGCAATCATAGAATATGTAGCATCGGGGACAATCTCGGAGCTGAAACCGTTGGCTAAGATGGCATTCTCATTTATTAAGAAGGAAGTAGATAAAAATAAGTTGAAAGAACCCCCAAGTGGCGAAAATCATTGGAATTGGAAAGGAGGTATTACGGATGATAATCATAAGCAAAGAGAGTCAAGTGAATACAAACATTGGCGAAAAAATGTGTTCAGAAGAGACAATTATACATGCAGGCACTGCGGTAAATATGGCGGGAAGTTGAATGCACATCATGTCAAGCCTTTTTCTACATATCCAGATTTAAGATTTAATGTAAACAATGGTGTAACCCTTTGCAGGGAATGCCATATCCAATTACATAAACTTGAAAGAGGGTGGATTAAATATTATGAGAAATAGTTTTGTTTTTTACGGTAGCTGGTGGGAGGCAATCAAGAATCTGCCGAGAGATGTTCAGGGAGACGTGCTCACAGCCATAATAGAGTATGGCTTAACAGGAGAAACTACTGGACAACTGAAGCCGATAGCGAAAGCCATGCTGGCTATGGCAAAGACACAAATAGATGTCAACAACCAACGGTTTGAGAATGGAAAAAAGGGAGGCAGGCCGAACCAAGTGGAAACCAAAGAGAAACCAAAAGGTAACCAAACCGGAACCAAAGTCGAACCTAATGTAAATGATAATGTAAATGATAATAATCCCCCCATAAGCCCCCCTAAAGGTGGGCAGGATTTAAATCCGGATGAAGATACACTTTCGGAAAGGGAGGCGGAATTGAATGCGCGAGAACAGGAATTACTAAAGCGAGAGGCGGCATTAAAGGCCAAAGAGGGCACAAAGCTACCGGACATAAGTTTTGTGTCGGATGATTTCAAGGACATATTTGAGACATGGCTAAAATACAAGCAGGAAAAACGTGAAAGCTACAAATCGAAAAAGTCCTTGCAAGCATGCTATAAAAAACTTCTCACGTTAAGTGGAAACGACCCTGATACAGCCCGTAATGTGGTTGAGCAGTCAATGGCCAACAACTGGTCAGGCTTATTTGGATTAACAGGAAACAATCATGGAACAGCAAATCGGAGCAATTATACAAGCAAGCAAGAAGCAAACGCCTACGCTCTTGAACGTTTGCAACAACATAAGCTTGACCTCGAAGCGGGCTTGGCTGACCAAGTGGAAAGGCCGTTCTGAGATAGTGGACGCATTTTCTCCGATGCAATGGGGATATGCCGCCGGTAATCCAGAAAAGGCGTATATGGCAGATTGTCCCACACTATTGCAGCTTGACGCGCTTTATGGGGGAGGTACTTCCGCCTATTGGGTAGACACACAGGTGTCCGCCCTGTTCGGCTCTTCCAGCAGCCGTGAAAAGGGCGTTGTGGACGGTATAGGCATATTCTGCCAGTCGTTTTCATCGCAAATATCCGGATTCAAGCTGTCCGAAGTCATGCTGTTCTTCGCACGCTACAAGGCAGGCCGGTACGATAACTCATACGGCGCATTTGATTCCCGGCGTATAGGTAACGCTTTCTTCAAGGAGTTTGTTCCTGAACGCAACAAGGAGCTTGATTTAATCAACCGCAACAAGCTTGCTGAAGAAATCGAGCGCAGGAGATTTGTCCCGCCGAAAGGGCATACAAGCTTATCATTAGTGCAAGAACTTCGCCGACGTGCCGCCGATGGCGACAAAGAAGCCCTCAGACAACTCACTCCACCATGAAACTGACTATTTACTGGGTAACGAAAGACGAATCCATACGCGCCCGCATCAGGAAGCGTTTCGGCACCCCTTGGGGCATGACCGTCAACAAGGAAACGAAGGTCGAAATACGGGATGAGGATATGGAATTGCTCCGCGAGGTGGAACGGAGGGGATTCATACAAATCAGATTTAAAAAATCGTTTTAACATGAACTATTCAGAAAACCAATGGACACCTGCGGAACTGGAGTTCCTTCAGGCGCATTACGGTACCATGCCGGTACGCGAGATTTCCGTATTGCTGTCCAAGCACACTTTGCACGGGATATACCAAAAGGCAAGCTCGATCGGTCTTAAACGCCGTACTCTCCCGCCAAAGAAAAGGAATCCAGCCAACCGGAAACCGGAGAAGGCCGTCAAGCGGGATGAAACGTTGCACGAACCACGGGAGAAAGAAAAGCCCAGTTACTATGGCCCCTATGACCCGTCATGCCATTGCAACGAATGCGTGCATTATTCCGCAGGGGAGTACAAATGCCGCTGTTGGCACGTGAAAGGCCGCCACGGGGATTACAAGGAAGTCCGCCCGAAGGATGCCTCATGCCGTTATTTCATCCCCCTCACCGCATCCACGTCAAGCGGTGAAAGCTATTAGCCCAAGCATCCGCTTATTATCCAAAATCCCCAAAAAACATTATTTTGACATGCAACAAGGAACAGACAACTTAAATACACTGACCAACATCGTGTACGTACTGACCGATGTATTGGAAACCAACCTCATGGATATGCAGGAAGCATTCAAGAAGCAAGGTTGCGCCCTGCGTCACGATGTGAAGCGGAATTATAACACCGCCATTCATGCCATCAGGTGCATAAAACGGGATATTGCCCATTTGGAATCTTCAACCCAGGAAAATTTCGGGCATGATGCCGACATTACGAATGCACTCCTTCTTACGCTGATAGACAGGTGCGGTGACGATGATGAGCTTGCATTCAGATTCTACAACTACATCAAGTCCTTTCCCTCTAAACTTGGGCTTAGGCTTGAAGTGGACGATGCTTTTGATTTTTTAGACGAAAAACAGAAATAGTGATGGAAAAGAAAAAGCAATATAAAGCCATCATCAATCTGATTAAGATTAAGTTTGGAATCGATGGATAGGCACTTGACACACGGCAGCTTGTTCCGCAAGTAGCCTATGAGATATTTAAAGCAATAGAATTGTCCTGGGCGAAGTGAGACTGAAAAACGGCAATGTATATAAACAAAAAGAACTGTTTGATTTATGAATATAGGTTTATTGGCTGTAGATAGCAATTATCCGAATCTTGCTCTTATGAAGATAAGTGCATGGCACAAAAAGCAAGGTGATAGGGTGGAATGGTATAACCCGTTCGAACACTATGATAAATTGTATATGGCGAAAGTATTTTCATTTACGGAAGATTACCATCAATACATAAACAATGCGGATTGCATAGAGAAAGGTGGAACAGGATATGATATACAGAAGTTTCTTCCGGAACAAATCGACCGGATGCAACCTGATTACAGCTTATACCCCTCCATAGACCATAAAACAGCCTACGGTTTTCTTACACGTGGTTGCCCCAATAAATGCAAATGGTGTGTCGTACCCAAAAAAGAGGGAAACATACGGCCTTATATGGACATCGAGGAAATAGCCATAGAAGGGCGAAAAAATATTATTCTCATGGACAATAATATACTTGCTTCCGATTACGGATTAAGTCAGATAGAAAAGATTATCCGTTTGAATTTACATGTAGATTTTAATCAAGGATTAGACGCACGATTAGTTACGGATGATATTGCAAAACTATTAGCTAAGGTCAAATGGATAAAATGTATAAGATTCGGCTGCGATACACCGAAGCAGATAATTGAATGTGAACGCGCTACGGCTTTAATAGAAAAGTACGGTTACAAGGGTGAATATTTCTTTTATTGCATTCTTCTTGACGATTTTAAAGAATCATTTAATCGGGTGAATTATTGGAGAAATAAAGGACGTAGGTACCTACCACACGCCCAACCGTATAGAGATTTAAACAACCCACGGCAGATCCTCCCTCAATGGCAAAAGGATTTAGCAGGATGGGTAGATAAAAAGTGGATATTTAGAACTTGCGAGTTTAAAGACTTTGAGCCACGAAAAGGATTCAAGTGCAAAGAGTATTTCAAATAAAGTGATATGAAAAGGGAAGATATTGAAAAAGCGGCGGCAATATATACCGCCCAATCAGAGGACAGCGATTATGCAGAAGTTAGAGACGTTAAACAGGCTTTTGTCAGTGGTGCCAACTGGCGTATAAAATCTGTATGGCACGACGCAAGCGAACGACCCAAAGACAGGAACGCCCAATGTCTCGTAGAGGTAAAATCAGGAGGTAGTAGTTTTTTTCTCCTCAGTCAATTTTATCACAGCGGCGGATTCTCATTTATGTACGGAATAAATAAAATACAACCGAAACGTTGGGCATACATTGAAGATTTGTTACCAAACAAGGAAATAAAAAGTATTGAAAATGAAAAAGATAATGTTTAATGACAAATACGGCTTGACACAAGCTGTATTGGAAGGAAGAAAAACGCAGACAAGAAGAATTATATCTAAGGAATTTTTCTCATTAGTTTGGGATGAGAGGGAAGATACTTTAGTGTACGAAAACAGCGATGGGGATTTTATTGATATACGAAAATCCAAGTATTGCCATTATAAGGAGGGGAAAATCGTTGCCATTGCACGAAGCTATAAAGACATGTCTTATGGAGCTTTATGGGACGATTGTCTTGAGTTTGAAGGTGTTGAACCAACAAAACTTGCAGGTTGGAACAACAAGATGTTTGTCAGGGCAGATTATATGCTTCACCGCATCCGCATCAACAAAGTAAGAATACAGCGGTTGCAGGAAATATCTGATAATGATTGCATCAAAGAGGGTATATTTGAGGATTCAGGAGATGATAAATTTCCACCGTCCATATTCTATGATTTTGAAGGAAATAAAGATGATGGATTTGATACACCCCGTGAAGCCTACGCTGCTTTGATAGACAAGATAAGCGGCAAAGGCACATGGGAAAGCAATCCTTATGTGTGGGTATATGAGTTTGAATTAGTAAAATGGATATGAAAGCAAGAATAAAATCAAACGGGCATATAGTGAATGTCAACGAAACGGGAGAACGCGTGATTAGTAAAAACGGTATCGAACGAGTATATATAAGCGATGATTGCAGTGGAATTTACTATTCCCAGTCGGAACTTGAATTTTTACAAACCAAGAACGAAGACACCATCGACTGGAATCAAGTCCGCATACAGGAGGCCATAGCGGAAACGCAAGCATTCTGTAATGATAAAACCTTGTCTTGCGAAAAAACATCGAAAATGCCAGTCAGTCAATCCGACGCTTTGGTGGCAGAACTAAAAAAGAAAGGAGGACAGGAATGAAACGGGAAATCAGATTCAGAGGAAAAAGAATCGAAAACGGCGAATGGGTATTCGGTGACTTAATCCACTTCGGAAATGGGTGTATAATATATCATGGTTCACAAGAGAATTATGAAATAACCAACAGGACAGATGTAGCCATCGAATATCTTGACGATGAAATTTCAGTTGTCAATCCCGATACCGTCGGGCAGTTCACAGGATTGTACGACAAGAACGGAAAAGAGATTTACGAGGGGGATATAGTCAAAACCAAAGAGTATGGAATTGATATTCCTAATGGAGTTTTTTGTACCAATGTCGCCGGATACGATACATTTCAAATAAAATGGAACAATGGAGGATTCCACCTGTCAAATGACAAAAGGAATTTTCGCCTATGCGGAGGTTCACATCTTGAATTTATCAGCAACATCCACGACAACCCCGAACTACTGGAAGGAGGAAGCGATGAAGAATAACCAATTATTGAACAATTACTACGATTCCTGCAACGCCCTGCTCGAAGCCTTCTGCAAAAAGCACGGCTTCGACTATGAGGATGCGAAGAAAGGTTGGGTCGCCGGATGCGTGGGCGAAATAGTGTGCTGTGGCGACTATCACTTCAACATGGACGTTATAGTCACCGACTTGAAAGAAAACGCCCCAGAAGGGGAACTGCTGAAATGGTATGACTATAACACAGAATGTTCCTTCTTCGGAATAAACGGTTGTAACTACCATTCATGGCTCAAAGGTTGTCCTAAATTGTCAGAAAATGAAATTGAAGAAATCAGGCAATATCAAAAGATTGTGGAAGACGCCAAAAAGCAATTGGATGAATGTATAACCAAATACAAGGAAGGAGGGTTTTAAAAATGGAAATATCAGATTTACTCAAAGACAAAAGTAGTGTATTGAGATATATCCTGCAAACAATCACTTCAAGCCAAAAGAATGCCGCCGGACTGAGGGGCATGAAACAAAGAGGGTTCAGCAATGAAGGCATGCTTGAAAAAGTAATCGAAGTGACTGCCATCCAGTCCGAACAGATTCAATCATTGGCTTTAATCGCTTTGGTGGGACTGCAAAGCCGTGACTTCGATTCGCAAGTTGCCGAGATGATGAACAAGATGGGACGAGGTGAAGAAGCATTGCGTATTATGGTGGATAAAAAGCTGAAAGGAGAATAAATATGAAATGTAAAAAATGTGGGACAGAAAACCCATCCTTGAAAAAGTGTTGTACTAATTGCGGTGCTTATCTGGAAGGATGGACAGTCAATAACGTCACCAGAGAAGTTGGGTACAGAGGCGGGGATGGACTTTTCTATGAATCGGAAGAGGATTATCTAACAAAAGTAGAGCAACTTAAAAATAATCAGCCTATGATACCCTACAAAACCAGCCGGGACTACTCCCGGCTTAAACAACTCCTTAATGAAGGAAATGAAATCGTATGCTTCTCTTTGAAAAGCAAAGAATGTGCGCTCGCGAAAAAGCAAACATTCTGTGACGGTCAGAACTTCGGCTACAACTTTGGGTGTTTCCACATCTTCGACCATGATTTAGAGGAAGCTACATTCGAGCAACTTTGTGAACTCTACGATGTCGAATTTATTGAACCGGACAAATAAAGGAATATATGAAACTTGAAAGAAATGAATACCTCTGGTACAAAGCCAGTCTTGCAGCCCTTGGTAACGAATATCTTACCAAAAATTGGGAAGTGAAACTCTATGCTACCTCACTCTACAATGCAATGCTGTGGGGACGGGAGACAAATGGAAAATAAAAAAGGGAGCCAGCCCGCACGACCAAGCAGGCCCCCAACGATTATTTAGGTACAAATATACGGATTTCTAATTAAATAATCGTGTCATGGAACTGGATTTTGATAAAATCAAACGCATTAGGAAAATCAGAAGCGTAAAATCGGATTTGTCCAAAGAAGAAAACATCTTAATAAAACCGATACTATCAGACAAGAAGCTTATTCCCCTAATTTATAAAACGTTCACCAATATCATTTGCAAAAAGTCCGATGAAGGTATAAGTACAGTAATGCAACGTAAAAAGTTCATCTTCATTATATTATATCTTTACTCTCCATCCTCTTTGGCAGGCGATAAGATGGCTTCCGGGTTGCGTAACGAGTTATCCAAAGTGTTAGGCATTCAGGCTAAAAGCACAATTTCTAATAATTGTGCGAATTTGGTCTTCCTTTATCAGAACTATATGGACTTCCGTAATGATGTGGAGTTCATCTACAATAAGATTCTGTCATGGCTGAAAATTTATGGATTGATAAAATGAACAATAGTATTGGTCCTCATAAATTCCAATACAGTACCGACAGCAACCGGCAATAATCCATATACGGAATATTGTCGGTTCTGTCAATCAGCTCATCAATGTATTCCCTTCCTCGCATCACGTTCAAGTTTTCTTCGCATCCCCCGGCTCACACCATGACGGGCAGCAATGTCATTCAATATTCTCTTCTCATCCGCAGAAAGCATACTATATACTTCCTCCCGGCTCTTGCCGCTGAACACAGCTTTCAATACCTTCATTACTTCCATTCGCTCCATATATACTTATCATCTTCTTACCAGTTCCTTCCGGCAATGTTCACAAAGGAATTTCTTCGCCACCGGAAACATTTTCTGGCCCACATACCCGCTAAGGTACTGCGCCTCCTCCCCAAACGGGTCAATCCCGAACGCCTGTGAGATATGCCGGCACAAATGCCCCTTCTCATGGTCCCATGAGTTCTGGAACTGCTCAGGGGTAGACGTAAGCGAAATCACCATCAACGTCTCTCGCCCGTAAAAGTCAGAATACGTAAGCCCCGTGTCCGGATTACCCTCAGAAAGGCTCCGGGCAGCCCTTTCAAGCTGTTCACCCCGGCATCCTATCCTTTTCAACTCATGAAGAATCTCATACTTCCAGTACGTCGTCACGGCATAGTAAACCCTAACCTTCCAGTCATATTCCGGTATGTAGAAATCCTGCACTATCATAACATATCCGACCACATAATCGGTGTACCGCTTCCGATGCAATCCGCGTAAAACCTCGTGAAAGGCAACCCCTCATATCCGTCCGGATCATCAATATAATCCTTGACGAACAACGCAAGATGTGATTCGTCGGCAATCGAGCTCTTGTAATAATCCGCCTTCGCCATGTTGGCCACGTACACGCAGTCGTATCCGGCATCCTTCTCCAACTTGATACCGTATTTCTTCAAAAGCTCCTCGACTTCATCCTTCTTCATTGCCTCCAGCTTACGTGTCTTACCTGTAGATGCGGCAGATGAAGAATCATCCGACACCCTCATTTTCGATACGGCCCACTCGCACATCTTTTTTGAGAAATGCCACCCGTACTGTGAAAGATACTCTTTCATTCCCGACGGAAGCCTGTCGTATGTATCCAATCTTTGTCCCATAACCCATTTATGATTTAGTGAAAGAGGGGCATTCCACCCCTCCCATGTTAATAAAACTCCCCGTTGGCACGTCTGCGCCGACGTTCGCCCATCTCATCCATTCGAGGATACTCCGGAAAGTAGCCCGGCATACGGCGTTCCCCCATGTCGGAATAACTTCCTCCACCGTTGTAACCGCCTTCACCACGGAACCCCATTCCTCCGTGCATCTCTCTCATGGCCTTTTCATAACCATGCCGGCAACCTTCCCTGTAAGCCTCCTCCAGTTCACTGCCGCCTCTCATTCCGAAGCCGCGTCCGTAATCGTCACGCCCCTCTTCCAAAATACTCCACATTCCCATAATTACTTCTTGGTTTTAGATGTTTCAGCATTCAGGCCAAGCTGCTCCATAAGCTGCCGGTTCAACGCCATAAGGTCGGACATGTTCTTGCTCATGTCGGCCATCTGGCTTTTCAAGCTTGAAATCTCCTGTTCCTGCCTTTGTTTCTCCGCAAATTCAGGGTTGAGCATGGTCAGCATCTCATCGCATGCGGTTATCACATTAAGATGGTAATCCCGGCTGTTGACAATCTCGCTGCTCTTCTGTTTTATCATCGAGATTTCATTGTTCATCGCATCCCGCGAACATGAGACCACGATATTCCCGTTCTGTCCGAAGTCCGCGATGTCACCGCCTGCCGGAAGGTTCTGGAACGTCGTATTCTGCCCGTTGATACTGGCCACCACGTCCACCACCATTTCTATCTGCGGTGACGGGAAAGGCTGTGTCATGGGATATTTGGGTTTGGGAGCCGACACGCTCACCACCGAACCTATCTCCACATAATGCTTAGCTTCCTTATGAAGGATGAATAACTGATTGTTTGCCCTTAAATTCTGAAACATGATTGTTGTTTTTTAAATAGGGACACCGCAACCTGCGATGCCCCGGTTAATTACTTGTTCACTCCAGCCGGAGCCGTTCTCACGTTTGCCTGTGCCGCCGTGGCGGTCGTTGGCCTGTATCCTCCATTGACAAGGAACAACTCATTCGTGTACTTGTTATAATGGATTTCATAAATGCCCGTTCCCGCAAGGTTGGCCACCGTCACCGGCTCATTGTTATAAGCCATAAGCGGACGGGTATCACCGTTTGTCCCTATCAGTATGGGGAGCGTGCCCGTCGTACCGGCCGGTATCGCCTGACGGAGGTTGATGTAGAACCCGCCCACATAGTCCCTGTTACGGAACGCATGGTTGGGAAGCTCCAGCGTCACATTCTCCGTGCCCACCGTGACCGCCACCGTCGGGAGGGTGTTGAAATTCACCCTGCCCAGTGACGGGAACGGAAAGGGAAGTCCTGTAAAAAAGTTAGGCCACATAGCTACCTCCTTTCTTACCGGAATTAACCCCAGTAGTTGTTACCACATCCATAACCGCTGCGGCCATAAGCCACATCTCCGGCGTATGCACCGAAAGCTGCCGCACGGAAAGTTTCCGGGTTATATACCTGCAACTGCGGGTACGGTACCGCTACTGTGGGAGGCATCTTACACTTGATACCATCCACATCCCCCTGCAAAGCCTGCAAGCCTGCCGCCAAAGGCGCAATCTGCTGTCCTACGGCATTCAGGATGGTAGCGTTCTGGTTACGTTGCGAAATCTCACCCTTCAATGTGGCAATCTCCGCATCCTTGGCTGCCAAAGCCTCTTGCTGACGACGCGCCTCTGCCGCATCCATTTTGGCGACAAGCGTATTAAAACCGTCACGGTAAGCATCAGCCAAAGAGCGAGTGTTACCCTCCATAGTACGGGTGAGCGTATTCATGCTTTCGCAATTTGCCAAACGGTTCTCATATCCCTGACGTTCAATAGCTGTCTGCGTCTTGCAGCAGCAGTCGGCAATCTGAGTGAGAATGGCTTGGTTTCCGCTCTGGAAGGCGTTGATGATTTGCTGCGTGGACATGCCCACCTGGTTCCCTACACCCTGAATCAAGCCTTGGATGTTGCACAAAGCCGTCTGCAACTGTTGTGTAGAACAGTTCAAAGAAGAAGCGAGCTGGTTAATGGCATTGCCGTTACCCTGAATGGCACTCATCAGGTATTCACGACCCACATCACCGTTCAATTCAGCCGGTAATCCTCCTCCGTTACGTCCTCCGAAACCGAATCCGTTACCGCCCCAGCAGAACCAAAGCAGGATAATCCAGATAAACCACCATGAGCCTCCCCATTGGTCCTGGTTGTTGCGTCCCTGAGAAAGGAGCGCCATCAAGTTAGGATCCACTCCCTTGCCGCCCATCAGGTTAGGAAGCATGGCCATGATGTCAAACTTGTTGCCCCCACCGCTCGAAGGCTCCTGATTAAAAACATAAGTTCTCTCCATAATGTATTTTTAATTAATAGTTACAAGGTCAGGCATATCCTGACCCTGCAAAACTACAAATACATTATGTCACTCAAAATCAATTCTTTCCCAACTCATTCCCGATTCTTTCCCGATATATTCCCATCATTTTCCCACACCTCACACGCGAAGAAAAATTAGACAGCATATAGTTTACCGCCCGTTTCGTCTTGCCGACCAATGATGCAATTTGGGAAGGGTAGAAGCCCTCCTTAAAAAGGAAATACACAAGCAAGTAACGCGCATCGACGACCTCCGCCTCCTTGCTTCCCGACAATATGACTTTGGGTGCGATTTCCGTTTCCCTGCTGACAACCTGAATAATCTCATTAAAAATATCTGCCTTACACATACAATATTCAATTTTTATTCATACCTTTGTCAAACCACATGACAAGGCGTTTATATACAACAATAGCTCGCGATGAAGACATAAAGCCCTCAACGCGCGAGCTATTTTCGCGTCTTGTCATGTGGTAATGCAAGGAACGTTGGGGGCTTTTTTTCATTCTCCCGTCCCCGAAGGAGCAAACGTTACTTTTTCAGCCTGTACACAAACCTTCCGAATCCGATAAGGATACAAACAACCACAGCCAGAAGCGCAAATCCTCCGTAATGCAGCTTGGTTTCCTCCCACCACGAAAGCTTACGTTCTGCTACCTTTTCCAACGACAAACCTTCCACCTTTTCCATCAACGAATCAATCCGGTGTGAAAGCCTCAGATAGTCTGCCATGGTTTTCTCTTCCAGTTCCGTAATCTCCCGGTCTCGCCGGTCAATGCTCGTGTGGCTCTCACGTTCCTTATACTGCTTCCCGCAAGAATCCGGTTCCGACCATACCACAGTCCGCTTCTCCACCTTCAAGTCCGAAAAACGCTCCATCGTATGCCGGACGACACGTGACAACTCCATACGCAGACTGTCCACGGTATCCTCAAAAGAAGAACTGTGTCCCGTATAATCTGCCGTACGTTCCGTTTCCAAATGCTTTGAACCGGCACATCCGCATATGGCAAACAATAACAGGCCGACCACGAGCCAGAACACCGGCACCATCAGCCAAGGCCAGAACACTTTAAAAAATCTATTCATTCCTACTTCTTTTTGTGGCAACGAAAAAGCGGCAACCCCGACTTGTTTATGTGGGATTGCCGCTTTATTACCAATTATACAATTAATTATTCAAAGGTAGAAAACCATTATTATCAAGAGACTTAAGAACAGACCTAAGCAAATAATTACTACCAAAAGAGATAACATATTTTCTTGCTCGTTCCGAAATGGGAATTAACATTCTTTTATCAATAAGCGAACGTATGATCCTGGATATTTCTGATGAAGTCTTCGTGATATAAAGCTCTTTTATATCTGATGCTTGTATTTCTTGTGTCTTTTTAGACACAGTTAATTTCAAAATGGAATGTTCCACATCTGTGATATATTTATTCGATAATGCATCCGATAAAGATGGAATAAGTATCTTATCCCGCAGATAAGAATAATCCACAATATGGTCTATTTTCTCAATTTCAACCTTAAGCCCATTCAAGACATATTCACTCCAAGCAATCAGACCCTCGTTAGTATATTTATCAGCCAAAGACAAATAATTATAGTATTTGCTTCTATCAGAACAAAATACAGCAGTCGGATTTATAATTCGTTGCTTACTCTTAAAGACATTCTTCAACAATAGTGCATAAGTAAACAATCGTACGACACGGCCATTTCCATTTTCAAATGGATGTATCCACACAAAACGATGATGTGCTATACATATTTTTATTAAGTCAAATTTAGGTTTGGTTGTCTCATTGATAAAATCAACAAGTTCTTGCATCAGAGGTAGTACCTGCAAAAAGTCAGGAGGTGTATGGAGAGACCCACTTATCCGGACATTGCATTTCCTAAATTCACCTTTTGTACAACAACCTTCCTTGCTTTCACTAAGGGAATCGACAACCAAAGAATGAAGTTCTCTTATAAAATACAATGTAATTGGAGTGTCATCAATAACACTTTCAATAAAAGAAGTTGCTTTTTCAATATTTAATATTTCTAAAATCTGTTCATTTGACCTATTCCTATTTTCGTCATTAATTTTTGTACTCTCCACATAATCCATGATGGTTGTATTGTTTCCTTCTATACGAGAAGAACCAATACTTTCAAGCATATGGAAAACGTTTTTGATTTGCATAAAAACCAAAGGATGTGTGGTACCTTCAAGAACTTTGTATCTTAATTTTTCCAATTCAAGAACCAAATCTGTTATAGGCATATCAAATCCTATCTCAGGCATAATTATCTTTTGTTCCATCATTTGCACATTATCATTATAACATTTGCAATATTATTATTTTATTATATTGTATTACAACATCTTGCAAAGATACAAAACTACTACGCATTTGCAATGCAATTAATTGTTAATTTGCAAAAAACTGCAATCCCACCAAGTCAAAGACCGCTTCCCCGTCACCGGGTTAATAATCATTCATTTCACATCGCCAATGCCCGCGCCAGCATCCAGACCCCCACGGCCAACACGAGGAAAACCAACCAAGGCGGCAAACCCTTCCCGTCGTCTCCCCCGCCGTCGTCAAGCATCGGCCAGTATTCATCACTCGTTCCCATTGCTATGCGATATTAAAGAACCTGTCAGCCTCCCATTTCCTACGCTTCACCAGCCCCTCCAGCTTCCGCTTCTTCCCGGCCACCGTCGCATACACCCACTTCATGAACTCCGCACGCACCTCCGCATCAGGCGCGCAAGCCCGTATTTTCTTCAAAAGTGTGGAACCGGCCAACGCATCGCACCCAAGGTTATACGCGAAATCCACCAACGCGTCAAACTTGTTCTGCCTCTCCGTCACGCCCAGTTTGTCCACGAATGCCTCATATTCCGCCAAGTCACGCCTGAGCTGCCGTTCCGCCTCGCCCTCCGTCATCTTGTCGCCACGCTTTACGCCCGCCGTATGTCCGTAGCCTATCGTCCACACCCCCGCCGGGCAACGGTAAGCCGTGCCCCGGAATCCCTCGAAACGCTTTATCGCCTCGATCAATGAATTACTTGCTTTCATATCTCCACTTTTTTGTTTAACTTTGCTTCTGCCTCCCGCGAGGGACGCTTATGTAATTAATATGTTTTCATAAAGTATTAAGATTAAGGTTAATGTGTAGGGAGGCGGCGGCCTCCCTTTTTTCATGCCCCGCTTCCCTTTAGTGCTTCTATTTCCTCCTTTAATGCCGAAACCTCCAACAGCAAACCGGAGATTACTTCCTGCACGGATTGGGCTGTGAAACCATCGTTGATTCCGTCATATCCGCCGACACCTTCGATGTACACGTCACCGTTCTTCATCACCTCCATGGCGTTCTTCTGTTTTGCCGTCCCCCAATCGTTGAAATACTGCGTCCCGTTGCCGATGGAAAACAACGTCTGCTTGTCCGCAGAATCCCCTTTGTGCGATTTGTTGGACATCCCCAACGCCGTCTCGGCGAAGTTCCGCGCCACCGTTTGCCAACACAATGCCACGGAACAACCACCCGTGGACACGCAACGGTCGCCAAGGGCAACGCACCCGTCAGCACTTTCCGCGCCCGCCACGCACTCTTCCCCGGCGATGCCGAGAAATGTGGAAGTGCCTGCCGAAAGGCACAACGAACCGTTTTCCGCATAGGCTTTGAACGAGGCGGAATAATCATTGAAATCCGTGTATGGGTTCAAGCTCTCCGAGAACGTCACGGTCCCCCCTTCCGCATCCACGGACACCACTTCGGCCACGTATTCTTTTTTCGTCTCATCCGATTCGCTTGTCTTGTCTTCACTTACTGCGACCTTTCCGGCATGGAAAAATTGTTCCGGACAGTTCTTCATCATCCAGTATCCCACTGAAGCATTCGACACAACCTTATAAGTGGTACTGTTTTTAACTCCTGTCAGGTGAAGGGCAACGTCTTGAGTTGAAATGGCCAAAGCCCCGTCTTTCACTATGGAGCGGTCGAATATGTTCCCCACCTGGAACCCGGTACCTAAAAAAGTAGTTCCCACTTTTTCGTAGGCTTCATTGACGCACAGGTATCTTCCCACGGTACTCCGCCACTCAGTCCACTTCCCGTTTGTATATTGTCTTGTGAGGGAAAAGGGGAGTATCCTCGAATCCGAATTCTGGGAGTAATACGTCTGTATATACCCGCAATTATCCTCATCCACATACCTCACGCACATTGATTCCAAAACGAAGCCTCCCTTTGCCGGTATATTCGATATGTTTTCCGCTGTGGAGGCGTTCTTGTTCAGGTATCTTACGGTGAGTTTCGGCACGATAAGGTCATCGGCATCCACCGTCTGCCCGGAAATTTCCTTATACTCGATGGCACCACCGTCTTTCATGTTGTCAAAGGTTTCCTTGTCCTCCTTCGACATTAATCCATCCTTTTCCGCAGAGGCAGGATTTGAGATTTCCGCAATCTTGTCGTTCAACGCCTTCCCCTGAGCAGCCGACAAGGCTTTTGAAGCTTCATCCGTAGTTAGGTTGTCCACCACATCCTCCTTCGCCAACTTCTCATCCTGCAATTTCTTACCCATGGATGCCGATAATGCCTCAGATGCTGATGTAGATGTCAGGGTATTGTTTACTGATGGGATGGAATTTATAGGGTCTTCTATGCCATCAACCCTGAAACTGGAACTGCTCCCAGAAAGCACACTAATATGTACAGTTAAAATGTTACTGCTATATGCAGAACAATAAGTGATTGATATAATATTGGGGGCAGCATACCGGACTGAACACGGACATAAATTTTTATCCGTGGACTCTGTATCAACACTAACAAAATTTAATCCTTTAGATATTAAAGATTCAAGGTCTTGTGGACTGTCTATGTTTAATGCTTTCTTAACATCATCCGAAGAAGATGACGTGCTTAATCTTTGTAGGTTCTTAAATACATGTACCCCGTACTTCTTCCCGTTGAACAGCACACTGTTCTCATCTTCGCTGAACCAGATTCCGTCAACCTTGGCCTTGTCCTCCTTGCTCATCAGCCCGTCATTGCTGGCAGATGCCAAAGAAAGTCGGACTGTGCCGTTATCAAATACGCCCGTCCACTTCGTCAGATCTTGTGGATCATACTTCATGCGGAACCCCCTGAACTGTATTTCCATATTGTTGTTAGACTCCAGGAAATACAGCATAAAATAGTAATTGCTTGCCGAATATATACGGTAACATGTCACGGGGCTGAAATTCTCATTCGTGTCGTCCTGAACCCCGATGAAAGGTGCTTTCAGGTTACCGTCGTTATAGTTCTCCAACATTTGGGGTAGGGTACAAAACCATTCGCCACTGTTGGCCTTCTCCAGCATCGTGGAATCGTCCGAGGTTTCATTATATTTGGGATACCTCAATATGACCGGCTTACCGGCATCGCTTTCAAAGGTGATATCTCCAATTCCGGTCAACTTTTCCCCGTTGATGGTCTTCAAGCCGTCCTCTTTTACCAAGCCCTCGCCCACATACTCTTTCAACCTTTCCATGAGCACATGCCCGTTCTGCACACCCTCCTGAAACGGGATACCCTCTTTCCCCGTCAGCTCCGTGCGCTCCGTAGTCTGTAATATCGTTTTTCCTTCTACTGCCATAACTACTTATGTTTTAATTGTTTCTTAACTGTCCTTCTCGTCACCTCTGCCATCATTACGGGACTTCCGTCAGCCCAAAGCCAAGCCTTCCCTTGCTCCAAGAGCAAGGCATTGTCGACAAGCTCATACGAATCCCCGCACTCCGTGATACCGGAAGAATTGACGCGGGCTGTACCCAGCCCCGTCATATTCAACCGTGAAAAGTTCATCCTCTCCATCATTCCGCCTCCCTGATAGTGCCCTTCGTCACCTCCGTCATGCTCTCAATCCTGATGTGCATCGGATAAACGCCATGGCCGAAACACCAGTCTATGAACTGGCCGGGATTGTACAAGCCCGCCGGGAGCGGGCACGACACGAACATGCCATCGTCCGAACTGCGCTGCAAAATATAAAAACCGCCGCCCGCCTTCCTTTCCAGATGAAGCGCATAGTCCGCGTTCACCGTCTCTTCCGCCACATACCTGTCACCCTGAAGGGTGAAATTCAAATTCCTAAGTGCCATCTTATTTTTCCTCCTTCTTTACTGTATTATTCTCATTCTCCCTTTGAAACAGAAGCTCTGCCGCCATCTTGGCTATCTCATCCTTGTTGTCAATGATTACTCTCATCGTCTTCTCCGCCTTCCGAAGCTCCTCCTTCTGCCATGATTTCTCCCTTACGGACACAAACTCACAGAAAATGCAGTAAGCCGTCCACAACATCGAGAACACCGGAATGGGAATCACCACGCAACAAAGGATGTCGATAAAACACAACGTCAGGAAAGGCGTGAAATACTTCTTAGCCTTCGTGGCCGTCTTCTTATATCCCGTAGAAGTCCGTGCCTCACCGCGTTGTTTGGCCTTTTGTACCCCCGAGACCAAATCCACGGCCATTGCACCTATCGTGGCCGCCACGCATAACGCTATGAGTATGATGTGGTTCATCATGTGGTTTTCAATAAAATCAATAATAGCTTTCTCCATTACAATACATTTTTCTAATTAATGCCAAAGCCCCCCCCGGTCCACAAGACAAGACCCCGGCAAACGGGTAAGGCAGGCACCGCCGCCTTATACCCGTTGTTTCAATAGTCAGGCAGAAGCGTCTTCTTTTATCTGCTTCACTATCTGGATGGCATCCGATATGTACTTCGGAAGTTCCTCACTCTCCGGGAAGTTCGACATCGTGTAATAACCGTTCTCATAATAGATGCCGCCCAACGGGGTTTCCTGCACGCCCTTCTGCATGCCTTCCTCCATAGGGAACTCCACTTCCTCCACTTTGTTCACCGAGGCGTTCACGCGTTTCAGTTCCTTGCCGTCCGTCTCATACTCGATGTAGTACTTGGCATTTGCCGTTGTGGTCTCTCCGTTGTAAATCACCCTCGTGCTGTTTGTCTTAATCTCCATAACCTTTTGTTTTTAAATTAATGAATAATGTTATTTGAATTTCGCATGTTTTTTCCGCCGGATGCCTCCAATCACGCCCTGCTTATGGTCAACACCGTGCCCGACGCTTTGTACGTCGCACCGCCAGGAACGAGCAAGAGCCACACGATGTCAGGCAGCGTGCTGCTTTGTCCCGTCTGGTAGGCGTGCCATCTTGCTGCATCCACAGAGTTTGGCACGGCCACGAGTTCCACGTATGTGCAAGATGTACTTACGACAAGAGAGGTGTAGTTTTCCACCCCGTTGTAAGATATTTTTGCACCCGACGTTTGCACGCTGCTTCCACTGTATATGTAGAGGTGCGTCCCCAAGTAGTCACCGGATGTGGGCAGTGTCACAGTGCCGCGCGAACTTCCGTCCCTTGTCGGGAAACAGAAGAATCCCCCTTTCTTCAATACGTCCCTCGTCACCGTGACGCTGTTATTGTTGGGGTCCACCTGTGGTACGGTCTTCATGTAACCCGAAAATTCCCCACTTCCTATTTTCAGAACCCCGTCTGCGTCCACGCTCGCCGTCACTTCTCCGTCATTGTTCTGTATGACAAACTGGTCGCTCGTCACGGTGATTTTTTTGTTTATCACGTCTATTCCCGTGGCAAGTTCCCCGTCATGTTTCCCCTCCACGAATCCTGAAGGCAAACTTCCTGTCAAGTCCCCTTCAAAAACCATGATGCTGTCAAAATACAACGTACGGCTTGTCGTTTGTCCCGCCGTTCCAAGGCGTAATACAAGATAATTGCTTCCACTCGGAGCGGTAACCTTATATGCTTTCCTTGTCCATGCCGATGTAAATTGAGGTTGGAAAGCTGTGAATCCAGCCAGTTCAAGCTGGTCGTTTTTTGAAAAGTAAGCCCCTGTCGCACCGCCGCTTTCTGTAAAAGTGGACGTCGCCCGTATCCACATGACTATGGTATATACTTTTCCGGAAACAACTGGAATTTGCGCACGCCCTACATATACCCATGAATTCCCTGTTACACATTGTATTTTCAAACTTTTGCTACCATGTATATGTGAGGACGTGTCAATTGAAACCGTACAATTTGACAGGTTTCGGTTCGCCAATCCACCGTTTTCAAAACTTCCATCCGGGAAAATATTGTCCGGCCAAATACTATCCACCTTTAAAGAAATCTTGCTCGTCGTCTGCTCCAAAGTGCTCACATCCCCTTGTATGCCTTGTACCGTAGTTTTCAGACTGCTTGCCGTCTGCTCCACGGTACTCACCCTCGTGCCCAAGGAACTCACCTGCGATGCCGTGCTATTCACCTTCCCGTCAATGGCCGATATTTTGGACGTGTTGGTCTCCACTTCCTTTTCAAGACCCGTCACGGAATCAACCACGGTAGTGACCTTGGTAGACATCACGCCGAATTCATTCTCAAGCATGACGAAATCCGCATGAACCTTTTCATAAACATTCACAGCGTCACCCACGACAGGGACTCTTTGTGTACATCCCCCCATGAGTGTACTCCCGTCATAAAGGTAGAACACTATCTCCGTGGTGGATTGTGTGATGGCTACAGCTCCTGTGTAATTCTGTACCGAACTATCCTGGCCTACACGTTGGTATTTCAACGTTTTCTCCGTAGTCTCCTGTTGTGTGTTGCCCACACATTTGAATTTTTTGCAAGTCACGGACGTCGGGGTTAACTTGTTGTCCCAAGACTTCTTCACCACATTTGCCGAAGGCTCTATGGTATAGAATACAGCATCATCCCCCTTGGGACCCGTCGCCCCGGTGGCGCCCGTGTTGCCCTTGAAAGCCACGGAAAATGAGAAATTCTTCGTGAAGGACTTCCCGTCCACGGTGATAGGCACGGTCAGCACGCCCTGTCCGGTAGTCAACGAAGAAGTGACGGACACCGTGAACGAGGCCGATGTGGTTCCGTTGCTTGAAATGCTCGTGGACATTCCCGACGGTGCTCCGGTTATAGTACCAATCGTTGCCGACACCCTTGTGGCACCCTTGTATGCGATAACCTCGCATTTCGTGGATGCAGCGATGGCCGCGCTCGTCGTTCCTTGGAAGGCATGCGATTCGTTGCCAAGAATTACGGTGTAGGCATCCGCGCCGTTCTTACCATCTGCACCGTCCTTTCCATTCGTGCCATTCGTGCCATCCTTGCCATTCGTGCCATCCTTGCCATTTGTCCCGTTGGTACCCGAAGAAACCTTGGCTATCGTCATCTCGTCATATACACCGCCCGATGTGCAACGTATGGTCACAGACTTCGCGCTGCCCCAAACCGTTGAATTGTTATGTGCCAAGGCATAAGTCTGCGAAGTGGCTCCCGATATGTTCGTGAAAGAAGTCTGTCCCGCCTGTTTATAGCTCCACTGGTAGCCGGATGTCCCCGTGAGGGTGGCCGTCAGCGTAATGGAGGTAGGTGTGGGATTCCCTGAAAAATTATTGGCGTATATAAACACCTGGTCGCCCGCAACCCTCACGTACTTGGCCGCCGTGCCGTCCGTACCGTAATAACTCACGGAATACACTGTCGTCGGGTCACTCTTCTTGTAAGTCGTCACCGTTTTCGTCCAAAGGTATTTACCTTTCTGTGGCGAAGGTACGGTTGCGCTCCAGCTTCCTGTCGGTGCCGTCGTGCCGGAACTGCCTATCTGGTAAGTGTTCGATACCGACACGATGCCGTCACCGTCAGCTCCTGCGGGTCCCGTATCGCCCTTGTCACCTTTGGCTCCGTTAGCCCCCATCTTACCCACGCTGTACGACGTGGATGTGGTATTGTCCGTGTAGGTTATAACCGTACGCGTCCAAAGGTACTGGTTGGCGGCCACGGAAGGGATAGAACCGCTCCACGTCCCCGTGGGCGGCGTGGTGCCCGATGTGCTTACCTGATAAGTCACGGCGGTGCTCTTGATGCCTTTCCCGTCCGCACCGTCGTCACCTTTGAACTTAGACCACGTGTAATCCGATGGAGTATTGCTCTCTGTGGCCGTTGTCTTGTTTACTGCTATGCCGATGTACTGTGTCGTGGATTTGGGAGTGTCATACATCCCGCTGCCCGTCGAGTTATCGGAATACTTTATCCATGTGTAAGTGGTTTTCCCGTCAGCCCCTTTTGCCCCCGGAACACCTTGGTCGCCCTTTTCGCCTTTGATAAGTGACCATGTGTAATCCGAAGGGGTGTTGCTTTCCGTGGCGGTGGTCTTGTTATAAGCAAACCCGATATAAGTTTTTCCCGTAGGAGAGTTGCTGATGCCCGAACCCGATGCGTTGTCAGCATAGCGTATCCAAGTATAGCGGGGCGTCCCGTCCGCACCCTTTGGACCCTGTACTCCCTGTGGACCAGTATCACCCTTATCCCCATAAGTACCGATAATCACCGGACTGCTCGTATATTTCGTATCATTGGTGTAAGTCACCACCTCATAGTTCCAAAGGTACTTCTTGGAAGATGAAGTGGCCTGTACCGAAGTCGTCCATCCTGACGTTGAAGTTGTCACTCCACTCGATGACGAAGAGGCCAAATAATATTCCGTAATGGACTTGATACCCACACCCGTCGCCCCGGTGGCGCCCGTGTTGCCAGTATTCCCGTATACACCTATGACCCTCTTTTTGGTCTCGCTTGTCGTGCTGTTGGTATAGGTGACAATTTCATAATTCCACAGATAACGGTTCGTGGCAGTCATTGTCGGCACCGTATCGCTCCACGATGTCGGCGCGGTGGTGTTCGATGCGGATACGGCATACTTGTTGGTTATGGACTTGATGCCCACTCCGTTTGTGCCGTCCGCTCCGTCCGCTCCCGCCTTTACTTTATATACAGAGAATACCGCAGATAGGTCTGTCTTTCCGCTCTTCTTGGCCGTGACTGTCACCGTGCCAGTATCCGCGCTTACCCCCGTGACCGTGATTTGTCCCGTCGATGAGTTCACGCTTCCGGAACATCCGGAGAATGCACCCGTAAACGCCCAACCCGTATCAGGTTCCGTGCCATAATATACCGTGGCCTTGCTGCTCGGGAATCCGCCGGTCACGTTCCCCGAAGCGTCACACGACACCGGGCCGCCGTCGTTGTCCAAGTCCAGATAGTAATGCCCCGCACGCGCGGCATCCTCCACAGCCTGATTCGCCTTGTTCGTCGCATCGTCCGCAGCTTTCTTGGCCGCAGCGGCAATCGCATCGAGGATGGTCTTCCGCGCATCGTAGTAGGCCGATATGTTCGCGTAGTCACTGCCCACCGTGATATATTCCGGTGATGAAGCCGTATATTTCGTCAGGGCAGCGTTGGCAAGGTCATAGGCCGACTTGTAAGCCGTGGTGGACACGGCATAGCGTGAGGCGTTGGCAGTAATCTCCCCGTATTCCGAACGGATGTCCGCTTGCTGCTGTTTCAGGGCTGTCTTTTCGATGGGGGATATGAGGTTGTCGCTCTTGATGTTCGCCAGCTCCTTGTTGGCATTCGTGGCATCTACCTGCGCGTTCTTGGCCGCTTCCGCCGCGTCATCTGCCGCCTTTTGGGCATCCTCTATCATCCCGTTCACGTCCTCTATGGCGGGAGACCACGCCGTAGCAACGTTCCCTTTTTCGAGCTTCATGTTTTTGATACATATGTAACTTAATGAGTTGAAAGGGAATCCGAAATACAACACTTGGGAATCCTTTGAGGACAGGCCGTTTGTCACAAGGTTCAATGCCACGTGCTTCTTCTTGTTGGCCTCGAAGCTGAACGAAGGACTGTTGGTAAGGTCCCCTTTGAAATCAGTATTCTTTATTCCTAGTAATGACTTGTTTGATGCGTTTGAAAGGATGTCGAAGCTCAACGTATAGGTGGTGTCGGCTTCAAGCAAATCCAATGTCCCGTTGAGGTTATAATAAAAAATACTCCAAGAAGAAGGTTTTTTTATCAACTCTATCTTCACGCCTTTCACTCCCGAATCTACCCATTCGGAGACAACGAAGTTCCCCGTCCCCTCATTCGTATTTGCGTACCACCTTTTCTTCCCTTGGTTGGTCTCCATAAGAATGTTACGTCCACCGACTTCAATCCCCGCCACCACCTTGTCCGCGTACGCCTTCGCTGCGTCCGAGATGGCCGACAGGGCGGCACTCTTCTGCGTATAGTACGCCGTGCGCTTCGTGGAGAAGTCCGAAGGGATGGCCACGGTCTCCGAAGAGGAAGACACCACGCCGTTGATGGCCGTCCGGTAGTTCGTGTAAGCCGTGTTATAGGCCGTAGGAGTGCCGAGGCCGTACTTCGTGTAACCGTCCGTGACCTGCGTCTTGTCCCCGTCGATGCGGGCAAGCTCCTCCTTCAACTGTTTCTTTTCAGAAGGGGAGAACTTGCCGTCGGCCGCCCATTCGTCCATGCGCTCCTTCTCGGCGTCCACGTCCGCCTGCGCCTTGTCGGCGGCATTCTTCGCCGCCGCCGCGTCCTCTATGGCCTGCGAGGCGTTCTCCGCCGCCGCGTCAGCCGCCTCTTGCGCGTTGTCGGCCAGTTCCTTGGCCTTGGCCGATATGGCGTTCAGCAAGTCCGTGCGTGCGTCATAGTAAGCCTTGAACTTCGCCCTGAACTCCGTGCCCGTGATGTTGCTCGTGGAGCTTAAATCTGACAATAGGGGCGTTATATACGTGCTTAATGCCGTGTATGCAGAGCCGTAGGCTGTCTTGGATACGCCGAACTTGTCAGCCGAAGCGTCGTTTTTAGGCTTCTCGGACACTATCACGTCCCATTCCTTCTTGGTCTGCTGTTTCTCCTGCGCCGTGAGCTTGTTGTCGTTGGCGATGTCCGAAAGCATGGAGTTCGCCTCGTCGGCATCGGTCTGGGCGTTTTTCGCGGCAGTGGCCGCATTGTCTGCGGCAGTCTTGGCCTCTATGGCCTTTTGTGCCGCCTCGCTCGCCGATTCTGCCGCCTCATCTGCCTTCGCGGCAGCGTCGTCTGCCGCCTTTTTCGCCGCGTCCGACGCTTCCTTGGCCTTTGCGGCGATGGTATCCAATATCGTCTGCCGTTTGGAATAATAGGCGGAGATGTCCGAATAGTCGGATTCCACGGTGATGTATTCGGGAGTGGAGGCAGTGTATTTGGTAAGCGCGGCATCGGCCTTCTTGTACGCGGCCTCATAGTCCGTCACGCTTATGGAATACTTTCCGGCCTCCGCCGTTATCTGCCCGTGTTCCGCCTTTATGTCGGCATGCTGTTGCTTCAGCGCGGTTTTCTCCACCGGGCTTATCGTGCCGTCGGATTTCAGGTTGTCCAGCTCCGTGTTGGCGGCTTGTGCTTCCGTCTTGGCTTCCCCTGCCGTGGCGGCGGCTTCGTCGGCGGCTTCCTGTGCCGCATTCGCGGCCTCCGCAGCCTCCCGTGCGGCCTCTGCCGCCTCGTTGGCCTTCGTATCGTCTGTATAGCGTGAGGCAAGCTCCCAATGCGAGATGGAGAAAGCCTCATTCTCTTTCTTGGCGGTCTTGCAACGCAGCAGGTCGTTCTTGTACGTATCCCCGTAAGTCGCGTTCACCCAAAGGTCGCCCACGTCGTAAGCCTGCCCCGTGGTGGGTTGGCTGACGAATACCCTGCGTTTGCCGTCAGCCGTATCCTGCGCCTTGGCAGCAGCGGCCAAAGCCTTTTCCGTGGCCGTGTCCGTGATGGGGTTCCATTTCCACGTGTCACCGTCCTTCACCCATTTCCAGCTCTTGCCCGTGCTGAGATTGGTATAAGTGTCGTTTGAATGCGCCTGTTTCTGTTCTTCGGTGGTCCACTCGTTCGCCGGGTAGTTGGAGGTTGTCGGGTCGGTTTTACCATAGTGGCTTTCTATTACACCGTCAACCTGGTCCTGCAAGTCCTCGATGATCTTCTGTAGGGCGGCGATGTAATTCTGCTGCTCCGCCAGACGTTCCACCGCGTCCTCCACCTTTCCGCTCACTTCATCCACTTTGCTTTGTACGTCTCCCACCGCGCCGTTGATGTATTCCTTCACCGTCTCGCCGGTGGACAATTTTATATTGTCGGAGATAATCATGACATCTTCCCGTGAGAGGTTGACAAACTCCTTGCCTTCCAGTTTGTAAGAGTTGATTCCCCGGTACATCTTGAAATAAGGGGCATCGTTCCCGTATGCCGAAAGGATAATGGCCGCCTGTCGGGCCACGTCATTCCGGTTTCCCAACTGGACGATTTCGTCACCGGCGGCCGGTACCGTGCTCCCCGCATCGCAGTCCGTCTTCGAGAGGTCTATGTAGTTGTCCCCCACGCCCGTCACCAGACGCCAGTAATAAGTGTTCTTCACGTTCTCGTTCACGCCCTCCTTCACGTTGAACGTCTGGGCGCGTGCCTGGTCACCGGCGACAAACTGGTTCTCCACCGTCTTTACCCCGTCCGTCGCCTCGAAATAGCAACGGTAGGCACTCCCCGTATCTTCCACACGGATGCACTTCATCGAGGCCGGGGTAAGCACGATTTGCCCGCCCACGTGCTTGATTTCCTGAATCACAAGCTGGATGAACTCGGCCACCTTGCGCACAAGCATTTCGTCCACCTCAAGGCGACTGCTTCCCTGTTCGTTCATTTTCAGGCACAGCCCCGAGCCAAGCGCACCCGAAGAGAATCCAGGAGACTGTATGCCTTTGGCCGTTACCATCCCACGCACAAACACGCTCAGAAGTTCCGCAGCACCGTCCTCGCCAATCTTCGCGCCCCGATTCCCGGCCACGTACTTGCCAACCTCCAAAGCGCCCATTAACAGCAGTGAAGCCAGTTCTGCATCCCCTTCACTGCCGATACGCCCTCCGCTTTCACCTGCCTGGTAGTCACCAAACAACATGTCTTTCAAGAATGTAAGGATGCCCTGTACCGTATCATCCTTCAATTTTGAAACGAACTTGTTGTCAAGTTCCCGGTTGTTCTTATTGATGCTATCCTTTATCTCCTTGTCTGTCCTTAACGAAGAATAAGCGTTTGTATCCGACGGCTCGGTTTCGTCATCCTTCTTTATCAAATATACATTTGTACCGGAGGTTGAAGAACTTACCTTTCCAGAGAAGTAACTGCTTCCATTCAGCTTGATGGAATCAATCTTGTCTTCAAGTGCGCCAAGACGGGAATAGGAAGCACTTTCACCTATAGTATATACCGGAGAATCCCATGGAATGTCAAGTGCAAGTTCATAGCCAAGTACGCGCATGGTACGGGGGCTTGGGAAGAATGAAGAGTTGTTTACCCTCACTTTTTGGCCGACACCGAAAGGACAAGGCGTATCCTGTGTCTCATTACGTGCCTTTGACCAGTCTGACATGAGTTTGGCCGACACGGTGCCGATATTGTTCCTGATTTTTTCGGCATATTTTTCTGTTTCCGTTTTCAGTTCCTCTTCCGCTTCCGGGACAAGGTTCTCAAAGACATATTCCGTGTCGTATCCGGCCATGACAAAATCATTCCCGGCCTCCGGCTTCATTACAGTATCTGGTAAACGGCCTCCGTAATCCTCATTGGCCACGATTTCAAAGCATGTGGACGTATCGTCACTCTTCTCCGGAAGGAACGTCAATCCAAAGGTAAGTCCGGCAAGCCTGCCCGTTTGGAAAGTGACCGTAAGTTCCTCTGAAATCACATAGGACTTGTCGAACCCCACAAGTCCGGTGGTCTTGATGGTGTACACCGGTACTTTCATTCCTGTGGGTTTCTTTTCTTCGCCTTCCGTGACATCAATCATTTCCTCTTCGACAGAGGATATTGAAAGCACCTTGCGTGGATAGACGTAGTCGAAAGTCACGATACCCTCTATCACTTCGTCGGGTGACATGTCGGGGTAAACGTCTATGTACGGTGTGCCTTCAGGAAGCATCAGCCTGCGTTGTACAACCCCGTTTACAGTAAGACCGTCCACGTCGGAATCAAAATAGCCGAGGGGTACATTCCCTTTCACAAGCCCTTCTATTGTGAATTTGGCACCTATATATAGTTTGTCGTTTGACGTGGTTTCGTATAATAAGGTAGCATGCTCGTCCGTATATGGCATGGCATTACGGTTGATGGTTACTCCTATTTTGTGGTTGCCTCCGTCATCACTGACATAATTCACATCCGTTTCCACGTAACCATATACAGAACCCAATATGCAATCACCCACAATGGTATATGGAATATATGTGACCAATGGGGATACACAAGAATATGTGATGCGCAAATACAGTTTACGTATTGCCTCGTACGGGCTTTCAAATCTTTCCTTGGACAGCCTGAGCGTTTTGTTTGAACTGTCAATGGTATAGCTTGATTCCGACAACACCGTGCTTGAATCATTTCCGGATGCCACTATTTCCACTCTTACATCCAATACGGCATTGGGGAATGATGAAAAATCATAGCTGAATACCATGGAAGACAAATCAAGTACATAAGCGGATTTGTATAGTTGCATGGCATTTATGGTAATACTGTCATACAACTCATATTCTTCCACGTCCGGAGTGGCCAAGCTTGCGGACACCGAACCTACACCATCCATCTGTTTTTCATAAGAATAATACTTTATGAGGTCTTTCCTGAAAAAAGACGGATTTACAGGCTTCTTGCTGTCATTAAAGTCGCTTTTGTTTCCAGAACGGTTAAGCGTGTCTATGGTGAACTCCAGTTTCTTCCGGTACCGGCTGGATATGTTTTGCGTGGAGCCAAAGGCGTATATGCGCGTGAAATAGTCACCGCTGCTCTTGGACAGGCTCATGGTTTCTGCTTCTTCGCCAAGGCTTATTTCCACCGCTTCCCCCTTCTCACAGCGGCCGAAACGGATTTTCTTGTCTTCCATCCACCACTCGCAGTTTGCGGCTTCCGCAAGGGAGGTAAGGGCATCAATGAGGTTGGTGTTGGAATAGTGCATGACCAAGGCATCCACATTCACATCATTGTCAATCTCGTATTCATAGTCCTCATCGCCAGATTGGAATCCCCATACTTTCAGGTTACGCAGGAAGATGTCAAGATGGTATGACAATTGCGCCGTCAAATCCCAAGCGGCTTCATTTCCTCCTGTTTCCGGTGTGTACTTGAAGATCTTGTTCTTCCACTTCATGTAAGAGGCTTCCATCTTCAACTCATAGTCATAACCGCCCGTGGAATTGTTGAAAGATGGCTTTTGGTCTTCTATGATTTCAAAACGGCCAAAATCACATTCTGCATAACATCCCATTTTGAATGATATGGGATTAAGCAAGGAAAATTTGAGCGTGATATAGTCATCTTTCATCAACTCAAATTTTCGCTTGCTACCTACACCTATCGGTGTGGACAAAACTAATACCTCGTTGTTATCCTTTATCTCTATCATATTCCCAAAAGTAAGGAATATTACTCATGCCACATTATATTGGATAACCGATTTTGCAACAATCTGGCTATTGTCACAAATCTCCCCGATTTGTTGGATTGGGTTCCTCGAATTTGGCTGAAAATTTACCGAAACACCTGTTAAGGCTTAACCCATAAGATATATTTTTACCCAAGTAGACCAAGTTATAAACTTCACTTCCTAGTGCCGGGACTTTGATGGCCACGACCCCTTTACCCAATTCTGTCAGGAAAGCTTTTTTCTTTGTCCTATAATCACTTTCTGTGGTACCCGTAATGGTAAATGCCAATGTCAACTCCCGTGAGTCAAGTTTGGCATTATCAGTTATTACACGCTTGCCATGCTCCAATCTGCTTTCATTCTCTATGTAGTCTTTCATTGGAGCGGGTGCATCTATTGAATCAAGGAATCCTTCCCCCATACATACACCCCATGTTGTCCAGGCATCTTTTCCGTTAATTAGTAATTCACCTTTCATAATCTTGATGTGTTTCGTTTTACTTCTTCTATATCCTTTTGCATCTGTTTGATTGGCTTGACTATTTCACCTGTATTTTCTCTGATTTGTTGAAGTTCCAAATAAGAATTGGCCAAAATTGTACGGGTCTCATCGGAAATATTGTACATGCCGCCAATTTTGGACAACAATCCTGAAATCGAGCCTTTAAGTTCAGTTATGGCAATGGCCTGCTGCTGGTTGACATTCTCAATACGGTATCCCGTTTCTTGAATGGCCGTGAGCCTTCCGTTGGTCTCATCCACGCTTTCTTGGGATGCCTGTACCTTAACCGCGCTACTGGCTTGTTGCGCAGAAGTACCACCTGACGGTTCCCAACCGAAATCATTCATGAGCTGTTCCCGGTCGGCAAGCATTTGGTCTGTAAGTTCTTTCTGTTCTTGCCGTAGCCTTTCTGCTTCCTCCGGAGTAAGCCTTCCACCACTTTCTGAATCTGCCGCCCATTGGTCGTATAAACTTTCTATTTCGTCCTTATACTTGTTGGCTATAAGCGAAGAAAATATGGCATTCTGCAAATATTTCTCGAAATTGTCGGCAAATTCTTCGTTTGTTGAATCCAAATCGGACAGCAAATCCACATATCCGCTCTTGAACTCGTCAAGGCCGATTCCGGTCAATGCTTCTTTTTCCTTTTGAGCTATTTCTTCAAGTTGGTTGCCATAATCCGCTATATTCTGAATGTATTCGATGAACTCACCGTTTACCTCGCCCAATACGGACACAAGCCTCTCGTCCGTCAACAGCTTCTCCATCTGTTCGGAAGACAAGTCCCATAATTGGTATTCAGCCGTTATCTTCTCGCCTACAAGGCCGGATATGCGTTCGTAGTCTTCTGCCGTAAGTCGGTCATTTATACGGTATCCAAGAGAATGGGAACCGGCACTACTTCCGCTTGAAGCCAACTGCTTAATGAGTTGCCGTTGACGCTCTATTTGTATATTGACAAGCTTGGCGGCTTCGTCTGCGGCTTTCTGTGCCTCAATACCGTAATCAATGTCAATATACTCCATCTTCTTGCCTATGAGTTGGTCCCAAATGCCTATCAGGGTTTCATATTGGGATTTCAAGGCATCATACTCCGAGTAGTCGGCACCAAACTTTTCTTTGAAGAAACCACCTATTCCTGATATGATTTTCATTCCGGCACTTATTGCGGCTAATATGCCCGATGCCTTTTCCAATCCCGATGCCGCTTCACCGATGCCTTTTATGGCACCCACTGCCTGCAATGATGAGGAAGCGATACCTCCGGCTAAAGAGATGATTTCACCGAATGTTCCCCCGACAGTATCTCCTATCTCCTCGAATACATCATTCACATCGGTAAGGACTTTATACAACTTGTCCCAATCCTTAATGGACTTTCCGGGAGATACCTCTTTTTCAATCTCTTTCTTTTCCAAGGCATTTCTTAGCGTGGCCACTTTCGCCCTCTTGACTGCCAAATCAGGATTGTTCGGGTCACTGATTTCCATATTCATCATCTCCTGATATGCCTGATTAAGCAATTCACGGAGTTTTCCAATAGATAAATCAATCACGCTGTCAGCCCAAGAGTTAAAGCTTTCCTCACGGGATGCGAACTCTTTGTTTATGGCCTTTAACGCTTCTTCCTTTTGGTGTTCAATCTCTTTCAATTGGTCATCGGAAGCTCCAGCTTCCTCATACTTTTGCCTTGCCTTGGCAAACTTCTCCACCGTGGAGTTGTACTTCGTGACGTAATCCTGATATTCGGAAAGGATATCCTGATAGAACTTGGCTATTTCCATTTTCTGCCTTTCCCTCGCTTCCTTTCCCATAATGTCGAACGCGGATGTATCAACGCTTACGGTGGAAGAATCAAATGCCTTTGGCTTATAGTTCTTGTCATTGGACGCTTTCAACTTCTCCTTGGCATCAAAAGCTTCCTTTTCCATTTGTATGACGGCATTGACGTAATCCTGACGTTGGCGGCCAATCTCCTGCAACTCTTTTTTATGGTTGAGTTCCATTTGGGCTTTCTCTTTCTCAAAGCCTTCATCCATGGCATCTATCCGGGATTGGGCCACTTTATTCTCCAAATCTTCCTGTTGGCGGATGCGGTCTGTGGCATTCTTCTTTTCGAGTTCGGATAATTTATCAAACTTTTCTACATATTTGTTGCTTTCGTTCTTTATTTCTCCGTATGTATTATATTGAGACAATTCTTTTTCAGCCTCTTTCAGAGATTTAAGTGCTTCTTCAGCCTCCTTACTTCCTTTTTGGGTTGCCTCGAAAGCTGATTTTCTTATACTCACCTGTTCTTCCCAATATGAACGGCCTTGTTTATTGTCACCTTCTACCTTTGTTATTTTTTCCTGATTTTCTTGTATTTTTTTACTATATGAAGTCATTTGTTCTTCAATAATTTCCATTTTCTTTCGATGTTGTTCTGCCCTTTTTTCTCGTTCTTCATATCGTTCTTTAATTTCTAATGCTTCTTTATATCGTTTAGCAGCATCATAATCCGCAACCCAACCAGTTTTTGAACGTTCAAGATCTCTTTTATCTTCTTTTGCCTGTTCACTTTCAAGATAAGCCTTTGCGTTATTATAAAAAATGCGATTACGATTCATATAGTTCGTATCAGCATTTAATCCTTTTTCTTCACTAACAGATTTTTCGGCCAATTCTTCCATTCTTTTCTGGTATGCTCTCGCATACGACACGGCCATCAGGTCTTTTGTAAGTTGTTGATATGCCGAAGATGCCTTTCCGGCTAAAATAGCCTCTTGTGATAGATTCCCAAAATATGATGGATATTGTTGTTGTAATCTTTTTGTAATTGATATCCTGCTCTCCATAGAGGCATTTACATTCTGTGTCATTTCATAAAGTACTCGCAAATTTGTTTTCTGTTTTGCGACAGAATTCATTGCCTCTGACATGGCTTTATTCAATTCTTTCTGCTCGTCAGCAAGAATTGATATTTCTTTTCTTGCATTGAATAATTCTTTCACCCATTCCACAATATCCTTACCATACATTGAAAGCACAGTTATCCCAACCATCATGGCTGTTTGCCAACTAAACAAGGAAGAAACAAGCTGCTTCCACACCGGTACTCCTTTCTGTCCGGACTTCTTTAATTCCTCGTTGGCGATTTTGGCACGCTTTATCTCATCGGTCAGGATGGGAAGATTGTTCGATATGGCAAGAAAGAACATATTAAGCCCCATTGTTGCCGCAGGAAGTTCACGTACTATCTGCTGTACAGACATATTAAGTCCGTTCCATCCCGAAGCATAGTTGCCAACGTTGCGCTGATGGTTGCCTATTGTAGCATCAAGTTCCTTAATCTTTGCGTCTGCCTGGTTAATGGATGTACGTAACTCTTTGCCGAAAGGTGAATTTCGTTCCTCCTCTGTCAGTTCACGATAAGCAATCCTCATACGTGACAATGATTGTGAAAGCCCGTTCATTGAAGTAGCCGCGACATTATCCATTTTCACATTGTTCATCAACGTTTGACGAACCTCCGATAAGGCTGCCTTATGCGTTAACAAAGAATTATTGAGTTGTTCCAACCGTTTTTGTTGGCTTGATGAAAGTGTCAAGCTGCCTGACTGGTATTTTGTCAGTTGCTTTATTTCTCCATTTATCAAACGTATTGCATTTTGTTCTTCAATTAAGCGTTTGATGTTTTGCATACGCGTTCCCATAACTGCGTCAATTTCTGCCGCCAGTTCATCATACGCCTTAGCCTGTGCCTGCACGCTTGCCGTTTCCGCATTGTTCGCCGCCGTGTTGGCATTCCCGCCTCCCGGCTGCGGATTCACGCCCGCCGCCTTTGAAAGCTGCTCCTGCGCCTTGATAATCTTTTCCGAAGCCTCGTTTATCCTCTTGGTGGAAACCATGATTTTCCCCTCCGTTTCCGAAACTTTCCTTACCAAGGCATCATACTGCCCCATGAGGGATTGCAACTGCGCTTCCATCCCCTTGGCGATATCAATGTCAACTTTCACATTGATTTGCTTCAATGCTTTCTTGACATTCTCTATCTCAGTCTTTAGCTTTCTGAGTTTCTGAATGTCACTGTCTACGTTTGCGAATATACCAGCCATTATTTGAATATTTTCTTGTTTACCTGCCGTTTGGCATATAATATTGAATTGCTTAACACGTTATACCCTTTGGATTCGACAAAAGATGCGTAGGGCATACCGTCAGCCAAATAAAGACCGTCCTGTGGCTTTTCTGAATAGATAAGCAGGTTTTCCGTGTTCTTCTTCGCTTCTGGATGTCCGCCATCGTCGCCAACTTCCATGTGGATTATCTGTCCGGAACGAACAACACAAAATCCGGGGGCATTGCGCAAATTATAGGTATGATTCTTGTACTCTCCGTTCTTTTGCGCATATATTACGGCATCTCTACCTATTTCAATCAGTTTATTGAAATAAACGTCCTCCACTTGCCGTTCCAGTTCGTCCAAACCCGATATGTCGCCTTTGAATTGCATTACTCGTCAAATTTTCTATTCTTGAACATATCCTCATCCGATACTTCACGTAATACTTCGCCGAAAGCCACATGGAGCTTGTCTTTTTGCATGATTACCAAGTTACGGTAGGGTATCTTATTCACCACTTCATCGTAAGACAAATGCAGATTTTCCATGAACGATGCGATTTGTCCCAGTAAGCAATCATTTCCTACTGTTTCGGTTTTGCTGTCAGATTTGCTACGTTCTTGGCTAAAGCCAACAGCTTGGAAAAATTTTCAGTAGAAATCAATGAATAGGCTTCTTCCAAAGCGTCACTCAGTTCTTTATCTGTACCGTTCAATAGTTCTTCAAACAGACCATCGTCTCCTTGTATCAACCACGACAAGGCGTGTGAAAAGGCTTCTATATTGTCTTTCGATAAAAGCGCATCTTTAATGGTTTCTCCCTCAATTCCGGAAAGCCAATAACCAGCTCCGGCAAGTTTTTTCATTGTTGGCGGCATAATTATATACGCTTTCCCTGCTACTACCACTGTTTTAAAGTCCATATCAAGGATGGCACTTGTTACTATTTTTGCTGCGTTCTGTTTCATATTAAAGACCTAAAAAGGGTAAGGCAAAACATTATCACCTTACCCTTACAATTAAACATTATCCTGAAACTGCTACAAGAACAATCTGTTTATCCACAGTCTTGCCTGCATCTGAAGATTTGGTTTCTATCGTTCCAGATTGGGTGGTGTAACCAACCTTTGACACTTCATAGCGAACGGAAGCCCCAGCGTTCACCCGCTTTGACTTTACCGTTTCACCATCCAGTTTCACTGTCGCGTCGGAAGGTGTAGAGGTTACGGTAACAGTAGTTCATGTGGCATTAACCTTTTCCCCGTCAAATAAGTAATCTGATTTAACTCCTTCTGCCGGATTCGACATGGCAACAGCAGTAACGCCTAATCCGATATTCTTTTCAGCCGGTGTTCCCTTGGCAATAACGGCAGCATTGGTAAAGACAATATAATTGCCTGTTTTGGTTTGCGCCACAATACCCAAGTTAACAATGCCCGGAGTATCGGAGGCTCCCCAACCGGCGTCTGTGTCAACCTTTTCTCCGCCTTGCAAGGCAACTTTATCTTCAAAAGTCCATTCACCCATTGTAAAGGCGATGGTTTTTGCTCCATTTTGGGTAACATCACGATAATATATCTCGCCGTTCAGCTCGTTGATGTAATCCGTGTAAGTCGGATCATCCTCCGTGTACTGCCACGTATCTTGGTGGGAGTTCTTAACTTCGGTCATTTCACCTATAAGGGTCTTCAAACTCGTTTTGGTTACAGCTTCATTTATTACGTCGCCGTACCATATTTTTTTTATTCCTATAAACGGTTTCATCTTATTTTACATTTAAAATTTCAAACAATAATTTTAAATTCACATAGCTACATTTCAATGCTTCATCTCTTTCAGTACCTAATGATATTTTGGATATTTGATACCAATTGTTATCGTATTCATCAACAATTCCATAGGAAATCCACTGATTAGCCAATCTTTCCATTTCAGTGAGCTTTCTTTTATTTACGCATTCCAGATAATCCGGTACGCAAATATTCACATGTACGAAAGCTTTTTCCCAATAGGTATCTGGTTCAATCGGCGTAGAAGTTACGATAACAATAGCTTCCTCTTTCAGTTCGGATGTTATGGGGTTCCAACTATCATAAACAGCCTTTATCCCAAACTCCCGAACCTTTTCGTAGAGTATTTTGTATATGTCACCCGTGACTATCATATCCATATATCACAACGTCCTTTCAGTTCCTCAGAATAACATTCGGCATTTTTGATTACCTTGCCCCCTCCTACAATCTCTTTCGTGTCCTTATCCAAACACCTGACTTTCGTGTCTAATGCCAACTTCTTGCCCTCATACACTACATGGTAGGAATAAACCCACAGTTTGCCGTTCACCGACACTTCCTTTTGCTGGGAGTTGTCATGGCAAAAGCATTCAGTAAGTTCATCCCACGATTCACCGCCCGTGCCGGGTATCGGTCGCCCGTACTCGTCATTCTCCGGCGGTATCACCGTCCTTACCACTAATATGTGAGGAGCTTCGTCTAACATCTTACCACGCTCTAATTGTTGGTTTATTGGATAACAAGTCTTTCAGACCGTATTCCTTGCATTTCAAAGAGTAATAGTCTTTGATACCCTGAATATCCCACGATTGCGATTTGGAATGTCCGTTTTCCGATACGGATTTAGAACTACCACGAAGTAGGAGTGTAGGAATAAACGTTGTCATACTGACCGAAACAGCCCTGAATTGGTTGTCACTCAGATTTTCTGCATCATCATCCCCATTTACTCCTGATGGCTTTAGAATCGCAAGGAGATTGGCATCGCTCAAAGCAACGCCAAAGTCCCTGAAGGTCTGCCTTATGTAGTCAGATACTTTCATCACGCCAACATCGTATCCAAATCAAGAATTACAATCTTATTCGGAGCCGTATATTCCGGAATCCATTCACAACCGTATTCCATGAAGCGGCCTTCTTCCGTTCTTACATTGGAGATATACATACCTCCTTCCGAACGGGTGTAGTTTTTACCCGGAACAGGGTCTGTGATTTCATACGGAGTGTGCCAACGCATCTTTCCTTGCTTAGCCGTGGTGAACAATGAAATGCGGTTATCCTTGAATACCTGCTTCATTGTACCGTCAGCAAGTTCTACCAAATCCTCATTGATAACAATAGGTGGAAAGCCTAATCCCTGGAAAATCGTAGTAGCCATTTCACTCGACATCAAGCCGGAAGAAAGTTGCACCTCTTTCTGCGCAAAGGACTGTTTATAGAAATCACCGAAATCCTTTGAGCCGACAATCGACTTGATGAAGGTCTTACGAGACATTTCCATAGAAACAAACATACCAAACTTGGTACGAAGTTCGACGACCTGCTCCATAAGGTATTTTATGAAGTTGCTCTTATCTCCCGTTGTTGGAGTGATACGATGTACAGGCAATTCCATATCAAGCATGGCAATACCTTGTGGATTGTCATCCACTTTCACCGTTGCCTTGCCGTCAGAACGCAGGGCACCATCAACTAAGTCCATACGCTTATGTGGAGCAAGCAATACTTGGCGATAATCATCCACAATATAGTTGATAATATCGTTTAATGCTCTTTGCTGGTCTGCCGGACGAGCGTTGTTGTACTTGGTTACAAGCTCCTGTAACATATCCAACCTGTCATTGTCCATCTGGTAACGGTCACCCAAATAGGCGACTTCACCATAACCTGAACCGAGAGATTTTCGCTCTCTTAACGGCTTGTTAGAATTTCGGTCGATAACGGAACCGGCTGTAACACCCGTAACCGTACCGAGATAAGTTTTAAACACGCGAGACTTCGTTTCCTCGAAATCAAGGTGCTTCTTCCAGAAAATAGTATCAAGACGGAGAGCCTGCACACGGTCAATCACCGCTTTTACTATTTCAGGGTCATTCAATAATGTCTGAACTGTCAAATACATATACTCTCCTTTCTTTAATAAGTAAACATGAATCTGTCACCTAACGAAGCCTTATCCTTTTCTGAGATAGGAACAATCAGCTTGGTTGGTCTAATCTCGTAAGCCTGTCCGATAGCGGTGACGGTTGCACCTTCTTCTACTTTCGTCCATGCGTAGTTCAGTGCGGTTGCGGTAGCTTTGGGAGTTTTCCCTGCGGCTGCTGTAGCTTCAAACAAAGTGTCTCCTTTTTTAGCTGCCAAAGTTGGTGAAGCAGCTAAAGTCACTGTATCATACTCGGCATTAGAGGTTTTATCAATAGATTCGATTGTTCCTCCATTCGTACCATTACCTAAGTGCATACCTTTATAGGCAAAGGAATTTTTCTTTATCTTCAAGGAGGTTGTCCCTGCGGAAATATCCTCTACCACATCTACATTGATGACTGCTGTTGCCTGTCTTTTTACAAAATCAAGCACCAATGGTGCCATGGGTGGAATTTTATCCACTCCAGTCAAATTATCCAAAACCAGATTGAAGCCACCCGAATAACGATATACCGTCTCGTAACGGCACATCTCCGGCATATTGGCTTCGATAGATTTTAAATCATACTTAAATCCTGCTGGCATAATCTTCTTACCTTTAGTTTTTAATTCTGTTTTTTAATCTCTTCCGTTCCCTTGTTAATCATAGCAGCAATGTCATGATTCTCTTTTTCGACACGCTGCTCTGCTGTTTTGGGAACTTGTACACCTTGAAATCCCGCATTGACAAACGTTTGCTTTGCGTCCTTCATAAATGTATCCAAGTCCGCATCGTTCGGAATGTTCAACATGGGCACAAGTGTTTCGGGAATACCATACTCCTTTGCCTTGGCGGAGACCTGCGCATTACGTTGAGCTTGCACACGTTCCTGCTCATAACCAGAAAGTTTTTCAGAAAGAGTTTTGTTTGAGTCAATGATAGCTTGCGCCCATGCTGGTACATCGTCTTTCTTTTCTTCTTTCGGTTTAGGTTGAGGATTGGGATTCTCGATTTTCTTTTTCAGTTCGTCCAATTGCTTTTGTAGACCCGATTTTTCGTTTCGTACATAATCAACATCTCCCTGAAAACCCTTAAAAAGCCCTTCGACCCCGTCGATGGCGGTTTCTATCTGACTTTCTTCAGTTACGGTTTTAGATAAGTAGTCGGCCACCCCGTCAAACGCCTTTTCACTAAACCCAAAGGTTTTATACTTCGTTTTCAGTGCTACTAAGATTTTCTCTTTCATACCGTATGAGTTTGATTAATAAATTCCTATGGTAAAATTACGAATGTGGAAAATAAAAAAGAAATTTAGGAAAGAATAATACGTGACAAACGCGTGATTGTCATGAATTAAACAAAAATAGCGATACCCTGAAAGATACCGCTATTCTCCGAACTAACATTTTGTCGATACTACACTGCTGGCCGATTCTCATTTTGAGGCTTATTCTGTGACATTTTGCTCTGCTTTTCAATCTCCATGCGTTGCTTTTCCTCCTGTTCTTCCTTGATTTGCTGGAGTTCTTCTTCCAATCTATCTGCATTCCCGGCGAACAGTACGCCATGCTTCTGCGACCACACATTACCACTAACAGCTTTAACCGCCGTGCTTACTCGGTCATCGATGTTATCAAGGCGGTAAGGTTCTATTTCTACATCAATGTCAATGGTCTCGGCTGCTTTTTCAAGGCTGGAATTGATAGAGCCGAGCGCGGAGACAAGGAAATTCACACGCCGCTGCATGAACTCACCGATTACTTCCGCCAAGTTCTCCACATTCAGGTGGGTGGATAGGAAAACGTAATCGAATGCCACGCCGGAGAGGGCATTTCCGCTTCCCTTCAGGTTCTCGAAGGAGATACGCGGCGTGTTTGTCATCGAGTATATCTTCTCAATGAGCGAATCCAACTCCAATTTCACCGTGTCGCTCGCCTGGTTCCACGTCAGGTATTGCGCATTCGCTCCATCTTGTAATTCCACTACACGATTTTTGAACTCTCCAGAAAGGCTTTGTACATCACCGAACAGCATTAAAATAGGGAAAAAGTGATAGTCTATACAATCAGCATAGCCTGACATAAGCTTTTCAAGACGTACCCGGAGCGTCTTTATCTTCTCGCAATAGGCTTCCGGACGGTAGCAATACAAAACAGGAAGCTTCTTGAAACCATGCTTGAATGAAGGAATAGGCTTCCAACCGTCGGTCAGTTCCCATTGGTAAACGGAATCCGCTGTGATGGTCATAAAACAGGTGATTTCCATATCGTCCAAATCCTTCTTCTTATACTCACGGGAGAAAGCCACCAAATTGTTGCTATCGTCAAAGAATGGATAGAGCTTGTCACCCCTGAACGGAGACCATATCACGCTTTTCAGGCGGTATTCGGGAGCGGATGCACCGAAAAGGTTGCCAATCCTGCGTTTCAATTTCGCCCAAAAGCCATCATCTTTCACCACGTACCAATATTCGGCACACTCCTGCTCTGAAAGCCACGAACGCACAATACGTTTGTTCTGGTACTTAATTTTGTTCTTCTCTAATACCTTTTTCAGAGCAGAGAACAAGCCCTGTTCGCTTTCCTCCGGTTCACAGTTCATCTTCGGTTCTGTTCCAACAGTAAAAGCAGTCTGAATGTTCACAATGTCCTGCTCAATGGGCAGAGCGATACGGTTCGGCTCCACATCCTTTGTCTTTTTCGGGATGGTGGTTGTCTTACCTGTTTTTTCATCATAGACTTCTTTCTCCTTCTCGACCGTGATTTTAATCTTCGGATACTTCTCCTTGTCTGTGATTATCTCGTGCCGGTTGGGATTCCAGTCATTATAGAGTTTTACCGCATCGGGAAGTTCCGTCTTGCGACCTTTTTTTAGATAGGCTATCTTTTGGTCTATATCCTCAATTCTTAAAACTTCGTCTATCGTCCTCATATCTCAATATTTTTAGTGTGCGAATATTCCTGAATTGTCTCGTGGCTGCTTAATTCGTCCCATAAGTTCACCCATTACCCAATACCTTGCCGCATCAAGCAAGTGATCAGCCTGTCCGTCAGCAGGCTTGTTGATGAACTTCTTTATTTTATCATCAAACATCCATGTGTAGTTCTTTATCTCCTTTATCAGGTTTACGCTGTCTTCTGTGATCATAATCCTGTAACCGTGCATCACAGAAATAGAGGCTTCCACGCTGCCTTGCCCTTTGACGACAGGGTAAATCCTTATCCCAGCGTTATGTATCTCGCTCACAAGACGCGGATCGGCACTTTCTGACATGACACGCATCGGCTGTTTCCTCTTGTAGAATTTGATGATGTCTGCCGCCTCCATGTGCGTGCGATAACACAGTTCACGTAAGTACAGCGTATTCGTTTGTACGTCAAAAGCACACTCCACAATCCCCGTAGGGTCTAACGTGAAACCTAAGTCCATGCCGTAACCACGTTTTGAAAGTCCTGACGGTATTTCCTTGCAATATCCCCAATTTTCATAGATAAGCCCTTCAAGACTTGCACGCTTACCAAGTCCGTATATCTGCCATTTGCGCTTGTCCGCCGTGCCATGCTGAATGTTATACTCCGTAGGCTCATAGCTTAGAATCTGCTCCTTGGCATTGTCGGGAATCAAAGGGTTGTCAAGCATGGTAGAGTGCATATACCGTGTTTTCTCACGCTTGCATATCTTGTCGTAAATCCAATGCTCATCGTATGACGGGTTATAATCGAGGACAGCAAAGCCGGAGCAACGCTGCATCAGTTGGGCGTAATCATCGAAGCTGGATTCTACCGCCTCGTTAATCCAGAAAGCATCCGACTTCATGCCATGTATGCGTTGTTCATCATCCAGTCCCAAGAACCAAAATTCAGTAGTATAGAGAGTATATACACCCGCACCCACTGACTTGTTATGGTTACGCTTATCATACAAACCGTAATCTTTCAGCACATCAAGAAAGTCCTTCAATACGGTAGCCGTTATCCATGTGGCTTTCAGACGAGAGACGATAACACGTCTTACCCGGTCTTGGTGCTCGTAAGCATACCTTATCCAAAATTGGATAATGGAATAGGTCTTGCTTGAACGAGAACCGCCTTCAAGGACAAACACATTGTACCTGCCCGAACGGTAAGCGGCATCAAGTTTCTGATATACCGGTGTCGTTGCTATCTTCTTTGTTGCCATTCTGAATATCCTTTATTTCCTGAATATCTTTCTCCGACAAAGGTGTGGGCGAGAAAACAATCTGTTGCCCAATGTCCTTGCCGTTGGTAGTTACGTCAATCTTGGTAGCCGCAATGTCCTTGCTCCACAAATCCGCCTTTGTTTCTTCCAGTGAACGCGAATCTCCTTTAGCCGCCCCCTTTATATAGGTACGGCAAAGAATAACAACCCACATAGGAGTATTTTCATCCTTTGCAAGCTCCTCCAGTTCCTTTTTAGAAAGTTGCATCAGGTACATGCGCATTTCTTTGTACTCCTCGTAAGATAGCCCGTAGGCTTTCTTGGCGATGGTGTACAGTTTGGGCTTCCTGCCACGGTTGGGAGGCTGGTTGGTGCTGGTGAACTTGTTTCCGTATTTACCTATATCTTTGTTCATTCAACTTGTTTATAACTTGTTTTCTCGACAATAATCACTATCTTTGCAATGGCGTAGGTTCGGGAGCGGATGTGGGCAACCACCCGGGGAACGCATCTTGTTTGGGATGTACTGAAGTTCGCACAGCATAGCCAACCCACATGCTCTATGCAAAGGCAAGGACATTAAAATGCTCTTGCCTTTTTTATGTATTGTGCTTATGGCGGTGTATTTTCCCATCTTCTGTTACAATAATAATTTGTTTAAATCGCTTGTTATTCTTTGTTTCAAACTTCTTAATCCCATCCTCAATGCTTTTGCGTGTATGACCACTTCCTTTTTTCATATAAGCAACCAAGACATCAGCATTCTTTTCAGCGGCATGTCCTAATGCTTTTTTGAAGTTCTGGGCATTGTTCCCTTGTGGTGTACGCTGCTCAAATGAAGCCTTAAACAAATATCCATCTGGAGTTTTCATTTCTCCGCTTTCATTTTTCAGCGTCACTTTATACCCTTTGTCTGCAAGGATTCGGGCGGCTTCCAGTTCTTCGGGTTTGTGGCGTGCTGTGCTTTTCTCGATAGCTACGTAGCCACCACCTTTGCCCATCTCCACGCTGGAATACTTGCCGCTGGCACGCATGGTTTCAACTTCCGCCTGTCTTTTGCGGTAAGTGGAGCTGCCTTGTCGATATGTACGCACACCGCCCGAAGTCTTTGCCATTATCTTCTACCAGTATATCCACCACGCCCAGCTCTGAACTCTCGTTTATCCTTTGCTTCAAACTCACGAGCCAAGTCACGATTGTAAATATCATATTGGGTACCACGTTTCGTATCTTTATCAATAGCCGCTGTGGTTGCAAATCCGGATTTAGCCGGGCTGTCGAAACGGGAAGCCACTCTGTCAATCCATTGTTCAGCTTGCTTTTGTGTACGGAAGTTCTTTTGCAACCATCTTGTTTCTCCATGACGGTTTTCCACTGCAACGGAAGCCTGATAATTGCCTCCACTACTTCTTGATGAGCTTTTACCTCTTACTCCTCCACTTGTTTTAGCCATTTTTGCCTTCTTTCTTGATTTGTTTAGTCCTATTAGCCATAAACTGTTCCACATAAAGCACATTATTCTGTGTACACAGTTCCTTTATCTTCTCACCGCCGCCGTAAACTATCATATTGGGGTTATCCCTGCCGGATATTTCACGGGCGATTTGTATCTCCATTTTCAAATATTCCTGTCTGTCGGCATAACCACGTGTGGCGAAAGCATTGTAACCGTCGGGAATGCCCAAACGGTTGTACTTGTAGAACTTCTGTGCCACGTTCAGATCGGCGTACACCTTTGCGCCGCACTCCTGCCAAAAACGGGCAATCCAACGCTTCATATAGATTTGTTGTAATCCGTAGGCTATTGGTGTAGTGTCGAACAAAGACAGGTTAGGTTCTACCAATTCGGTACATCCGCTATCCAATACCGATACGGGATTATTCCAAATGTTGGTGAAGCGGTAATCCTCCACATAGAAATGATAAGTGGATATGCCCTTCTTCGCCCTCGTGTCCGCTCCCCATCCGGCAAAAGGCAGCAACAAGCCGCTTGTAGGCTGGCGGTCAAGGAGCAAGTTCGGTATGTCAAACTCATTGTTACTGTCATATATGCGGTCGCCTAACATGGCAGCAAAGAAGTCCGGCTGTTCTTGCTTTTCTTCGGATGTTTCTTTTGGGGATTTAGCCTTGGCCTTTTCCTCTTTCGGTTCTTGCCACACGTCAAAGCCCCATTCATCCAACTCTATGCTATCCCATTCATTAGCCAAAGCGTCCCAGTCTGTTTCTCCGAAAGGATTGTTGTCCTGGATAAGCATCTGCCGGAGCTTTTCCACCGGTATGTTTTCAGGCAATATGCAACAAGGGACTTCTCGCCAGTTCAAATGCTTATAGGCCTGCAACCGCATATTGCCGCCAATCACAACGTAATTGTCTTGATACGGATAGACAAGAATATCCCTCGCCTCTGTCATTTCAGGAAGCGACTGGATAGAACGGCATAACTTCCGGAACTTCTCGTCTTTGATGAGACGGGGATTTCTCGGAAGTCCTTCTATCTGTCCTTCATTGGGTAAAACTTTCTGTATGTCTATCTTGGCTCTTTGCATAAAAATACCTTTGAGAAAATGGTATTCTCAAAGGTAATAATACTATAAATCACAACGGAATAAATTAAAATCTTATTTGTGACAATCCCTGCGTTGTTGTAAAATACTTGTATTTGCACGATCATTCATCCAAACCCCACCGCCCATTTGACGGTGGGGGCATCATTGCAAGAAACGTTGGCCGAAGCCCCAACTCGCTATTATTGTCTTGTCATTGTGGCCTTTATTTCGAGAACCTAACCAGATTGCATTTCTTGAAACACCTGTATTCTTCTTTTTCAGTGTCCCAATAAACTTGCAAATTGTCATTTAGATTTCTGCCTGTGCCTTTTACCTCACCGATTAGCCCCTCTTTGAGAGTGCCGAACGCTTGGCGTAACGTGCCGTCTGTTTTTTTGAAATAGAACTCTACTATCTTCTTTTGAAGCAATGCAAGAAGTTTGATATTAGTCCATGCTACTTTTAATGCTTCACTCATCGTGTAGCCGTTTCTTTTTACCATTTGCCAAGCCAAATTCATGATTTCGCTTAACTGATTTCTATTTTCTATTGCCATAGTTCTTTATGTTTTATTAATTATACTACTTCGTTTTGTTTGACACTACAAAGTAATACTATATAGTTTAATTAAGCAATAATTATATAGCTAATTTATGTTAAATGTAAAACTATATGGATTTATTTTTCACTTTCCTTTGTATTATATAGTATAAATACCTATATTCGCAAAATAAAACTAAGTAGTATTATGGACTTTAGAGCAAGAATAAAAGAACTCTGCCAGTCTAAGGGTCTTACTCAAAAAGATTTGGCTGATAAAATGGGCATATCTGATATTAGCCTTAACAAGACATTGAGAGGTGATTATCCACAATTACAATCCTTAGAACGTATTGCAAATGCCTTAGAAGTAGATATTGCGGAACTATTTGTGAGAAATACTCCTGATTCCGAAGTAAACGGCTATGTAAAAGTGAAAGGGACTCTTTATGAGGTTCACTCTTTTGAAGATTTGGAGAAACTGTTAAAACTAAAATAATATGGGATTATTAGATTTTCTAAAGCATAAAGAACTTACAGAAATAGCACTTCTGAAAAAAGATATTGAATCTGCAAAAGAGAAAGAGGAAAAACTTTTTTCCGAAATTACAAATCTCCAATCACGATGTTCAGAACTCTCTCAATATGAAAAGATAGCTGATATAGAAAGGGAAAAAGAAAGAACACTATCCTTTATTCAAGAACAAAATACGAAATTTGAACAAGATAAACAGCAATATATAAATGAAATAGATTCTTTGAAAGACAAAATAATCTCTCTTTCCGAAGAAATTGAGCAAAAGAAGTCGCAAATTGTAGAATTAGATGAAACAATCCTATTACAGGAATTTGGTATGTATTCTCCCATTTATGATTTTGCAAGTTCTGAAATGTATAAAGATAGACTTGACGCTATACGGACAGAACAAAAAAATATGATTTTATACAAAACCGCAGCTACATGTTCTGAGGTGTGGACTGTAAATGGTAGCGAGGCACAAGGCCGGGTTATGACTAATCAGAATATAAAACAGATATTACGCTGTTTTAATGATGAGTGTGACATGCTCATAAGTAAAGTAAAATTTAATAATATCGCAGCGTTCATAGAGAAAATACGGAAATCCTATGAAGCGTTAAATAGAATGAACACAAAAAATGCTGTTTCTATCTCTTATGAATATCTCGAATTGAAAGTACAAGAATTACAATTAGCCTATGAATATGCAGTAAAAAAGCAAGAAGAAAAGGAAGAACAGCGTAGGATTCGTGAACAAATGCGAGAAGAAGCTCGATTGCAAAGAGAGATAGAGGAAACAAGGAAAGATATTGAAAAAGAACAAAAACACTATACTAATGCACTCGTAAAACTCAATAAACAAATCGAATTTTGTAGCGAATTGGAGAAAGAAGTTCTATTAGAAAAGAAAGAAGAAATTGAAAGGCACCTTTCAGATTTAGATATAGCTATAAAAGATATAGATTATCGAGAGGCTAACAAGAGGGCAGGATATGTATATATCATATCAAATATCGGTTCTTTTGGAGAAAATATATATAAAATAGGAATGACGCGCCGCCTTGACCCAATGGAACGTGTAGATGAATTAGGCGATGCTTCCGTTCCATTCAAATTTGATGTCCATGCTATGATATTTTCAGATGATGCACCATCCTTGGAAACCGCTTTGCATCATGCTTTCGAGAATAAAAAAGTCAATATGATAAATGGACGAAGGGAATTTTTCAATGTCACTCTTGAAGAAATTGAGGAAGTAGTAAAAGCCAATTACGACAAAACGGTTGAATTTGTAAAACATCCCCAAGCAGAACAATATCGCGAATCTCAGAAAATAATTAATCTAATTAACAATAATTTAAAAACAAGCAACTTATGATATTTCACCACTACAATAGCGAATTTAGAGGAATTTGTGGGAAAAATCAAAGAAAAGTCCGAATAAAGTTGTTATATATGTAAACTTTTACTATATTTGTACCATGAAAGAAGAAAGAAAAATATTGTTTTATAGAGAATATTTCATTTCATTCTATCGCTCATTAGATAGTGGAGCGCAAAAAAAACTTGACTACGTTTTGGGTATGCTTAAAATACAAGAACGGGTAAGTGAAAAATTCGTGAAGTCTATACGTGACGGTCTTTATGAAATCAGAGCATCATATAACGGGTGCATTTATCGAGCGTTTTTCATCTTTGACGAAGGGAACATCGTGATGCTGTTTAATGGCTTCCAGAAGAAAACGCAAAAAACACCTGATAACGAAATAAAGAAAGCATTAGAACTTAAAAAGGAATATTATGAAGGAAAGAAATGACATTGGTAGTTTTGATGCCATACTGGATGAAAAATACGGAAAGATTGGTACACCGAAAAGGGACGAGTTTCACCGTGAAGCATGCGCCTACTGTGTCGGTCAAATGATTAGTGATGCACGGAAACAAGAAAAAATGACACAATCAGAATTGGCGGAAAAAGTGGGAACTAATAAAACCTATATATCAAGAATTGAGAAAGGAGTAATCGAACCGGGAGTTGGATTGTTTTTCCGTATTATTGATGCACTTGGATTGAAAGTTGAGATAGTCAAACCTGTCATGTGAGAAAACATGTATTTAACAGAACTCTTTGACAACCCCAAAGAGGGGATTATACATTGCCCTCATTGCGAAAAGAAAATCAAAATAGAAAAATGAGAATAACCCATGAACCAACTACAACTCATCCAAAGCAAAATATATGAAATCAGAGGGCAGAAAGTAATGCTTGACTTTGACCTCGCGGAAATGTATGGCACGGAAACCTCTCAACTAAAGCGTTCCGTAAGACGCAATATAGAACGTTTTGAGGGAGAGGATTTTATGTTTGAAGTTACTCGTGAAGAACTTTCAAGATGCCAAATTGGCACCTTGAACAAAGGAAGAGGAAGTAATATCAAATACTTACCTTTTGCATTTACTGAATTAGGAGTGGCGATGCTCAGTAGTGTTCTCAATTCAAAGACTGCAATAGAGATTAATAGGGGAATCATGCGTGCATTTGTTTCCATACGGCAGATGATAGCAAATCCTCCTGTAAATGAACTCTCAGATCTTCAACAAGAAATTAAAGAGTTGAAAGGTTATATTGAGGAAGTCTTTGCCGACCAAAACGACATCAACGAGGACACCCGTATGCAACTGGAACTCATAAACCAGACGCTCGCCGAGCTTCAGGCACAAAAGCGACTGCAAGAGAAGCCACGTAACCCGATAGGATTTATCAAAAACAAATAACGAAAAAAGCCGGAGAATATTCCTCCGGCTTTAAGCATCTTATCCAAACATATATTCAATTAGCTTAAAATTAGCATCATTGACGGGAGCGAAATCCTTTTGTATATACAGGTCGGTTATCCTCATTGACGAATCCACATGACAAAGCATGTCGTTGACAATATATTTGTTTATTCCTACTTTATTAATTGCGATTGTGGCCATGGAATGCCTCGCGGAATAGAATTGGAGGTTGTCTATTCCCAATTCTCTTCCAATTTCTTTAAGTCCTATGTTTATGGAGCGGTTCAAGTCACCCATTGAAGAAAACCTCTCATAGAAGTTAAACACACGTTTCTTACCACGATATTTCTCTATCAAAGGCTTTATTATAGGGTGTACCTTGACAACCATTTTTGCATTATCATTTCTCCGGTCTTTTGTCTTGGTACGATAGTAAGTGATATATTCTCCGTCATATTCTGCGGCATTATACAGGTCGGCAGAGTTCATGCCCATCAGGCAAAAAGAAAGCATGAAGCAATCCTTCGCCAAATCCCTTCTATTGCCCATCCCCCTCACTTTGATTCCGGTATAAGGAATATTGAATACATTTCTAATTTCATCCACAGTCAACGCCCTCTTTTCGGCTACATTTTGCTGCTTAGGCTTATACTTTGACAGGTTTTGTTTTATACGGATAATGTTATTATCCTCGTCGTTAAAATAGTTCCTTGCCTCCATAAAAAGCCGGACAATGGCAGATGGATATAAGGATTGTGCACGCTTCTTGTCTGAAAGATATTCCTCGTACTCTTTCAACTTTTGGACGGTTATCTCACTGCAAAGTATAGATTCTCTTCCAAAAAACGTGCAAAGCGAATTTAGGGCTGTAAAGTAATTCCTTATTCCCTTTATTTCAGTATGGGAAGCGCACCATTTCCTTGAGAAGGCGATAAAATCTATGCCGCTTTTATCATCTTTTGATTTCAGGTAATCTATGAGTGAATCAATGTCCATGGAGTTGATTTCAAGATTCAGTTTGTTAACCTTGTCCCGATAAACCCGAATCAAATCCTCGCATTTATCTATCACTTGCTGGTTTTTGATTTTAAAAGACGCGGTCAGGTCTTTCTTTGTGACGTACATCGTTGTAGAGATATATCTCACCTTACGTTCATGCGTGAATCTGATAAGCACATTCCATGTTTTATCAGAACGTTGCTTGTCTTTCTTTATTGTTGCTTTAAATGTAGCCATAACTTTTAGGATAAACAATGGGTAAACAAATTCAGGTTACTTGTAAGTCTTAAAGTCTACTTGTAATAAGGTTCTTCATGACATATTTTCGTCTCCATCTGTGCAATTCCTTTATATACAGCGAAAAAGAGGAAATTCATTACTGAAAATCCTCTTTTCTACCGTGACCCCGGAGGGATTCTAACCCTCGACCTTCAGAACCGGAATCTGACGCTCTATACAGCTAAGCTACGGAGCCTTAAAAACGATGCAAAATTAAGAAAAAAACAAAGACGCACCAAACTATTTCAAAAAATTAATCCGCAGAATAAAAATTATCATATAGACACAAAAAACACTTTATCCGCTTCCACGTTAACAAAAATACGCTATCTTTGCAGAACATTCTGAAAGAAATCAATTAACGTCATAAAGCAATGAGTCATTTAATCAAACCGGAAAACTATCATGCGCTGTTGGATTTGCAGCAGACAGAAATTGCCATTAAGAAAATAAAAGACTTCTTCCTGAGTAGCATATCCACCGAACTGCGTTTACGCAGGGTGACTGCTCCCCTATTCGTACTCAAAGGGTTAGGAATGAACGATGACCTGAACGGAGTGGAACGTCCTGTCACTTTCCCCATCAAAGACATGAACGAGGCACAAGCGGAGGTGGTTCACTCGCTAGCCAAATGGAAACGGGTCACACTGGCTGAGTATAATGTGGAACCAGGATACGGCATCATCACCGACATGAACGCCATCCGTGCGGACGAAGAAATGGACAACCTGCATTCGCTTTACGTAGACCAGTGGGATTGGGAACGTGTCATGCCGTCCCACAGCCGCAACACGGAATACCTGAAAAAAATCGTCAACCGCATTTACAATGCCATCCTACGCACGGAATTCTTTATTTGCGAGACCTACCCACAATTGAAAGCATTCCTGCCGGAGGACATACATTTCATACATGCCGAGGAACTTCGCCAGCGTTATCCCAACCTCACCCCGAAAGAACGTGAGGATGCCATCTGCCGGGAGTACGGTGCCGTATTCATTATCGGCATCGGCGGGAAGCTGGGCGACGGAAAAGAGCATGACTTACGTGCTCCGGATTACGACGATTACTCCACTACTGACGAACGTACCGGCTTGGCCGGACTGAACGGAGACCTGCTCATCTGGTATCCCATATTGGGCCGCGCCATCGAACTTTCCTCTATGGGCATCCGCGTAGACCAAGAGGCTTTACTCCGACAACTGCAACTGAGCGGAAAAGAAGACCGTAAGAACCTTTATTTCCACCGTCGGCTGCTCGATGGAACTCTGCCCCAATCCATCGGTGGCGGCATCGGGCAAAGCCGCCTGTGTATGGTGCTGCTCCACAAAGCACATGTAGGCGAAACCCAATCGAGCATCTGGCCTGAAGAAATGCGCCGGGAATGCAAGGAAGCCGGCATGATACTGATTTGACCCACATTGTCATCGCATGGTTATACAGCCCAAAAAGCCTCCCACATTTTATAACGTAGGGAGGCTTTTACTTATATGGGGAAAAAACACACTTTCCCCTTAAACATATTCATGTTATTTCACGTGGAGTTTCACGTCGGCTTTCTTTCCGTGGACATTCGTCACTTGCACCACATAATTCTCATTTCCTTTCACGACCAGCCTGCACATGGTTGTGCCTTCCGCACATGTTTCCTCTGCCATCAGCACACCACCGACCGTATAGACCTTCACCGAAGCCAGACTGCCCACAGACGAAGCCACAACCACTTCACCGGAACGCACGGAATAGACCGCAAACTCATCACCGGCTTCTTTTTCCTTTTCAAGCCCCGTCCCCGCAGGCACGATGTAATAACGCCCGTCCTCGTTGGTGCGCACCGTGATTTCCATACCGTCATAAAGTGCCGTCCGCGCCTGCGTCTGCGCGTCGTAAAGTTCTGCCCCGTTACAAACGTCAGTACCCTCGAAGCGCAAGGCCACCGCCTCGTCCTCCGCACCGTACACGCCCAACGGAATCCGTTTCGTGGCCGGGGTCACGTTGACACTCAGGGCCTGCGTGCCGCCCACAGTGTAGACGAAAGGCACATCGCCCAAGTTGGAGTCGAGGAAGAGTTCGGCATCCTCACCTGAAACATAGCTCTCGGAGGATCCATCCGCATAGGCCACCACGGCATGGCTCTCGCGCCCGTCTTCCGTCGTGGCCGTCAAGCGCAACAGGTTGGCATTGACATTTCCTCCGGCTGCTTCCGGCGCAAAGGCCTGCATGCCCGCCGTGAATTTCACCGTACGGCCTGCGGCGTTCTCCGCTTTCTTCACAAAGAAAGAACGCATGGGAGGCACAAGGGCAGGACCCGATGCACCTTCCGCCACAGAAATCCATCCTTGATCGCCCTGCGCAGCGGCCACGGCCGCATCCTGCACTCCGTTCTCCACATACCAATATTTCCGTTCCAAGACATCGCTGTTGACCGTCAGGAACTCGGCCACGTCCAAATGCGACATGAACGGGTTGCCCACCAAGTAATAACCACCTGCGGCAGAAGTCCCAAGCCCTACTTCGAGTGCCCCATCCACAATACTCCCCCAACCATAATCCGGTGTAAGTTTCCTCACGAACAAACTATCCGACTTCAGTTTACCCACAGCGGACTCGTTCCTTCTTATTCCGGTCGTATGTCCAGATGCCGCGCCGTCCTGGCTGTAGTACCGATAAGAGTCATCCTCCTTAGGCAAACGCACCAACACTTTGCCTCCGGCCTCGTCCGCAAGGTCCTGCACTTTCAACGAGAAGCCCCACCCCGAAGGATAACGCTCGTCCACGTCGTTGTAAAGCGCACTCCAGTTTCCGGCCACAGCCACATTTTTCACGCCGTCTTGCCGCGTTTGCAGCGGAACCGTCTCCGCATCATCCTTCCACGCCCGTTGGTAGAACGACGGGGAGAAACGGTCGTTCTCCGAGCCGTCGAACGAAATTCCCGTAAAGTATCCGGCATCCTCTCGCCCGCTCCGTTTCGTATAGAAATCCCCGGCCACCACTTCCTGCAAGGGCGAAGCCAAAGTGTACCACTGTCCGCCCTCCAGTTCCACGTCCGTGTAAGCCTTATTATAATAAAGGTATTCGGCATGCAACATCTCAGCCTCCGGCTCGAAATGGATCTCGTCCGCCATGCTCACACGGAACGGCTCGGTCTCCAATTGACTGCCATCTGCCTTATGGTCGTAAGCCATCAGGTCATATTGGATGTTGTCTGTCGGTGCACCGATATGCTGCGGACGCTGCGTCACCCATGCCTGTCCGCTGCCCGAAGGCGACAAACCCGCTGCATACAGTTCCACTTTCGATCCTCTCGGCATGACGATCTTGGAAAACAACATCGGCGTGAACGCCCGTCCGTCTCCGTCCGCATATTCCTCGTAAGTATTGTCAGTCTGCGCTTTGTGCAAGTCACCCTTGCTTGCGCGCCGCCAGTTGCCGTCTTCGTGCCAGTTGCCCGTGGCCACTCCATTTTCCCCGGCCTGCTTGTCGTCCCACACGAGATATTCGGGCACTACCTTCATTGTCACCGGGAACGAACCCCAACAACTGGTCGTGGCCTCTCCACCACCGGTCTTTTCCTCGAAATGCACGATAAAAGTATAATAGTACCCTTCACGTGGAGCAAAGGTGAACGTAGTCCCGTCCGCCAGTTGCTGTTCATCCAAGAAGAACCCAAGGTCGGCATGGTTGTCAAAGCCTCCCCCTACCTCATACTCTTCGCCTACGAGAGCCGACAACTTCCCGATAGGTAGCATGAATTCGTTAAAGTTTTCAGGCGTGGTGTTGGCAAAGTAACGTTCATACTGTGGGTCATCCGTGTCTACGAGATACACCTGCGTATAATCCACCTCGTCCGTACCCGGATTATAGTCTATCAGGCCCAACCGATCCACGCCGTCGCTCACGTAGGAAGCATCGCGCAGGTCTATCCGCAGCGTGTTCGTACTCTGCCCTCCGTCGCATTTCACCCGCTTTATCTGGTCCAACCCGATACGCAAGGCCGGGTTGTAACCGGCCGGATAGTCCATGATATGGTTAAAACCGGCATACAGCGTCGGGGCCTTCCCGTTGGCATGCAATTCCAAAGGTACGTAGCTCGTACAAACCCTTGTCCATTGTTCATCGGTAATGCCTGCTTCCGCAGGAGGGAAATCCTTATGTATGGGATACACCACCAACTGCAAGCCCGTCTCCAATATCCGGATGTCCAAGTTCTCGCGGTGCAAGACGAGCGGATGGTTCATGCCGCCCGCATCGCCTTCCACGGTCAGGTAATGGCGGATGAGGTCGATATGATCCTGCGTCAGTTCCGGCTTATCCTCATCCGCTTGTTGAGGCACCACGCCATCCAAGGTCTCCGCATCGGGATAATGCTCGCGGAAACACTGCAACGCATTAAATAAAGACACATTGCCATACTCCATGTTGCCTGTCGTGAATTCATCCTCCGTTCCGAAGAACCAGTCGAAATACACGCCTTCGTTCAACACGACAAACTGCTGTTCCCCTTCGTCATTGAAACCGGTCGGCACGCGGATTTGTGCCCCGAAGCTGAACACCTGCCCCTCGCAGAAATCGGTCTGCGGGTCGAGCACCTCGCCATTCACCTTCACCATGGTTTGGGAGGTCACGTAGAACAGTGTCTTGATGCCGCAAGGGTCGTCCATCATATCGTAGAAATCCTCCGCCGTGGCCTGTCCCTTTTGTAGGTCGCGGTCGATAATCAGCATCAGGTACGGACGGTTGGGTGAAAGGTCGGAGTAAAAGTCGACAGACAACTTGCGGTTACTTTCCGCCTCTGTTCCCGTGGCATAGAAATAGAAATTTCCGTCGTCCTTTTTATGCTTGTATGCGATGTTATATATTTTACGACCGTCAGCCCCGACCTGATGTTTCGGATACGGGTCATTTTTTTCCCAATCGAGGTAAAAGAACAAGGAAACTATAGGTTCGTCGTAACCTTCCGATTCGTCATCAGCCGCCCCCACGTTTACTATCGCGTCCTTCAGTGCTTCGATACTGTCTTGCCGGGTTCCGGCATCGGCCAACAACCGGGCATACTTCACAGTGTCGATGAAACAGAAATCTATGCCTTCAGCCGCATTGCCATGCGTCAAACTTTCATCGATGCCGAGGCGTTCGCAAAGTTGGTTCCAGTCCAACGTGATGTTCAAGGGCGTGCGGTCGTTGACGCAGGTGTATTCCAACTGTTCCACCTCTGCCGTAGGTTGGGCGATAAACACCTCGATGTCGTCCAGGTAGAAGTCACCGCCGTCCGTACTGGCACAGTTGTTGTCCACCTGCAACTCGTATGACACGAAACCCGCGTTCTTTTCATCATCGTTGATAAACGAGAAGAAAATCTGATACCAGTCGTTCGTGCCCGTCCCATAGCCGTTATCCCTCGTATATTCTGTAGAACTTGCCGTCGTCATATACGTCGTGGTACGGATTTGCCCCGTGGACTGCTTGTACAGCGGAGTCTTGTTCCCGTCCGCATCGATGCCGTTGATGGTAAAAAGCATGGCCGCATCCTCGATAACTGCGTTATTTGCATCTGCTGCTCCGGCTCCTTTTACCCATGCACTGACAAACAACTCTGATCCCCGGCAAAGGTTTACCGCGAAAGGCAGCGTGACAATAGAACCTGGCAAATCGGCCGCATCCACATAAAGGAAATATTCCGATTTGTCGCCTTCTTCCCCACGACCACCCAAATAGGGATCCGGAGAGGTTCCTTTTAAATTAACCATATCATTATACCCCACATACGAATTGGTAATGGCATAACTACCCCATTCCACAAAAGGTTGGTTTCCATAATTAGAATTATTACTTGTAGACCCGTCAAAATCAGTTTTGAGAGACCCGTCGAAGAACGCATAGGAACTGTAGCCCCATTCCAAGGGATAAGGATAATACATATCCGACCCATAATCAGCAGCCACCGCCGGGTCGTAATCGAACGTACGCGAGGTCAGCAACTGGTAGTTTTCCCTTAAATAACGGGGTGTGCGTGTGGGCATGTACCAAGTCTGTGTTGCCACATTCCCGTCGCGCGTGTCAATCCGCTCCAACTGGTGCTGCGTCAACAACCGCGTGTCCTTGCGGAAGGTGAGGTTGAACTTGGCGATATTGTACGTCGTACGGTCCACGATCTTCGTCACCACGATGGTGGCCTTGCTTCCGTCCGTCACGCTCCAAGGGGTATTTCCGCGCACGCCTTGCTTCCTGAATTTGATAACCCGGTCTTCATCGGACAAGCTTGTCGTTTGGAGACTCAACCCTGCCCCATTGTCGGCCAGTCGCACAGAGAGGTTCCCATCAGAACTGCCTGACATGCCCGGCAATCCATATCCCATCGCACTTTTGCTCAAGGTCACCACCTCGTCCGTGTGGTTGGAAATATGGTCGCAAGGGAAAGTGATGTCATATTCTTCCAGAAACTTCTTTCCGGTGGCGTTGCCTTCCTGGTATTCCGTGCTCAACAGCCTCCCGTGCCCTTTGGTCCAGAAATCCGGGTTGTCGGGAAAGTCCTTTTCCGCATCCACGTCGTCCACCCCCACTATCACATACACGGCACGCAAGGACAACGTCGGTTCTATGGGATTTCCCCTGTTGGGCATAAAACTCAGCCCCCCTGATTGTCCTTCCTTAAAGGTATTGGTAAAATCCATATAGCCGGAAAGGTCGCATGCCACGACATACATCGCGTTACCATACTCGCCGTTCTCAACATTCCATCCCCCAAACTCTTGGTTCGTCGGATAATAAAAATTCGCATTATACATAATGCTGCTTGATCCCAACAAACCATGTCCGCCCACGTAACCGTTTGCAAGGCGGTAAACCGTTCCGCTCGACGGGGTAAGCAAATCCTGGACTTGCCTGTCCCCTGTATTCCCCGTACGAAAAAGCCCGTCCGTCACCAAGTTGTACCATCGTTGGTATTTCTGCGCACTGTTTTGTTTTCCCGAGCTCGAGACTGTAGGCAGGTTCAACGTCACCGAACTCCCCTTGTGTACATACAACGTGTCAGTAAAGGTATGGGCGGCCTGTACGTCGTGCCCGTAAACGTTGAAAGACCATACCTCGTCGTTGAACGTATCCATGGCCTTGGCCGAAGCGGACATTCCTGTGGCCTCACGCGTTTGGAACCATTTATTCTTGGTCGTGCCGGTCGCCTTATGCTGGATGGTACGGTCTGAATAATTGGTATTATATCTATTCCCATTAACCTGACCGGCTGCCGGTTGCACGGCAAGCCAAGCTGTTCCCACAATCCCCACGATGACCTTATATAAAATCCGAAGTTCTTTCATAACCGAATCTCCTCCTTATTTAATTATAGCTCAGGTTTACCCTTTCGTATTTTTGTGCATTCTCTGTCCACCCCGGCAAACTGCGCCGGTTCACAAGCCCGTAGCCGTCCATGTCGCCCAACGGCACGGTGGTCAGCGTCAGTGTCCCTTTCTTGACGTGGGGCGTGGCGACGCTGAACTCCAACGTGGCTTGTTTGCCGGGCAAAGCCGTCAGCCAACCCACCAGAGGGATGGCCGTTTCATTCTCTACCGCCACAAGGCCGGCAGATGCCTGCGGCACGGTCCACGCCCACGATGTGACCGGCATGTCTGCGGTCTCCGTGCGCCCGAACGTGCCTTCCACCTCGAAATGGCAACCTTCCGGCACGTCCACTTCGTAATGGTCCGTCAGCGAAGGCTCCGTCATCACCGCCACCGGGTAACCGCCGATGGGAGCCACGTAGGCCGTCACCGCCAAACGGAAATCGGACAGGTTCAAGGCCAAAGGCAGGTAATGGTTGCGCGGCACGGCTGTGGCCACAGTCTTCCCCGCCATCTCGTCACCGTCTATCGTCAACGTAATCCGGAACGGGGTACTGCCGTCTGTTTCGTTCACATAAATTTCCGGCATCCCCTTTCCTCCGGACGAGAGCACAGCCTGTCCGTCGTCCCCCGTGCCGTACAAATCCATGGGAGCAGCCCCCACTGTGCGGTCGAGTGTGAAAAGGCGCGTCCTGTCGAACGACACCGTGCCCGCACTCCCGCCCTCAAACAAGGCCACGCGGTCGGCAAAGTCCCCGATGGAGAGCGAAGTCACACGCACGTCCCCTCCTTTGTCGTTCGTCAACCGGGGACGCACCTTCCCGACGAGGCGCACCAATTCGAGGCGCACCGTCCCGTCGCTCACAGGTATGCTCACTTCGCGCCGCGCTGCCATGGGGATAAAAACGTCCGCCAAATTTATTTTCGAAGCGGGGTCAGCCACGGCCGTACCGTCGTTTATCCCGGCATCCGCCCAAAGGCTTCCTTCCTTGATGCCGCCTAACACCTCCCCCAAATTTTTCCCCTCAACATCCGCATGGCCGTCCAGATTGGCAAAGGCATAGATGGTCTTGGCCCCCGTGCGGAGTGTCACGGTGGTGGAATAGTCCGTCTCGCAACCGCCCCGCCCGTTGTCCTCCGGCACAAAATTCGCATCGTCCGTGGCGCGGATGACTTTCTCCACCACGCCTTGGCCGTCCACGATGAAAAGCTCCAAGGTGTTCATGAATTCCCCGGCGATGGCCGCACCGTCACCCCCGTAAGCCCGGGTCTGCACATTACCCGCAGCCCCTACCTGTAAGGTCACCACGGCCGTAGCCGCCCCGTCCGTTTCCGACCCGGGATACTCCGTGCCGCTTTCCTGCACGCAGCCTATCGGCATAGAAAGGCATACGGTCAACACCGCCTCATACATATAGCGCACCTTCTTCGTCATATCTTTTTCCTTTCTTTATTGTAAATCCACATTCTCTTCGTCCATCGCCTGCCAATTCCTCACGGCCACTTCTATCGTCAATTCACTGTCACCGGGCTGCGGGTCACCTATGCCGCTTACCGACGTGACAGTCAGTTGGTAAAGGTTGTTGCGCACGATGGCGTATTCCATCGTACCGAACGCTGTGTCATCTCCGTCATCGGCATGCTTGATCCAATAAGTATAATAGCACACACCTTTCGGGTAATACGTGATGCCGTACCCGGCGCAGTCCTCCACGGTCACGCTTTCCGGCACACCGGCGGCTTCGCCGGCGGCCTCCAACGTGGCGTAGAGGCCGTTCCCATACTTGAAGATGTCGCCACCTTCGGTAAATCCGTCCGCCTTCACATTGTATTGCGCCCGGAACACCACGCCCGTGGCATAGCGGCGCAACTCGTCCGCCCCCTGTATCCGGTTCGTATTCTCCCGGACGTAGCCAAGACAGTTCCATTCCGTCCCGTTGCTTGCCGTCATGGGTAGTCCCTTAGAGAACAAGTCCTCCCATCCGGCATCCTCCGTCAGTTTGGGCAGGAAGTCCCCGAACTTCTTGTCTGCCGTCTCATAGGCGTCCACCACCCAGTTGGTGGCACGGCCTCCGTCTGCGGCCTTTTCCCGTCCGATTGCAGCATCGGCCACCTCCTCCGTATAGTCGTCAGACACATGCTTGAGCAGGTTCACATCACCGTCCAACCGGTTGACAAGGGCGGCACCTGTAATCTCCACCTCGCCCACGGTATTTTGCCCGCCATCCACCACGTCGAACACATCTCGCCCCGTCCGGTAGTCCACCCGGGCAGCCAACCGCTCCACATATACCACAGCCTTGGCCGGACTGGCCTCCGTACTGTTCCGGATGTCGGTCACCGTGACCAGTTCCGTGGAAGACATCAGGAAATTCGTCTTCCGGATATTCTGCGGGTCTGCGGCCTCCCGCCATAAGTCGTTCCCGGTCTGCCAGTCGCGCAAGTCGGCCAAGGTCGTCCACGTGCCGTTCTCGAAGTTTCCCGAATAATCCGCGTTCACCACGGCCAGCACTTTACATTGATCCAAATTCAAGTCGGACACGTCCAATGGGTTTTTCGTCGCGTATGAAACGTTTACACCCGTACCGACCCGCGACAAGTCGCTGCCATCGAAATAGTAAGCCGCCAACACCGGCTGGGCACGTCCCGTCTCCGAGTTCAGATCCGCCTCGTTGGGGAACAAGAATACCGTAAGCCCCGTCACCGTGTTTTCGTCGTCGTTGCCCGGTTCGCGCCCGTCACCGTCCTCTCCTCCGGCCGGGTTGCCCCGTTTCGACGGTCCGCCGTCGCCCACGGAAAGCCTCACGTCGAGGAACATCGTCCCCTCTCGCACCTCCGCGTTTTCCATCGCGTCACACCGGCCGTTGCCCCACGCCTCGTCCTCCATCTGCCCACACGAGGCAGCAAGGCCGAGACATGCACCGCACAGCAACCCTCCCATGATATGATATGCTTTCTTCATTTCCAAACCATCCTTTTATGTTCTTAAAAGTGCGTTTTTCCGCCGCCGTCAAAGTTCCTCGAACTGCACCCTCACGCTCCAGTTCAACACGCTGATGCCGATGTTCACGTAAGCCAGTTCCCCCCCTTTCAGGAAGAAGTCCATCTGGTAGTCATACCCCCGGTCGAGGAATTCCTGCGGCGAATAGCGGTAGATGTCCGCATACTTGCGCAGGCGGCACAGCATGTCGGGCAGGTTCACGCGGATGACCTCCACCCCCGTCTCGCGGTTCGTCACCGACAAGATGCCGTCGTCCGCCGCATCCTCGTGGTAGAGGATGCGCGAGGTCATGAACTCCACGTGGGCGATGTGCCCGGGCTGACCCAAGTCGTTTCCTTCGGCGTCGGTTGCCGGTACCCGGTCGTCCGTGTTCCACGCCGCGTAGGGCGTGTAGGCCACCTGCTCGGCCTCGTCCAGGGAGTTGTCCCAAAGAATACGGGCATTGCGGTCGATGATGCGAAAATCATAGTTGGCCACGTCCATCTGCGTGGGGTCATCTATCTCGCGCAGGCTGACGTTGATGTGTTTTGTGTCGCGCACCAAGGAGATGGTGTCGTAGGTGGGCTTTCCCTCGAAGACCTCCGCAGCGGAAAGCTCCATGCCGTGCCACAAAGTGTCCAGAGGCAGGCCGCCATGCGCCACCTCCCATCCCGACGCGCCCGCCACGCGGTCCAGCGTCACGTCCAACGCTCCTTCCATCGCGTCGCCCGCACCTGGCTCACGGCGCACAAAACGTGCACCTCCCCCGGCCAGTTGAGCCTCATAATCCTTCTGCCCGGCCAATACCAAAAACTTGTACTTGCCCGGGGCGAGGTTCATGCGCATCGTGTACAACGGGGAAGAAAGGGGGGCATGCCCCGGCACGTTGGCTTCTTCCTGTTTCGTCACATACCGCCCTTCCTCGTCGAAGACATACACCGTGACGGCACCCACATGGTCGTTGAACATATCGGCCCGCTGCAGGTTGTAGTCATACTTAAAGGAGAGGTACAGCCCTGTGGGGCAATCGTCCAAGTCGTCCTGCATCATCGAACAGGAGGTCGTCATGGCGCACGCCGCCGTCAGGCCGCACCACGCCGCAAACCATTTTTTCATCTTATCCCTCATATATCCTTGTTTTTCGTTCAACATTCTTTCCTTCGTTCTCTTTCCTTTTTTATATATAGTGGGCTTTGCCACACACGCGGCTCCACCTCATGGGTTCCTCTTCCGTTGGGCAAATCCTTGCCGTTTCTATGCTCCCGCCCGACTGGTTCCGAGACCGGCGGAACGTCCCGTCTCCCTCCCTGCGGAGGGTCCGCGCCCCAAGGGCACACTTCCTTTCCCATTCCCAAAAAGGGGAGGCCGGAAAGCCCGGAGACCATGCAGCCTCCCCCTATTTCACTTTATTCATTCATCTTCTGCAAGACGCTTTTATAGGTCCACATCCTGAGAGCGTGTCGCCCAAGGCAAAATATGGATTTCCACTGCGATGTATTGGTTCAACGGGTCGTCATAGCGCACACCTGCGTCAGGCACTTCGCAGAAACCGATGTTTTTCAGACCCGTCACGTTGACGGTATACCACGTATTGCGGAGCACGCCGTAGCGTCCCAGCCAATTGTTGGCGGCATTCGGGTCGGGATAAGACTCCATAACTCCGCCAGTAGGCATAGTCCAAGGCGTTTCAGTGTCTCCGAAATGCTGGATCAGCACCGGATAGTAAGCCACACCGCCCTTGTAATAGGAGATGGTCAGCATCTCGTTCAACGTAGGCAGATATGCTGCGGCTGCGGCGTTTATGTCAGCAAGGTTTTTGCCGTCTTGGTATTCAAGGTCTGCCACGTTATTATCATTCATTACAATGCCCGTCACCGTCGTATAGCCTCCGTTGGCCTGTGCGGCACCCGTTGCGTTGCTCAGGGTCACGGTCACATTATCCTCCGTAAACGTTCCGTTCTTGACATACGTAGAAATGATAGTCTGGAAATAATTCATCCACAAACGTTTCACTTCGTTCTCCACGCCTGCCTTTTGGTAAATCGTGGCGGTGTTCTTGTTCAGCAAATAAAAGTCGCCATTGCCCTCAGCTCCGTCGATTTCCAATGTGGCTGCCACGATCACGCGGGTAGTGTTCTGTTCCGTCATGTGTTTCACGTCGAAAGTATTCTCCAGACAGTAGCGGGGAGTTTCGCCGGCCGGGGTCAGGTCGCCCGCCGGAATGGTCTTAGCCACCTTGTTCAACAAACTTCCCGTAGCATAAACATTATCCACGGCATAGTTGGGGTCGATGCCGAAATGGGTACGATAAAATGAGACACCCGTCTCTACGGCTGCAACGTCCACGAAGCGATAGTAATCTGCCCTCGTATTGTTGTACTGCCACCATGCCGGTTGTGCCGTAGCCAAGTTTTCAGGTGCCACATTGCGTACCAGGTAAGTGGACTTGTTCGTGTTGTCAAGCGTCCACCCGCTAACCGTATAACCGACAAGGTTCTCATTGGCATCGGCGCTCAGCTTGTCATTATCGGCCTTTACCGTCACTTTGGCAAGGGCACGCTCCACATACACCGTGACAGCAGGGTTCTGGCGCGCTTCCAGTTCGGTCTGGAAAATCTTAGTTTGGTCGATTTCGGCCAAAGTGGTCACCTTGCCGTTATCGGCCGGACGCGTAGTACCCCCGGCCACACTGTACATGGGCGCATTGCTCATGAAGAAGCTGGGATTGCCGCCGTGAGTCCGCAGAGTGTTTTCGTCCAAATCCTTAGCCAACTCACTGACTTCCTTGAAAGTCTTCTGGTGGAATTCCGTGCCGGACGCATCGCCCTCACTGGGCAACAGCCCGTTGTCGTTCAGCACGACCATGGCATAAAAAGTGGGGGCTTGCTGTCCTACCGTAGGAGGCACCAGAATATCCTGCACGATGTTGGCAGAAGAAGTAATCTGGGTCTCGTCGTTTTTCGTGAAGGCACTGACATCCAAGTCATACACCTGGTGCAACGTTGCAGCAGCCTCAGACTCACCGGAGAACACCAACAATTTGGCACTGTTCACCTGGTACTCATCCGGCGTACCGTCGTCGTAGCCCGCTGCACGCTTCACGCCCACAGTTGTCGGCAAGTTGATAGACATGCTGAGGAATCCCTCTTCGCCGGGCTGTACCGCCACCGCACCATCTTGGCCACCGTCGCCCACGACCACGTCGTCGCTGGAGCATGCGCCGAATAGGAATCCGGCCATAGCCATTGAAAACAAATACTTAAGTTTCATTTTTAAATCTGTTTTGGTTAATAAAATGTTTAATACTCTCTTTTTTATATTATCTAACGCATACGTTTCACTCCATATCCATCAGCCTCAGGTTCTCCGTCGCCTCCTTCACTCCGGCCTGGCCCGCCTGCCCGAACAGGCGGCGCGCTTCGTCCTCACGCCCTTGCCTGGCAGCCATCACTCCACGGGCATGCACTGCTTCGGGCAAGTTGCCGGCTTTGGCCAGATAGGCTTCCGCACGGTCGTACTGCCCCGACTCTATCATCGCACAGGCCACATTAAGATTGGCCGTCGGGTCGTCCGGGAACATGCGCACGGCAATTTCGAACACTTCGTTGAACTCCTTACTGCCAGGCTCGTAGGTCTGCGCCACCAGAAACATCTCTTCCAACGAAAGCTGCTGCGGCTTGGTGTAAAGCAGGGCCTTGGCCTCTTCCACTGAGAAGGGGCGTACATGGTAGGTCACGACATAGTCGGAATGGCGCAAAGCCGGATACCAGGCCTGCAACATCATCCGGTAGTCATCGGGATATCTCGACTTGATGGCCCATTCCTTGGCGTCGGGATCCATGTCGCGGTCTATCCATTCCAGGATTTCCTGCTTGTGCCCCAGGTTGCTGTCTTTCACGTAACGCCGCAAGCCATCCCAATCCTCGGGAGTGTACTCCACCTTGAACA
>NZ_JH376583.1 GCF_000233955.1 Paraprevotella clara YIT 11840
GTGCCCTTTTTATCTATTTTTTCCTAGCGCGCTTTTACACACATCTCCTGAAAGGGCTTTGATAGCGATGCCGGCGGGAAAGTCTGAGCAAGACAGAACTTACCGTACGGACATCCGTACTTTTTTATTATGGCAGTAATATTGCCTTTACTACTACGGATGACATAGGGGATTGAGCTCGCCACGCGAAAGGGGAACCTTATCAAGGCAGACGTAAGCTTTGGTATTCTTTTCAAAAAGTAGCCAATCCTGTGCATGGGCAGGCTGATTCTACTGAAAATAGTCACTCAGATGATGACGGTATTGGCGCTCTAAAAGAGTGCCGTCAATACCATACAACGTCCCTACTCTTGCAGCTAACTGGATAAGTAGTAATATAACTCTTTTAAAAAAGACGTAAAACCCTGCGTTATACGGGAATCTTCAGTTGCCATACGCCACTTACGATTGATATACTCACTGTCTTTAAAATATAGCGACGATTCAGGAAAAGCCTCTTTTCTCGATGAGGGAATCACGGGCTTATAGAAACCTTTGCTTTCGGCTTCATAGTCGGAATATTGCTCAGGAACGACATTCTTTCGTTTTAGGTAACAAAGAATGGCATCCGGGCAGGATAGCTTTGGATGCCATTTCTTTTTGAATGTGAATTCTTCTGTCTGTCTCCATCGTTCCCGTTTATTTCTGCGTCTGGTAAAATTGATTGATAGCAGATAGCATGGCAGACGCAAGGGCGAATCGCTTCGGCCTTTGGAGGGGGTTAAATAAGCGTTGTCGTGTGACAGACATCTTCCAAGCGTCATGTTCTGAAAGGTGCCGCATTCGTCCGTTATGTTACGGACGAAATAAGCCGATCCTTGTGATAGAAAAGACGGTTCTTAGAATCAGAGTGGAATCATCGCCTAACCCTCGAAGCGAGATGCCGCAGTTTGAACAGGCAGGTTTTCTGACTTATTCCCGTATCAAAAACCTTCCCGACCTCGTGATGGATTTGAGGCAGTGGTATGAGTCTTTCTTTTGATACGCTTTCTGGAAATTACAGCAGCGGGACTGTCCGGGATTTCCACCCGATTCCCTTTTCATCCGGAATGCCGGTCGGCAGACAGGACACCTGTTACGGGACAAAGATAGTGTTTTTGTATGGGCTGGCCAAAGTTTTTCCTTTTTATTTGCTGAGTTTCAATATGCGTGTTTCGGATGTAATAATGTTCACCCGGTGGGTGACAAAAATCAGGGTCTTATTGCCATAATGGTTACAGATATTTTGCCATAGCCGTTTTTCGGTTGCGGTGTCGAGCGAGGAAGTGGCCTCGTCGAATAGTAAAATACCGCTCGGACGCAGTAAAGCGCGGGCGATGGCGATACGTTGTGACTGTCCTTCGCTTAATCCCGTGCCTTGTTCGCCGCAACGGCTGTCCAGACCTTCGGGTAGTTGGAATACGAAATCGGCACAGGCGTGGATGAGTGCGGTCTGCATTTCTTCATCTGTGGCGTACGGATTGCCGAGCAACAGGTTTTCCCGTATGGTACCGCTAAAGAGGGTATTTCCTTGGGGGACGTAGGTGAAGTTGGAGCGGGTACCTGCATGGCATTCGGATTGCCCGCCATGATTGTCGTATAATATGATTTTTCCCGCTGTGGGATGGATTAAGGAAAGCATCAGGCGTATTAAAGTCGTTTTCCCTGCACCGGTTTCCCCTATCACGGCCGTATGGCTGCCCGGCGGGAAATCGTAGGTGAAATCTTGCAGTATGTGGCGGCCTCCCTTGTCGTATGCGTATGAGACTTGATGGAAACGTATGCCGGAGGGCGAGCCTATCCGGATTTCTTCGGGATGTTTTTCCAAAGGAATCTCTTCTAATTGCATGAGACGTTCGCCGGCTGTAAAAGCGTTGACGAAAATAGGAATGAAACGGCTCATGTCTCGGAACGGGCCTTGTATTTGTCCTACGAGTTGGATAAAGGCTATCATCATGCCGTAGGTGATCGTCCCCTCGTGCAGTCGGGCGGCTCCCCACAGAAAGGCCACAAGGTAGCACCCCATGAATCCGGCGCTGAGGAAAGACGAGGAAATGGACGAAAAGCGGGTGCGCGTCTTGATTTGGTTACGTAAGTTCTGTTGTATGTTATCTAACCGTTGTACCATAACGGACTGTTGTTCCAATGTCTGTACAACCATCTGGTGTTGTATCGTTTCTTGCAGTATGCTTTGGATACGGCTGTCCGTATTCCTGATTTCGCGGGTCAGTTTGCGCATACGTTTCATATAGACCTTGCTCAATACCATGAAGAGCGGAATGATGGCTATGGTGAGACAAGCCAATGAAGCATCCATGGAATACAGGAATAAGAACGCACCTACCAACCGTATGCACACGGCGATAATGGAAGGAGCCGTCTCGGTGACGGCATTCACCACGTCGGTGACATCTCGCTCCAGCCTATTCAGAAGGTCTCCGCTGTGTCGTCGGTTCCGGTCTTTCCACTCGCTGTGCAGCAAACGGTCGAAATAGAACCGTTGCATGTGGTTTTGTGCCTTGACTCCCAAAATGGCCTTGACCCAGCGTGAAGCGAAATGGATGCAGAGCTGTGACAACAGGATACCGATGAGTAGTGCGGCGGCTATGGATAAACTTCCGGGGGCTTTATAGGTCGCTATGTCGATGATCCATTTGGTGGCAGCGATGAACATGAAATCCAACAATACGGTGGAGCAGCCGAGCAGGGTGTTCAGTCCCGTTTGCAACCGGTGGTGCCGCAGGATATTCCACAGCCATTGGAGCAAACGGAGGGTGGAATAGGTTGACGTAGAGGAGCGAAAGGCGTTCAACATGATTCTTCCCTTGGGTCGGTGCCCCACATGAGCTTTTCACGCAAGGTGGAGTAAAACGAATGGTTCTTGCGTTGCAATACCTTTATATTATAAGGAGCTCGGCGAAGGATGAGGCGCGTGGCTTCGGTGCAGGCTTCGCTGCGTCCGTCTATAGCCACGAGGAAATTATGGTTGCGGGATTCTACCGATAGCGTGAGTTCTACTTGGTCGCGGAGTGTGATGGGGCGTGCGTTCAGGCTGTGGGAGGCTACGGGCGTAATGCAGAATGTACCGGATTGGGGCACGATGATGGGGCCTCCTACGCTCAAGGCATAACCGGTGGAACCCGTGGGTGTGTTGATGATGAGGCCGTCAGCCTGATAAGTGGCCAGAAATTCACCATTCACTTCCACCCGGATGGAAATCATGGAGGAGTTGTCCCGTTTCAGGACAGCCACTTCGTTCAGGGCGTATGGGTATCCGGAGAGTTCCGGACCTTCGTATTTCACTTCGATGACGCTACGCTCATCAATTTTATATGTGTGGTTGTAGATGTCGTCGATGCATTCGTTGATTTCTTCCGGAGACACATCGGCTAAGAAGCCGAGCCGCCCCATGTTGATTCCCAATATAGGTATGTCTTTACTTCCCACCCGACTGGCTGCGGCCAGAAAAGTTCCGTCACCTCCCATGCTGACTGCGATGTCTGCCTGAAAATCGCTGTCTGATATCAGTCCGGTAGGACAGACGTCGAAATGAAGTTCCTGGCTGAGGTAGGTATAGAAATCGGTGTCGATATAGAGTTCGGCATCGCGTGCGGCCAACAAGGAAATGAGTTGTTTGACCGAAGCCGACTTTTTAGCTTGATAGATGTTGCCGAACAGGGCGAATTTGAGTCTTTCTGCCATTCTCCTAATATTAATTAAGACTTTTACTGTGGTTATAGAGCCGCAAATATAGTATTTTTTTCTAACTTTGCCCTATTGGTGACAAATTATAATTGAAAGAGAAATGACGAAATTAAGTGTGAACATTAATAAAGTGGCTACTCTGCGTAATGCGCGGGGAGGCAATAATCCGGACGTCGTGCAGGTGGCATTGGATTGTGAAAAGTTCGGGGCACAGGGCATCACGGTGCATCCCCGTCCCGATGAGCGCCACATCCGTTACCAGGACGTGTATGACCTAAAAGCTGTTTTGCGTACGGAGTTCAACATCGAAGGCAATCCGGTGGACAAGTTCAATGATTTGGTGTTGAAAGTACGACCCACACAGGTAACATTGGTGCCGGATGCTCCCGACCAGATTACGTCGAATGCGGGTTGGGACACGAAAAAGAATCTTTCGTTTCTGACGGAAATCATAGGGGAATTTAAGGAAAAAGGGATTCGTACTTCCGTTTTTGTCAATGCCGAAGCGGAGATGGTGGAATATGCGGCGAAAGCGGGGGCAGACCGGGTGGAACTTTATACGGAGCCGTACGCTTCGGCTTATGCAGGAAGTCCGGAGGTGGCTGTCCGGCCTTTTGTGGAAGCGGCCCGAACGGCTCGTAGTTTGGGGTTGGGGCTGAACGCCGGCCATGACTTGAGCTTGGAGAACTTGAAATATATGCATGAACAGATAGGATGGATTGATGAAGTAAGCATCGGTCACGCACTGATTTGTGACGCTTTGTACCTCGGGCTGGAAGAGACCATCAAGCGCTATCTGGAATGTTTGAAATAGAAAGGCCGGACGCGACGGGATGATGGAAATAGACTTGCAAGGATGGTTGACAAGCGTGCTGGCTTCGTGGGGATTGGTGTCGGTAGCTGATGCCTTGGCGCACGGCGTCATGTTGGCCTTATTGGTCGCTGCGGCTTTTTTGGCAGATGCGGTTTGCCGCTGTTTTTTGTTGAAAGCTGTAGCCCATTTGGTGAAACGCACGAAAGCTACGTGGGATGATGTGGTATTCGACCATAAGGTAATGGTACGTTTAAGTCGTATGGTGGTGCCGGTGGTGATATATTGCTTTGTACCCGTAGTTTTTGCCGATACGAATGGAAGTACGGTCGATTTTGTCCGACGAATCAGTTTTGTATTTATCGTTCTTGCTTTTCTGGCTTTTGTTCATGCTTTTTTAAGGGCTGTTTATAGTGTCTATAGTGACAAAGAAGCCTTCCGAGACCGTCCTTTGAAAAGTTTGTTGCAGACGCTTCAAGTGGTGGCTTGGTTTGTGGGCGGTATCATCATACTTAGCGAACTGATAGACAAGGACCCCGTTTCGCTGTTGGCTGGATTAGGTGCTTCGGCTGCTGTTTTGATGTTGATTTTTAAAGACACCATTATGGGATTCGTCAGCGGAGTACAGTTGTCGGCCAACGATATGCTGAAAGTGGGAGATTGGATAAAGGTGCCCAAATATGATGCCGACGGGGTCGTGACGGAAGTGACGCTGAACACCGTGAAAGTCCGTAATTGGGACAATACAGTGACCACGGTGCCGCCATACGTTTTAGTCAGTGATTCGTTTCAGAATTGGAATGCGATGCGCGAAAGCGGCGGACGTCGTATCAAACGGTCTGTCAATATAGATATGAGCAGTGTGAAGTTTTGTACGCCGGAGATGTTGGAGCGTTTTCGCAAGATAAGTTTGCTGAAAGACTATATAGAAAGGAAAGAACAGGACTTGCAGGATTATAATGCGGCTCATTCCATCGACAATACCGTAAAGGTCAATGGCCGCCGCCAGACCAATTTGGGTGTGTTCCGGGCTTATTTGACGGCATACTTGCGGAGTTTGCCTTATACCAATCAGGAACTGCATTGCATGGTCCGTCATTTGCAGCCGACGGACAGGGGAATTCCTGTGGAACTGTATTTCTTTTCGACGGTGAAAGATTGGATTCCTTATGAAGAAATCCAGGCCGATGTCTTCGACCATGTGTTGGCAGTGATTCCGGAGTTCGACTTGCGGGTGTTTCAATCACCTTCGGGAGCGGATGTGCAACGCATGGCGTGGCAAGAGAAGAATTGATTTAACTTATAAATATTCATTATTAAATACAGAAGGATGGAAACAGTATATTTGTTTTTTGCCGAAGGTTCGGAAGAAGTGGAAGCTTTGGCTGTGGTAGATATTTTGCGTCGTGCAGGAGTGGAAACCCGTATCGTTTCGGTGACGGGCGACAAGATGGTGACCGGTGCACATGGAATCCGCGTGGAGGCCGATATGTTGATGGAAGAAGTTGATTTTTCCAAGGCCGCCATGTTGGTATTGCCTGGCGGGCTGCCCGGTTCATACAATCTGGCCAGACACGAAGGTTTGGCCGAAGGTATCATGCAGCAATATAAGGCAGGCAAACCGCTGGCGGCTATTTGTGCGGCTCCTTTGGTCTACGGCCGTATGGGCTTGCTGAAAGGACTGAAGGCGACTTGCTATCCCGGATTTGAAGAGAACTTGGAAGGGGCTTCTTATACAGGCAGCCTTGTGGAGGAGGACGGCTTGTTCATTACCGGAAAAGGGCCGGCTGCCGTATTTGAATTCGGTTATGCCATCGTGGCCAAGCTGGCCGGTAAGGACAAGGCGGAAGCCGTGAGAAACGGAATGTTGTACAACGAGGTGGCTCGATGAAGAAATATGCGATCGTAGTGGCCGGAGGGAAAGGACTGCGTATGGGGGGCGAAATTCCCAAGCAGTTCATTCCGGTCCAAGGTCGACCGGTGTTGATGCGGACGTTGGATGCGTTTCATGCCTATGACGAAAGTGTGGAACTGATTGTGGTATTGCCGGTTGCACAGCAGGGTTATTGGAATGAATTGTGCCGTGAATATGACTTCCGCATTCCTTATCGTTTGGCCGACGGAGGAGAGACGCGCTTTCATTCCGTGGCCAACGGTTTGGCAGAGGTGCCGGATGGGGAAACGGATGCTTTGGTGGCCGTGCACGACGGTGTGCGTCCTTTTGTGTCTCGTGAGGTCATAGCGGCATGTTACGAATCAGCTTTCCGGAAACGTGCCGCCATACCTGTTGCCGAGGTCGTGGAGACACTGCGTTGTCTGAAATCCGACGGGACGGAGGGAGGCAGTGCAACCGTAGACCGTGCACAATATCGTTTGGTGCAGACCCCGCAGACTTTTCGGGCCGATGTGCTGAAAGCCGCTTACCGGCAAGAGTACCGTCCGTTTTTCACTGACGATGCTTCCGTGGTGGAAGCTATGGGAGTTCCGGTGTCGTTGGTGCCGGGCAACCGTGAGAATATAAAAATAACCACACCTTTCGATTTAAAGATAGCCGAAGCTCTTTTATCCGATTGACCGATGATAGACCTTGAGCGTCAAGATATCAAGTTCCTGCCGGGAGTGGGACCGCAGCGTGCCAAACTGCTCGGAGATGAATTGCAAATCCGTACTTTGCATGATTTGTTGTACACCTTTCCTTATAAACATATAGACCGTACGCGGCTTTATTATATCCATGAGTTGACGGCCGATATGCCCTACGTACAGATTCGCGGCCAGATATTGAGCTTTGATACGGAGGGAGAGGGGCGGAAACGGCGTTTGGTGGCTCATTTCACCGATGGGCAGGGAGTTGTGGACTTGATTTGGTTCAATGGCATAAAATACGTTTTGTCTGCCTACAAGACGCGGACGGATTATATCGTGTTCGGGCGGCCGAGTGTTTTCAACGGACGAATCAACATCGCTCATCCTGATGTGGACAAGGCCGATGAATTGCGTTTGAACACCATGGGACTTCAGCCTTATTACACGACCACGGACAAGATGAAACGGGCCGGACTGAATTCCCGTTCCATAGAACATTTTACGGCGACTTTGTTTGAACGTTTGGATGCCGGAATTCCGGAAACCTTGCCACCTTATTTAGTAAGCTCGTTGAATCTGGTGTCTTTGGATGAAGCGCTCCGGCATGTGCATTATCCGACTTCTGCGGAAGATTTACGGAAGGCGCAATTCCGTTTGAAGTTCGAAGAGCTTTTCTATATTCAGTTGAATATAATAAAGTATGCGCGTGAGCGTCGTCAGAAATACCGTGGTTATGTGTTTGTCCGTGTAGGCGAGCTGTTTCATACGTTTTATGAAAAGAATCTGCCGTTTGAGCTGACCGGAGCGCAGAAAAGAGTCATTCGTGAGATTCGTCAGGATATGGGGAGCGGGCGACAAATGAACCGTTTGTTGCAAGGCGATGTAGGCAGCGGGAAGACACTGGTGGCTTTGATGAGCATCTTGATTGCATTGGACAATGGTTTTCAGGCTTGTATCATGGCGCCTACCGAGATTCTGGCGGAGCAGCATTATGTGACTTTCCAGAACTTGTTGTTCGGGATGCCCGTAAGGGTGGAACTGCTGACGGGGACGGTGAAAGGAAAGCGGCGACAGGCTGTTTTGGACGGATTGAAAGACGGCGAGGTACGGATTTTGGTCGGGACGCATGCCGTGTTGGAAGACACGGTGCTTTTTAAGTCTTTGGGCATGGTCGTGATAGACGAGCAGCATCGTTTCGGTGTGGCTCAGCGCGCCCGTTTGTGGACTAAAAACAGCAATCCTCCTCATGTGCTGGTGATGACGGCCACGCCAATACCCCGTACCTTGGCCATGACCTTGTATGGCGACCTTGATGTGTCGGTTATCGACGAGCTGCCTCCCGGGCGCAAGCCGATTCAGACGATTCACCAGTTTGACAACCGGCGGGAGAGCCTGTACAGGGGATTGCGTTCGCAGTTGAACGAGGGGCGGCAGGCATACGTGGTGTACCCGTTGATTAAGGAAAGCGAGAAGATGGACATCAAGAACCTTGAAGAGGGGTATGAGCAGTTGTGCCGCGATTTGCCGGAATATAAGATAAGCCGGGTGCATGGTAAAATGAAAGCTGCAGAGAAGGAGGCCGAGATGCAGGACTTCATTTCAGGGAAGACCCAGATATTGGTGGCGACCACTGTGATAGAGGTCGGGGTGAACGTGCCGAACGCTTCGGTCATGGTGATAGAGAATGCCGAACGTTTCGGATTGGCGCAGTTGCATCAGTTGCGCGGACGGGTGGGACGCGGAGCCGACCAGTCCTATTGCATTTTGGTCACCAAATACCAGCTTTCGGCAGATACCCGCAAGCGTATTCAAATCATGACGGAGACGAACGACGGGTTTGAAATAGCCGAAGCGGATTTGAAGTTGCGCGGTCCGGGCGATTTGGAAGGTACGCAGCAAAGCGGGGTTTCGTTTACGTTGAGGCTGGCCAATTTGGCACGTGACGGACAAGTACTGCAGTTGGCGCGGGAAACGGCCGAAAAAGTGTTGGACGACGACCCGCATTGCGCTGCTTCAAAGAATGATATTCTATGGAGACAGTTAAATAAATTAAGAGATAGGACGGTGAATTGGGGGGTGATTTCTTGAAAAAACGGCTTTTTGAGGAAAAATACTGTTAATTTTCTTGGGCTTTTGTTATGGAAAGATTATCTTTGCCGCTGTTAGTGTTTAGAATACGCTAATTAATATGTTTAATTCAAAAAGTCTATATTCATGGAGAAAACCTTGGTCTTGTTAAAACCTTGTACATTACAGAGAGGGCTTGTAGGAGAAGTTATCAACCGTTTCGAGAAGAGAGGACTGAGGTTGGCCGGAATGAAAATGATGCAATTGACAGATGCGATATTGGATGAACATTATGCTCATTTGCGCGAGAAATCATTCTTTCGGATTTTAAAGGATTCCATGATGTCAACTCCCGTGATTGCATGTTGCTTCGAAGGTATTGAGGCCGTAAATGTAGTGCGGGCGATGGCAGGGGCTACAAATGGCAGGAATGCCCTTCCGGGCACGATTCGCGGTGACTATTGTATGAGTAACCAACAAAATATCGTCCACACGTCCGATTCATTAGAGAATGCGAAAATAGAATTGGCGCGTTTTTTCAAGCCGGAGGAGATTTTTGAGTATGAATCTTCCAACTTGGGTTATTTGTATGCTTTAGACGAATTGTAAAATAAGATAAGCGAACTTTATAATAATAATTAAATGTTTTTTAACTTCAGAAGACTTAAGACAGGAGCGGTCGTTGTTTTGGCCATGTTGAGTATGCCGGTTGCAGGGCAGGACTTGTTGGCTCGCCAAGCACCGATCGACAAAAAGATGAGAGCTGTGGATTCGGTTGCCTTGCAACGTTTGATTGGTGACGAACAGCTTGAAAATCCCGCGTTTGGTCTTTATCCCGATTGGAACAACCAATATGCCCATCGTTATGATGTAGAATTGCCGGAAGAATACAAGATAGACTTGCGGCATTTCTGCATGCCGACGCCGAGCACGAGAATTACTTCTAATTACGGTTATCGTGCAAGTTTTCGTCGTCAGCATAAAGGGCTTGACATCAAGGTGTACATTGGGGATACCATACGTTCGGCGTTTAGTGGAAAAGTACGTATCGTGGATTACGAAAGAAAAGGTTACGGTAACTATGTCGTAATTCGTCATCCGAACGGACTTGAAACCATTTACGGGCATTTGTCCAAGCACCTTGTGCGTGAGAACCAAGTTGTAAAGGCTGGCGAACCCATCGGTTTGGGAGGCAATACCGGGCGTTCAACAGGCTCTCATTTGCATTTTGAAACGCGTTTCTTGGGACAGGCTATCAATCCGGCCGAAATGTTCGATTTCGTAGCGCAAGATGTGACAGGAGACTATTATATCTTCCGCTCCAATAAGAGCAAGGGGCAGACCGAGGTGGCTAAGAATACGGCGAGTGCTCGTCCGAAGCCGACAGCTAAGCCCCGTTCTAAAGTACATCGCGTGAAATCGGGTGAGAATCTTTCCGTAATAGCATCGAAATATGGTACGACGGTTGCTAAGTTATGCAAGTTGAATGGAATATCCCGTAAGACTATGCTTCGTCCGGGGCAAATCATCAAATATTCATAAGCATAAGTTTATAGTTACAATAAGGGAGATGCTTCCGTACGGTCGGGAGCATCTCTTTTTTTGCTATGTATCAGGGAGAAAGGACGTCTGTGGCAAACGGGTTTCCAATCTCCTGAGAATGATTTTCCAATCTCCTGCAAACGATTTTTCGTTCTGCAGTGAATGATTTTTCATTCTGCTGCGAATGATTTTCCACCTTGAGCCGTGCGAAGAGTCAGGTGTTGTGGGGAGTGTGCAGGTTCGCCCTGCTTACAATATGAAAAATGCAGGAATAGGTTCGCATCTTTCAGACTTCTTCTGTTTCAGTCACTTATGGTGAACTTTCTTATTCGGCAGCCTTCACCTTGTTTTCACCGTTAGCCTTCTTTCTTCTTCGGAAGGATTTGATGTACAATGTGTTATGGTGAAAGAACATGAAAAGGCCGTCTCCGCTCGCGTATTCTACGGTCTCTTTTTGTTTTATTCGATGATTTGTACTACCTTTGCACATTGCATGTTGTGGTATGCCTAAACGGTAAAATATGGATACACAAGGACAATTTGAGCAAATAATGAAGGAGTGTCGGGAACTGTTCGCCAAAAAGTTGCATGATTACGGTGCGGCGTGGCGTATCATGCGTCCGGCTTCGGTGACAGACCAGATATTTATTAAGGCCAATCGTATCCGTAGTTTGGAGGTGAAAGGGGTCTCGTTGGTCGGTGAGGGCATTCGCCCGGAGTTCATGGCTATCGTGAATTACAGTATTGTCGGCCTGATACAGTTGGAGCTGGGCTATGCCGACGCGGAAGACATGACGGCTGAACGTGCCTTGGAATATTACGATAAATACGCGGGGCTTTCGCTCGCTTTGATGTTGAAGAAAAACCACGATTACGATGAGGCTTGGCGCGGCATGCGCATCAGTTCTTATACAGATCTTATCTTGATGAAGCTTTACCGGACCAAGCAGATTGAGGCTTTGGCGGGGCAGACTTTGGTGTCGGAGGGAGTGGATGCCAATTACATGGACATGATGAATTATGCCGTATTCGGGCTGATAAAATTGACGTTCGGTGAATAGATTGGGATATAAATTACGTTGGGTTGCCGTGAATGTCAGCCGTTTGTTGCTGGCTGTGACTTTCGTCTTCTCCGGATTGGTGAAAGTGGTTGACCCGCGTGGTACCCAATACAAATTCGATGACTATTTTCAGGCATTCGGTTGGTCGGAATGGATTCCCGGCTTTTTGCCGCTCTGGCTGGCTGTTCTTTTGGCGGTTTTTGAATTTTGTATAGGGATATATCTGTTCTTTGGGATACGTCGGCGCGCGACTTCCTGGCTTTTTTTGCTGTTCATGAGTGTGATGACGCCTCTGACGTTTTATCTGGCTTTGGCCGATCCTGTGTCGGATTGCGGATGTTTCGGAGATGCCGTGTCGTTGACGAACTGGGAGACGTTCGGCAAGAATGTTGTGCTGTTGGGCTTGTCCGTGCTCGTTTTTCGTTACCGTCGGTTGATGGTGCGCTTTGTTTCCGAACGCAACCAGTGGATGATTTCCCTCTATTCTATCTTTTTTGCCTTTGTTCTGGCGGGTTTCTGTATCTATTATCTTCCGGTTTTCGATTTCCGTCCTTATCATATCGGAGTAAATCTTCCCCGATCGATGGTGGTTCCGGAAGGAGAGGAGGAGCCGGAGTATCTTACGACATTCGTACTTGAAAAGGATGGAGTAAAGAAAGAATTCACTACGGAAGATTATCCCGAGGACACGGCCTGGCATTTTGTGGAGAGCCGGACGGTGTTGGTGAAAGAAGGATATGTGCCCCCCGTACATGATTTTTCGATTATGACGTGGCCTGATGGAGAGGATATCACGGAGCAGGTTTTGTCGGACAAAGGATATACTTTCTTATTAATCTCTCCTTATCTGGAGTTTGCGGACGACAGCAATATAGACCGTATCAATGAACTTTATGACTATTGCGGCGAACATGGGTATGCCTTTTATTGTCTGACGGCATCCGGTGATGACGTGATTGGGCGATGGCAGGACCTGACGGGGGCGGATTATCCTTTTGGCATAACGGATGAAATCACGTTGAAAACCATTGTGCGCTCCAATCCCGGGCTGGTATTGTTGAAAGAGGGTACAGTGTATAACAAATGGAGTTGTAATAACCTTCCGAAAGAAGAGGACCTGAATGTGCCGTTGGAAGACGGTGAATTGGGGCGTTTGCAGTCGGCATCGCGGATGATGACGACGTTGCGTGTCGTCCTGTGGTTCCTTGTCCCCCTGTTTGTGCTGGTGTTTGCCGACCGGATATGGGTGGGGAGTAAGATGTACAGACGAATGAAACATAAAAATAGAATTATCAACCTTTTAAAAAGAAAAGAAATGAGAAAGAAAATTGTTGCAGGTAACTGGAAGATGAACCTGAATTTGCAGGAAGGTGTAGCTTTGGCTACTGAGTTGAATGCGGCTTTGGCTGCCGACAAACCGAATTGTGATGTAGTCATCTGTACGCCGTTCATCCACTTGGCTTCCGTAGCCGCTGTATTGGATGCCCAGACTATCGGTTTGGGTGCAGAGAACTGTGCAGACAAGGAAAAAGGCGCATACACTGGCGAGGTGTCTGCCGAGATGGTAAAATCTACCGGTGCGCAGTATGTCATTTTGGGGCATTCGGAGCGTCGTGCTTACTACGGCGAGACAGCCGAAATCCTGAAAGAGAAGGTAAACTTGGCTTTGGCAAACGGCCTGAAGGTCATCTTTTGTATCGGTGAGGTTTTGGAAGAGCGCGAGGCTGACAAGCAGAACGAAGTGGTGAAGGCACAGTTGGCCGGTTCTTTGTTCGATTTGACGGCAGAACAGTTCTCCAACATTATTCTGGCATACGAACCGGTATGGGCTATCGGCACGGGAAAGACGGCTACGGCTGAGCAGGCAGAAGAGATGCATGCTTTCATCCGTACGACCATTGCCGAGAAGTTCGGTGTAGAGGCTGCCGAGAATGTTTCCATCCTTTACGGCGGAAGCTGTAAGCCTTCGAACGCAAAAGAGATTTTTGCAAAGCCCGATGTTGACGGCGGTTTGATTGGCGGTGCCGCTTTGAAGTGCGCAGACTTCAAGGGTATCATCGACGCTTGGAAAGCTTAATCAGAGTAGATAAACGGAGTCATTCCGAGGGCGTCTTCGTGTCTCGGAATGGCTCTCTTTTATGGTTTTATATTCAAATGACTATATGATGAAAAGACTCTTCTTATCGTTGTTTTGGTGTGCCGTAAGTTGGCTTCAGGTTTCAGCACAACAGAAGTTTGTGGACAAGCTGGTGAAGCCTGTGAACGGGCAAGGGACGGTACGTGTGATTCAGGATGCCGAGATTACCCGGATGGTAAATGGCGGAGGGGCAGAGAAAGAATCTTCTGCTTCGCTTGCAGATTCCGGACGTACATCCCAGTCGATAACGGAGAGCGGCAATTCATCTGTAGGTACTAAGCCCGTACGTAAGATGAAGGCCAACGGTTATCGGATTCAGGTTTATGCCGGAGGAAATTCCAGAACGGCTCGTCAGGAGGCACAACGGATGGCTGGAAAGGTGAAGAGCTACTTCAGTGACATGGCTACTTATACGCATTTTCAGAGTCCGCGTTGGATTTGCAGGGTGGGTGATTTCCGGACGTACGAGGAAGCTAATCAGGCTTTGCACGAATTGCGCGCCACTAAGCAATTCGATGAGGCGTTGATTGTAAAATCTGTAATTCAAATACCTTATTAAGCGGATGGAACGTCAGGTTTATAACGAAACGGTACAGCGGGAATTAGAAACCCACTATAAGGCTGTTCTGGCTTTGTTGGGGGAAGATACCGAACGTGAAGGATTGCAAAAGACGCCTTATAGGGTGGCTAAGGCGATGCAAACGTTGACGCGGGGATACGCCGAAGACCCGAAAGAAATTCTGAATTCGGCCAAGTTCAAGGAAGACTACCGCCACATGGTGATAGTGAAAGACATTGATTTCTTTTCGTTGTGCGAACATCACATGTTGCCTTTTTACGGGAAAGCACATGTAGCTTATATACCTAATGGATATATTACGGGTTTGAGCAAGATCGCCCGTGTGGTGGACTGCTTTTCCCATCGTCTTCAGGTACAGGAAAGGATGACGCTGCAGATTCGGGATTGCATACAAGAGGCGTTGGATCCGTTGGGCGTGATGGTTGTAGTGGAAGCCCGGCACATGTGTATGCAGATGCGTGGAGTGGAAAAGCAAAACTCGGTGACTACGACCAGTGATTTTACGGGAGCGTTCAATCAGGCCAAGACGCGGGAGGAGTTTCTCAACCTTATTCATCGAGATTCTCTATAACAATCCGTAAAATTAAGAATAAATAGCTGACATGATGATGAAATCAGATGTTTTGGCACTGTAGTTGTAGTTTACTATAATAAAGTGAAGTTGTTTAATTTTTAATATATACGAATATGATTTCAGACAAATTGCAGAAAGCTATTAACGAACAAATCGTGGCCGAGATGTGGTCGGCTAACTTGTATTTATCCATGTCTTTCTATTTGCAGAGAGAAGGTTACGACGGCTGTGCCACATGGATGAAGAAACAGTCTCAGGAAGAATTGGAGCACGCTTACGATATGGCGAATTACGTCATCAAACGTGGCGGAGTGGCTAAGGTAGACAAGATAGATGTGGTTCCACAGGAGTGGAACGGCGTACTGGGTGTTTTTGAGAATGTGTACGAGCATGAATGCCAAGTATCCAAGCTGATTGAAAATGTTGTGAAAGTGGCTTCCGAAGAGAAAGACATGGCTTCTCAGGATTTCTTGTGGGGATATGTGCGCGAACAAGTGGAAGAAGAAGCTACGGCGCAAGGTATTTTGGAAAAAATCCGTAAAGCCGGCAAGGCTGCTTTGTTGTTCATTGACGATAAGTTAGGACAGCGGGTATAATTAAAACATAAGATTAGTAAGATTAAAGGCCGTTTCTGTAAGTTTGCAGGGCGGCCTCTTTTCGTGGGGTGAATTTGCCGGTAAGGCGTTTTCGGGATGGCCTTTTTAAGGAATAGGGTGCCTGTCGGCAATTCCTTCGTGTTAAATTTGGTTATATTCTTCTCGCGATATAACTTTTATTAAACTTCTTTGTTTACATTTGCAATACCCAGTTGGCCCGAAGGGGTTAGCGGGAGGTTTATTTAATAAGAAGGCGTTTTCAAGCGTCTATCTTCGGCTCGTCAAATCTCGCAAATTTGAACTGTCTGTCGGAAGATGGAGCAACGGGAATGTCTGCGTGGTATGTTTATACTATGCGTGCCGCAACCATACGTCAGAGTGTGGGTGTGTGTCGTGTTTTATATATGTACCGGCGTGGGCTAACTGCGTTGCTTATCTTGGCAGATGGGCAATGCGAGAGCCTGACGAGCGAGATAAGCAAGAACAGCTCCCCACGCTTTTTTGTTATATAGGCTGGAATAAGAGACGTTTTTAAATATTTTAAACCAACCTGATTTGGGGGAGTCAAGGTAAGTATATTGAAGAGGAGATGAAACGTAATTTACTTTTTCCGTTGGCTGTTTTGCTGTTTTTTTCGACCAATGTTAAGGCACAGGAAATCCATGAGGCAAGTGTGTTGCCATATGTGCCTAATTTTATTCCCACAGCTTACACGCAAGGTGGAAAGGTGCTATTTTTCACGGTAGAGGGGGGAAGGTATGACAATGAAAGTCTTTCAAACGGAGATTTTACAGTCTATGATGCCGATTTTGAGGAAGTGAAGAAAATTTCCGTTCCGGAGGAAACGTGTAAAACATATACTTTGGTAAGTAGGCGTGCGGCTGTGACTGATCCGTTTACGGGAGTTGTAACTTATACAGGAGAATGGGAGACTACACGAGAAGAAGATGATTATCAGTGGCGCTGTTGCAGGTCTTTGGGCTTGTGTACGGAAGTTGATCATGGTATTGCCGAGGCTTTCGAAAACCAACGGTTGTTCTTGACTCAAACTTTGTTTAATGAGGATGACAAGTTCGAGTATTTGTTTGAGACGATAGAGGTGAAGGAAACCTCCAAATATGAAAGGGACAGGGACGGTGACGGGGTGACAGATGAAGTTACAAGGTCCTATTCGGCTGTGGAATCCGGTTTGGAAATCCGGCAAGATGACGGGACGGTGTTGTTCCGGCATGATTATGCAGATTTGAATAATGTCATGGGTACGGAGGCCATGCTTTACCGTGTAGGTGGGAAAACGTATTTGGTAATCGAAGAAAATGGCTATATGGATGGCTCGGAAGAAAGATTTCGTTCATATACTATCTATCTTATAGATTCAAAGGCCAATACGATAAAGGAACTCAAGCGTTCAAGTTGTGTGCGTGCTTATCCTAATCCGGCTCGGAAGGGGGAGGTGGTTACGATGGAAATTCCTATCGCGGAAGATAAGGCAAGCCAGCGTGAGGTGTGTGTGACTTCGGTGGACGGGCGTACGGTGACACGGATGTCTGTGGAGGCCGGAGTGCGCACCGTTCAAATTCCCATACAGCGGATACCATCAGGAGTATATAACTTCACGCTGACCGAGAAGGGGCGTGTGGTGGAAAATAGCCGCATTATTGTGCGTTAAGTTTGGGCATCGTGTCTCAAACTGGTTTTGGCATTCCACTCATGTTTTGGGTGGAATGCTTTTTTTCAAGAGTGTAAGTCCTATTGTTTATTATTTATGGATGGTTTGTGAAAAAGGATAAGGCTTGTGTGGCATAAAAATGGATAAAAATATTGCACCAGAATGATATTCTTTCCCTTTTTTGTGTATCTTTGTCCGAGTAAAGACAAAGGGGTGCCCGGAAAGGGGCTGAGATTATACCCTCGAACCTGATGCAGCTCGTACTGCCGTAGGGATTGGATTTTATTTTCTTTCCATACCGCCGTTTGCGGTGCTTCTTTGTACTTGTCTTTTTCAGTAATAATTAAAAGTAGATGAAATGAAAATTTCGGTGAATAACAAAGAAGTGGAGACAGCAGCCGTTTCGATTTCTGCATTGGTGGAAGAGCTATCGCTTCCGCTTCAGGGGATAGCGGTGGCTGTAGAGAACCGTTTGGTGCCCCGTACCGCGTGGGACGGTTATGCGTTGGCCGAGGGGATGAACATTGTCATCATCAAAGCGGCGTGCGGCGGATAGCATTTAGTCATTCAATCCAATAAGACAGCAAAAATATGGAAAAATTAGTCATAGCAGGACGGGAGTTTACGTCCCGTTTGTTTTTAGGTACAGGTAAGTTTGATTCCAACGACCTGATGGCCCGTTCCATCATAGCTTCCGGAACGGAAATGGTGACGGTAGCCATGAAGCGTATCGAACTGGAAGACAAGGAGGACGACATGCTGAAGCATATCGTGCGTCCCGAGATACAATTATTGCCGAACACGTCGGGTGTCCGGAATGCCGAAGAAGCCGTGTTCGCCGCCCAGATGGCACGCGAGGCATTCGGTACGAATTGGTTGAAGTTGGAAATTCATCCCGACCCGCGTTATTTGTTGCCCGATTCCACGGAGACCCTGAAGGCCACGGAGCAGTTGGTGAAGTTGGGCTTTGTCGTATTGCCTTATTGTCAGGCCGATCCTACGCTTTGCAAACATCTGGAAGAAGCCGGAGCGGCCACAGTCATGCCTTTAGGAGCACCCATCGGGACAAACAAGGGATTGCAGACCCGTGATTTCCTGCGTATCATCATCGAGCAGGCCAACGTGCCGGTAGTCGTGGATGCCGGTATCGGAGCGCCCAGTCATGCTGCCGAGGCCATGGAGATGGGAGCTTCCGCCTGTTTGGTGAATACAGCCATAGCCGTGGCCGGCGACCCGGTGGCGATGGCCGTGGCTTTCAAGCAGGCAGTGGAAGCCGGACGTATGGCATACGAAGCCGGATTGGGATTGCAGACAGACAGTTTCGTGGCAGAGGCCAGTTCGCCCCTGACGGCATTTTTGAACGACTAAACGGGAAGAAGATATGTTTTCGGACGAATTGGAAAAGATTTCATGGGAGGAAACTACGGCGCGGATCAACGCCAAGACGGAGGCCGACGTGCGCCGCGCCCTCTCGAAAGAACATTGTGACGTGGACGATTTCATGGCTTTGGTGTCCCCGGCAGCCGCTCCCTATTTGGAGACGATGGCGCGGTTGAGCCGTAAATATACCGAAGAGCGTTTCGGCAAGACCATGTCCATGTTCATACCTTTGTATATTACCAACTCCTGCACCAACTCCTGTGTGTATTGCGGTTTCCATATCAGCAACCCGATGCGCCGCACCATTTTGACGGAGGAGGAGATAGAGAACGAATACAAAGCCATCAAGAAGCTGGCACCTTTCGAGAACCTCTTGATAGTGACAGGAGAGAATCCGGCCAAAGCCGGCGTGCCTTATCTGGCGCGTGCCTTGGATTTGGCCAAACCCTACTTCAGTAACCTGAAGATAGAAGTGATGCCGCTCAAGACCGAAGAGTATGAAGAACTGAAGGCACACGGGATGAACGGAGTCATTTGCTTCCAGGAAACGTACCACAAGGCAAACTACAATATCTACCATCCTCGGGGCATGAAGTCGAAATTCGAGTGGCGTGTCAACGGTTTCGACCGCATGGGACAGGCCGGGGTGCATTCCATCGGGATGGGAGTCCTCATTGGCCTGGAGAAAGAATGGCGCACGGACATTACGATGATGGCTTATCATTTACGTTATTTGCAGAAGCATTATTGGCGGACGAAATACAGTGTGAACTTCCCCCGTATGCGGCCCTCCGAGAACGGAGGCTTCCAGCCGAATGTCGTCATGAGCGACCGTGAACTGGCCCAGGTCACTTTTGCCATGCGTATTTTCGACCACGATGTGGACATTTCCTATTCCACACGCGAACCGGCGGCCATCCGTGACCACATGGCCACGTTGGGCGTGACCACGATGAGTGCGGAAAGCAAGACGGAGCCGGGAGGATATTATACCTATCCGCAGGCGTTGGAGCAGTTCCATGTGAGCGACGAACGCACAGCCGTGGAGGTGGAGAAGGCATTGCGAAAAGTCGGTCGTGAACCGGTATGGAAGGATTGGGATGCCAGTTTCGATTTGAAAACCGTGGGTAAGCGAGAGCAGAGAAAAGCTCGCTTGCCTCTGCCGAGCGAGAGCGATTTATCCAAATCTTATGTAAAATGCTGACCATGTCCGAGATGGAGAATAAAAAGTTAGGGCGGTACGAGCGCCAGACCATGTTGCCGGAAATCCGCACCGGAGGGCAGGAGCGCTTGCGTGCGGCGCGGGTGTTGGTTGTAGGGACGGGCGGGTTAGGCTCTCCCGTCTCGCTCTATCTGGCCGGTGCCGGAATAGGGCACATCGGGTTGGTGGATGATGACACGGTGAGTACGACCAATTTGCACCGCCAGGTTCTTTATGCGGAGGCGGAAGTGGGGCTGCCCAAAGTGGTGTTGGCTGCCCGTCGGTTGCGTGCATTGAACAGCGATGTGGACGTGAAGCCGTACGCTTGTCGTCTGACGCCGGATAATGCCGCCGGTATGATTCAAGATTATGATATTGTGGTGGATGCTTGTGACAATTATCCGACCCGTTATCTTTTGAACGATATTTGCAGGGCGCAAGGCAAGCCATACGTTTACGGTGCCATTGAAGGGTTCTGTGGCCAGGTGTCCGTTTTTTGTCGTACTGCGGAAGCGAAGAGCTATCGGGATTTGTATCCGGACGAAGAGGCCGCGTGTCAGTTGCCTCCGGCTTTTAAAGGCGTTGTGGGCATGACCCCGGCGATAGTAGGCAGTGTGCAGGCTCACGAGGTGATGAAACTGGTTTGCGGTTACGGCGACGTGCTGGACGGCCGCTTGTGGACGATAGATTTGCGTACGATGCAGTCTTATATCATCGAACTTTAACCCCATAAATAGATACGAAATGAAAAAGAGTGTGTTTTGCTGTTTGGCAAGTTTGCTTTGCTGGTCGGCGGTGGCTGTCCGTGCCGCGAAAGTGGATACGGTGGAGGTGCACAGTCGGAAGATGGGACGTGCGGTGCGTACCATAGTGATTTCTCCCGAAAAGACAGAAGGCAAGGGAGCGGCTGTGGTTTATCTGTTGCACGGTTATGGCGGAAATGAAACCACATGGCCCGGTTTGAAACCGGAACTCAAAGACTATGCCGACCGTGAGAATTTGATTTTCGTATGTCCGAATGGAGAAAACAGTTGGTATTGGGACAGTCCGCTCAATGAAGATTCCCAGTTTGAGACGTTCGTCAGCCGGGAACTGGTGTCTTACGTGGACGGACATTACCGTACACTGCCGTCTCGCGAGAAGCGGGCCATTACCGGATTGAGTATGGGCGGCCATGGTGCCCTATGGTTGGCCATACGCCATCAGGATGTTTTCGGAGCAGCGGGCAGTACGAGCGGCGGACTGGACATCCGGCCTTTTCCGGACAACTGGGACATGAAGGAGCAAATCGGGGCAAAAGATGCCGGGGTGTGCGATTGGGACGATTATACCGTCATCAACCAGACGGGCAAACTCAAGGATGGTGCCCTACGGATTATTTTTGATTGCGGCTATGATGATTTTTTCTTTGAAGTCAACCAAGCCTTCCATCAAAAGTTGTTGGAACGAGGCGTCATGCACGACTTTATTGTGCGTCCCGGAGCGCATACGGGGGAATATTGGAGCAATTCCATCGATTATCAAATCTTGTTTTTCTTGAAATTCTTCAGGGCAAGTCATTGACCGTTGCGGTCCGTGGTGCGGACGTTCGCCCCAACCGGTGGACAGCACCGGGATAAGAGGAAAAGAGCCATATACTTCCCCTTCCGGGATAAGCTATGGCTCGCCATTATGGCATTATTGTTTTTGTAACGTCAGGGTTCTCGGGTCATCAATGGTGTTACATGAGCCGTCCATGTTGAACCAATTGAATGTGTAGGTGGCAGTATTGCCTTCGATGGTCAGAGGTCCTTCCATGTATTCATTGTATGCGCCTCCCCAAAGCCATACGATTTTCAAAGTGTTGCCTTTCGCTTCATAAGTCAGGCCTACCGTGAAGTCGGGAGAGTCCGTCGTAACCGTTTTGTCTTCATGGAATGTAAGTGATATGCCCGGGAAAACGCCGTCGTCGGTGCTTGAAGTGATTTTCCAGGTCGTTCCTGCCAATGTGGCCGGAGTTGCCGGTGTTTCTTCTTGTGGTGGCGTCGGGGTTTCCTCCGGAGGCGTAGTCGGTTGTTTTTCCTCGTCGTCGTCCGAGCAAGCTGTGAAATTTACGCATAACATGATGGCCAAGACGGCCATCCCTACATATCTTAAAGTTTTCATTGTTTTCCTTTTGTGTTAAATTCTTTGTTGAATGATTCTTTTGTAGTCCAAAATCCGGAGTGTAGACAATAAAAAAACGTGGACTGAAACTTCGTTTATGCTATCTCGGTATCGCCAAACACCATGCACACATATACGAGTAAAAGCCCACGCCATAGGCGTGAGCATCAACTTTTACTCTTGTGTGCTTCTTCAATTTGGCGATTTCAGATAGCAAGAATAAAGCTAACGCTTCTTTATCTTATGTCTTTGTTCGATAATTACATCATAGGCATGTTTGTTTTTATTCTTGTCGGCAAAAATAGGAAAAAAGCAGGATTCGTGCAAGAAGTTCTTCCTTAATCTTTAAGAGGATGCGATGTGGGCCATACGAAGTTCTGTTTTCAATAACGGGAATGTCACTACGGGGATTCCCGATTGAAAAATTTTGCGGGCGGGGAGCGTGAAATTTTTGTGCGCCAAACGGAAAATCGTTTGGCTTAGATTGAAAAATCAATTGCCGCAGAACAAAATATGAATCTGCGGCAATTGATTTTTGGAATGGCTCTGCTTATTTACATCGTTAATTATGAGTGATTTATGAAAACGCCTGTTCCATAAGGCGATGTAAGCAGAAAAGCATACATTTTAGGTTGAGGCCTTTTACAACGGGAAGTCTTCGAAGGCATACAGTACGGTAGACAGGTAGCGTTCGCCCGTGTCGGGAAGCAGCACGACAATCGTTTTGCCCTCGTTCTCCGGGCGGCGTGCGATTTGCAGGGCGGCGTGCAGGGCCGCGCCGGATGAGATGCCCGCGAGCACCCCCTCGTGGCTGGCCAGCATGCGGGAGGCACGGACGGCATCTTCGTCTGCGACCCGGATGATTTCATCCACCAGACGGTGGTCGAAATTCTCCGGAACGAATCCGGCGCCTATACCTTGTATTTTATGAGGTCCGGGGGTGCCTCCGGAGAGAACGGGCGAGGCGTCCGGTTCTACGGCTATGGCTTGCACGGACGGGTTGTGCTTTTTCAATCCTTTAGCCGTTCCGCTGATGGTACCTCCCGTACCTACGCCGGCTACGAAGAAGTCCACTTTACCGTCTGTGTCGTTCCATATTTCTTCTGCTGTGGTTTGTACGTGTGCTTCCGGATTGGCCGGGTTGTCGAATTGTCCCGGAATGAAGGCTCCGGGATGAGCCGCCTTCAGTTCTTCGGCCCTGCGGATGGCTCCCTTCATGCCTTCGCTGCCCGGAGTGAGTACCAGTGTGGCACCTAATGCTTTCAGGAGATTGCGGCGTTCGAGGCTCATGGTTTCAGGCATGGTGAGCGTGAGCCGGTAACCTTTGACCGAGGCAATCCAGGCAAGTCCGATGCCCGTGTTTCCGCTGGTAGGCTCTATGATGAGGCTGCCGGGACGCAGCAGACCTTCTTTTTCTGCTGCTTCTATCATATAAAAGGCTGCGCGGTCTTTCACGCTTCCTCCGGGATTGAAACTTTCCAGTTTGACCAGAACCCTGGCTTTCAGTTGTTCTTTCTTCTCTATGTGGCTGATTTCCAATAAAGGTGTACGTCCGATAAGTTCGGTCAGCGAATGATAAATCTTTTCCATAATCTTTTCTTTTTAGCGTTTGTCGAATGTATATGTATTACGTAGTTCTTGGGTATTCAGACTTGGGCGAAGGCTTGCGTCAGGTCGGAGAGCAAGTCGTCGATATGTTCCGTGCCGATGGAGAGACGTATCGTGGCTTGCGTGATGCCTTGCTCGGCCAGTTCCGTTTCATTGAGTTGGGAGTGGGTGGTACTGGCCGGGTGGATGACCAGCGATTTGACATCGGCCACGTTGGCCAAAAGAGAGAATATCTCCAGGCTGTCGATGAAGCGGAACGCTTCTTCACGTCCTCCCTTGATTTCGAAGGTGAAGATGGAACCGGCTCCTTTCGGGAAGTACGTTTCATATAGTTTGTGGTCGGGGTGTCCGGGCAATGCCGGATGGTTGACTTTCTTTACCTTAGGGTGTGTGGAGAGGAAATCCAGGATTTTCAGGGTGTTCTCCACGTGGCGTTCCACCCGTAGGGACAAGGTTTCCAACCCCTGAAGAAGGATGAAGGCATTGAACGGACTGATGGTAGCTCCCGTGTCGCGCAACAGTGTGGCGCGGATACGGGTGACGTAGGCAGCCGCGCCTGCCGCGTCGGTGAAACAAATGCCGTGGTAGCTGGCGTCCGGTTGGGTGAGTTGCGGAAATTTCCCGGAGGCCTTCCAGTCGAATTTTCCGGAGTCCACGATGACGCCTCCCAATGAAGTGCCGTGGCCGCCGATAAACTTCGTGGCCGAATGCACGACGATGTCTGCTCCATGCTCTATCGGACGAATGAGGTAGGGCGTGCCGAACGTATTGTCTATGATGAGCGGAATCCGGTGGCGGTGTGCGATGTCGGCCACAGCATCAATGTCTATGATGTTGCAATTGGGGTTTCCCAATGTTTCGATGAATACGGCTTTGGTGTTTTCCTGTATGGCTTGTTCGAAATTGTCGAGGTTTTCAGGGTCGACGAATGTAGTGGTGATGCCGTATGCCGGCAGGGTGTGGGCCAAAAGGTTGTAGCTGCCACCGTAAATGGTTTTGGCGGCTACGATGTGGTCACCTGCACGCGTGATGTTTTCGAAAGCATAACTGATGGCGGCTGCTCCCGAAGCTACAGCCAGTCCGGCTATTCCTCCTTCCAGGGCGGCTACGCGTTCCTCGAACACTCCTTGTGTGCTGTTGGTCAGCCGTCCGTAGATGTTGCCGGGGGCTTGCAGGCCGAAGCGTGCGGCGGCATCGTCCGCGTTGTGGAACACGTATGAGGTGGTCTGGTAGATGGGTACCGCGCGGGCATCCGTAGCCGGGTCTGCCTGTTCTTGTCCTACATGGAGTTGCAGGGTCTCGAAGTGTAGTTTTGTTCTGTCCATGATGTTTCTGTTATTGAGTTCTTGACCGTTTCTTGTTTCGATGATGGCAAAGTTATGGTTTTTGGAATAATCAAACAAGAAGTGAGAGAAAAATGGGAAAAATATCTATTTTTGTATTCAAAAACAGAATATACAGCCTGATGTAAGGGGGCTACAGCTCTGTTTATAGACGTTTTTTCTATGGAAAGTTTAGATCATATAGACTTGCAAATCCTGCGTACTTTGCAAGATAATGCCCGTTTGACGACAAAAGAACTGGCCACACGCGTACATCTTTCTACGACTCCTGTTTTTGAACGCCTGAAGAGACTGGAGGCGCAAGGATACATCAAGAAGTATATCGCGGTGTTGGATGCAGAAAAGCTCAATCGCGGTTTTTTAGTATTTTGCCGGGTGAAGCTGCGCCGGTTGAACAAAGAAATCGCAGAAGAGTTCACGGGCATTATCCGGGAAATACCGGAAGTGACGGAGTGCTATAACATCTCCGGTAGTTACGATTACCTGCTCAAGATTCATGCACCCGATATGAAGTATTATCAGGAGTTTCTTCTCAATGTGTTGGGGACAATCGAGAGTCTCGGTTCCATGGAGTCCACCTTCGTGATGGATGAGGTCAAGCAGGTGTATGGCATTCAGGTCTGACCCGGGCAGATAAAAATACGGATAAAACGGTTGTAAGGTAGTTATTAAATGTAAAAAGGGGCCGGAAGACGAATCTTATTCGTATATTTGGCTTCAGATAAGGTTTTTTTGTATCTACAGCAGCTTTATCTTGTATTTTTTACTATTAAATAATGATGAATATGAAATATAATACTTTATTGTTTCCGCGTAAAGCGAACCAAACGAACTTTTCCCTTTTCCTGTTGTCCATGCGTCTGCTGTTCGGCTCGTTACTGATGACTCACGGCTATGCCAAACTGATGGGTTTTGCCGCTATGTCTGCTTCTTTCCCCGACCCATTCGGAATCGGGAGCCGTTACTCTCTGATGCTGGCCATTTTCGGTGAACTGTTTTGTTCAGTAGCCTTTGTGTTCGGTTTCTTGTATCGTTTGAGCATGATTCCGATGATAGTAACGATGGCTGTGGCTTTTTTCTTTGCCCATGGTGGAAGTATAACGGGAGGTGAATTGGCTTTTGTCTATCTGGTAGTGTTCATTCTGATGTATATGGCCGGACCGGGTAAATACTCGGTAGACCATTGGATGACGAACAGCGGAAAAAGGAGGCGATAACTTAACTTTCAAATATAGTATATATATGTTGATGACGACTACGGCCCTTGTGGAGGGCAGACATATTACGAAATATCATGGTGTGGTGACGGGCGAGGCAATCATCGGTGCGAACGTGGTGCGCGACCTTTTTGCCGGATTGCGGGATTTCTTCGGCGGCCGTTCTGGTTCGTATGAAGAGGTTTTGCGCAAGGCCAAAGACACAGCTTTGCAAGAGATGGGAGAGGAAGCGGCCCGGCTGGGTGCCAACGCGGTCATTGGAATCGATTTGGATTATGAAACGGTAGGGGCAAGCGGCAGTATGCTGATGGTGACATGCAGCGGTACGGCGGTCAGCATGGAATGAGATTCGTTGTTTTGGATTTTATTATAGAAGACCTCTCCCGTTCTTGCAGATGGGAGAGGTCTTCTGTATGTATAAGGTCATGACGGTTTGATAGTGCTTACAGCTTTCTTATTTTTATTCCGGCCAGATGGCATTTGCCTTTCAGGGTTTCGAAAAGCACATCGATTTTGTTTTCCTTGTTCTGAATGATATAACGTCGGCGGAAAGCCTGGCGGTAATGTCCGCCGTCGGCAGGTGAAAAGTCGGTTTCCACCCGACGACCGCAGATGGTGATGTTGAACCGGCTGTCGGCTATGGCCTGTCCGTCGTCTCCCCGTCCTAACAAGTTGGCCAATTGCGGCCGTGAACGGCTCACGTCTGCCATGAGCAGTTCCACCTCGTATGTGCCGGACGGTGCGTCGATTTGATAGGCACGTAGGTTTTCGCGCCATGTTTGGTACAAAGGTCCGTCTGTGGTATTCTCTATTTCGGAAGTCGTACTGCGTGCCTTTCCTTCTATGTATCCCCAACTGCCTTTGGAGTATGGTTGGTCTGGCAGCCATGTAAGTCCGCTGACATCCGAAGTAAAGGCACAGTCGCTTCCTACATTGATGGCCAGTTCATCTCCCTTTGCCAAGTCGGGCATCGCATCCAGGCGCAGGACCATGACATCCTCCACCATCTGTCCGTTTTTGTCTCCCTGTGCTTTGAGGGTAGATGTCCCGTAGGGCAATGTCACGTTGAAGACCGTATGGCAGTTGGCGGGACGCTGCTTTCCGATGGATTTTCCGTTAATGATGAGTTCCACTTCGTCCAGGTTCGTATAGATTTTGACGGGATGCTTTTCGTTTTTGTCTCCTGTCCGTACGGGCCAGTCCCGGCTGGCAATGTGCAATACGGGCGTGTCCTTACGCCACATGGCTTTAAAATAGTAAGACACGTCTTTGGGTGTACGGTCGTTGTAGAACAGTCCCTTGTTGTTTACCCTCGGCATGGATTCTTGTCGGGCAGCCACATTGAAGTCTATGAAATTCCAATAAGTGCATCCGCTGATATATTCTGTACCTTCGATGAAAGGCAAGTAGTGTTCTACGTATGTTTGTTGGTATTCTATGCTGAAGTCGAAGGCTTTCGGGTGCTTGGAATGAAGGCGGCGGTCGGAACCTGCTCCCCATTCGCTAATGATGGTGGGGCGTTTCGGGTAACGCGCGTGTTGGTCTTCCATCCATCGGTTAAAGTCGTTTAACTGTCCTACATACCAACCGTGGTAAAGGTTCCATCCGGATACGTCCACGAGGTCCAGGCCGATTTCATTATATAAGTTCGTCATGTTGAAAGCCATGACACTGGCCCGGTATGGGTCTTCTTGTTTTAATGTCTTTTCGAGTCTTTGTGCCAGTTTTACCGTACGTTCCCTACAAGCAGGCCATTCCGGACGGTCGGGACCGGGAGCCGTGAGCAGGATTTCGTTCATGTAACCCCATGCGATGATACTGGGATGATTGTAATGCTGACGAATCATTTCGGTCAGATTGGTTTCACAGTTGTCGTCATATCCCGGTGTGTCGGGTACGATATTGATGATAGGGATTTCCTCCCAGGCCAGCAATCCCATTTCGTCACAAGCCTCCACTAACGCATCATCCTGCGGATAGTGGGCGATGCGAATGAAGTTACACCCCATTTCTTTGATGAGCCGTATGTCTCTCCGGTGTGCTTCATCGTCCAGTGCCACGCCTACCGGTGCTTGGTCTTGGTGGCGGTTGACTCCGCGTAATTTATAAGGTTTTCCGTTCAGGCTGAATCCTTTTTCACCATCGAAACTGAACCAGCGGAATCCTGTCTTATGCGTACTTCTGTCCAGTTCCATGCCCGTCTTGGGGTTGCGAAGTGTGGTGACGATTTCGTATAATCGCGGACTTTCCGGACTCCATAATTGGGGTTGCCCGATGGCGGAGGTTTTACGTACCGTTTGGGTTTCGCCGGCTTTGACGGAAAGTAGTTGTTTCAGGGTTTGCTGCAATTTGCCCTGCGGGTCATAGATTTGATGGATTACTTCGAGGGTAGCCTTTTCTGTGGCATCGTTCGTGATTTCGCTACGTATTTCTATCGTAGCTTCCTTCTCATCTACATGCGGGGTACTGATGAAGATACCATCGGAACCATGATTCAAAAGATTGAAATGTTGTTCGGAGGTAGTGATAAGCCATACATCACGGTATATGCCACCCCAGAATGTGAAGTCGGCCGATATGGGAGTAATATCTTTCCGGCTGTTGTCTACCGTGATTTCTATCGTGTTGTTCTTCTGGATATAGGGGGTGATATCGAATGTAAAAGCACTGTACCCGCCTGCATGGCTGCCGATCTTTTGTCCGTTCAGCGTAAGGTCTGCCGCTTTGCTGGCTGCATCTATTTTTAGAAAACAACGCTTGCCTTGCGGAACGTCCGGTAAGACGAACGATTTCCGGTAAAATGCTTTCCCCATATAATAGTTCCTTTGCGAATAGGCATCCAGGTTATACGTATGGGGAACATTTACGGGTTGCCAGTTTTCTGTGGAAGCTTTTCTGAAAAACCAACCGTCGTTGATGGTTTTCATGTCGCGTTGTGCTTGGGCGCAAAGAAGCCCGATGAAGGGAAGAAGGGCGGATAACTTGGTCTTAAGTCGTGTCATGATTTTCATTGGTTTGAATTGATGTAGGTAATGTTAAGTGCAAAGGTAAAAGAAAAAAGGATATATTCGCGTTAATTTTGTTATTTTTTGCCTCAATTCTACACTGATGTTGGGAATGAAACAGGCTAACTTTGCCATAAACTAATTTAATGTGGAAAGAACCATGAGAAAGCTTTTGATGTTCCTGAGTGTTTGTTGTTGTTTTGTTATGACGGGGATGGCTGCTCCCGTGGTATTGGATGTGCCTGTGCCGGACGGGGATGCGACACCGGTGTTGCGAAGAGCCATAGAACAAGCTTCTTCTTATAAAGGACGGGCGGTATTGATTCGGTTGCAACAAGGAGATTACCATATTTATCGTACCTCTTCTTCTCCTTACCTATATTATATATCCAATACGGCTTCGGCGGAAGAGAATCCTGACCCGACAAAACATATAGGGATATGGCTCAAGGACATGAAGAATATTACGGTAGATGGAGGAGGCGCCCGTTTCGTAACCCATGGCGAAATGACTCCTTTCGTGATTGACGGATGCGAGAATGTCACCATGAAGAATTTCTCATTGGTGGCTGCCGACCCGTCCGTACCTGAAATGACCGTGGTTTCAACCGATGCAAATTCCATCACAGCCCGGGTTACTGCCGGCTCGGATTATGAGATAGAGGACGGGGCGTTTTATTGGAAAGGCGAGGGATGGCGTTTCGGCGGAGGTATCGCTCAGGTGTTCTATCCGCAAACCAACGTGACCAACCGTTGCGAATCCCCATTGACCGGCGTGACGAAAGCCATAGAACTGGACGAGGGATTGGTGCGTTTTAATTATGGCTGTACGCCCGGATTCAAAACGGGAGAGGTTTACCAAATGCGTCATTCCTTTCGGACTGAAGCATGCGGTTTTATACATCAGAGCAAAGACGTGAAGCTCGAAAATATCAAATTTCATTTCTTGGGTAACTTCGGGATTGTAGGGCAGTATTCCGAGAACCTGACTTATGAGAAGTTATATTGTGCGCCGGAATGGGGCTCGGGGCGTACTTGTGCCGGGTTTGCCGATTTTGTCCAGATGTCCGGGTGCAAAGGGAAAATACGTATTCTTGATTCTTATTTTGAAGGGGCGCACGATGACCCGATCAATATACACGGCACGCACCTGAAAGTCATGGAATATGTTTCGGACAAGCAGGTGAAGGTGCGTTTCATGCACGGGCAGTCATACGGTTTTGAGGCTTTTTATAAAGGGGATGAGGTGGAGTTCGTGGATGCCCATTCTTTGCGTTGCTTGCAACCGGCACGCGTGAAGGCTGTAGAACGGATAGACGATTATGAAATCCTGCTGACGCTGGACCGGGCTGTGAACGGCAATGTGAAGACGGCGGAGAATGTGTCGGTGGAGAATGTGACATGGACACCCGAAGTGGAAATACGAAATAATTATTTCTCTCGTATTCCTACCCGGGGGATTCTGGTGACGACACGCCGGAAGGTCGTGATAGAAGATAACGTATTCTATCGCATCCCGATGAGTGGGGTACTGGTTTCCGACGATGCGCGGGGGTGGTATGAATCCGGTCCTGTACGCGATGTCACGATACGCCGCAACTTGTTTATGGAATGCGGTTCGCCCGTCATTGCCGTGATGCCGGAAAATGACCGTTACGAAGGTGCCGTCCATCGCAATGTCCGTATAGAGGCCAATCGTTTTGTGATTCGCCAGGGGGGCGAGGCGGTATCTGCCCGGGCTACGGATGGCCTGATCATCCGGGATAATTATATCTCAGTGGCTGGAGACGGTTCCGTATCTCCGGATGCATTCTTCCGTACGGAGGATTGCAAGGACGTGACGATAAGCGGAAACCGTTGCGGACGTTCGCTGCGTTAATTGAAGATATAAATGTAGGCGTTCAGGTAAGTTGCCCATAACAGCCACAGGACATAGGGGATGAAACAGGCGGCCGCAAGCTTGTCCTTTTTGAATGTGATAAAGATATAGTCCAGTACCACCACATCGAGTATCAGGATGATGCCCATGCCCCATAAGGGTTCCCGCAAAAAGAAGAAGGCGATGCTCCAGCAGAAGTTCAGGGCCAACTGTATCCACCATTCACGTTGGGATACTTTCAGGCCTTTGCCCCAGATTCGTCCTAAGGAGATTCCTATCAGGATGTAAAGGATGCCCCATACGATAGGGAACGCTCCATTGGGAGGGGTGAGTACGGGCTTGTTCAGGAAAGGATACCATTCCGTGATGGCTTCCCGCTGAAATAGCGAGGCGGAAAAACCTACTGACATGCAAAGGGCGATGGGCCATAAATATCGGGTCAAACGTTTCATAAGAATGATTTTGAATGTGAGTTTCTTGAAGGGTTTTATATAGAAGGGAGTTCTGCACCGGGAGTCAGGTCTTCTATGAAGTGGATGGGATATTTATCCCAGTATTTTCTATACACCCTGTCTTTTTCTTTGTCGAAGTTGAGTTGGTACATCCGAAAGGTTACCAAGAAGTTTTTGGGTTGCCATAATTCTTCGTATGAGTATTGGTATTTCATGCCGAGGGCCTGCATGACTTTGCCGCTTCGAGGATTGTTTACGTCATGGGTGGCCGTAATATAAGGGATTCCGGTTTGTTTCAGTTGCCCGATGACGGCTTGGCATGCTTCTGTGCAGAAACCTTTGTGCCAGAATTCTTTCTTCAGCCCGTATCCCAAGTCATGGCTGTCATTTCCGCTTACGTGTACGTAGCCTATCGGAGCAGGAGCTTCTTTCCGGCAAATGGCGTAGTATAGCAGGGTTTCTCCTGCATCTACTGCCGCATGCTTGTCCTTGATGTATGCTTTTGCTTCTTCCTGATTCTTAAGCGGAAACATCGGCAGGAAAGTGTTTACGTTTCTGTCGCTAAGTATGGCGAACAGGGCTTCCGCGTCTTGTTCCGTGAAAGGACGTAATATCAGTCGTTCTGTTTCTAAATGATTCATCGGGCGTGTCATTGGATGTTTTTACAAAAATAGTGATTTATGAGTAAAAAAGGGCAAAACCGGTTAATCTTTTTCAGAAGCAGCCCAATGTATAAGGTTATCAGAAGCTTGCTGAAAAAGAGAATCCCAATCGGTCGGATATGCATGGTCTATCAGAATATACCGATAACCGTATTTCCGGCATATCCTCAGATAATTTAAATTCTCTTCGATAAGGTATTCTTGGGTGTACCAGTCGTCGTTCATACGCTTCTCGATGGCATTGGCATGCTTTTTTATGTCTTGGAAATGATTTTCAATATATGAAGGAGACATGACTAAACCACAAAAACAGATTTGTTTCAGTTGGTCGCTGTCGAAGTCTTTTGTCCATTGGGAAGGAATATAGGCTCCCTCGATGATGAGGTTTTGTTGGTTTTCGAGAGCCGTTTTGATTATTTCCCTGAGAATAGGCCAAAGGTAACGGGTCAATACTGAGTCTTCCTCGGGAGACAGGGAGGTACAGCCGCTTCTGATAAGTCCCATTTTTAATAAGTCAATGGACAAATAAGGATATTTGTACTTTTCCAAAAGTCTTTGAGCCAGGAGTGTTTTGCCACAGTGGGTTGCGCCCGTAATCAAGATGACCATAAGCTGTCTGTATTAAGTGATGACTCGGTCGCCTCGTTCCCGTGCCAGGGTACGTTCTATGTCCTTCATCTCTTTATAATGCTTCATGATTTCCATATATTCTTCCTTGCGTGAAAGAATATCGGGTTGGCGCAATTTCAGGAGGATTTGTTTCAGTTCTTCGTCTACAATGGCCAGTTTGAAGTCGGAAATCAGGTGGGGGACCAATTCGGTCAACCTCTCTTCATCGCTGGCGATTTTCTGATGTTTGGAATGATATTTGCTCAGTTGATATTTGTCACCACTCAATTCAAAAGCCAACATGCTGATATGATTGTCCGGATGGTTCAAAAAATAGCGTTCTGACGAGAAGTCTTTCTCATGTATATGGTCGATGGCTTCTTGCAGGATACGCTTATGAAGGGCGTTGTGGAATAACAAACCGTCTTCTTGCAACGCATAGTCGATGAACTCGGCCACACTGACCGGGACTTCTTCTCCTTGTTCGTTTTCGGCGTAACATATAATTTTCTCTCCGTAACGAATGAGGACTTGTACTAACAACAGCTCTTTCCGGTAGAACAGCATGGCTTCGGCTCCCTTGCCGGGAATGTAGGAGAGGGTGGATACATTCTCTGTTATAGCCGGATTATTGCCGGACGAAGTATTGGGGACAGGAGTGTCTGTCGGCGTTCCGTCGTCCGGAATAGGGGGAATGCCTTCTTCAGAGGGTGGGAATGGGGCTGGGGGAGGAAGACTATCTTGATTTAAGGAAGAGAGTGCTTGTCCGGAGGATGGCAACTGTGCGTTTTTACGGTTTCGTTCATTTTCACGCTGTTTTTGCTTTTCCTCTTTAGCTTGGGCCATCTCTTTTGAAATGGCTGCTACCAACATTCGTTCTTCCATGTTCAGCATGGTTGCTGTTTCCCGGGTGTATACGGAACGTGTAATTTCATCCGGAATGACGGAAATGGTATGTACGATACTACTGATGAGACGGGAAAGTTTGATAGGATCCCCTTGTGCCTCATGCAGTAATAAGTCGGTTTTATATTTAATGAAATCTACCTGATGTTCGTTCAGATAAGCTTGATATTCGGTGGCGTTGTGCTTACGGGCAAAACTGTCCGGGTCGTCTCCGTCCGGAAGAAGTAGTAATTTGACGTTCATTCCCTCGGCCAATAGCATGTCGATGCCTCGTTCGGAAGCTTTGATGCCGGCGGCATCTCCGTCGTAAAGCACGGTGATGTTTTCCGTAAAACGATGAATCATACGGATTTGTTCGGTGGTGAGTGCCGTTCCGGAAGAAGAAACCACATTTTCCACCCCCATCTGATGCATGGAAATGACGTCGGTGTAGCCTTCCACTAAAAAGCAAAGGTCATGCTTGACGATAGCTTGTTTGGCCAAAAACAATCCATATAACTCTTTTTTCTTGGAATAAATGGCGGATTCCGGAGAGTTTTGGTATTTGACATTGACTCCTTTGGTGGCTGCGTCTAATACACGTCCTCCGAAAGCCACTACTTTCCCGCTCAACGTGTGTACCGGAAAAATGACACGCCCGAAAAAGCGGTCTTGTAATTGTCCGTTGTCACGTTTGTAACATAAGCCGGTAGAGAGCAGGAACTCTTCTTTGTAACCTTTGGCTTTCGCTTCGCGGGCACAAGCGTCTCTTTGCGAAGGACTGTATCCTAACTGGAATTTTTTTATGATATCGTCCCGGAAGCTTCGTGAACGAAAATAGGTCATTCCGATGGCTCGTCCGTCTACTGTGTTGTAGAGCTGGTCTTGAAAAAACTGGCATGCCCATTCGTTGACGACGAACATGCTTTCCCGTTCATCCTGGGCCTGCTTTTCCTCTTCTGTCAGTTCCCGTTCTTTGATTTCTATATTGTATTTACGAGCCAAATAACGTAGGGCATCGGGATAGGACAGTTGTTCGTGCTCCATGATGAAGTGTACGGCATTGCCGCCTTTTCCACATGCGAAACATTTGCAGAGGCCTTTGGATGGGGATACCACGAACGAAGGAGTACGGTCGTCGTGGAAAGGACATAAGCCTTTGTAGTTGACCCCCGCTTTTCGTAAAGTCACAAAATCCGATACGACATCCACAATCTGGGCCGCATCCATAATCCGGTCTACCGTAGCTCTGTCTATCATTCGATCATTCTCCTATGATGGTGGCTGTGAGTTTGCGTCTTCCGCCGTAGTCGCGGAACTCACAAAGATAGATTCCTTGCCATGTGCCCAAATTCAATTTGCCTTTGGATATGGGGATATTGAGGCTGACGCCTGTCAGGCTACATTTGGCATGGGCCGGCATGTCGTCGGCACCTTCGAGGACATGGTCGTAATAAGGCTCGTTTTCTTTGATGAGACGGTCATATATTTTGGTCATGTCGGTACGCACGTCCGGGTCGGCGTTCTCGTTGATGGAGAGCGCACAACTCGTGTGCTTGATAAACAGGTTCAGCAAACCGGTTTGAGGCAAAGACGGAAGCTGTTCCGAAATCTCCCGTGTGACGAGGTGGAAACCCCGCGGTCGTTCACGTAATATGATTTCTACTTGTTGAATCATTCCTGTTCTTATATATTAAGCCTGATGGATAGTCATTTGCGGGAATGGGAAATCAATACCCTGTCTGTTGAATTCGTCGTAAATGTTTTTGTTCATCTCGAAATATACATTCCAATAGTCACCGTTTGCCACCCATGCTCTTATTGTTACATTAACACTACTGGAATCGAGCGCATGTAAGGCAATGACGGGAGCAGGTTCTTTTAAGATACGATTATCTTTTTGGATGAGTTCGTTTACTACACTTTTCACCTTGTCGATGTCTTCTCCGTAATCAACCCCCACAATCCATTCTACGCGTCTTGTGTCCAAACGGCTATAATTTGTAATAACGCCACTACTCATGGCCCCGTTAGGGATGTAGACTACTTTGTTATCGGCCGTAGTGACTAAAGTATGCATGATTTGTATGGCCGTTACACTTCCCGAAACGTTTTGTGCTTCAATCCAGTCTCCTACCTTATAAGGTTTGAAGAAAAGAATGATAAGACCTCCGGCAAAATTTTGCAAGTTGCCAGAGAGTGCCATACCGATAGCTACGCCGGCAGATGCCAATAGTGCGGCAAATGAGGTTGTATTGATTCCTAATGCTCCAACAACAGAAACGATCAATAAAACATTGAGTAATATACTAACTAAACTTTTGAGAAAAGTTTGAATACTGATTTCTACTTTCCGACGTGATAACATATTGCCCATTACGCGTTGGATAAGTGAGATAAGAAAACGTCCTACAATGTAAACGATAATAGCAATCAAAATGTTTTTTCCGGCGGAAATACACATATCTATCAATTTCTCAATAATGAGGTCTGTATGTCCGGATGCAATAGCCGAAACAACTTCCTTGGTTACATTGGTAGTATCTTTTGCTGCTTGTAAGATTTGTATCATAGTTTGTGGATTTGTTGTATAATAACACATTGATTGTTGACTACAAAGGTACTATATTCGATATGAAATAAAAAATAATGAGAATGTTTTTTGTTCTTTATATATAAAATAAGGTGTAAAATGCTATTAGTGAATATTTTTTCGATTTTTATTCAAAAACGTTTGGTGTTTACGGTAAAAGGTTGTACCTTTGCACTCGCTTTCGGGAAGCAAGGCCTTGTGAGGCCGCGCGGAACGGGAGTATAACAATAGAAAGAGTTCATTGAAAGTCTTACATAAAGAGAGAAAGTAGTACAAGAGCTTGGATGGTTTTTGGGGAGGACGTTGTTCTTCTTAGAGGTTATCCAAGGGTAAAAAAGAAACGAACCGTCATGAT
>NZ_JH376584.1 GCF_000233955.1 Paraprevotella clara YIT 11840
AGAAGTATTTATTAAGCGACCATTCTGGGCGCACGGGCATAAATTTGAGTGGTCTGAATATTCGTGTGCCCCAACATTTTACTGACGGTTTCGATAGGTACGCCTTTGGCGAGCGTCATAGTCGTAGCAAACGTATGCCTTGCAAGGTGAAACGTGATATTCTTGCTGATACCGCACAGATCGCCGATTTCTTTCAGATACGAATTGAGCTTCTGATTGCTTAACACAGGCAATAAAAGACCGTTCGGCAGCTTGCCCTCGTATTTTTTCAGAATAGCCTGCGGCACTTTCAGCAGCGGCACATTTACCGCCGTGTCCGTTTTCTGGCGGGCGGTCATGATCCACGGATTTCCGTCGAACGAGGTACGAATGTTGTCTTTCGTGAGATTGCGTACGTCGATATAGGCCAATCCCGTGAAACACGCGAAGATGAACACGTCGCGCACCTGTTCCAGCCGTTTGCAGGTAAATTTCTTTTTCAGAATTTTTTGCAGCTCCTGTTCCGTCAGGTAGCCTCTGTCCACTCGTTTCAGACGGATTTTGTAATTGACGAACGGGTCGGCAAAAATCCAGCCGTTATTTTTCGCTGCGATGATGATCATGCGAAATGTCTGCATGAACTTGGCCGACGTATTTTCATTGCAGCCGCATTCCGTGCGCAGATAGGTTTCAAAATCCGTGATGAACACGTGGGTAATTTCTTTCAGAGCGATGTCCTTGATCCGGTACTTGGATTGCATGAATGCTTCCAGACGCCGCATACAACGGTCGTATTTGGCGTAAGTCGCCGCACTTTTGCTGATACCTACCAATTTCTTCACGTCTTCGTTGTGCGAGCGGAACAGTTCCAATAGGGTCTGCTGCCGCGACGTGATACCCAGAAAGGCGTTGCGTACCTTTTCCGCCGTTACATACGCCTCATGAACCTCGATGTCGTGATAGTGGTTTTTCAATGTCGTCCGCACATCGTCAAGCAGGGAATTAAGCTGGCGTGCTTTCAAGGAATTGCCCTGCATTTTCTGGGAGTTTACGTCCCATAAATCGGGTTCCACGTCCAGTTTGGAACTGAATTGCGCGATCTCTCCGTTTACGGTCAGCCGGATCATAATACCCGCCTTGCCGTCCTTGTTCACTTGATTCTTCCGAATGTAGAAAAGAATCCTGAATGTACTCTTGCTCATAATACCTCCTTCTTGTGTTCCTTTTACTTTTGCGCAAAGGAACGGTTAATAATTGGGTTATGAGCAGACACTTCGAGGACAATAAGCGACAAATCAACGACTTGCATCGAAAATCGTTACTAAAATCAATCGTCCGTTTTCAGTAACGATTTAGTAACGGCACTCTGTCCGAACGGGGCTTTTTCGTGTCTTTCGGATGTCCGAGAGGAGAAATAAAAAATCCCGCAAAACCTTGATTTTACGGGATTTGTCATACTTTGACCCCTTTTTGTCTTCGGGGTTCTGCGGAGAGAGAGGGATTCGAACCCCCGGTGCCTCTCAGCACGACGGTTTTCAAGACCGTTGTAATCGACCACTCTACCATCTCTCCAATACTTTGGTTGGGAAGCTCTCTTCCTCAAAAGCGATGCAAAGGTACGGGATTATTTTCATTCATCCAAATTTTCAAAGAAAAAAGTGCTTTGAACTTTTGATTTTATTCTTTCCCTGCTTTCATAGCCCTATGTAGGTTACTATTATTAAACGATATATAGAACAAAGTTTTAGGGCACTCTTTCAATAATCCAGTTCTTTATTTTATATAAACTCTATTATATATAAAGAGATTGGTGTTGTGCGGAAGGTGAATAGGACAGTTCTTTCGGTTACAATTTAGCCGATAGCATCTTTTTGAAGATTTCCGTTTGTTCTTTTCGTTCTTCCTCTGTAAAGTCGGGATGCAGTGTTGCCAAATAACATTTGAAGGTCTCTATGGCTTGCATACGAGCCATGGCTTTTCCTGCTTGTAAACCACTGTGATAAGGGGTGTGAGGTAATAAACTGCGATTGAAATTTCCGTCACTCATGATTTTTTCTTTTAAGAGGGGATAAAGTTAAGTGATTTTTTTATTTCCACGAAGGGTTGGGAGAGATTTAAAACCATAGTAGTGTATTTTATGGGACAGTTTTAGATTCATCTCTCCCGGGAAAACCGGGAGAGACGGATGAAGTACATCGTTGTCATATTCTGATTTTATAGTGTAACCACCACCTTATATGGAAGGAAGTCCTGTTACAAGTCGTTTAATATTAAATAATTGGCTCTGTCTATGATAGTCGTGTCCAAAGAAGCCAGATAAATCTGTGTGGTGGTTTCGGAATCATGTCCCATTCCTTCACTGATGATGGATAGGGGTATGTTTTTACTTTTAGCGATACTTGCCCAGGAATGCCTCGCAACGTACATAGACAAAGGATGAGGACTGCGTACGAAGACGGACAGAATCTTGAGTTTCCGGTTTACCAGCGTGAGAGAGTTCCGGTATTGCAGGCGTTCGTCTTCGTCGGTTGATGTAATGATCGGAAGCAGGTACTCTGTTGGGTTAGGAGGATATTTTTCTATAATTTCCTGCATACATTGTTCCCATTTGATAGAAAGTTGCTGTCCGGTCTTTTTTCTGCGATAGGTCAGTATGCCGTTGTGCAAATCCTTTTTTTTCAGATATGCCATGTCTACAAAAGACATGCCTCGCGTGTAGAAACTGAAAAGGAACATGTCGCGGGCGTAATCTACCGAGCTTCCAGCCAGGAGTTCCTTATCTTTTATCTGCCGGATGATAGGCTGAGGAATAGCTCTTTTTATGGTTTTCTCTATTCCGGTGTATACGTGGCGAAAGGGAAAACGTTGTGTGGTCAGTTCTTTCTCAACGGCCCGGTTATAAACGGCTCTTAAGATACGCATATAAAAAGATATGGTGTTCAGACTCAATCGTTCTTTTTTCAAATATGCCTCATAAGCTTCTATTGTTTCCTGGTTCATCTCGTCCAGTATGATTTCTTCCCCGTTTCTGAAACGCATAAAGCTGTTCAGTGCACATTGGTAAGTTTCTCCCGTGCGTATTCTTCCTTGTTCTTTCAGATGACAGATGAGTGAGGTCATAAAGCCGGTCAGAGTGTCATTTTCACTTCGCTTACGATAGAATCGGAGAAGGTCGTCAGTACTGTATGGCAGCCCTTTGCGCGTCAGGTTGGCAATACATTCGCTCAGACGGAATAAATCCTGTTTTATTTCATGCCGGTAGCGGGATAAGATGGAATGTCTGTCCGGTCTGGAAGGAGACAGTGTGATGCGTGCGGTACGTGCGTTCCATTCGTCGGGATAGATTTTATACTTAGTCTTTTGTGAGCGCACGATACGGCGGTGGATAACTTGGAAATAAAGAGCTCCTGTTTTTCCTTCGATGGTCGAGGGTCTGAATTTTACTTTAACTGATGCCATTTGTATGTTTTTTAGTTATGGATTTATGGGCAAGTCTTAAAAAAACGGGCTTGCCGTGAAATAAGTTCAAATGTCCAAACCAATTTAAAACATGCTGTAGACGTTGGGCATATCCGGTGTTTTTTATAATTTTGCCCGTCTAAATCGAACGCTTATAAAAAATGGGAACCAAGAACGCTTTAACAGAAAAAGTCTATTCCGGGAAAGATATCATGCGTATTGCTTATCCTATTCTGATCAGTCTGTTGATGGAACAGATGATCGGGATGACGGATACCGCTTTTCTCGGCCGGGTGGGAGAGGTGGAACTGGGAGCTGCTGCCATTGCCGGCATCTACTATCTGGCTGTTTTCATGATGGGTTTTGGTTTCGGTATCGGAGCCCAGATTCTGATTGCCCGTCGTAATGGGGAGAAGCATTACGGCGAAATCGGCGAAATCTTTTATCAGGGTATTTATTTCATGTTGGGGTTGGCCTTGTTCGCTTTTGTGCTCACCAAGATCATTTCTCCGCTTTTGTTGCCGGTTATTGTGTCGTCACCTCATATCTGTGAAGCAGCTCTCAGTTATATAGACTGGCGTATTTTCGGCTTTTTCTTTTCCTTCATAGCTGTAATGTTCCGGGCGTTTTTTGTCGGTACGACTCAGACTAAGACGCTGACGCTGAACTCTGTGATAATGGTTTTGTCCAATGTGGTGTTCAATTATATATTGGTGTTCGGAAAGTTCGGCTTTCCGGCATTGGGGATTGCCGGGGCCGCCATCGGTTCGTCGTTGGCAGAGTTGGTTTCAGTCGTATTTTTCATTCTTTATACCTATCGTCGTGTGGATTTAGTCAAATACGGTTTGGTCCATCCTGTGCGTTACAGTTGGCGTAAACTTCGCAGGATGCTCGACGTGTCTTTTTGGACGATGATACAGAATTTTATCTCTCTTTCCACCTGGTTCTTGTTCTTTCTTTTCGTGGAACACCTCGGAGAGCGTGCTTTGGCCGTAACCAATGTCGTACGCAATATCTCCGGAATACCCTTTATGGTTGTGGCCGCTTTTGCTTCCACGTGCAGTGCCCTGGTCAGCAATCTGATAGGTGCGGGGCGGGAAGACATGGTGATGTCCACCATTCGTCAGCATGTCCGTCTGACTTTTATGATTGTGTTGCCGATGGTAGGATGTTTTGCTCTTTTTCCGAGAGTGATATTGGGTGTTTACACCAATATACCGGATCTGATAGCTGCCGCTATTCCTTCGTTATGGGTTTATTGTACGACTCCTTTGTTGATTGCTCCGGGGAATATTTATTTCCAGGCTGTTTCCGGTACGGGTAACACCCGCAAGGCTTTTATCCTGGAGTTGGTGACATTGTCGTTTTACACCTTATATATATACGTTATCATCCAACATCTGCGTTTCGATGTGGCTTGGTGTTGGACGTCCGAGCACGTCTACGGTTTTTGCATCCTGTTGCTTTGTTATGCCTACATGCGTGGAGGCAGTTGGAAGTTGAAGAAGATATAATGCATTCCTGTCCTTGTTCCGGTAAACATTTACCGGTTCAGGCTATCCGTACGGACATAAGTCGTGATTTGCCCGTTCTTTTCTAAGTTCAGCATTCTTTCGTCCACTTCTATAATCTTGAAAGCCGATTTCTCAGGTTGGTTTTTGGCCATGCGTTCGAACAATCCTTTTACTAAGGTTTTGTTTTCCTCCGTTACGCTGTCGCCGAATTCATAAGTCGTGTTTTGGATATCGTTGGCGATGAACAGGCTGTCGCCATCTACTTTCCAAGTTCCGGGATGTTTGATGATGCAATCCATGGTGCCGGCTCCGGTCGTATTCATAAATGTATGGTCGGCATGAAATTCAAAGGTTTGTCCGGGCAGGGCCGGATGTTCGTATTTTCCTACTATTTTGCTTTCGGTATCATTTTGGCAACCGGTGGTTATGAAAACGGTTGCAGCCGTTAGGGCTGCCATGAGACGGACTCTTTTCATCATTCATTATTAATTAATCGTTAAACTTATCGGGCTGCTCTGAGCCGCATTCTATCTTATCCAAAGATAGCGATTAATCACAGGAGAGTTACTGTAAAATCCCCAAAATATTGCAAATTATTCTTATCAGACTTTCCGGAAAAAGGCGTTGACCTGCAGGTTGTATAAAAGCAGAAACGGCCTCTCCCTCACGGAGAGACCGTTCTTTTAATCAGTGAAAACACTGACTTTTCATAGTTGAGGTTTCCTTATTTAGATTCAATTCATAGTTTTCTTTGGTTTATATTTCTTTTTGGCGATACGCGGGTCGCTATCTCTTAGATTCACGTTTGCTGCGTGGGGCAGCCGGACTTCTTTTGACCGAGGGTGTCGGTTTAGAGAAAGACGGACGCGTAGAATTTCTTTGTACCCGTTGTGTGCTTTGCACTCTCGGAGATCTTTGCGGCTTTGCCGTTGAGGATTCCGGACGTACCGATGAACGGTTTACCGTTGTCCGTGTGGAACTCCGTCTGTTGTAGTGACTTCTCGGTTGCGGATTCGTCACTGGATATTCCCGGTTGCTGTTGTTCGACTGCGGCCGTGCAACAGATGGCCGTTTGTTGTCGTTGTCCGGTTTCGTTCCTTGATTTCCCGGTTTTTGGACGGGTTCAAAACGGAAACCATTGCCGCGGTGGTCGTTCGGACGTTGGCCTGGTCGTGACGGTCTGCCGGGTGATTCGAAATGAAAACCGGGGCTGCCGTTGCCGTTGTGCGACCCGGGACGATGAGGAGGTAGGGCCGGCCGGCCCGGTAACGGGCCTCTGCTTTCCCCTCTCAATCCTCCGTTCCATACCGGGCGTCGGTGAGCATAGAAGCTCTGCCGATGTTCGTGCCGGTAATGGTAGTGTCCGCCCCTGTACACCTGATATACCCTTGGTGGACTGTAATAGAAGCGGCTCGGGCTGTAAATGGTATACACCGGTAAGAACCAGCCGGAAGTCCTCCATATCACGGGACGGAAAAAGTAAGTGGCAGCCTGAAACAAAGCATACTGCCAGTCGTAGAGGATAAAGCGCAAATCAGCGTTTCTGTATTCCAGATACACGCTCGAAGCGTCGCTTGCCGTCCGGATATTCATCAGGTAGTCCAGGTTGATTTCGTAGGCGTCATTGTATTGTTGGTCGTTAAGGTTCAGTTCATACGCCATCTTGTCCGTCAGGAACCTGGCCCGGTCGCGGGCTTCTTCGTAAGACATGGCATTAAGGCTGGCCAGTCCGAAGTATAGAGCGGTAATCAGTCCTAATAACTTTTTCATGTCTTTGTTGTTTAACGGTTCGTACTTCATCTTTTCTACGTTGCAAATATCCGGCTTTTCCATGAGACGTGAAAAGGATTTTTCCTATTTTGCGGTAGGTATTTCCCTATCATGTAAGAGGGGAATGATTTTAGGAAAAGAAGAGTTAATAGATTTTAAAAAATGGGGGGGGTAAAAAGAGAAAGTTAAAAGAATTATCTTTGTTCATCATTTAAATCGTTACTTTAGAGGAAGCAAGACGAGAGGCTTGCGGAAAGCCTTATTTTGATAAATGGAAAAACAAGGAAGCCGAATGAAAGGACTGTTAAAGTTTATAGGGACATTGGGGCTATTGTATGGCGTGTCGTCCGGAATGGCGGCCCGGGCCCAAGAAACCGGGGCGCGTGAAGATACGACCCAGGTGCGCACCATACCCCTTTGGGGGCATGTGAAGGACGGTTTCACCTATACCGCCCTTCACGGCACGTTCGTCACATTGATGCGCGAAGACAGCACAGTGGTGGACACCATGCACGTGCAATGTTTCAATCCCGGTACACCGCAGGAGGACACCTATTACAAGTTCGATGTACCCGCCCGGCGGGCGCGTTACATCATCAAAGCCGAGCATCCCGATTACTATCCGGAATACGTGGATTGCGCGGTGCGTTACGTGGCACGCAATCCCTACGTCGATGCCCGGCATCATGAGATGCGCCGTCGTCCGTATGCGTCGTTTGCAGACCGCAGTTTGGGAGAAGTGGTGGTAAAGGCTACCAAAATCCGGGTGGCTTACCGGGGCGATACGGTGGTCTACAATGCAGATGCCTTCAACTTGTCCGAAGGGGCGATGCTCAATGAACTGGTTCGCCAGTTGCCCGGAGCGGAATTGAAGCCGAACGGCGAGATTTACGTCAATGGCCGTAAGGTGGATTACCTGACGCTGAACGGTACGGACTTTTTCAAGGGCGACAACCGTAAGATGCTCGACAACCTGCCTGCCTTCACGGTGCAGCAAGTGAAAGTGTATGACAAGACGACCGACCGTAGCGAGTTCCTCGGTTACGACACGGAGAAAAAAGCCTACGTGATGGATGTGAGCCTCAAACGCGAATACAACACCGGCTATATGGCCAATGTCGCGGCGGGAGGCGGTACGGACAGCCGCTATGCTGGACGGGCTTTCGGTCTGCGTTATTCCGACCGCTCGCGTGTCACCCTTTTCGGCGGGATGAACAACACCAACGTTTATAACGACCGGCCGGGCGAAAACGGCGAATGGCCGGAGGAAAGCCTGACCAACGGTGAGTTTGTCACCCGGCAGGCCGGTGGGGAGTTTTTCTGGCAGAATAAGGCGAAAGGCATTGAGAACAGCCTCACGGCCAATGCCGAATGGAGCGACAGGGATGTAAACCGGAAATCGGCTACGGAGGCTTACTTGCCGCAAGGTAACCGTTACACCCGTTCTTTCTCCCTTCAAGACGTGGATTATATGGGGGGGAATGCCAATAACTGGTTGACGTGGAAAACAAAGGACCATTTGCTCACCGTGCATTCCTACGTAGGTTACGACCGTACGGACACGCACGGTTATGCCCGTGATGCGGCTTTCGACGCCGACCCTTCGGCCGTGGGAGGCATCGACGAGGTGCTCGATTCCGCTTTTCTCCTTCCTTCGTCCGGAAGCGCACGGATGCGCTGGCTGAACCGCTCTTCCACCCGGTCGCTTTTCGAGGAATGGAAGTACAATGTGGGGCATGACATGATGTGGGACGCCAAGTTGCCGTGGGGTGACAATCTCCAGTTGCGATTCACCGGCTCTCTCAGCCGGACGGAGAACGACCGTTTCGAGCATTACCTGCTGGATTATGCTTCGTCCAGGTCCGAAGCCGACCGTCGCAACCGTTACGACCGCGGACGTCGGCGTAATTATTATTACCAACCCTCGGCGGAATACACCTTCAACTTTCCGAACGACTGGCATTTCCTTACTTATTATATATATAAGCAGGACTATCGTTCCGACTCCTCGCCACGCTATCGTCTGGACAGTCTGGCCGGTTGGGAGGTGGGAGCGGCTCGGCATTTGGGCGAATTGCCTTCCGCACGCGAATTGTCCGCAGCGTTGGACGTGCCGAACAGTTACTACCGGCATGACCTTTCTCGGGTGCATACTTTAGGGCTGCGTACTTTCTATTCCCGGCGGACGGAGGACAAATACGTCTGGTTCAATTTCCATCTGCCTTTCACACAGTCGAAGGAAGACATGCGCTACCGCCGGGAGGAGATAGATGTCGGCCTGCAACGTCGCGTGTTCCGTGTTCAGCCCGATTTCACTTATTTGGTCTATTGGTTTGGAGGTACAAGATATTTCAGGACGTTCATGGTCAATGCCGACATGGCTTTGGGCACGCCCGACCTTGTGAACCGTTTGTCTGTCCGCGATGCTTCCGACCCCTTGCACGTACGTGTGGGGAATCCGTACCTGCAAAACAGTTGGCGGTATAACTTCCGCACGGGATTCTTGCACCGCAGCCCGGAGAAAAAGTGGTTTACACAAGTGAACGTGAATGCCTGGCTTGGGGTGAATGACGTGGCACAGGGGTTCAGCTACAATTCCGAAACCGGAGTGTACACCTACCGTCCGCAGAACGTGGACGGCAACCGGGGCGTCAATGGAAGTCTGGCATTTCAGAAAGAAGGTATGGCCGAATATTGGAATGTGGGAGCGAATTTGAACTATGACTTTCACCGTAGCGTAGACCTCTCGTCCGTGGAGGGGATGACGGAGAGCGTGTTGAGTAAGGTGCATAACCACGAGACGAAGGCCTGCCTTTCCACCGGTTACCAGCGCGGAAGCCTGACCCTGAATGTGGGATGCGATGCCACTTACCGCCATGCCGACGGCAGCCGGGCGGACTTCAACACCGTGGATGCTTTCGATTTCCGCTACGGCCTTTTGGGAGAATACACGATGCCGTGGAAAATCCACCTGTCCACCCGTTTGAACATGTACAGCCGCAGGGGCTATGACGAAGCCGCCATGAATACGGACTATCTGATATGGAACGCCTCCCTTTCGCGTTCTTTCCTGAAAGACCGCCTGATGGTGAAGGTGGAAGGCGTGGATTTGTTGCGCCAGATGCGTTCCGTTTATATGGACGTGAACGTGCAGGGGAAGACAGAGACTTATTATAATATCGTGAAAGGCTACTATATGCTTACTTTGGGGTGGAAGTTGACACGAAATCCTAAAAAGCGGGAGTAAAGCGTGCAAAATGTCATTTCCGACCCGGTTTTCGGCCTGCCTGAAAAAAGAATCCAGAAAGAAAATGTAAAAAACATCCCCTCCGGAATGCTTATATGGAGCATTCCGAAGGGGCTTTTCTTAAAAAATGAGTTTCAATCTCAGCCGAATGAAAAATCGTTCGACTGAGATTGGAAAATCATTCGGCTGAGAAAAGTTTGGAAATGTCAGTCGGTGGTGGAAAAAACGGGCTTCAGGCGTGAAAAAGCAAGACGTTCGCAGGCCGGTTTTTTCCCTTTTTTCGTCTTTCACGAATTATCTGACCCTTTTTTCCGAACGAGAATCGGATGCAAAATGTCAGTGTATTCCCGCTAAAGCCGAAACGGACACACTCGTCATGGCGGAAGTCAGCGGATAGTCTCTGTCTTTATTTCTCGTTTTGCCCCGTTCGGATGCCAGAATGATAAAATCCCGATGCGTGAGAATCGTTTTTTTGCAGACAAATCCCACCCTGGGTGTGTATGGATGAAGGAGAAAGGAGCGGAATGTCAAATTGTCAGGATATGGCATTTTGACGGAAAAACGCTATCTTTGCCGCGATAAAGACCAAAGGTTGCGGATATGAGGATAGCAGTATTGATTTCAGGCGGAGTGGACAGCGCAGTGGTCGTTCACCGGATTTGCGAAATGGGATATAAGCCGGATTTGTTTTATATCAAGATAGGAATGGAGGGCGAAGGGCTGAGCTGTACGGCCGAGGAGGACATAGAGCTTTCTACGGCTACGGCACGCCGTTACGGCCTGCACCTTGAGGTGGTGGACCTGCAAAAGCAATATTGGGAACTTGTGGTGGGCTACGCCATGGAGCGTGCCCGGCGGGGACTGACCCCGAATCCGGACGTGATGTGCAACAAGCTTATCAAATTCGGATGCTTTGAACAGGAGGTGGGACACCGGTACGACAAAATCGCCACGGGACATTATGCCACGGTACGCGAGCGGGACGGTAAAATATGGTTGGGTACGGCACGCGACCCCGTGAAAGACCAGACGGACTTTCTGGCGCAGATTGACAGCTTGCAGGTGGCAAAGCTGATGTTTCCTGTGGGCGACCTGATGAAAGAAGAGGTGAGACGCATTGCGGATACGCAGCGTCTGCCATCGGCCAAACGCAGGGACAGTCAGGGCATCTGTTTCTTGGGACAGATAGATTATAATGATTTCGTACGCCGTTTCTTGGGCGAACGGGAAGGAGCGGTGATAGAAATCGAGACCGGACGCCGCATCGGCACGCACAAAGGGTATTGGTTCCATACCATTGGCCAGCGCAAGGGGTTGGGACTGGGGGGCGGACCTTGGTTTGTGGTAAAGAAGGATGTGGAGCAAAACATTCTTTACGTGTCCCATGGTTATGACACGCTTTTGCAGTATGGACATAGTTTTAATTTGAAGGACTTCCATTTCATTACGGAAAACCCGTGGGGCGACGCGCCGGAAGTGGATGTCACCTTCAAGACGCGCCACCAGCCCCATTTTATGAAAGGCCGCCTGCATCGCGCAGGGCATGGCTACCGGTTGGAAAGTCCCGAAAGGATACAGGGGATAGCTCCCGGACAGTTCGGGGTGGTGTACGATGCGGCGGCGGAGATTTGCATCGGGAGCGGCGAAATAGGGGTTTAGCCCCTTTGTTGTTCGGCATCCTTTCGGGACTTCCGGCTATATGAGCGGGAGGGTCACGAACCGGGTTTCCGGATATTCCTTCTCCAGTAAATGGCGGATGTAGCTTTTCGTATCGCGCCGGATGATGTCGTCTTTCTCTTCGGGGTATAGGTTGTACACGACTGTGTGCAGCCGGATATTCCGGCGTGCGATGGCTTCCAGACTCAATAAGGTATGGTTGATGCTTCCCAATTTGCCGGAGGTGACGAAAATAAGCGGATAATGGCGACGGGCGATGTAGTCAATGGTCAGCAAATCACGGGTGAGGGGTACCATCAAGCCGCCCGCTCCTTCCAGCAAGACCGCATCGTAGGTTTCGCTGAGCCGCCGTGTGGCACGTTCTATTTTGTCGAAATCCACCGGACGTTTGTCTATCTTGGCAGCCAGGTGCGGAGAGCAGGGATAGCTGAAAATTTCGGGCATGGTCAGTCCGTCGGTATCCTCGGGCAGCAGTCCCGTGCCCATGATGCGGCGGTGTAGTTCGATGTCTTCCGAAAGTCCGTCGTTCCCTGTCTGGATCAGTTTCTGGGTAATCGTACGGATGCCTTGTCCGTTCCATAATTTGGCCAGATAGCCGGTGGCATAACTTTTGCCTGTGTCGGTGTCGATGCCACTCACAAAAAATACATTTTCTTTCATTTTCCTTGTTTTTTGCAAATCATATAAATGGGGTGGTAAGTCAGGGGGACAGTCCCGTCTTGTGCGGCATATTGCCTGTGGTAGCGTTGGCAGAAATCTTCCAGTTGGCCTTTGGTCCATTTCCGGCTTCGTAGGCCTGTCACGCCGGTGGCCTGCAAATGTTTCAGCACATCCAAGGGTGAGGGGAATGTGAAATGTAGGATTTCTTCCCGGCTGTACACGATTTGGTATACGCCCGAAAGCGTCCGGCGCAGTTCCTCTAATGAGCGGTAGGGCAACGTTTCGGAAGTGAGCGAGGCTACTTCCCTTACGTTCTGCGGGCCGAAAGTACTGAAGGCCAAGTATCCCCCGGTTGTCAGCAGTTCCCGGCAACCGGAAAGGAACCGTTCGGGACGCTCGAACCATTGGACGGCCGAACACGAAACGATTAGATGTTGTCCCGCAGGAAAACGCAGGGTTTCGGCGTCGCAGGCTTGGAAACGTATGGGGAGGCGGTAGGCAGTAGGCAGTCCGGACAGGTAAGGTTCCACTTCGGGGCAGATGTCGTTCAGGAGCAAGCGGCCAGGACGGATTCCACGGAGATATTCACGGGTGAACAGCCCTGTCCCGCATCCGATTTCAAGCACGTTCCAACCGTCGCTGTCGGGGATGTGTCTTTTGATGGCCTCGGCCATGTGCCGGGCCACGTGTTTTTGCATTCCGGCTTGTCGGTCGTAGCTGTCGGTCGCTTTCGCAAAACGTTGCCGTATCAATGCCTTGTCCATTCTTCCCCCTTTCCTTCGAGCAGACGGCTGAACAGCGATGTCTCGTAGTGTTCGGCTTCCGTTTCCATGATTTCCGTTCCTTGCCATGCCTCATGTTGGTTGCGTGGCGGGAATATTTTGTCCCGGTTGCCAATGATGGCCCTGTCCCAGATGAAAGAGGAACTTCCGTATGCGGTTATTCCCAGTGCCAGTGCGGCCAGTTCTTCGCGGAGTTCTTCCGCTGTACGGGTGGGGGTGTGGGATAGGAATTCTTCCGTTTGTCTGGAAGAGCCGCACATCCTGCGGCGGAAACGCGTTAATGTGTCTTCCGAGAAGTGTTCCAATGTGCCTTTAAAAATCATTTCGGGAATCCCGCGCCGGTCGTCTATCGGGAAAGGCGTCCCGTTGACAGCCAATTTCATTTGCCACGGGAAGGAATGCCCCGTGAAGACCCGGCTTGCTACCCATACGCCTATCGACCATGCCAGCAGTCTGATTTCGGTGTAACCCTCGATTAGGGTATAGTCGAAATCCAACGTGCGGTAGTCGAAGCAAAGCAGGTAGTCATAACCTTCTTCCACGGGGTGTCGGAACAGGTTTTCTTCGCTTCCCCATCCGGCAAAAAACAACATGAGCCGGGGATGTCCTTCTTTCTTTATGAATGTTTGTTTCATTTTTGTTCTATCTTTAAAGTGTCGCCAATGCCGTGCAGAGACGGTCTGTCTCCTCGGCGGTCAAGGCCGCAGTGAGCGAGATTCGCAGACGGGAAGTCCCCTCCGGTACGGTGGGCGGACGAACGGGTAGGACGTAAAATCCTTTGCGCTGCATGTCCTCCGCTTTCAGGATGGTGTCGCGGCTTTCTCCTATTACCACGGGAATGATGTGGCTCGAAGACGGGCAGGATTTGCCACTATCTTGTATCGCTTGCCGTACGTGGAGCGAATGTCTGGCGAGCCGGTCGCGGCGCTCGCTCCACGTGCTCAGACGGGACAGTACGAACTTTGTCCACGCGGTATTGAAGGGAGGCAGGGCCGTGGTGAAGATCAATGTACGCATGCGGTTGACCAGATACTCCCTTATCGTTTGGCTGCATACCACGTATGCCCCTACTGAGGCCAGTGCTTTGCCGAACGTGCCGCACAGGAAGTCTATGTCCTTCAGGCAGCCTTGTTCTTCGGCTATTCCCAACCCCTTCTGTCCGCGTACTCCGACGGCATGTGCTTCGTCTACGTAAAGCATGACGTTAGGATATGTTTTTTTCAGCTCGGCCAAAAGGGCGAGGGGAGCCATGTCGCCGTCCATGCTGAAAATGCTTTCCGTCACGATGATGATTCTGGAAAAATCATGATGGTGCTTTTCCAACAGGGTTTGCAGTTGCGTGTAGTCCTGATGGCGGTAGCGGATACATTTTGCAGCCGACAGGCGGATGCCGTCTATCAGGCTGGCGTGTACCAATTTGTCGGCAAGTATCAGGGTGTGTGCGTCTGCCACGGCTGGCAAAATGCCTGTATTCAGGTGATAACCGCTGGAGAAGACCAGTGCCCCGTCCCGTCCGAACAAGCAGGCAAGCATCTTTTCCAGTTCGCCGTGGACGGGAAAATTGCCCGTCAGCAAACGCGAGGAGGAAGCCGAGAGCAAGAAATCGCGTTCGGAAAGGCCTTTCATGAATTCATCGCGTAGCGACAAATCGGAGGCCAGGCCCAGATAATCGTTGGATGACAAGTTCAACATGTCGGTACCGTTTCGTATCATCCATTTGTCCCGGTGCCCGGCTTGTGGCAGGTTTCGCAAGTTGCCTGAACGTTGCAAGGCTTCGAGCGTTTCGGTATATGTTTTGTCCGGTGTTTCCATATTCGGTGTGTGGTTTGTTGCGGTTTATAATGACTGTTTTTGTCCGGCGGGTATTTCTCCTACGATTTTCAAGAGTCCGCTTGTCAGTTTTGCCAGTTCCTCCGTTCGGATGACAAACGGAGGCATCACGTACACCAACCGTCCGAATGGACGTACCCATATACCTTCTTCCACGAACCGGCGTTGCATCCATGCCATGTCCACGGGATGTTTCATTTCTATCACTCCGATGGCACCCAGCACCCGTACGTCGGCTACTAGGGGCAGGCCGCGGGCCGGAGCCAGTTCCCTGCGGAGCTGGGCTTCGATGCGTAGCACTTTTTCTTTCCATCCGTAAGACAGGAGCAGCCTGACAGAGGCGCAAGACACGGCGCAGGCCAACGGGTTGCCCATAAATGTAGGCCCGTGCATGAAGGTGTGCGGGGCGTGGGACGAAATGCAGGCGGCTACCCGGTCGGTCGTCAGTACAGCGGAAAAAGTCATGTAGCCGCCCGTCAGGGCTTTCCCGATGCACATGATGTCAGGCTCCACTCCGGCATGTTCCCAGGCAAACAGTTTTCCCGTCCGTCCGAAGCCGGTGGCTATTTCGTCAAAAATGAGCAGCAGGCCGTATGCCTTGCACAGCTTGGCCGCCTCGCATAAATAACGGGGATGGTAGAAACGCATTCCTCCCGCACCTTGCACTATCGGTTCCAATATCAGTCCGGCCAGTTCGCTGTGGTGCCGCTCTATGGTCTCGCGTAGTGGAAGGATGTCCTTTTCGTCCCATTCCCCGTCGAACCGGCATTGGGGAGCCGGGACGAAGTGCCGTATGGGGAGTGCGGAACCGAACAGGCTGTGCATGCCCGTAACGGGGTCGCATACCGACATCGCGTTCCACGTGTCGCCGTGGTAACCGGAACGGATGGTCACGAAATTGTTCTTTTCCGGCTTTCCGGCCGCATATTGGTATTGTACGGCCATTTTCAATGCGATTTCCACGGCCACCGAACCGCTGTCGGCATAGAAAATCTTTTGCATGGAAGGAGGGGCTATGTCTAATAGCAGTTTGCCCAGTTCGATGGCCGGTTCGTGTGTCAGCCCGCCGAACATGACATGAGACATGTTCCGCAACTGGTTTTCCACGGCACGGTTCAGTACGGGGTGGTTGTAACCATGCACGGCACACCACCAGGACGACATGCCTTCCACGAGTTCCGTGCCGTCTTCCAACGTAATGATGCAACCCTCCGCCCGTCTCACCTTATAGGTAGGAAGCGGGTCAATCGTAGAGGTATAGGGATGCCACAGGTGCTCCCGGTCGAAGCTGTCGGTAATCAGTTCATAATTCATATCCCGTTTCTTTGATTCGTTTTACATCTTCTTTCACATTTGAACCTATCGTCGTAAGCAAGTCGCCTGCGATGGCCGAATTGATGCCCGTGTACATGGCCCGGCGTATCATCTCATCGCTCAGTTTGGAGCGTCCTCCTGCAAATCTGAGATATGCGGACGGATTCACAAAACGGAACAAGGCGATGGTGCGTAGGATTTCTTCTTCGCTCAAAGGCGGCATGGTTTCGAGAGGTGTCCCTTTGATGGGATGCAGCAGGTTCAGCGGGATGGAGGATATGTCCAGCGATTTAAGCGTGAAGGCCAGTTCCGCACGTTGCCACATGTTTTCTCCCATGCCGATGATACCTCCGCAGCAAACCTCCATTCCTACCCGGCGTGCGGCGCGCAAAGTTTCTATTTTCTCCGCTTGTGTATGGGTGGAACAGAGCCGGGCGAAGAATGAAGGGGCTGTTTCCAGATTACAATGGTAACGGACTGCCCCTGCCCGGTGTAGTTTGTCCAACTGTCCTTCCGAGGCAAGCCCCAGCGAAACGCACAGGCTGATGTGGGTGTGCCTGCTTAGGTATGCAAGATGTTCGCACCACGTGTCCACTTCACGGTCTGTGGGCTTTTTTCCACTTGCCACTAAAGAAAAACGCCGTATTCCCGCGTTTTCGTTTATTCGGGCATGACGTAGGCATTCCTCTTTCGAAACGATTCCGTATGTTTCTATTCCGGTGGGGTGGTGTGCCGATTGTGCGCACCATTTACAGTTCTCTGAACAACGTCCCGATTTGGCATTGATAATGGAACATAAATCGAATTTACGCGAAGCATGTCTCAACGTAATGCGGTGGGATGCCTCGCAGAGGGCGTCGAGAGGAGCATTTTCCGTAAGTTGGAGCACTTCTTCCGGTGTGAAGGGTTGGCCTTCATGCACTTTTCTTTCCAGTTTTTCTATCATAACGTTCTGTATAAAAAGAGCGGAGTGACGAAGAAAACCGATGGGCATCCGTATGGATGTGGATGAGGTTCCTTCGTCACTCCGCTTTTATGGGTGACAAATAAATGAGAATACGTGGCAGGGGCTTCCGGGATATTCGTAAGTTTTATAGCCGCAGAAGACCCGAATGCCGAAAGGAAAAAAAGGACGGACGATAGTTCCGGACTGCCTTCCGGTGGCCATGCCTCTTCTTCCGTTTGCATCCGAAAATCAACACCTCCGCGTCTGTTTTCAAGGTTCAACGTGTTTTTGTCCTTTTTCAATGCGGAATCGGCAATGCTTTTGCATACACGCCCAATCGTAACGTGGCGGTGCAGACTTCTGAATATGGCATACCCTTTCCGGTTCCAGCAACGGAAACGGATGGTTTTCTCAGCGTTGTAGATGACAGTCTTGCGCATGCAGAAGTCTTTTAGTCTTTGCAAAAGTATGAAAAAAACGATAAACCAGGAACAAGCTAAAGTAGAAATAGGTTAAAAAAAGACATTCGATTTCATGGTAAAAACAACAGGAAAAGTTTCTTTATATGTAAACTGATGATTATCTTTGCATTGTAATACAAAATATTGAAATTATGGCTCCGTTGATAGTATCCGAGCTATGCGTGAGGTGGAAAGCGGAGATACAGTCATTTGCGATACAATGGACGATTATCTTAAACTTGTTGGTTATGGTATACAAGATTGAGGTATCAAGGCAGTATCTGAAAGATTTGAAACTTGCTCGTAAACGACAGTTGGATGAAAAATTACTGAATGATATTATCGCCATGCTCGCTGCCGGAGAACCACTGCCTGCCAATAATTGCGACCATGCGCTTTCGGGTAATTACAAAGGTTATCGTGAATGTCATGTCACTCCGGATTGGTTGTTGATATATTCTCGGAATGAAACGCTTAAAGTTGTCTCTATTAGTGCGTACAGGCACGCATTCGGATTTATTTTAAATCTGCCTGCGGTTCATGATGTCGACCCAAGTGTTCATGATGGATTCTGTTTCAAAGCGTTTGAATAAATTCCGTTTGGTGGTTTTGATGGTATTTACCGACTTGCAAATCTGTTTGGCGATTTCCTCCACCGTGTAACCTCTGGCAGACAAAAGCAGGATTTCCTGTTCCGTTTCGTTCAGTCTTTTTATTTCCTTTTTGCCCCAATCGTGGCATAATAAATCGTATTCGTAATACGTACCGTTCGTGTGTAGCATGAGGACGTGTCCGGACTCTTTATGTGCCGAAGGCGATATGGCGCATAAGGCTATCCAAACTTGTCCATTGGAAGTGAACGCGAGAGGAGTGAGTTTGTGGTTTAAGAGTGTTTTTTTCTTGTTTCGGATAAGGTCTATATCATAACATAGTGTGTAGTTTGTCCGTTCGTTGGTAGGGAATGTGTGGAACAAACCAAGGCCTTTTTCGTTGATTTCCGAAAGCATCTTTTGTTCTTCTGTTGGGACATGTTTTAAGTATATTTCATAGTTGAAACGTTTCTTTCCGTCTATTTCTTCTCCACAGAGCCTGACGATTTTATCGGATACGTATAGGAAATCCTTTTTAAGGAAATCGATGATATAGATATATTGGTTGGAACTTCTAACGAATGCCTTGGTAATCTCGATAAGCGGTTTTAAATTTTCGTATTCCTCCTGTGCATAACCTATGAAGTTGGTAGTTGTGAGGGATTGGTTGATTTTCATTTTATACTTAGGTTAATTGTTTATGGTGTAAAGTTATAAAAAAACTCAATAAGTGTGACTTTTGACGATAAAAAATCACACTTTTGGGTGAAAATAGCCTTTAGAATTGCAGAAATATACTTTTATACTTGGAAAAAGTATGATTTGACATCTATATTTGAGCAAACTTAATCTTAAGGCCATGACAAAACAGGAATGGAAAACAAATCTTCGGGCGTTGGTCGTAGGTGGTGCAGGTTTCGTAGGCAGCCATCTTTGCCGGAGGCTTCTTCAATCAGGTTATGAGGAAGTCATTTGTGTGGATAATTTGCAAACCGGCAGGATAGCCAATGTGGCTGATTTGTTAGGCTCCCTTCATTTCAGTTTCTTTGAGCATGATATAGTAAACGAATGGCCTGTATCCGGGGCATTGCATGAGATTTACCATTTGGCCTGTCCGGCTTCTCCTGTGCAGTATCAAAAATCCCCGATACATACATTCAAGACTTCTGTCCTTGGCAGCATCCATCTTTTGGAACTTGCTAAAGAGAAAGGAGCAAGAATCTTGTTTACTTCCACCAGTGAAGTGTATGGCGATGCGCAAGTCTCGCCTCAAAATGAATCTTATTGGGGCAATGTGAATCCCTTCGGTGTCCGTAGCTGTTATGATGAGGGGAAGCGCGGTGCCGAGACCTTGTTCCACGACTATCATGAAGAATACGGTGTAGATACACGTATCATTCGCATATTCAATACATACGGGCCGCGGATGAGTGCGGAGGATGGCCGTGTGGTATCCAACTTCATTGTGCAGGCACTTCGCGGTGAGCCTTTGACTATCCATGGCGATGGCACCCAGACACGTTCGTTCCAGTATGTGAGTGATTTGATAGAAGCGATTGTCCGCACTATGCAGGACGGAGTACCGCATTGTCCCATCAATATAGGTAACCCTTACGAGATTTCGGTAAACGATTTGGCGGAACGGGTGTTACGCATGACCGGTTCCCGATCGTCTATTGTGTACAAACCTCTTCCCCAGGACGACCCATGTCGGCGGCGGCCAGATATTACATTGGCTGCATCCGTGCTGGGCGGGTGGAAGCCGGTGGTGGGTTTGGATGAAGGGCTGTCGCAGACTATAGCCTATTTCCGTCACCTTATAAATAAGGCGGTATGAAGCACGAATACGATTTTCTGGTAGTTGGTGCAGGCTTGTTCGGGGCTACATTTGCCTGTATGGCCAAGCAGCATGGCAAGAAATGTCTGGTCATCGACAAGCGTTCCCATTTGGGCGGTAATGTATATTGCGAAGATGCGGAAGGGATAACCGTACACAAATACGGCCCCCACATATTCCATACCCATGATGAAAAAGTGTGGAACTTTGTCAACCGGTTTGTATCTTTCAACCGGTTTACGTTAAATACCATAGCCAACTATAAAGGGAAGCTTTATAATTTACCATTCAACATGTACACCTTTTACCAAATGTGGGGTGTGACGCAACCCGAAGAGGCGCGGCGCATAATTGAATCGCAACGTAGGGAAGCGGTGATGGAAAATCCGGCTAATTTGGAAGAACAAGCTATATGTCTTGTGGGGCGTGATGTGTATGCGACCCTTATCAAGGGGTATACAGAGAAACAGTGGGGACGTGCGTGTACGGAATTGCCTGCATCGATTATCAAGCGTTTACCCGTGCGGTTTACGTTCGACAACAATTATTTTAACGACAGGTATCAAGGTATACCGGTGGAAGGGTACAATGTACTGATAAAAGGTTTGTTGGATGGCATCGAATGGCGTACAGGCTGCAATTACTTGGATGACAGGGCTTACTTTGACGGATTGGCGGATGAGATTGTTTACACGGGGCCGATAGACGAATATTTTGGATGGAGTTTGGGTTTTCTGGAATACCGTAGCCTGAGATTCGAACAAGAAATGTTACCTGTATCCAACTATCAGGGCAATGCCATTGTAAATTATACTGAGCGCACCGTGCCCTATACTCGTATCGTGGAACACAAGCATTTCGAGCCAGGTAACGGGGCGGTACTGTCTTTGCCTTATACCGTGGTCACTCGGGAATATCCGGCGGATTATACGCCCGGAAGTGAGGCGTATTACCCTGTGGACAACAAGCGGAATAGGGATTTGCATGCGGCTTATCAGGACATGGGGCGATGTAATGTGCCCCATACATGGTTTGCGGGGCGACTCGGCTCATATAAATATGTGGATATGGGGCAGGCCATATCGTCTGCTTTAAAATTTTCAAAGGCTTTATTATGAAAAAAGAGATGGATAAAATCGCGGATTATTTGTTGTTGCGGAGCAGCTATATGCAAGAACTCGGATTGTTTCATGGCAAAATGGGCGTGGTGGTCGCATTGTATCTGTATGCTGATGCTTATGGAGACGAGGTGATGCGTGAGTACGCATGGGAGTTGTTTCAGCAAGTGTATGATGGGGTGCATACCGATATGCCGGTAGGTTTGGAACGCGGTTTGGCCGGTATCGGTTATGGCACGACACTGCTTTGTAGACGCGGTTTGGTGGAATGTAGCTTGAATGACATCTTGGAAGACATAGACCGCAAGATTATGGAGCGTGATCCACGCAGGCTGACAGACATGTCTGTACGTTCGGGTGTGAGGGGATTGATGCTTTACCTTGACCTGCGCCAGAGCGTGGAGGCTGTGGCGACGTTCGACAGCCAGTATATGATGGAGTTGCAAGATACAGTGGCAAGGAACAATCTGCCTTGTCAGGCATTAGATGTCATGGACGTTTTGAACGAACCTACGTTTCCTGAAACGGAATATATCGAAAGGCCATTAGGTATAGACGGGGGATGTGCTTATTATATATTAAAATCCATACTGGTATGATGCACATATTCATCTTCAATAATGCGAGCCGTGCGGCCAATTATGGCATAGGCACTTATGTACGTTTGTTGTCGGACGGGCTTTTGGGACGTTCCGGTGTGAAAGTATCTTTTGTGGACCTGTTTTCGGACGTGAAAGAGTATTCGATTGCGGACGATGAACGCGGATGCCGTCACTATCAGGTTCCGGCTTTGTTTTCGGGTATGGAGAATGAGCCTTATTGCCGCAATGTGTTTTATTTTTTAGCCAGGCATATCAAGGCGGAGGATGATGAACGGTTGGTGTTCCATTTCAACTATTTCCAGCATAAGCCGCTTGCCTCTTTGCTGAAAGGGCAATACTTTGATTGCAGGATTGTTTTTACGGTGCACTATTTGGGGTGGTGTTTTGAGCTGAAAGGCAATAAGACCCGTTTCCGTGAACTGATAGCTGAAGAGTATCAGCCGAAAGATGACAAGGAAAGAGGCTTGTTGGCGAGCGTGGAAAACGAAAAAGAATTTCTGCATTTAGCTGACGAGGTCATTGTCTTGTCAAAAGATACACAACAGATTCTGGCTGAAGGCTATGGCGTTTCTTCGGATAAGATGCACTTGGTTTATAATGGTTTGGGGGATGGTTTATGTTTCGACAAAGATAAAAATGTAGGAAATGGCCGCATAATTCTGTTTGTCGGTCGTTTGGACGAGATTAAAGGGTTGAACTATTTGATTCATGCGTTCAGGCATATTGCAGACAAATATGCGGATATCCGTTTGGTGGTTGCCGGGGACGGGGATTTTCAACTTTATTTGTCGCAGTGCAGGGATTTGCAAGGTCGTGTCTCCTTTTTAGGGAAAGTGTCAAGCAGTGAGGTGGAGGACGTTTATCGGTCTGCATATATCGGCGTAATGCCTTCTTTTCATGAACAATGCAGCTATACGGCCATTGAGATGATGCGTCATAAAATACCTTTGATTGGTACGGATACAACTGGGTTGGCGGAGATGTTGGATGCCACACCGGAGTTGCGCGTATCCATTGATGAAGATAATATGATGGATGAGGAGTTTACGGAGCGTCTTGTGTCCTGTCTGAATTTGTTGTTGTCGGACGAGGATGCATATCAACGGGCGGCGGATGCCGTGGGCAAATTGTATGAAGCCCGTTATAAGGTGTCAGATATGGTGCATGCCACGTGCGGGGTGATGGAAAGTTCATGGGACAGGCCGGATTATACCGTGTCGCCCGATTATCTGAAACATATAGATTCCCGTATGATACAGTTGATAAACCAATGTCCCGACATAGATACGGATTTTTACGGGATGGGAGGAATCGGCGTATATTTATGGAAAAGGGTGTTGGATTTATGTGACAGGAAAGAAGGAGATTTCCAAGCTTCCCTGATACTGGAACATTTGATATACTATATGGATTGGGTACAGGATGTGGTTGGTTCGAGTCCTTTGCCTGTGGAATTGTGGGCCATGATACGAAGTATGGGACAACACGGTTTTTATAAGGCGTGTGTGAACGCGTTGCTCGTGCGGCAACCCGGTTCGGATACGCTTTTTCAGATGCCGTCAGATAGAGTTATAATACAAAATGCCTTAAAGATATGCAACTGCAAGATTTAAAATCACAGCTTACTTTTGTCTTTCCGGTACGCATAGATTGTGAAGAAAGACGGGAAAACCTCCGTGTCGTATTGAGGCAGCTCGATGGTTTAGGATGTCGCATGCTTGTATTGGAGGCCGATGCGGTGCCAGCCCTTGGAGATGAAGCTTGGCCGGATGGGGTGGAGTACACTTTCGTGGAAGATGCTTCTACGGTTTTTCATCGCACGCGGTATATCAATGAATTGTTGCGCATGGCCGGTACGGAGGTTGTAGGAGTATGGGATACGGATGTGTTGGTCGGTTACGCCCAGATTGGTGAAGCGGTGCAACGGATTCTTGAAGGATGCACCATTGCTTATCCCTATAACGGACAGTTTGTGATGCTTTCGGAACAAATGTCGGTGCATACAAGGAAAAAGCCGGATTTGGAATATTTGTGTTGCATGAGGTTGAGTTCTTTTTTGGGTCGCAGGTTATGCGGTGGTGCTTATTTGGTGCATCGTCAGCGTTATTTCCAATGTGGAGGAGAGAATGAACGCTTTACCGGTTGGGGACCTGAGGATGCGGAACGGATGCACCGTGTAAGGATACTCGGACACAAGGTGGCATGGACTCAGAGTGGGCAACTCTATCACCTGTATCATCCCCGTGGTGCGAGTTCCAGTTACCAGTCGAAAGACGATGCAGACCGGTTGAGACGGGAACTGGTGAAAATCTGCAGTATGGATAAAGAAACTCTGATAAGTTATCTGTTGAAATGAAAAATATATTGGAATCTTTTCTCGACGCTTTAGAGGTGCGCTATACAAAGCGGTATGTGCGGCGTTTGTACGAAGAACATCCGCATAGAGGCAATATGTACGGGCTGAAGCAGATGTTGGCAGTGTATGGCGTCAGGGCTTTGGGTGTATATATGGAGGACAAGGATTTGCTGAATCTCAGCTATCCCTGTATTTTCCATACGGGAAATGATTTTGTTATCGGTTTGGAGAGCAATGGGAGCCGGATTGTATTCTGGCAACAGGGGAAGAAGAAGACATCCACGCATGAAGCTTTCAAGTCGGATTGGACAGGCAATGTGTTGGTGGTGGAGGATTTGGAAAAGGCCGGTGAGCCGGATTTCAAAAAGCATCGGTGGGAAGATTTGCAGTTCGTGGCTCGATGTTTTTGTCTGCCAACCCTATTGGTGTTTGCTACAGGGATGGGATGCGTAAATAATTGGGGTGAGTTGTCTTTTCTCCATTGGTTTTGCATGTCGTTGGATCTGGTAGGCTTGTGCCTTTGTTTCATGCTTATGCAGAAACAGTTATTGGGCGAAAGCAAATATGGTGATAAGGTATGCTCATTTTTCCATCATGCTGATTGCAACAGCATATTGGAGGGGGCGTATGCCAAGATTTTTGGGGGCAGTTGGAGTGAAATCGGATTCGGTTATTTTATGGCGAATATCCTGTTGCTTTCGCTTTATCCATCAGGTATTGACGTGTTGTGTGTGGTGAATGGGTTGGCCATGTGTTACGGGGTGTGGAGCATCTATTATCAATGGCGTGTGGCTAAGAATTGGTGTGTGCTTTGTGTGTCAGTGCAGGCTGTGGTGTGGTGCATGGGCATCATGGCAGCTTGCCATATTCGGGGCATTTCATTGTCCGCCGAGGCTTGCTTGTGGTCGGCCATGGTTCTGGTAGCTTGTGTGATGCTTGTGCATCAATATGCCTTTTCGTATCAATCGGACAAAGAGCGCATCCGTATGGTGCAGCGATACAAGGGCTTGAAAGCCAATAGTGTTGTGGCCAAAGCTTTGATAGAAAGCAGTACCTATTACAAGGTTTCGGAAGAGGATTCTTCTGTCGTCTTCGGAAATAAAGAGGCTCACTTGCATATCACGGTTCTCAGCAATCCACATTGCAATCCGTGTGCAAGGTTACATAAAAGGGTAGAGGACATGCTAAAGTGGTATGGCGACGACCTTTGTGTGCAGTACATCTTCACGGCTTTCAGTGAAAAGGCGGAAGACAGTTGCCGATACCTTATTTCGTGTTACGACAAAGACAATCCGGAAGCCACACGCAAGATATATGGCGAATGGTATGCCGGAGGAAAGAATAGATATGAATCCATTGTGAAGGAGCATGCGGACAGTATTCATACGGACGAAGTGGAACAAGAGGTACAGAAGCATTTCCGGTGGTGCAAGGGACATGGATTTACGGCTACACCTACGGTATTGGTGAATGGTTATTTTTTGCCTCGCGAGTATGACATAGAGGATTTGGTGATGCTAACAAACTGTCAGATAGAATATCCAAGAAAAAATATTGTGCATGATATCAATGGCCGAAGCACTACGCCATTGGGAGCAGAGTCGCTCTCTGCGGAAGAGTCAGTGTGATTGTTAAACTTTCCAAACAGAAACATGATGAAGAAGCTTAAAAGATTTGCTTTGAATGATGCCAGGATGTTGTCCCGTGAAGAACTGGCTTCTATAGAAGGAATGAACTTTTGTGTAGTTGATGTTTGCTCAAGAGAAGGAGAATTATGTGTCTATGACCATGAATATAGTGGTTCGCACCAAGTTGTCACTGTTGGCACTTGTAAGGAGTTCTCTTATCAAAGGCCAGATGGTAGTTTGTTCTTTTATTTAGAATGCGTTTAATCATGTGAGATGTCGGTATCTATTTAGGATACCGGCATCTGTTTGAAAACTAAAGTTTTTAATTATGGATGTAGTTGAGATATATAAAAGATGCTTCTTGGCCTTATTCTTCATTTCCTTTTGGTCGTCTCATCAGGCTCAAACGGTTTCCCTTGTCGGACGTGTGGAGGATTTTTTTTTTAAAAAACCGTTGCCTAATGCCCTCATTTCTATATTTAGGGGTGACAGTACATTGGTTGCAGATTCGGTGAATGTTATGACTTATGCCGACCGTAATGGACGGCTGTTAGCTGCACAATATATGATACATGTGGATGCGAAGTATAAAATATATTTGGTTCGTTCCCGACTTCAAGGATATGACGAAGCATGGCAGCAGGTGAATATCACGGAAGCTCATTCGGAAGGTGGTACCGTGCAGGTTCCTATGTTGGAGATGCGTAAAATGAAGCAGATGGATTTGGATGAGGTGTTAGTAAAAGCCACGAGGGTCAAGATGTATTATAAAGGGGATACATTGGTATATGATGCCGATGCTTTCAAACTGCCGGATGGTTCGATGCTTGATGCCTTGATACGTCAGTTGCCGGGTGTGACGATGAATGACGGCGGAGAGATATTCGTCAATGGGCGTAAAGTGGAGGAGCTGCTTTTAGGCTCGCACACTTTTTTTCGTGGTAATAAGAAAGTGCTAATGGAGAATTTACCTTATTATACGGTGAAAGATGTGAAAGTATATGAGAAGCAGACAGACAAAAGTGAAGCACTTGGCCATGACGTGGAACCGCGACGTTTTGTGATGGATGTGAATTTGAGGAATGAATACAGTCAAGGATATATCGCCAATGTTGAGGCTTCTGGTGGAACAGAGAAACGTTATTTGGGACGTGCGTTCCTTTTGGCTTTTACCGATCGGTTTCGCTTTTCATTACTGGGTAATCTTAACAATGTGAATGAAACAAGACATGTAGGTGAAACTGGATATTGGTCTCCTAACACTTTGCCAAATCAGATTGTTACCACCCGTAGCGTGGCTACAGATTTCAATTATCATACAAAGGGTGATTGGTTGAAGGAAACTTTTAATGCCAGTTTTACCTCTTCATCCTATCAACAAGACATGTGTCAACGGCGTGAGCAATTTCTCGAAGGAAGTGTGCCTGTTTCCTTTACGGAATCATCGAATCGTTTGGGTAACCGAAAATGGAATTTGCACAACAGTCTGACATTAAAAAAGCCGGGTTATTTCAATATGGAGGCTGATTTCAATTATGCTAAGCTTGATGGTTCTTTTCATTCTGCTTTCGAGCAATGGGACGATACGCTGACCTCTGCAATGCGTACTGTGGGGATGAGCGAAGGTCAGACTTTAAATGGAAAGGTGAGTATTGATATGGCATTCAATGTCGGAAAAAATCAAGAATGTGAGAATGGGACGTGTTATCAGCGTTATATGAATCTTGGACTTACATTATTTCATGAGAATGACCAATCGGAACAAGCGAACCGTTACACAACTGAGATGTTTGTCAATCCTTTGTATGAGCGGCGTTATAACGTCAATGATTATAAGAAAAAAAATACAAGTGGTTATTTTTCATTGGGATACGTTACGAGGCCGTATAAAAATGTATCTTTACAAATTAACGAGCGGTTTGGTTATGTTTCACAGTATGTACATGATTACCTTTACCATCCGGACACATTAATGTTAACTTCCCAAATAGATGCGTTGGTTGCCATTACCGATCCAGGAAATTCTTATCGTGGTCATTCTAATATGATAGAGAATCGGATTGACATAGCTTTATTTACAGAAGCATCTTATAAAATAGGTTTACTTCCTATCCTTTACAGATCTTTGGAAGTAGGTGTAAGATTACCTGTCCAAAGCGAAAGACTCGACTATCAGCGTGGGGCACTTGATACATTGGTTTATCAGAAGAGCCTGTTTGCCAATCCTTGGGTTTCCTATCGTTATATGTCGCAAGACGGTAGGCGCGATTTCCGGTTTCGTATAGACCATTCACGTAATAGCCCTTATTTGTATGACCGTATTGACTATCGGGACGATAGCCAACCGTTGGTGGTGAAACTCGGTAATCCAAATTTGAAGGGTTCTGTCATTTCAACGGCCAATGCAGACTATACTGACCGAAAGGGGGACAACCAACAGCAATATCACCTTGGCATATCATTCCAATATTATCATCGTGATGTGGCACAATCTGTCACTTATAATCCGTTAAATGGAATTTATACTTATCGTCCTCTGAATGTGAGTGGGGCTTATATGTTGGGGGGTAAATTTGACATTTCACGTGCTTTGGATGAGAAGCGTTATTGGACATGGCAGATGAATGCA
>NZ_JH376585.1 GCF_000233955.1 Paraprevotella clara YIT 11840
ACAGGAAGACGCTCCAGAAAGGAGGTGTTCCAGCCGCACCTTCCGGTACGGCTACCTTGTTACGACTTAGCCCCAATCACCAGTTTTACCCTAGGCCGACCCTCGCGGTCACGGACTTCAGGCACCCCCGGCTTTCATGGCTTGACGGGCGGTGTGTACAAGGCCCGGGAACGTATTCACCGCGCCATGGCTGATGCGCGATTACTAGCGAATCCAGCTTCGTGGAGTCGGGTTGCAGACTCCAGTCCGAACTGAGAGGGGTTTTAGGGATTGGCCAACCGTCACCGGACAGCGGCCCTCTGTACCCCCCATTGTAACACGTGTGTAGCCCCGGACGTAAGGGCCGTGCTGATTTGACGTCATCCCCACCTTCCTCGCATCTTACGATGGCAGTGTCCCCAGAGGGCCCGGCATTACCCGATGGCAACTGGGGAGAAGGGTTGCGCTCGTTATGGCACTTAAGCCGACACCTCACGGCACGAGCTGACGACAACCATGCAGCACCTT
>NZ_JH376586.1 GCF_000233955.1 Paraprevotella clara YIT 11840
GTGCCCTTTTTATCTATTTTTTCCTAGCGCGCTTCTTTCTCTCCTTGCTATTTTTCCATAATCTAGGTCATTATTCCGTTGTTTAGCGGGATGGAGTGCGTATTATGGTGGGGAGTGGAGAATATAGTTCAGGAGTATGCTTACAGTCTGGCCGAAGGATGTCTGAAGGCTTACTGAAAGATGACTTTCTCTATTCTTCAGTGGTAATATGTTGTATGTTAGGGCGTTCTCGGGATAGATGAAAAATGAAGCATGATTTGGAAAACTTACTGGGGAAAGGATGATTCTATGTCATTTTATATCTTGGTGGTTAAGAATAAATAGCATAGTTCGTCTGGTTTAAATTCGTTACTTAGGATTTTGTTTCAAATTTATCTCTGCTATCGTTTAAGATACAAACAAAAGCGTTATCTTTGTGAATGTCATGAACTACATCAGAGTTACTTATGCCTAAAGATAAGGCTAGTCCTAGAGTAGTTTCCTATGACAACAGTATATAAAGGGATTTATGTCTAAATTTGTTTGATTATAAAAAGTAAAGTGATGACTCACATCAATATAAAAGAAATCTTATGGAAGTTGCATATAGATAGCTTGACAGCGATGCAGCAAACCACGGTTGAGGAATACAGAAAAGGGAAAGACCTGGTACTTTTATCTCCGACCGGATCGGGAAAAACGATCGCTTATTTGTTGCCTTTAGTACAATCTTTAAAAAATGAGAATGTTCTTCAAGCTGTAGTATTGGTACCTTCTCGTGAGTTGGCATTACAAATAGAGCAGGTTTTCAAGTCTATGGGAACGGGCATTCCTGTTATGAGTTGCTATGGCGGCCGTCCGGCCATGGATGAGCACCGTACGATGAAAAGCTTGAATCCACAAGTTATAATAGGAACTCCGGGGCGTATGAACGACCATTTAAATAAAGGAAATATCGATGCCTCACATGTTCATACGTTGGTGATAGACGAATTTGACAAATGCCTTGAGATGGGCTTTCAGGAAGAAATGTCGGAGGTGATTGCACAAATTCCGTATTTGAAACGTCGCTTCCTTCTCTCGGCCACAGATGCGCCGGCTATTCCTCGGTTTGTATCAGAGGGAGATTTTTTGAAATTGAATTTCTTGGAAGATGAAGAGCAGATTCCGGAACGTATAAAGGTTTATACGGTGAAATCTCCAGAGAAAGATAAGTTGGAGGTCTTGTCCAAGCTTTTGTGCTATTTGGGAGATAAAAGTTCTTTGGTTTTTGTGAACTACCGTGAAAGTGTAGAACGAGTTTACCGTTATTTGCTTCAAGAAGGAATCTCGTGTGAGATGTTTCATGGAGGAATGGAACAGAAGGACCGTGAGCGTGCGCTTTACAAGTTCAGTAACGGATCGTGTAATGTGTTTGTTTCAACGGATTTAGCCGCGCGGGGACTGGATATACCCAATATAGACCATGTTATCCATTATCATTTGCCGCTCAATGAAGATGCTTATATTCATCGTAACGGTCGGACGGCGCGGTGGGATGCTTCCGGAAATGTCTTTCTCATATTAGGGCCGGAGGAATACTTGCCCGAGTTTATACAGCAGATTCCTGAAGACTATGTGTGGGAAGGGCCTAAGCCCGAGCCTGCCAAGCCCCAGTGGGTAACACTTTATATCGGAAAAGGAAAAAAGGATAAAATCAACAAGGTGGATATTGTGGGGTTCCTGTCAAAGGTAGGAGGATTGGGCAAGAGCGATATCGGGCGTATAGATGTGAAAGAACACTATGCTTTTGTCGCTATCAGGCGGAATTTGCTAAAAGAAACCTTGGCCGCCGTGTCCGGACAAAAGATAAAAGGCATCAAGACGATTATAGAAAAGACAAAATAAGATTACGAGTTGTAAGTGCAGAAAGCTGTTTTTTATAATATATGATAGCAAAAAAAGCGCTTGACTTAAAAAATGTGGCCTCAATCGTTGCTTTTATGGATTTTATTTTCTACTTTCGCAGATGTTATGCTTAGAGTAACTGATAATTAATCTTAAGTTTTACAATTTAGATGAAGAAGTATAATTTTAATGCAGGTCCATCCATGTTGCCGCGTGAAGTAATAGAGGCAACAGCAGATGCATGCTTGGATTTTGAGGGTAGCGGTCTTTCCCTGATGGAAATTAGCCATAGGGCAAAGAACTTCCAGCCTGTAGTAGACAAGGCTGTAGAACTGGTAAAAGAATTACTCGACCTACCGGCCGGTTATTCGGTTGTTTTTCTGGCAGGAGGTGCCAGTACGGAATTCTGTCGTGTTCCCTATAATTTTTTGGAGAAGAAGGCAGCTTATTTGAATACAGGTACATGGGCCAAGAAGGCTATGAAAGAAGCAAAGTTGTTCGGTGAAGTGGTTGAAGTTGCTTCTTCGGCCGAAGACAACTATACCTATATTCCGAAAAACTTTACGATACCGGCTGATGCAGATTATCTGCATATTACGACAAACAATACGATTTTCGGAACGGAAATGCGTTATGATTTGGACAGTCCTGTTCCTTTGATTGCCGATATGTCGTCAGATATATTCTCCCGTCCGGTAGATGTGAGCAAATATAATTGTATATACGCCGGAGCACAGAAAAACGTATCTATGGCCGGAGTGAATATCGTTATCGTAAAGGACGAAGCTTTGAATAAAGTAAGCCGCCAGATTCCCACAATGCTGGATTACATGACCCATGTGAAAAACGGTTCCATGTTCAATACGCCTCCGGTTGTACCCATCTACTGCGCCATGAAGAATTTGGAATGGGTGAAGAAAAACGGCGGAGTAGAGGCTATGGCTCAGCGTGCAAAAGAGCGTGCAGACATGTTGTATACCGAAATTGAACGTAACAAGTTGTTCCGTGGAACGGCAAAGGCGGAAGACCGTTCATATATGAATATTTGTTTTGTAATGAACGACGAATACAAAGAATTGGAAGCCGACTTTTTGCAGTTTGCTACGGAACGCGGCATGGTGGGCATAAAAGGCCACCGCAGCGTAGGCGGTTTCCGTGCTTCATGCTACAACGCACAGACGATAGAGGGCGTGCAGGCATTGATACAAAGTATGAAGGACTTTGAAGCTCAACATTAAAAGGCTATAAAGACAGGCACGCCTTATACAGAGGTGTGCCTGTTTGTTTATGGGATGTATTTAAATAAAATAACTATGGCTAAAATATTGATTGCTACAGAAAAACCGTTTGCCAAAATTGCAGTGGACGGTATCAAAGAGGTTGCAGAGACAGCCGGATTGGAAATCGTTTTATTGGAGAAATATACGGAGAAGGCACAACTTCTGGCGGCAGTGGCCGACGTGGAAGCCATGATAATCCGCAGTGACAAGATAGATAATGAAGTTTTTGATGCGGCAAAGAACTTAAAGATCGTTGTCCGCGCCGGAGCCGGTTACGATAACGTAGATTTGGCGGCTGCCACCGCACACGGGGTGGTGGTGATGAACACTCCCGGTCAGAATTCCAATGCCGTAGCCGAACTGGTGTTCGGTATGTTGGTATTCGCCGTACGTAACTTTTATAATGGAAAGGCCGGTACGGAGTTGAAAGGAAAGAAATTAGGAATCTTGGCATACGGTAATGTCGGTCGTCGCGTAGCGCATATCGCAAAAGGCTTCGACATGGATGTTTATGCATACGACGCATATTGCCCTGCGGCGGCTATAGAATCCGATGGGGTGAAGGCAGTCTCTTCGCAAGATGAATTGTTTGAAAAGTGCGAAGTGGTTTCCTTGCATATCCCGGCTACGGCAGAGACGCGTCAAAGCATCAATTATGCCTTGGTCGGCAAGATGCCCAAGGGAGGAGTGTTGGTCAATACGGCCCGGAAAGAGGTCATTAATGAACCGGAATTGCTGAAGTTGATGCAGGAGCGTACAGACCTGAAGTATGTCACGGACATCATGCCGGAAGCGGATGCAGATTTCCGTATGTTGGAAGGCCGTTATTTCTCTACACCTAAGAAGATGGGTGCACAAACAGCCGAGGCCAATATCAATGCCGGAGTGGCTGCGGCTCATCAGATTGCCGCATTCTTCAAGGACGGATGTACGAAATATCAGGTAAATAAATAATCGTAGGGGCTATGGCTTGGGTTAAACCGTTTAAGGGGCTTCGTCCGCCTAAGGATTTGGTGGAACGGGTAGAGTGTCGTCCGTACGACGTGCTCAGTTCGGAAGAAGCCCGTATAGAGGCAGGCGACAACGAGATGTCGCTCTATCATGTGATCCGTCCGGAGATAGATTTTCCGGAGGGAACGGATGAATACGCTTCATGTGTGTATGAAAAGGGGGCAGAGAATTTTGCCAAATTTCAGCGTAACGGCTGGTTGGTGGAAGACGCTAAGCCCATGTATTATATTTACGCACAGACCATGAACGGGCGGACACAGCACGGCATCGTGTTGGGAGCTTCGGTCAAGGACTATATGGACGGGATAATCAAAAAGCACGAACTGACGCGGCACGAAAAGGAAGAAGACCGTATGAAGCATATCCGTATTACGGATGCGAACATAGAACCGGTCTTTCTGGCTTATCCCGATAATGCCGCGTTGGCTTCTTTGATAGACCGATATGCAAGGCGTGAGCCGGAATATGATTTCGTGGCCCCGATCGACGGTTTTCGCCATCGGTTTTGGCTTGTGGATGATGAAGCGGATATTGATGCGATTACGAAAGAATTTGCAGCCATTCCCGCATTGTACATAGCAGACGGCCATCATCGCACGGCTGCGGCAGCTTTGGTGGGACAAGAGAAAGCTTTAGCCCATGGAGGGACGCACCCCGAGGCGGAATACAATTATTTTATGGCCGTGTGCTTTCCGGCAAGCGAACTGACTATCTTGGATTACAACCGCGTGGTGAAAGACCTGGGGTGCTATACCTCAGATGAGTTCTTGCAGGCTTTGGAGAAGGATTTCGAAGTGACTTGCATGGGCGGTTCGGCGTACAAACCTGCGCAGCCGCATGAGTTTTCGCTTTATCTGGATGAAAAATGGTACAGGTTGCGTGTACTTCCGGGACGTTTTGATGAAAACGATCCGATAGACGTGCTCGACGTGACTATCAGTAGCCGGCTTATCTTGGATGAGCTTTTGGGCATTAAGGATTTACGTCGGGATAAGCGGATTGACTTCGTAGGAGGACTGCGTGGTTTGGATGAACTGAAAAGACGTTGCGACAGCGGCGAGATGAAAATGGCGTTAGCATTGTATCCGGTGTCTATGCAACAAATCATGGATATAGCGGATTGTGGGAAAATCATGCCCCCAAAAGCTACTTGGTTCGAGCCTAAATTACGCAGCGGACTGGTGATTCATAAACTTTCATAAAGAAAAAATAATTATCTTTGCAACTCCGGTTGCCGGTGGAACCCGGCGGCCAGAGTTTTTTGAATAGGAAGGATATGGAAGGAAATGACGTATATAAGACGATAACAGCAGCGGCGGAAGGAGAATATAGCGAGAAGCGGAGCAAGTTCCTGGCTTTCATTCATCCTGTGCATACGGTAGACGAAGTGAAAGAGCAAGTGGAGTTCTATCAAAAGAAGTATTACGATGCGCGCCATTGTTGCTATGCCTATATGCTGGGACACGAACGGAAGGATTTCCGTGCCAATGATAACGGAGAGCCCTCCGGCACAGCGGGCAAGCCGATTCTGGGACAGATTAATTCTTACGGACTGACGGATGTTTTGATTGTCGTCATCCGTTATTTCGGTGGAATCAAGTTGGGGACGAGCGGTCTGATACAAGCCTACAAGGCGGTGGCTATCGAGGCTATACAGGCGGCCCGGATTATAGAAAAGACTGTGGACGAGGAAATCACGTTTTTCTTTGAGTATCCTTTCATGAACTCCGTCATGCGCATTGTCAAGGAGGAAGAGCCGTCTATTGTCCGTCAAGGGTATGAACACGATTGCAGCATGACGCTGCGCATCCGGAAAGGGAGTATGCCACGCCTAAAATCGAGACTGGAGAAAGTGGAGACATTGAGGTTTGAAGACGATGGAGAGTAGAAGAGGGAAGTGTCAGATGGAATAAAAAGAAACGGTGTGTTCCGCCAGAAGAGGGGAACACACCGTTTCTTTTTTTGATATGGGGTCAGGTTTACAGATTATTGCATTCATCCACCCATGCCGTAGCCGACGCGTCGCTGGGCATTCGCCAATCTCCACGAGGACTCAGGCTACAGCTTCCCACCTTAGGACCGTCGGGCAGGCAGGAACGCTTAAACTGTTGCGAGAAGAAACGACGGAAAAACGTTGTCAGCCATTTCTTTATCGTTTCGTCAGTGTACTTTCCGGCGAAAGCATATTGGGTCAGATAGAATATCTTGGACGGGCGGAAGCCGAAACGCAAGGTATAATATAGGAAAAAGTCATGCAGTTCGTAAGGACCGACCAAGTCTTCTGTTTTCTGGCTGATGTTGCCATCTTCGTCTGCCGGTATCAGTTCGGGGCTGATCGGTGTGTCCACGATATCCAACAAGGTGGCTTGGGAGGATTCGTCGATGACGCTGTCGGCCACCCACTTGACCAAATGTTTCACCAACGTCTTGGGGATAGAGGCGTTGACGCCATACATGCTCATGTGGTCACCGTTGTACGTGGCCCATCCCAAAGCCAGTTCCGACAAGTCACCGGTTCCCACTACCATGCCATTCATCTGGTTAGCCACATCCATCAGAATCTGCGTACGTTCGCGTGCCTGTGCGTTTTCATACGTCACATTATGGTTGGCCATGTCGAAATTCAAGTCCTCGAAATGTTGTATGCAGGCCTTTTTAATGCTGATTTCTCGCAGGGTTACCCCCAGGCTTTTCATAAGGTTGACGGCATTGGTGTAAGTACGGTTGGTGGTTCCGAAGCCGGGCATGGTCACGCCGACGATGCCTTTGCGCGAGAGTCCCAATTTGTCGAACGTTTTGGTGCAGACCAATAAGGCAAGGGTGGAATCCAGTCCGCCGGAAATCCCGATGACTACGGTCTGGGTTTGTGTATGTACCAATCTTTTGGCCAGTCCTGCTATCTGTATGGCAAAGATTTCCTCGCACCGTCCGTTCAGTGCCTTTCCTGCCGGAACAAAAGGCATCGGATTGACTTTACGGCTTAATTCAATGTTTTTGGAAGCAAACAGTTCGGTGTCTATCTGTATGACGTCGTGCGATTTCAACCGGGCTACAGAAGCGCTGAATGTGGTGTTCACACGCCTTTCCGCACGCAGGCATTCTACGTCTATTTCGCTGTAAACCAGTTGTTCTTTAAAAGAGAAACGTTCGTTTTCCGCCAACAGCACTCCATTTTCGTAGATAAGTGCCTTACCGGCAAAAACAACATCCTGTGTGCTTTCGCCGAATCCTGCCCCCGAGAATACATAACCGGCGAGACATCTTGCACTTTGTTGTGCCAACAAGGCTTTGAGATAGTCCTGTTTGCCTACGCCTTCGTTGTCTGCACTGAGGTTGAAAATGATTTCAGCTCCCTGGAGTACCAATTCGGAACTGGGGGGAATGGGAGCCCATACGTCTTCGCAGATTTCCACTCCGAAACAGCAAGAGGGAGTATTGAAGACCAGGTGGCGGCTCAGCGGCACCATTTGTCCGCAAATCAATACATTGCTGTTTCCGTGCACATCGCCGGATGTGAACCAACGTTGTTCATAGAATTCCTTATAGTTGGGCAGATAAGTTTTGGGGATAAGCCCTAAAATCTTCCCTTTTTGTATCACTGCCGCACAATTCAGCAGCGTACCGTGGTAAGCGACAGGCAGTCCTATGATAGAGATGATGTCTAATGAGCGGGTGAAGTCGAGGATGCTGATAAGGCACATTTCCGCTTCGTCGAGCAGCAGTTGTTGGGCAAATAAGTCGCCGCAAGTGTAAGCCGTGATGCTAAGTTCCGGAAAACAAATGATTTCTACGCCTTTACCTTCCGCCTGAATAATCAAACTTTCAATTTGTTGCGCGTTGTATTTGCAATCTCCTACTTTTACGCCGGGGATGGCTGTGGCAATTCTGACAAATCCGTAATTCATGTTGCTATGTTTGATATTTGTTCCTTGAAGATAAAAAAAGAGATTAAGAGACTGATAGTGAGTTAGATTTATTGTCGTTACCCATAAAGGGGTTACGAATTAGTTATAGTACAGATGTTTAGGTTCTCTGCGCTTTGCATAACTTCAAAAAACTCCTGCTCTTATTATACTGCAAAAATAATTCAAAAAAATGACATACCAATGGATTTTATCGGATAAATATCCGGGTTTCCGCATATAGTGTTTTCATATCCCATTTCATCGTAAAAACGTCGCCTCATAAATTCAACGACCATTTTACGACAGGGACATAACCGAAAGAAATATCCCCCGTTACGACTCAATTCGCGAGTACCGTAACGGGGGACAATTCTTTATTGCCGGTTCTGTACGGCATACTTCGTAACTCATACACTTCTCTTTTATTCTGGCGAAAGCATAATGGTTTTCCTTTTCAATTTCGCCTCTGTTTCGTCATCCTCCATATCCGTCTTCAGTGGATCGCTTCGAGGGCGTTCCGTTATCAGTCGCAAAGGAAACTTCGGGTTTTGCCGGTAAAACAAGGTCAAGCCTCCTGTTTTTGAAAAAATCTCCACACCTCCGTTGTCGGGTAGTATTTTTTCAAAAAACCTTGTTTTCCCCAACCGCTTCGTTTATGGGGCAACTGAAACGAAAACGACCGAAGCGACCGGAAGACGCATAAAAAAAATGTCGGATTACGAGAGGCGAAAAAGAGAACGAAACTCAACTCCCTCAGCTCTCAAATCCGCATAAATAAAAAATCAAAAAGCGAAAAGGATATGAAAGCAGGACAATACATAGTGCAGACATTGCGGAGATTGGCAACCGCATTATTGAGAGCCATTTTCGGTACAATCCTTTGGGTAGGTGCTTCCGTCATCGGCATTGCAGGCGAGGTTATCTGAGGAGTGTTCCGTATCGTGTTGGGCGTGTTTGTTACGCTTGTTTCAATAATCGCCTTCTTCGGCTTTATCGTATGGTTATTAACAATTTAACATCCAAGTATATGAAAACGAAAAGACATTCAAAGACAGCATCACAGCAGTGCAGATATTACGAGGTGGACAACATCTTCGAGTATATGGTGGAAACCTATATCAACGGCAATTTCAGCACCTTTCAGCAGTTATTCCGAGAACTCCGCAAGGACGCAAGGGAGGACTTCATGGACTTTCTGTTAAGCGAGGTAGAGCCAATCTATTGGCGAGAGATTTTGAAAATGACCATTCTGTAACCCATTAAAACGACTGACGATATGAAGACAACAGACCATTTCAAGAGAACGATACAAGCCTATTTGGAACAAAGGGCAGCGGAGGACAAACTCTTTGCGGTGGCATACCGCAAGGAGGACAAGAACATAGACGATTGTGTAACCTACATTCTCAACGAGGTGCAACGGAGCGGTTGTAACGGCTTCACGGACGGAGAGGTGTACTCTATGGCAGTCCACTACTATGACGAGGATGATATAGAGGTCGGAAACCCCCTTTCTTGCCAAGTGATGGTAAACCACACGGTGGAACTCACGGAGGAGGAAAAGGCGGAAGCACGAAAAAGAGCAGTCGAGCAGTACCAGCAAGCCGAACTCCGCAAGATGCAGGAACGCAACAAGAAGCCGACCGCCAAGCAAGAAACCAATGTCCAACCCTCATTATTTGATTTAGGCTTATGAAACCGAGAACACGCATACAGAAAGAGGTAGTCCGTCTGTCAAACGGACTGCCCAAACCGACCGAAAGTCAGACCGCATACGCATTTGAGCATTGTTTCAAGCACTATGCACACCGCACGAAAGGCGGTATCATCACTTGCACCGAGTGCGGACACCGATGGAAAAGCAAGCATCAACTTGCCGAAAGCATTTGCGGATGCACCTGCCCACATTGCGGAAAGGAACTTGAAATCCTTGATACACGCAAACGGGTATTCAGGGAGAACGCATATTATTCAGTCATCACCACACGGAAAGGCTATCAGGTGGTACGCTACTTTATGGCAAGGGCAACTTTCAAGGTGGGACAGCCTGCCGAATATTCATTAAACGAAGTAGTGCAGTGGTGGTTCGCACCAAGCGGAAAGTCGGAAATCATAGCAAGGCTCAGAAGTATGCACACCCTATATTACGATATGTGGAACGAATGGAGTGATATTGCATTGAGGGGTAACAAGAGCCATAAGGCATACGACATTGACGCATACAAGACCTACCCGACAATCAAGGTCATACCCGAACTGAAACGCAACGGCTTTGATGGGGACTTGCACAACCTCACTCCGCAAGAGTTGTTCCCTGCCATTCTTACCGACAGCCGAGCGGAAACACTGATGAAAGCAGGACAATATCCGATGTTACGCCATTATCTGCATCGTACTTTCAATATCGGGGACTATTGGGCGTCCATTAAAATCTGCATCCGTAACGGCTACACCATATCCGACGGCTCTATGTGGTGCGATATGATAGACTTGCTCCGTCATTTCGGCAAGGACACGCACAGCCCGAAGTATGTTTGCCCGACCGACCTCAAAGCCGAACACGACAGGTTGGTACGGAAACGCGACAGACAGAGGGAACGCGAGCAGTTGAAGGAACGGAAGCAGGAAGCGAAGAAGTACGAAAAGGAATACCGCAAACTCAAAGGCAAATTCTTCGGTATTGTCTTTACAGACGGAACACTGAACATCCGTGTATTGGAAAGCGTGGCGGAATTTGCGGAAGAAGGAACGGTAATGCACCATTGCGTGTGGTCTAACTCCTACTACCTCAAAAAGAACTCCCTCATCCTTTCGGCTACCATAGACGGGGTACGCATTGAAACGATAGAAGTGTCGTTAAAGACATTCAAAGTGGTGCAAAGCCGTGGAGCGTGCAACCAAAACACCGAGTACCACGACCGCATTATAGACCTTGTGGACAGCAATATGAGCCTAATCCGCAAGCGAATGAGAAAAGCAGCATAGTATAAACTCTAAAACGATAATGATATGGAAGTAAGAATTGAAAGCATGGTTTGTCTGTGGGACGATAAAATCCCCACTTTGTTCCTTGAATTTGTAAACCTCCTCACATTGACAACAAGTGAGGAGGGGTTAAGGAAAGGTATAAAGGAGTTTGCCGAAAAGCACGAACTTGACAGGTTCTTCCTTTACGGCTTCGGCTCTCACCACTTCTACCTGCACCAACGCTATACAAGCAATCCCGAAATGGTGATGAAGAACAGAATTTTATCAGTACACTTCTAATAACATAACACATAAGGATATGGACAGAAAGAGAAAGCTTCATTACTACAAGTATATCGTCAAAAGGCATTTGAACGATATAAGGGCACATATCGGACAATCCAAGAACGAAATGGAGAGAAGCTATTACCGCACCCGCTATGCCGCCCAATTAAGTATCTATGCCGAAGCACTCGGCATACAAGAGAGATATTTGGAAAGATTTATTCAAAAATAGACGATTATGACAACACGAATGACCATCAACGGAGTAAGTACCTGCACGGAAGCAGGTACGGAGAAATACGAAAGTTTCCAATCGGGTTTCGGCAGACGCAAGCGGACACTTGTGCAATACGACTACCGAAGCGAGGACGGAGAATTGTTCTCCTGCGTAAAACCGACATTGGACGAGTGCCGAACCGCAAGGGACAAGTGGCAGAACAAGAAGCAAGGAAAGGAGGAAAGACAATGAACGCAACCTATCAAACGATAATCGTCAAGTTCAAGGAAACGATAACGGAATTGAACGGCATTTTCAGTGATGTGCAGTTTTGGGGAGTGGCAACCCTCAAAGAGTGGATAGACGACTACGAAAGCACCCGTTTCACGCAGACAGACAGCCATACGGCAGTCATCACGAGCGAATACAATATGGAGTGTGTGAAAGAGTGGTTGCACAGGCATAGCGAGATAGCCGAATTGACAGAGTATTAACAGCGTGAGGCGGTGGAAACACCGCCCTCACCCAAAAACAAGTATTGAACAGATAAAACAGAGTATATTATGATAGCACAGACGATTTTACAGCAGATGGGAGGACATAGATTTGCACTCACGACCGGCAGCAAGGATTTTATCGGTTTGGGCAACGGCTTACTGATGAGCCTTTCACGGAACAAGACTTCCGCCAACCGCCTTGAAATCATTTACGACGAGGGGTTAGACCTCTATAATATGCGTTTCTACCGCAAGACATTCAGCAAAAAGACCTTCGAGAGCAAGACGAAAGACATCGCCAAATACGAGGGGATATATTTCGATATGCTGGAGGAAATCTTTACGGAGGTAACGGGATTAAACACCCGACTTTTTTAAGCGGTGGCGGCATTTGCCGCCGCTACTTTCTTTCAGTGAGCAAGGGGCGGACAAAGAAAGTAGCAAAGAAACCATTGTCTATAATCTGCGATTAAAGCACAAAAGTATATTTCTATGAAAGAGGAAATCAGACAGAACGGTAAAACGGTATTGGAGAGCGAGGATGGCTTATCCGTCGGAATGATATTCAATAACCTTACAGGGGTAAACTTGAAAGGTCTGGAGTATCGGAACTATTTGGATTGTGTCCTGCTTCCAATGGGACTGAAAAAAGGAACGTTGGAAATGTTCCCGGATGGTGTTCCCGTGAAAAGCGGAACGATACGGTAATCGGAATACCCCAAAATCAAAAGCAGCCTGCCGAACGGAATCCGGCAGGCTGTCTTGTTTTTAAGATATGGCTACTCCATATTTACCGTCTTTCCAAACAGCCTTTCCATATCCCCGTGCATACGGCTCATCTCACCTTTTACACCTGCAAATTCTCGAATATAATCTGTTTGGGCAGTATCTTGTGGCAATAATAACCCGAACCGAAAGGGGGGCGACCCAACTTGTTGTATTGCACCCGCTTGTCAAACAGAAGCAACTGCAATTCCCTGTCCTTGAACAGTCGGTATGGTGCTGCATCGTTCAGCCACATATTGGACATCAGCAAGGCAAAGGGTTTCCGGAAGGACAGGCATCGTTCAAAGATCTCCTTCTTGTTGCCAAACGGAGGATTTGAAACGATGATGTCCCAATATTCCGGCTCATAATCGAAGAAATCCTTTCCCGTCAGGATATGCGAATGGACGACCTTGAAGCCGTGTTCCTTCAATGCCAACACGAACTCGCTGTTATCCGTATCGAATGGACACCATATAACCGCTTCTTACGGCAGGTATTTGATGATGGGCAATACCGCATGACGAGGCGTGTACCTCTCATTGCTCTCCTTTGTACTTTTCATCTGTATCATAGACATAGGCTATCTCCACGGTTTTACGACAACCAACGAATCCAACGGCTTGTGTATAACCGGCGGATTAGTACCGGAGTCCACATCTTCGCCTTCATCCCCGTTGTCGTGGTTGAAGTCAAATTCCAATTCGCAGGACGTGCCGAAATTGTCCTCCACGACCACGATGAAATTCTGCGACTCGTCGCACTGTGAGGTATAATACAGGCGGAACTTCTCGTTTTCAAGCAGGTAGCGGTCATTGGGCAGCAAGGTCAGGTTGTTGTCCAAAGAGAGCGAACCCTCCCCGTCATACTGAAAATACCGTATCGTGTAGAGTGCATCGGCAAACTCTCCCGACCGTTTGAGTTCGCACCGTATCTCGGCGGTTTCTCCTTTCACCAGCTCCTTCGGAACGGGCATCGTCTCCACCGTAAACTCGTAGGACTGCTGTACCTCCAATTCGTCATTGCAGGAGGTCAGGCTGACAAGTGCGGCAACCATACAGCCGCACATACACATATTGATTATCATTCTTTTCATTGTCATTTCGTTTTTAATCAGTTAATGATGAATTTAATTCCCAATCCATACTGCGTATGGAAATGCCCCGTGCTGCCTCCCCAGAGGAAACGCTCACGCACGGAAGCGGTCAAGGCAATACGGTCTGCCAGATAGACCTCCATTTCAAGGGTAGCGGCACAGCCGTATATGAACGCATCCTTGTTGTTCAGCCGGGAGCCGTCATAAAGCAGTTTCTCGCCCCAATTCACGGTCTCATACCCGACAAGAGCCGAACCGCCAATGTAGAGGAACATGATTTTCCTGCGGTCGGAAAGGAAGTTGTAATAGAAGCCGCCCTCCGCCGTGAACTGCGATACCGGCAACCTTATCTCCCTGTACGGCTTGTAGCGTTGCAGGTATTCCGCCCCATATATCCATTTGTTCCCTCCTTTCGTATAGGACGAGAGTGCCGCTCCGAAATAATATCCGGCTTCATTCTGCAAATCACCCGTGTAGAACCCGTCTGCCATGCCGCCCCGAAGTTCAATGCCCTTCATCTTTGGCAGACAGCGTTGGGCATGTGCCTGCCCTGTGAACAGGGCAAGCGACAAAACCATCAATAACAACACCTTTCTCATATCAGCGTACCTTCAGTTCGTTTATGACCTTTGCCAGCACCAAGTCCCCGTTTTCCACGATGAAAGACTGATGGCGACCTCCGTTCTTCTCGCACAGTTCGATAACAAGCTGTTTGTCATCGGGTATGGTAAACTTCGGCAGGCAGAACACCGTGCGTTCCGACTGTTTGCCCGCTACACGGACGGTATAATTGAAGGCTCTGACAGGAAACAGTACCTGTTCCTGAATGGCAGTACGTTTCGCCATTTTCTTGTCCACGACCTTGAAGTTGATATAATCCACATCGAAAGGCACGTTTGACGAGTTCTTGATTTCCGTACGCAGATATAGCAGGTCATTATGCACATAGATACCTTTGAGTACATACTGTATCCCGAAACGCTTGCTGCCGATATGCTTTACAATACGCTTGTCCTCCTTGTGAACCGACTTCATAATCAGGTGTACCAGCATGGGACTTTCGCTTCCGAGTTCTTTCAGATAGATTTCCTGTGCGTTGTTCGGACGGTTTACCGACTCGCCATCGTGGATGAAGTCGCACATCTCCACGTTCAGCAACAGTGGCTCATCGGCATACTTCACATTAAAGGTATAAAATGAACCGTCCTCCGTAATCACGGACATATTCGTCTCGTTTTGGAAGTTCTTCACGGTAGCCTTCACACGGATGACATTTTCCGCCCCGTCCGCTTTACCCGCAATGAGGTTGGGCGAACCCAGATCCACATAGCGGACAGATGCCGGGAACAGGATATGGACGGTCTTGTCATAAGTAACCTCCAATCCGTGAGGGGGTATCATGCGGTCGAACATCAGTTTGCGGGAAAGTCCGTGATACAAGTCACCGTTCTCCGTCTGTTGCGGATAGACATCCTTTTCCAATTTCAGTTTCTCCGTCTGCCCTGCCGCCGTTTCTTCTGCGGTTGCCGTAACCTCTTCCGTAACCTGCGAGGCGTTGTTACCGTTGCTGCCGTTTTTCACTTCCTGTGCGTTTGTGGCACATACAATGCCCATCGAGAGGGCGAACATTAAAAATATTCTTTTCATTTTACTTTGGATTTAGTGGTTTATAAAAAAGTTGATCAATCAGTTTTCGTATTGGTAGAGCAGGACTTTGTAGCCTGCCTTCAGGTGGACTTTCACGGTACGCATCTTTTTGGCGATATACTGGCTCGTGCCCTGTATCACACCCTTGCCCAAGTCGGAAGCGAGCTGCGCCCCGGCATTGGTGGATATGTTGATGCTTGAACCGAGCGAACTGCCCATGTTGGCGGCAATCTCCTTGACGGCATCAATCTCCATAGAACCGGGGATGAAGATACCCTCCTGACCGTCGCTGTCGAATACAGCCAGCTCCACGGGAATAATCGTCCCTCCATATTCAATCGAGGTGAGTTCGATACCGAGCCGTTCACCCTGTACCCTTGCACCGCCCACGACAACCGTGTTACGGGGGATAATCCTGCCTGCCAAACGCATTGGCTCCAGCAACCGCAGGCGTACCGCCTGCCCGTCGGTAATCGTCTGGTCGGCATGGACGCAGGCGGCAATGGTATTCTTGCTTTCTTCGTCCGTCATACCTATGGCGGTGTTGAACCCGAAGTTCCGTTCATCCGTATATCCGGCGACAAATTCCGCATCACTCATCGGTCGGGCCAGCGAGGACACGACCCGTTCCCTGACCTGACCGACCGGCATAGCCACCGCCTTCCCGTTTCGGACTGTCGGTTTCTCGTTTTCCTCCGTAACCGTATTCTCTTGCTGACCGTTCTTTCCGGTGTACTTCGCCGCCAATTCGTAGGACTTCTCCAGCAAGGCTATCTGCTCGTCCATAGACGAGGGCTGCTCCTGCTGTTGCTCCATCATCGCCTCCAATTCTTCCACCCGTTTTTGCAGTTCCTCCTTTTCGGGGTCTTCTTCGGGACTGTCGTAAAAGTTGCCCAATGTGGCGTTGATGTCCCGGTAGGCACTTGCCGACGAGTGTATCGCCGTCGGAGTCCGGTTTCCGCCACCCGTGTAGCCCGAAGACGAGCCGCCCGGATTGAGCAGGTCATAATCCTCCTCGCTGTCCTTGCTTTCCTGTTCTCCCTCTTCGCTTTCAAACAAAGAGGCAAGGTCTTGCACGGCACGGTTTCTTTCCCGCCTCTGCTCTTCGAGTTTTGCCTGCTCGTAGGCTTTCTCCTTGTCCCCGATAATGGCGGCATCCGTCGGAAGCGGCATATCGGTATTGAAGCCCGTTCCGGCTTGTTCCGCTGCCTTCTCCTCTGCCGAAGGTGCGAAAATCAGCCACATCAAACCGAGAAACATAAGTCCCATAAGCGGATAGACCAGCATCTTCTTTCGCTTCTGCCTTTGTGCCTCCGTCAGAGGCTCTTTCGGGGTGTTCCCTTTCTCCCCGTCAGGTTTCCTTCTCATCAGTTCATTCCACTTCATAGGCAACGAGTTTTTCAGCCGGTATCATGCCGGCTTCGGTTTCACAATCGGGAACTTCCGTATCATAGTCATAAGGTACTATGCCCCGTTCACGGGAGGGAAGTTCCAGCTTCTCTATATGTTCCATCTCCAGCCGTTGTCCTTTGCCCTTGCCGAAGTCGCATACGGCTGCCGCCAGCATCACGAGGCAACCCGCGGCGAAGAGCGAGAACATCACGAGGACGGTCGTAAGACGTGCTTTCGGGGAAAGCGACTCCAGACGCTCGCGCAACCGTCCTTCAAGGGCGTCGCGCCATCCGGTAATCCGTTTTATTGTTTTCTTCATGCTTCTATCTTTCAATCGTTCGTAAATCTTTATTCTCTAAAATGGTAAAACCCTCTATGGTAAACCCGTTGGGGTTGTCGTCGCTCCGCGTGGCGTTCAGCAGACGGCACGAAGTGACAAGGCTCCGTTCGGTCACGTTGCTCTCACGGATAATCATCTGCCGTGCGTATGCGGTCGCACTGTACGGGTAGTTGTCGAAACTGCACACCACGCTGTCCACCTGCAACACCTGATTGATATTGCCCGCGATGATACGGTTGTAATAACCTTTCTCCGTGAAATCGGCATAGTAGTTATAGGCACTCTTGTCCGCCATGAGCAGGGCGCGTTTGAGGTTATGCTCGATAGCACTCTTTTCGGGAGACAGCGTAAAAAACAGCTCGTGAAAGCGTCGGACGTGTTCCCTCGCCTCTGCCGGGCGGTTCTGCGACATATCCTGCGAGAGCGCGAGCATCAGCGACTTGCCGTTGTCCAAGACATAGATTTTCTGCCGCTGCGCCTCCGCAAAGCGGAACGCGCTGAACACGGAACAGATGACCACAAGCGAACAGGCGGCAACGAACACTGTCCCGAACAGGCGTATCTGCCTGAAGGATGTTTCGATATTCTTCAATGACTTAAATTCCATAATAATTTGCTTTTAACAGGTTTAACTTCTTCTGAACAGTTTCCCGGCTGCGGACTTCGCCATGCTTCCGGCTCCCTTGACCAATTTCCCGGCACGTCCTGCCGCATTACCGCCTACCGCTCCGGCTACACTTCCGCCCAATGCTGCGGCTGTACCTATATTGCGACCGTAGTTGCCTATTCCACCTCCGGCATTGATAATCCAGCCAGCCACTGTCGGGATAGTGAAATAGCCCACGATACCTATGATGAGAAATGTGATGTAAACGCCGTTGCTTGCCTCGATACTGAAGTTCGGGTCTGTCTGCAAGGCTTCTATATCATTCTGAAGCATCAGTATCTGTATCTTGGCGAGTATCGTGCTGAACAGGTCGGAAACGGGCAGCCACAGGTATATCTGTATGTAGCGGCAGAACCATTGCGACAGCGTGGAATGGAAGCCGTCCCACACGCTGATGGCAAAGGCTATCGGTCCCAGAATGGACAGCACCACAAGGAAAAAGGTACGCAGCGTGTCTATGATGAGTGCGGCAGCGGCAAATAGGAGTTCCAGCACCTCACGGAAAAAATCGCGTATGGACTTTTTCATGTTATAAGCACCACGCTCTATATACATACCCGCCATTGTCGCCATGTCGGAAGGCGACCAGCCCAATTCCTCCAACTGCTTGTCAAATTCCTCATTCGACACGAGGAATGCCGTTTCGGGATTGCGTACCATAGCCTCGTATTCCAGCTTGTCCTTCTGTTCCTGATAGCTGTTCATGTCGAATGTCTGGGATTCGAGCATCTTGTGCGTTCCCTGCACGACCGGACTTAGAATAGCGTTCATTGAACCCAAAACCAGTGTGGGGAAAAACATAATACAAATACCGAGAGCGAAAGGGCGCAGCATAGGATATACGTCTATCGGCTCGGCTTTGGCAAGCGACTGCCATACCCGGACAGCCACATAGAGCAGTGCACCCAGTCCAGCCAGTCCTTTTGCCACGGAGGTCATATCACCGCACAGCGGCATCATCTCGTCGTAGAGGACACGCAGTATCTGGTGCAGGTTGTCAAATTCTCCGCCCATATTACCAATACCTTTCGTCAGCGTTTCCATACAGCGACATGACACGGCTCACGTCGCTCTTCTTCCTTGCCCGCAGGTAACTGACGGAGATATTCTTGTTCGTGTAGTACGATACCATATTGCGGTAACGCTTCATGGAGTTATAGCATCTGTCCACCACGTCCATACGCTCCTTGTCTGTCATTTGCAGGGTGGTAATGTTTACCACGTCCTTCATCTCCTTGAGCAGATTGTTGCTCTCCTCCAGCAACTTCGTGTAGCCGAAGGCGATTGCCGTAAGCTCTTCCGGTGTGAAGTTCTCGTCCTGCAACATCAGTTGGAAGCTGGTTACATAGATGTCGGAAATCTCGCCCACCATAAGGATGGTGTTCTTCACCTTGATGCCGTCTTTGACAAGGTCGTTCACTTTTTTCAGGGCGTCGTAGTATTTCTTGCCCTGTTCATAAATCTTGACCGTCTCCTTGAAGTTGCTGATCATGTTCTTGGCTGTCGTGGTGGTCTGCGTGATGTTCTTCGCCGCGTTGATAATACCCTGCGCCAGATTGGTGGGGTCGGTTACGACCCACTGTGCGTTTGCCTTGCCCGTGCACAGCAGGCAGAGGCAGCATAATATTAAAATTTTCGATTTCATATCTGTTTCTCTTTTATGGTTTATAAAATTGTTTTCAAAATCCCATTCTCCTGCCTTTGGGCTTTTGCCGTTCCGGTTTGTCCGTCCCGGCTTCCTTAATCTCCGCTTTCGGTTTCACAGTCCCGAAGAGGTCGTCTGCATACGGTCGCCGTCCGGTCATCCTGACAAACCTTGCGTCAAGTTTCCGATAGGCGGTTTCCACCTGCCTTGTCCTTTCTTCCACGGGAGAACTGCGGTCTATGCCGTACTTGGCGAGGAAATCACGGTTGATGAACGGGGCATCGATGTTGTCGGGGCTATGCGCCAGCCGTTCCAACTTTTCCAATTCTTCGTTCAGCTTTTCCAGATACGGCACGGGAGGGCATTTGCAAAGGCTCTCCAATGCCTTTTCCGCCTTGCGGGTCAGTCGGGCATCGAGTTCAAGGAAGTCCGGCAGTTTTCCGTATTCCCTTTCCAATGCCGCTGAATCAACAAATCCGCTGTCCAGCAGATTGTGCAGCCTGTAATCGTCCGCCATATCGTACCGCAACAGGGCATACATAGACGGCTGACTGCCTTCCATAAGGAAATGGTAAAGTCCCGAAAATGCCCTTTCGCTTGCCCGGGTATCCGCATCCAAGACACGGACAGCCTCCTTTACATCGTTATTGTCAGGCGGGACGATACCACATTCGGGATGACGTTGCACATGGTGGCTCAACATAAATGTGTGCATTGCAATCAGGACATTTACCCGGTCAGCCTGTTCCGGAGCCATTTCAGCCTGCCCTTTGCGCCCTTGTTCAGCAAGGCGTGTTTCCGCCAATCTCCCGTAAAGTTCCCGGACATCACTTTCGGCAGCCTGTCGGGGTGTGCGGCACAAATCCGATTTCTGTATCAGACGGGCTATCTCCGCCACGACGGTTTCCGATTCATGGTAAATCCGCAACATTCTCGATACACCATTGTAATTGCCCTTGTGCAGCATATCTTCCGCCTGCTCCGACAATGCGTTCAATTTTCTGTAACCCGGTTCGTGAGCCATATGGCGGAACGCTTCGCTTTCCAAGCCTGCCTTGTGGTTGAGTTCCGTGTTCATAGGCTCGCTCCTTCTTTTTCTGCCGGTTCGCTGCTCTTGCGTACATAATCACCGTTGGGCGAGAAGGTCAGCACATCGGCAGCTTCATTATAAGCCACGTCGATACGGAAGCCGGTGTTGATAAAGAGGTTGCCGCCCTCTTCCTCTTGCAGCAGGTAGGTTTCGGGCTTCATCTGCCGGCTCAGTCCCGACCGCTTGAATATCGTAACCTTGTAGGCTTCGCCCTCCTTGTAAATCAGGATGTCGGGCTTGCCCGCCACGCTTTCCCAATTCCCGCAAAGGCGGTCTCTGGCTTGTTCGCTACCTCCGGCACAGCCTTGAAGCAGCAGGCTTGCCATTCCTATCAGATAGCTGCCCATCAGCAGCACTTGTCTTCTTGTCATATTCATACTTTCCTTGTTTTAACCGTTATTGTTTCTGTTCCTTTCTCTTTTCGGCTATCTGGCGGATAGCCGCCTCTATGTCCCCGCCCAACTTTTCAGCAAGGGCATACACCTCCATCTTTTCCGTCTCTTCGGTCGTGTACGCCAGATACTCCTGCGTACTGACCTCTGTGGCATAGACGGCAGACTGCGTTCCTCCCAAGCCTATCCAGACCTCCTTATACAGCCTTGAAGGGTCATTCGCCTGATTGATGGAGAGTACCTGCGCCTTCTCCTGGTCGGTAAGTCCCAAAAGCGACTGTATCGCGTCGAACTTGTTCATGAACTTGCGTTGGTCAAGCAGGATTTTACAGTCGGAGTTGTTGATGATGGACTCCTTGACTATCTCGGAAGAAATGATGTCTTCCACCTCCTGCGTCACGATAATCGCCTCGCCGTAGAACTTTCTGACCGTCTTGTAGAGGTACTTTATATAGGATGCCATGTTTGCCGAAGCGATAGCCTTCCAAGCCTCTTCGATTGCAATGACCTTCCTGATACCTTTCAGCCTTCGCATCTTGTTGATGAACAGTTCCATAATGATTATGGTCGTTACCGGGAACAGGATAGGATGATCCTTTATGGCATCAATTTCAAAGACGATGAACCGCTTGTGTAGCAAGTCCAGCTGCTTGTCGGAATTGAGCAGGTAGTCATATTCGCCTCCCTTGTAATACGGTTCCAGCACATTGAGGAATCCGGCAAGGTCGAAGTCTTTTTCCCTCACTTTCTTTTCCTCCAGCCTGATACTGTATTCCGTCTTTACAAACTCGTAGAACGAATTGAAAGAGGGTACGATGCTGTCATCCTCCCTGATACGGGAGATGTAGAGGGATACCGCATTGGAGAGAGCTACCTCCTCCGCGCGTGTGGCGGGTTCGTTATCCTTCTTCCACAGCGTGAGCAGCAGGGTCTTGATACTTTCCCTTTTCTCGATGTCGAAAACCTTGTCCTCCGTGAAGAAGGGGTTGAACGATATGGGATTCGTGTCGGTATAGGTATAATAGATACCGTCTTCCCCGTGCGTCTTGCGGTTTATCATCTCGCACAAGCCCTGATAACTGTTACCCGTGTCCACGATGACGATATGGGAGCCTTGCTCGTGGTACTGCCTCACGAAATGGTTCATGAAAAACGACTTGCCGCTGCCGGAAGGTCCGAGGACGAACTTGTTCCTGTTGGTCGTCACGCCCCGTTTCATCGGGAGGTCGCTGATGTCCAGATGAAGCGGCTTACCCGTCAGCCTGTCCACCATCTTCATCCCGAAAGGCGATACCGAACTCCGGTAGTTGGTCTCCTCCGTGAACAGGCAGACCGATTGCTCGATGAACGTGTAGAAACTCTCTTCGGACGGAAAATCCGCCTCATTGCCGGGTATGCCTGCCCAGAACAAGGTCGGGCAGTCCACCGTGTTGTACCGGGGCGTACACTCCATTGCGGCAAGCTGGCTGCCCGTATCGTTCTTTATCCGTTTCATCTCGTCCGCGTCCTCGCCCCACGCCATCACGTTGAAATGGGCACGGACGGAGGTCAGACCGAAGCTGTGTGCCTCGTTCAGATATTCCTCGATCCACTCCTGATTGATGGCGTTGGAACGGCTGTAACGGGAGAGCGACTGCATATTGCGGGCGGACTTCTCGAAGCGTTTCAGGTTCTCGTCGCTGTTGTCGATAAAGATATACTGGTTATACAGATGATTGCACGGGAGCAGCAGACCGAGCGGGCTGGCAAACGACAGGCGGCAGTCGCTCCGGTCGGTGGACAGCCGCTCATAACGGCTGTCCGTGGCTACATTTGACGGCATATCGTCCACATCCGAAAGGGTATGCAGGCAAAGCCGTTTGTCCCCGATACGCATCTCTCCGGCTGAAAGGGCGATGTCTTGCAGACAGGTCGCCTCTTCCGTGGACAGGGAGAAGTATTGCTCTATCAGTCCCGCTTTCCCTTTCGTCCCGGTAATCTCTTCATCGGAAAGGCGACGCAGGCGGACAAAGCCGGAGTCGTTCATAATCCTCACGAACTGATCCGTCGCTTCGAGGAACTTCAAAGCCGTGTCCCTGTCGCCAACCTCTTTCGGAATGATGAAGCCCCTGCACAGCGTACTGAAATTGCTTTGCCTGCGGTTGCGCTCTTTCGTCGTCTTCGTCAGGAACAGGTAGCACTTATGGTTCAGGAAAGGTCGCTCGTTGAAGTGCCGCTCGAAAGAGCGGCTCAAAAAGCTCATATCCTCCTTTTGCAGTTCCGGCTTGTAGTTCTCCTTGACAAACCAATCCTGCTTGTGGACGATACAGTAGTCAGGCAACACCTTTATAGCCTTGCACCACGCCCCGTGTATGGCTTCGTATTCCGCCGACGTGACGGTATAGATTTCTGGAAGCGTAACCTCGAAAGCGGCCGTGATGTCGGCATCTTTCGACACGATACAGCCGTTCTCCACACTCATGAGCGGAAACTTGCTTTCCAGCGTGGCGGCTTTCATAATGTTTCTCATCGCTTTGTCTCCTTTCTTCTTTTGGTTGTGAATAATCGGGAGAGGGCTTTCCGGTTGATGATGTAACGGGGACGGCTCTTGGAAGCAGCGAGCTTCATCAGAACGTGTTCCCCGTACTTGCGGTTCAGGTGGAACGTGAGCCACACGAGGATGGAGGCGGATACCGCCCCGAAGCCTATGCAGACGGTTTGCCCGACACCTGCCATATACATCACGACAAACAGGACGAAGACCGCCAGCAGACCGCCGCAGAATATGAACAGGTACTGCGCCTTCAGACCCTTGAACTCAACCGAGCGTCCTATACCCTTGTTGATGGTATATTCCATTGTCTCCTCTGTTTTGGAATTAAAGGAAGAAAGAACGGAGAATGGTTGCAGCCACGATGAGGAAAATACACGCACCGAACCAGCTTGCAGCCGTCTTGCTCGTGTCGGGGTCGCCCGAAGAAAACTTCCCGTACACTTTCACGCCGCCGATGAGTCCCACGACTGCACCGATAGCGTAAATCAATTTTGTTACGGGGTCGAAGTAGGATGTTACCATACTCGTTGCCTCCGTGATACCTGCCATGCCGTTACCTTGTGCAAAGGCTGAACTTGCAGCCAGAATAAGGGCTGCGAACAAGAAAATCTTTTTTGTCATAATAAACTGTTTTTTTTGTGCCGGAGGGGTGGATAGTCCCTCCGACGGGTTGATACTGTTTTTACTTTTGGATTTAGTGGTGCTGTTTTAGGGTACAACTACCCGTAATCTTTTTCTTTCATCGCTTTTCGTTTTTAATTGTCAGACAAAATCCCGGATGTCGAAGTCGTCAATGTTATCCGACAAGACGGGTATAGTTTGGGACCCGACCGACCTGACCTTCTTATTCCCCCCTTTTGAGATAGTAGGCTTATTCTCATAAAGGTCGATCAGTTCCCTTATCTTTCCGACAATGGCAGGTCTTTTTGCTGTCACTGTCTCATACAGTTCATTGCCCTTCATTTCGTGGAACACTTCTCCGGCTTTACGCTTCTCGGAGTCTGTCGCTTCGGTATTGCCAGCCGTGCGGATTGCCTCGTTCATGTCTTCGATGGTCGCTCCACTGGCATATTCCCCGGCTTCTTCCTCTTCTCCGCCCGCATATTCCACAGGTACATCGGAAAGGCGTGTATCGCTGAAAGCAGTGTCCAGCTCCTCATCAGGCAAGCGCATGGACGGCTGTTTCTCCGATTCGTCTGCAAAGGTAATATCGTCTTTCTCAATCGCTTTACCTTCAACGGAAACGGTAGCTTGTGGAACTGCCGTGTCTCCGGTCGTCCTACCTTTGGACATCTTGAACAGGCTTTTGCCCACGATATTCGTGTCGCTTTCCGCTTCCATCTGCCTTGAAGCCTTTTCCGGTTTCTCATCTTGTCGCTCCTGTCTCTTTTCATGCAGCAGGTAAAAGACCAGCCACATATTATAAAGGAGCAGGATGGCTATCAGTACATTCGTCATGGGCATCAGAGCAAATCGGGACTGCTGTTGCGCAGTCTTGCGTTGATTTCATCACGGTGGAGTTCGATATGCTCTTTAAGCACATTGTCAATGTAACAGCCTATTGTCATGCCATCCGAGAGTGTGCGGACAATCCGTTTGATTTTGCCATGTGTCTCTTTGCTGATATATACACATTGGCGTACTTCGATTTCTTTTGCCTCCAGATAACGTGAATAGCCATTTTCTGTACGGGATGAGGTTGCCTTGCCCGTATTTCTGAATAATTTTCTTAAACCTTTCATTTTATTGCTGTTTTAATGGTTGTTAATAAACATCTTCATAATTCTTTTTGTACAGTTTCTTGATAGCCTCCTCATATTCGATGAAGTGCTGTGTCAGCACGTGGTCGATGTAGCCTGACAAGGACAGTTCTCCTTTCCCGATAACCTGTACGATACGCATGATGCGGTCGTGGTATTCCTTGCATACATAAGCCATCTTACCGGAACGGGCGGGAGTGCGGGATGTCCTGATGAAACGCTCCAGATATTCTTCCTCTATGGGTACGGCTGTCTGCTTTACGGGACGTGCCCGTTTTTCTCCGCCGGATTCCCGTGTGGGTTCTGCCGCCGTACCGTTGCCGGTTTCCTTGCCACTGTCCCTGCGGGTGGCGGACGGGGGCAGTTCCGGGCGGAAGGCTTCCAAGAAATTGCCTGCATCTATGTTCACATCAAGTTTCTTTGCCATAGCTTACGGTTTTGCTTTTACCAACGAGAGGATTTCTTCCACAAGGGCATCGATGTTGCTGCCACGGCACAACAGTTTGTCGGGAGGGAAGAGTGTCGAGCGGAACAAGGCTTTGTCCCCGTCTTCCGGACCCTCTTTACGGAAACGCTTGCTGTCCGGGATAAAGTTCTTCAGTATGGTAAGCCCCATTTCCCCTGCAATTTTCTCGTAAATATCGTAGAGGTCGGTCTTTTCCCTTTTGTCCACCATGTTCCATAGCAGATACAGACCTTTGATGTTGGATTGTCCCGTACTGACGAGCGTGTCATTCACAAGCCCGGCGAAGGTCAGGGAACTTTCCATAACCACACGGTCAGCCGCTATCGGACAAAAGATATAGTCCATCGTGGCGATGGTGTTGATGACCCCGTGATTATTCACTGTACCGGGAAAGTCAAAGAAGATGAAATCGGGCGGGGTGTCAGTGTCAAGGAGGCACTTGACGGTTTCGATGGCATCTTCGGGACGGCTCTCCAATATCGGGTACGCCCGTTTGGAAATTTTCTTGAACTGCTCGAAAGCGAGCTTTTTCAGGTAGGGGTTGCGTTCAACATTCCTCAGGTCTCGTTCTCTCATGTCCGTAACGCTGAACTGCGGATAATCACAATCCACCACGACTACATTGTAGCCTTTTACATAGTGGAGGAAACTTGCCGTCAGTACGGTAAGTGTCGTTTTTCCTGCACCGCCTTTCTGGGTAGAGAAGGCAATAAAAATCGGATCTTTCTTCATACGCTTTTCTTTTTTTATGGTTGATACTTATGTTATTATTTCAGGCATACAGCCTGTTTGTCTGTTTCTTTGTCGTCCTGTCAAACCATTGGTCAGATTATCTGACCTCCGGCTGTACGACCTGTATATGTTATGGTGTGCGTACCTGTAGGCAAATACATATATCCGTATGTCCGGCAGCTGGCATTATGATTTGTCTGTATATCGGTTTGCCGTATGACACACTGGCAATCTTACTTGCAGGTCTGTCGGTGTGTCAGCCGTATGATACGAACATCTGTCTGCCGGCTGTCCGAATAACCGTAATACAGGTTTGTCAGCCATTTCGTCTGCAAATAAACAAGCATTTTTGCATACCGACACCATGTCGGAACCAAGTGGAAGCAAGTGGCACAGGTGGCAGCGAGTGGAACAGGTAATTTCTTGATTACGTGCGTATAATAGCAGTAATTTTGCGCCCAAGCGACAAGGAACGCCGCCGATGTTTCATCGGCTGTTACAGACAGTTTGCCCCCAATCCGTCCGAAGGCGGATTTTTGTGTTCACCGGAACACAGCAAGGTATCTTTTCAGCGGCTCAAAATGTTTTGAGCATCGCGAAAAGTCCCTTGCCCTTGCAGGGGGCTGGCTTCCTCTCCGAAGTCGGGAAGCCTGTCTGAAACCTCCGGTTGGGAATATCAAAAGCGGTGGCTTATGTCGTGATACCACTAAATCCAAAGTAATATGACAGAAAAAAGAAAAAACAGGACGGGGAGAATCCCCAAGAATGACCCGGCAGTGTTCCGCTACACTGTCCGTTTCAACGAGGAAGAACACAACCGTTTCCTCTTGATGTTCGAGCGTTCAGGCGTATCGGCACGGTCTGTATTCATCAAGGCGCACTTCTTCGGGCTGCCGTTCCGTGTGCTGACAGAGGACAAGAACCTCGTGGAATACTATACACGGCTTTCCTCTTTTCACGCACAATACCGTGCCGTCGGGAACAATTACAACCAAGTAGTGAAGGAACTGAAGAGCCATTTTTCCGAGAAAAAGGCAATGGCATTGCTGTATAAATTGGAAAAATGTACGCTGGAGCTGGTCGCCATCAGCCACGATATTGTTCAACTTACCAAAGATTTTGAAGCCCGATGGTCGCAAAAATCAGTATAGGAAGTTCACTTTATGGTGCATTGGCGTACAACGGGGAGAAGATAAACAAGGAGGAAGGACGGTTGCTTGCCACCAACAAAATCTTCGACAACTGCACGGGCAAGCTGGACATCGCTCGTGCGATGGAGGATTTCAGCCGCTATCTTTCGCCTCATATCCGCACCGAGAAACCGGTTATCCATATATCGTTGAACCCCCATCCCGATGACCGTCTGACAGACACCGAGCTGGAGGGCATTGCAAGGGAATATATGGAGAAGATGGGGTACGGCAGTCAGCCGTATATAGTGTTCAAGCACGAGGACATAGACCGCCATCACCTGCATATCGTATCCATTCGGGTGGATGAAAACGGGCGTTGCCTGAACAATGCCTACAATTTTCACAGGAGCAAAACCATCACGAGAGAGATGGAGGAAAAATACGGACTGCACAAGGCGGAGCGCAAGCGCAACCGGCAGGACAATCCGTTGCGAAAGGTGGACATATCGGCTGGGGATGTGGGAAAGCAGGTAGCGAATACCGTCAAGGGAGTGCTTGCCACATACCGTTTTCAGTCGATGGGAGAATACCGGGCATTGCTCTCGCTCTACAATGTGGCAGTGGAGGAACCGCGTGGCATCGTGAATGGTCGGGAGTACCACGGGCTGGTCTATTCCGCCACGGATGATGCCGGGAACAAGGTAGGCAATCCGTTCAAATCGTCCCGCATCGGAAAGGGTACGGGGTATGAAGCGGTGGAAGCCAGATGTGCCAAATCAAAGGAGTATATCAAGGAGAAGAAACTCGCCGAAATGACAAAACGGACTGTCCTTGCAGCACTGCAAAAGACCTTCCACAAGGAGGAATTTGTCCGGCTGCTGCATGACAAGGGCATAGATACGGTATTCCGCTTCACCGATACCGGGCGTATTTACGGGGCGACATTCATAGACCACCGCACGGGCTGCGTGTTGAACGGCTCACGGATGGGCAAGGAACTTTCCGCCAATGCCTTGCAGGAACATTTCACACTGCCGTTTGCAGGAGAGATGCCGATACCGCTTACACTTCCGTCGGACAATACTTCTGCGATGGCTGTCGGGGACAGCGTGGGCGAAGAGTGGGAATACACTTCCGGCTTGGGACTGCTATCCGGTGATTCTTCGGGAACGGACGCACAGGAAGAAGCTTTTGCCCGCAATCTCAGAAGAAAGAAGAAAAAGAAAAATCAACGTAAAATCTAAAAATTGAAATTATGCAACAGGAAGACGATTTAAGGGCTTTGGCGAAAATCATGGATTTTCTCCGGGCAGTGAGTATATTGTTGGTGGTAATGCACCTTTATTGGTATTGCTATGAGGCGATACGGCTGTGGGGTGTGGACATAGGTGTCGTGGACAGGATTCTGATGAATTTCGACCGCACTGCCGGATTGTTCCGCTCCATTCTTTACACGAAACTTTTTGCACTGGTACTGCTGGCATTGTCCTGTCTGGGTACAAAGGGGGTAAAGGACGAGAAAATCACTTGGACGAAGATATGGGTGTCGCTCGGTACGGGTATCCTATTGTTCTTTTTCAACTGGTGGATACTCGATTAGCCGTTGCCTCTTGTGGCTAATACGGCACTATATACGGTTACGATAGCCGCAGGATATGTATGCCTGCTTATGGCGGGAACGTGGATGAGCCGCCTGCTGAAGACAAACCTGATGGACGATGTTTTCAACAACGAGAACGAATCCTTTCAGCAGGAAACACGGCTTATAGAAAACGAGTATTCGGTCAATCTGCCGACACGGTTTTATTATAGGAAGAAGTGGAACGACGGATGGATAAACATCATCAATCCGTTCAGGGCTTCCATCGTTCTCGGAACTCCGGGCAGCGGAAAATCATACGCCGTGGTCAATTCATACATAAAGCAGCAGATTGAGAAGGGTTACTCGATGTATATCTACGATTTCAAGTTTGCAGACCTCTCTACAATCGCTTACAACCACTTGATAAATCATCTGGACGGGTATAAGGTAAAGCCGAAATTCTACGTAATCAACTTCGATGACCCGCGAAGAAGCCACAGGTGCAACCCCATACACCCCGACTTCATGGAGGATATTACGGACGCTTACGAGAGTGCCTACACGATAATGCTCAACCTCAACAAAACATGGGTGCAGAAGCAGGGCGACTTCTTCGTGGAATCGCCCATAATTCTCTTTGCCGCGATTATTTGGTATCTCAAAATATACCAAAACGGAAAGTATTGCACCTTTCCTCATGCGGTGGAGTTCCTGAACAGAAGGTACGAAGATATTTCCCTATACTGACGAGTTATCCGGAATTGGAAAACTACCTCTCTCCATTCATGGATGCGTGGCTCGGAGGGGCGGCGGAGCAGCTTCAGGGGCAGATTGCTTCTGCCAAAATTCCGCTCTCGCGTATGATTTCACCCCAACTCTATTGGGTGATGTCGGACAGTGAGTTTACGCTTGACATCAACAATCCCGATGAGCCGAAAATCCTATGCGTGGGAAATAATCCCGACCGCCAGAACATTTACGGTGCAGCACTCGGTCTGTATAACAGCCGTATTGTCAAACTTGTAAACAAGAAAGGCAAACTCAAATCCTCGATAATCATAGACGAGTTGCCGACTATCTATTTCAAGGGTCTGGACAATTTGATAGCGACGGCACGAAGCAACAAGGTTGCCGTGTTGTTAGGCTTTCAGGATTTTTCGCAGTTGGTTCGCGACTATGGCGACAAGGAAGCCAAAGTCGTGATGAACACGGTCGGCAATCTGTTTTCAGGGCAGGTAGTGGGAGAAACGGCAAAGAATCTGTCCGAGCGTTTTGGCAAAGTGCTGCAAAAGCGGCAGAGCATCACCATTAACAGGAACGACAAATCCACTTCCATCAATACCCAGATGGACAGCCTCATTCCCGCAAGCAAGATTTCGGGACTGACACAGGGTATGTTCGTGGGAGCTGTGGCTGATAATTTCGGAGAGCGTATCGAACAGAAGATTTTTCACTGTGAGATTGTGGTGGACTCGGAAAAGGTAAAGCAGGAAGAGAGCCGTTATCAGAAAATCCCTGTCATTACCGACTTCACGGACGAAAACGGTAATGACCGTATGAAAGAAACGGTGCAGGAAAACTACAATCGTATCAAGGCAGATGTGAAACAGATAGTAGCCGATGAACTGGAACGCATAAAGAACGACCCGGCATTATGTAAGTTATTGCCAGATAAATAAATGTATGACAAAAAGCAGACGATAGCAATACAGCATCGTCTGTTTTTATATAGTGCCTTTTAGAGAGATAGTTTCTTCCTCCAACAATCAATATCGTCTGCAGGAACGGCTACCCATAACAACTTTTTAGGTCGTGTACAAGCTACATACACAATACGGAGTTCTTCATTATTATGAATACAGTATTTGGCTGAATCATTCAAAATAGTCGTATAGTTCGTATGAACAGCTCTTTTAGAGAGAAATACTAAAACTGCCTCTAATGTCATTCCTTTTACAGAATGAATTGTTCGCAAATATGAACGTGCTTGTTGTAATTCTTGATTAGATGTTCTGAAAAGTGATTCTATACTAACATTCGCTTTTCTCAATGCAACCATTAAATTTATGCCTTCCCGTTGAAGTTCTGCAATCCAATTAGATAATGTTTTATTCGTTGAAGGTAGTTTTCTGATAAAATCAAGCATTTTTTCTCGATACGACCTAAATCCTACTTCGGCTATTTCCTTACGTATAGTACTTGTGGAAACATACCGTACTTGCTTTGTTATTTTATAGTAGCCTTTTTCAATAAGAGCTAATCCTTCCGTGTATTTTCCTTGATCAATCAGATATTTTCCATGTACGACGTCCCTGACGCCGTAGTGTCCGTTTACCCATGGGCTATTCTGTTTTGCTGAATTATCATTGTTTGTCAATCCGAAATATGTCTCCCCAAAACTTTGTCCTCGAAATACAACAGCATATTCAGATTCATTCAATCCCATCTCATTACATTTTTGGATGAAATCATCAGTAATTTGATTGACTGACTCCGGAGTGCTGAGGTGACCTATCAGGCATGGATGTTCAGCATAATCTTTGTCTATAGCTATTGAATTCATTGCATTTCCAGAAAAACTATTAGCCAATTGACATATTTTGTCGGAACTTCGCCTATTTTCCGTCAAATCCAATGAAAACCAATCCGGACTATTGTATTTCTCCATAAATAGATGCGGATTAGCTGTATTCCATTCAAAAATAGCTTGGTCTGGATCTCCAATCAGCATAATAGAATCAGCTCCACGTTGAGATAATATGTCAATTATTGCTATTTGCAACTCAGTGGTATCTTGCGCTTCATCTATTATTAGGATTGGAAATCGCTGAACAATATTTTGTGCTATTGAGGGATATTTGTTTAATATTTTGTACGCAAAATATGTTGCATCAGCCTGATTTGCTTTTCCTTGCGCAAAATGAATACGTTTCGTCTCAATAATGTCTTTAACATCTTTCCTGTATTTTCCGTCTTTATTCCTCATTTGGCTCCAAGAAAAATTAAATTCTTGTGCTGTAGCCAATGGTATAGGTTCTCCATTTAGATTGAAAGACACTTTATCTACAAAATAATTTGGATCAATGATTTTTGTCCTATCATAGTTCCGTTTTGAAGCATCGTAATCATACCATTTATTAAACTCAGTTCCTACGATTTCGGGACGACAATCACATCCCATTACCAAGTGAGCATAAGGCAAGAATATGTATGTGTTTATAAAGCTGTCGATTGTCCCAATAAATGATGGATAAGATATATTGGGATAACCGAAAGTGTCTTTCAATTCTTTTTTGATTACATCACAAGCAGTATTTGTAAAAGATACTGCCGCTATTCCTTGATGTCTTGATAAGTTGCTTTCACGTAACAATCTGGCCATACGTGCCGCTACCGAAAATGTCTTACCACTTCCCGGACAAGCTTTCACGACACTTCTCGGCTCGTTGCAATCTACGACTGCTTGCTGTTGTGCTGATAATTGAATAGCCATACTCTTATTCTATGGATACAACAAACAAGATAGCCTCCTTAATATAATCAGGTACATCAAAGGCGTCCTCTGTTTCTAATCGGTCGCAGAGTTGTAAAGCAAATTCAGCTTTATCTTTATTTTGTGCCAAACTTTGCATCAAAGTCTGTGCGTCAAATTCAGATTTTAATTTTTCTGTTTTAGGATGAAGTTTACGATATACATCTCGCATTATGGTTTTATTCTGTTCAGATTGCTCGAACAAATCGTATTCAAGAGTATGGGGAGCCAAACATACTTTAAGGTTGTGTTTCTCTAAACCTTTTGCTTTCTGTGCTCTGTCGGATATCTCCTTGTCCTCGTTGGGATCGCTATCAGTAATAATCGCACATTTCGATAATAGACGCTTTCTCTCATCATCATTGTTGAATAATAACCCAAAATGATTGAATGCAACACCTCCGATATTGACTAATTCAATCCCACTTTTACACAAGTCTATTTTTTCGGTCAAGAATTTCTTTGCGAGAATTGGAATAATAATCGCTTCTGCGACACCTTCCACTAACAATACGCCATTAGCGAAAAACAATTGAGCTTTTGTCGTGTCTAAGAATTTTCGTAAATGTCGTTTACTTTCTTTCGGATAATCGTCTTCCGATAATTCGTCAAAAGAAAATGACTTTATAATACTTTGTTTACGTTGCAAAACCGAAATATTATTGACATCTGATTTAGCCGTAATCGTTGGAGAATGTGATGTTACAAATACTTGTAATCCTTTGCTTTGTAACTCATTCAGATATTCAAAGAAAGTGTTTTGATACTGTGGATGTAAGTGCGCTTCAGGCTCTTCAACAAGCAAGGCATTATATATTTCCAACTCATGGTCTTCGCATCTGTTGATAAGGTCTCCCAACACGACAGAAGTAAAAATAAGATTATTTTCACCCAATCCATTTTGAGATAAAGCAAAGTATTTTTGTTCTTTCCCAGCTTCGATCGTTTTATAAACCGGACATTTTAATTCGATACCTCGTACAACATCCGAAAATTCGCGTCCGACATAGCGCATTTCTATATCAGGATGTTTACGAGTTATTCCCGTACCTTCAAGATGTGTATTAACTTTGTCCTTTCCCGCGATTAAAATATGTTTCCAATCATCAGCATCATTCTCGAACACTTGATATAGTTTTTTTGCGAGCGATTTTTTCTTTTCCTCATTTAGAGGTATGCTTTCATCGCCTTTGTCATATTTCGTAAGTTGGTTGAATAACTGAGATGTCTTATTGTCGTAAGAATATGGTCGCAGACAACTTACGGCATCCCTTAATGGACTTAAATAGGTATAGAAAATTTCTTGTAATGATTCATATGGAACTTGTTGCCCTTCATTATCACCACCCCATATTATTCGCTTGAAATATTTTTTCTTACCATTATTTTCTTGGATAAATTTTAGGTGTAACTGTATTGTTTGCTTGTCTGGATTATCCTTATCTTGTGATATGAAATCATAGAAACATTCTTTTTCAATTGAAGCATTTCCAAATTTAAATATCAAGTCAAATTGTATGGTATTGTTGGTCTCTGTCGGATTTTCAGGATTGAGATGCAAATCACTTTCTTGAATATAAACAAGATTGTCGGGTTTACCACATCCAAGGCATATGCGCAATGCATCTATTATTGCAGTCTTACCCGAATTATTTTCACCTATTAGGATATTTATTCCACTTTTGAAATAGAGCGTAATATCATCAAATACCCTGAATTTGCTAATATGTAATTGACTTAGATACATTGTTTGCAATCTTTATATATTTCTATAACTTCAAATAATTCCACCTGTCCACTACATGAAATTCAACGTAAGGACAGGCATCATGTACTACCCGTTATCGTTTCAGCAATTCCTTTCCCTTGTCGGTAAGACGGTATTTCTGTCGCGGATGTTTCGGATTTTCCGGATAAATTGGTTCCACCAAATTCAGCCTTGTGGCTGGATACAGGTAAAGTTCCAAAAAATTACTTTTGTCCTTCAGTCCTATTATACCCATAATCTCTTTGGTCGAAAGCGTCTGTTCCCCAATTGCGGACAACACTTTCTCGACTTGTGGGGCAACTGTCGGGTGACTGTCGGGTGACTGTCGGGTAACTGTCGGGTCGTACCCCACAGTTTTCCGGGTATATCGGAAAATAACCCATACACTGTTTCCGTCGGTATGGAACTCCGGGGCAGGAAGACCTACACGCTGACATTCGCTTATCATAAGCCCGATGCCCCGTCCCCAACTTTCCAACACCTCACTCTTATACAGGACATTCGCTATAATCTGGTTTTGCGGTTCTGAATTGTGTCCGCTTAATAGTTTTTCCATCGTTATGTCAGGCGGGAAAGTTCCGCTGTTCTCTATTTCCACTCGGTCGTCATAGATGGCAATTCCTACCGAACTGCCGGGGCGGTGGTACAGACGGTGACAAAGGGCATTTGTACAACACTCTCTCAAAGCCTTGTAAGGGATTTCCAACTCTTCCTCCCGATACAGTCCTTCTATCTTTCCCGAAAGGGACAAATGTTTGAAAAAGAACGCCATTGCAGCATCCAACAGAGTGTAGATATTACCTGTAATACGCTGATTGTCTATGAACTCGTCTTTTGTCGTACCTTTGAAACGCGCCAGCCGAAGCAGGCATTGGGGATAGTAATAGAAATTACTACCGAATAGGACAGCGGAAGCATTGTTCAGTTTTCCGTCATGCAGCAGGTTGAATTTTTCAAGGATGGTCGGTAAATCCTCCCTTATGGTGGCTTCGGGCAAACGACCGCACCGGATACCTCCGCGTACCGCACCCAAGATGGCGTGTTCGTCAAGATCGGATATTTTGAGGTCGGGATTTGTCATTGTCTCCCAACCGTATTTTCCTCCCCGCTGTATCAACAGGTGGTTATATTTATCTTGCGGCATCAAAGTGGTTACGTTTTCTATACGCATATATGGTCGTCCCCTATAGCAGAAAGGACGTTCCATTCTTGCACTCTCCACGTGTAAAGCGATGACTTTCTTTTCGCTGTCAGGCATAGGAACATAGAAAATCTGAACATTGACACTTGGCTCAAGCCGGCTGATGGCTTCACCTATGGTTTCTTTGGTTTTCCCGGCAACATCTTGTCCGATAATCTTTCCTTCATCTGTTACCCCGAACAGCACCGTGCCGCCTTCTCCATTAAGAAAGGCACAAAGCGTTTCCATACCGCGCTCCAACTGCCCGGTAGTTTTCTTAAACTCAATATTATCTGTTTCTGTATCAGAGGTTATCAAGTTCTTTATATCATCTAATGTCTCTAATTTCATTTATAAAACAGGTGGTCTTAATTATTCTGCAAAATTACAAAAAATACGGGAGATACCGGTCATATCTCCCTATGAAACAATCTATTTTCTCATTCTGTCTTTTTCTTCATCCATATCCATCCGTCTGTTGAGTTTCTCCTGCATCTTGTCAAGGAAATAGGTACGGCTGTCGTTCTTGCGCAACTTGATGTCCGAATAGATATGATAACAGTCCTTTGCCTCCACTCCGAACAAGGAATAGAAGAAAGCGGACAGTTCACCTATGGACATTTCCCCGCCATTGATACAGCCCATTTCAACCATGCCGTACAACATTTCGACAAGGTCTGAGGCTTTGCCTGTCCATCGCAGGGTATTTTCGGGTTGCGGAGTTTTGGGTTTCGGGGTGGATGCGGATAGTGGTGGCACTTGTGGGGTAAGGAATTTCTGCGTTTTCCGCACAAAGGCAAGGGCTTTGCGTATGTATAAGCCGGAAATGCTATTCGCTTCGTTCTCGCTGAGTTTGTGATGAAACTGCAATTCCGTTTCCGCATAGGTCAGGGCAAGAATAGCACGATGTATATCCATACCTTCTATGCACAACCGGATTACTTTGTCCGTAAAATCCCGGTATGCAGGATGCAACTCATTATGATTGTCAGCCTCATTGATGCGACGGAAGAAATCCGTTTCCGTCAATATGATGTATTCCATTTGTCATTTCTTTTTTCGGTTATTAACTCTGTTATCTGTATGCGCACATAAACTATTAAGGCAAACGGAGTTCCAGCAAATGACAAATTAAAATGGAGTTGTTTGTATATCGCTTAAAAACAGCAATATGGATAGGGAAAATAATTTGGAACCACTTTTTTAATAGTGGCAAAAGGCGTAAAATGATTTAACGGTGTCAAGACACTTGACGCCAAACAATGACAAAAGTAACTTGATAATCAATCTATTTCAATAGGTCTTGCTTGATTTTACGGAAAACTGTCAGCGACATTTCATCATTATAGGATGCCGTTTTGACTACTTTCCAATTATTTTTCGGCAGTTCCTGCTGGTACAGGGACACGCCGGAGCCAAGCATGACGGGTATGGTATATCGGACTATTTCGTCAATCAGGTGCATCCGAAACATACCGTTGATAATACTTCTTGTTTCTTTGGTGGCTTCAATCAGATAGGTGAAACTGTCAGCCTCATTTTCTCTCCAATCAATCAGCATTGACAATGAAATATTTTCATTCAACTGACGTATGGCAGCATCCTTTAACTTCTCTATCTCGTCAGAAAGGACAGCAGGCAACTCGTTATAATTGTCTATCATGTATCCGTCGATAGACTGGACGGTGAGCAGTTGTACTTTAGCCATATCATCCGGTATTTAATGTTTTCCGACCGGAAACCGTCCCCAAAAAAGAAGCGTGCAATCCACGCTACTTCAAGTGTAGGCTCTGGTAAGCCCCTAAACGAAATACGTGAATGCACGCTATGCGAAAGCATAGCATAAGCATCACGCAATTAGCTTCGTTTAGTTTCAATTTACCAGATTTACACTTGAAACGCCTTGCGGTCTTATGTCTATATCAAAAAGTGGAGAAGCTGATGCTAAGCCACTTATGTTTATTCAAATGTTATGCAAAAGTGCTTATACACACTCCTGCAATTTGCTTGCAAAGATACTCTTTTTCTGCGGAATATCTATCATATCCAATCTCTTTTCTATTGTATGTTATACTGTTCCAGCTTTTTATAAAGGGTTGGAGGACTTATTCCGAGCAGTCTTGCCGCCTGCCGTTTGTTCCCGTCCGCCTGTTTCAGTGCCTTTATAATACGCTCCTTTTGTATCTCATCATCAATCAGCGAGAAGTCTGAATTGGCATATACGACCTCTTCGGGCAGTCCCAATGTTTCGGTTGTAATCATTCCGTTCCCTGTCATCAGCACAGCGGTCTGAATGGTCTGACGCAGTTCACGGACATTGCCCGGCCAATTATATAGCTGCAATCGTTCCGTGGCTTCTTCATCCAACCCTGACACGGATTTGTTCAGTTCCGTGTTCATTTTATCAATGAAGAACTTTGCCAACGGCAAAATATCCTCCCTGCATTTCCTGAGCGGTGGCAGTTCTATGACAAACTCCTGAATCCTGTAATACAAATCTTGACGAAACCGTTTTTCTTCAACCGCCTTCTTCAAATCTTCGTTGGTTGCGGCTATAATCCTTATATCGGCAACTTTATCCTGACTGCCTCCGACAGAACGGTATGTCTTGCTCTGTATGGCACGAAGCAGCATCTGTTGCACTTCCATAGGAAGATTGCCGACCTCGTCAAGAAACAGTGTACCGCCATCGGATTCTCGAAAATAGCCGGCTTTGTTATCAGTTGCACCTGTGAACGCACCTTTCTCATGTCCGAAGAGGGTGGATGCAGCCAAAGACGCGGATAGCAGACCGCAATCGACAGCAACAAACGGTTTGTTAGCCCTGTCACTCAAACGGTGTATCTTCTCGGCTATATGCTCTTTGCCTGTTCCGTTTTCTCCCAATATGAGAACGCTGATATTTGTGGAGGCGACCAACCGGATGCGGCGGTCTATGAACTGAAAAGCCTCGCTTTCCCGTTGGAATATGTTTTCTCCATTTGTATTGGCAAGACTCTTCCTTTTGAGTAAGTTACGGATAACGGGCAGTAACTCATCTTCCAATTTCCGTTTGCTGATGTAGTCGTCAGCTCCCGATTTCATTGAACGGACGGCAGTAGGAACTTCATCATAGTCCGTCATAATGAAGAATGGGTTACGATGTCCTGTTTCACACATCAGTCTCAACAGTTCTATTCCGTCCCCGTCAGGAAACCGAAAGTCGGACAGCACAATCTCATCCGACCGGACAGCAGATAGTGCTTTCTTGGCTGCCGCGAAGCTGTATATCTTTTCGATGGCTATCCCTTCCTTTGCCAGAAGATTGCCAACATAATCACAATACACCACATTATCGTCTATGACAATCACTTTTCCCATAAGCCCTCCTTCGTTTTCCGGGCAAGACGGATAATGCAATCGCAGTTATTCAATACGGCTTGCACTTTCTCGTCCAATTCCTCACTTTCATATTGTGGCTTGTGGATTAAGTCGTACAGTTCCCTCAAAGGATAGTCGGCATTGATTAGCATCCACGAACTGCGCAGGTGGTGTATCATATTGTCCAATTCTGCCATATCTTTTTTCTCGTAAGCCTCGCGGACTTCTTCCATTTCCTTTTCCGTTTCAGTGATAAGCCGTTCCAGAGATCCGGCATTATCCCCGTATGCAAGCAGCGGAGACAAATTGATTTCCTGCTTCTGTGTTTTATGTGTGGCACTCTGGGAGATTGTTTCCAGCAGCTCTTTGGCAGAGAATGGCTTGAACAGGCAACCACAGAAGCCTCCAGCAAGCAATTCCTTTTCCGCACTTTTGTCCAATGCCGTAGATACGGCAATAGGAATGGTTCTGGAGTTGCCTATATCCGATGAGCGCAACAGTTCCAACACTTCATAACCGTTCATATCCGGCATTTTCATGTCGGTAATCAACAGGTCATACTTCCGTTCTCGCATCATATTCAGCAGTTCATCGACATTCCGACAAGTATCGCAACCGATTCCATAACGAACCGACATATCCCGTGTCATTGTGAGTTGTACCGGGTCGTTGTCCAATATCAGAACAGAAGTGTCCTGTAAGTTTTTGAAATCATCAAGGATGTCATCTTTCTCGACAAATCCTTCGTCTGCCTTGCTTAACGGAATACATACCGTGAAACGGCTTCCGCTGCCGGTCATGCTTTCCACATAAATCTTCCCTTCCATAAGCGTAACAAGTTCTTTGACGATTGGCAGCCCAAGTCCGAAGCCGTCCTGTGTGGCGGCATTTGTCAGGCGTTCAAAGGGACAGAAAATCTTCTCCCGCTGCTGTTCCGTGATACCGCATCCGGTATCTGAAACTTCAAGTGTAAACACACCGTTTGAGTATGCTGTTCTTAATGTGATGTTTCCTCTTTCTGTAAACTTCACCGCATTGGAAAGAAGGTTACTTCCTATACGGAGTATCATATTCTTGTCCCCGGTAACGATTTCATTTTCACAAGCATCTATATTAAATGCAAGGCTTTTCTTTTCCATCAGCGGCAAGAACTCCCGTCTCAATGTATTCGTTATACACTTCAAACGGAACGGTTGCGGACACACCTGTTCTTTGCCATTGTCCAAACGGAAATAATTCATCAGGTCGCCGAGCATGGACGACATTCTACCGACTGAAAACTGTATTATCTGAATATGCCGTATGCGCTCTTCCGGGTTGTGGTCTGTCGCAATCAATTCTATATTGCCGCAAATGGCAGTCAATGGGGAACGCAACTCATGAATAATGGTTTGCAGGGTCTGGCGTCGAGCATCGAGTAGCTCATCGTTTTCATTCAGACTCCGGTGAAGTTTATTTATCAGCTTCTCCTGTTTTCTTTTTGCTCGTTCTTTCGCCCGGATGTCCCGTTGGATAATCCAATAAGATACCATAAGCAGGATAATGGCACTAATAATCAAGATCGTTACAATTACCGCCGAGCGTTCATACGACTCTTTTATATACTGTTCCTTGTTTTGAAATGCCACTTGTGATTGTTCGTTCAACTCTTGAAGCAGCGTAGATAATTTGCTGTTCAGTTCCTTATTCTGCACACGCAGGCTATCTGTATTGTCGCTTATCTGCTGTTGGCGTGAAATCAGCTGTCTGTTAAGAGCCTGAAGCGAGTTGGACTGCATAGGGACTTGCACGGTTTCCTTAGCCCCGAAGAAACCAGCGATACCTTTCTTCTTACGAGTCACGGTACGGGAACTTGTTGCCTGCTCTGTTACTGTCGGCAACTGTTCCAACAACAAGCTGTCTTGCCGTTGATGGATTTTCATCGTGTGGAACAGATGTTCTTCTTTATTCGCCAACAGAATACGAAAGGTATCAATCTGGTTGAACGAGATAAACTCACTATAATCCCGTTGTAGAATTTGCAAAAGGCTATCAACTTTTTGCCGCCGCAACTGATACTTTTGGTAATCTTCATCATCCCATATAATAGCGGATTCCCCCAAAGTGGCAAGAACCGTAATATGCTGATGGGCTGCATTTATGGTTTGACTTGCCTCTCGAATTTTAACAAAATCTCTTTCTATTTCATTCACTCGGTTACGCTCATGAAACATTGTAGCAGCCATACTACAGATGACTGCTACCAAGATGATGTATCCTATAAGTATCCTATGTTGGAGCAATAATTTCATGTTTCTCAGAAGACGAGTAAGAATTTTTATGTTTTTAATTCTTGGAATTGTCTTTGAACCCTTTTATATGTAGAGGACATCTTATGCATCCCGTTTCTTATCTCCTTTGCTTGAGTATTAACTGCGATAGCGCAAAGATATTTACATCTCTTGTGTTTACTGTTTAATCTGTTTTAGAACTATAACAGTCTTGCAGTTTCGAGCTGAACATTTCTCTCAAGGCTATACGCATCCCATTTGTAAATGATTCATTTATGTAAATAGAATCAGTCGGGCAATGCTTGGTGCACAATTGGCATTGGATGCAATTTTCTTCATTCATCGGCAGTAGGACATCGCTTTTTTGAAAAATGCTCATTGGGCAAACTTTCATACATTTACCACACTTAATGCACGAAGTCGTATTAAGAAATACCACATTGCCGCCTGCTATTCTGCTTTCTCCTTTTAGACGAATGGCAACACCTTGTTCGTATTCAGCGACAGGTGCTTTGGCAATGGAAGAAAGCGGGTTTAGTTTACGTTGTAGTTCTTCTGCAAACAAACGGGCTTTGAATAGGTCATTGGTGTTAGGTCTGTTTTTATTATACCCATTTATCAATACCCAAGGACCTGTTCTGTCAAAGCCCACACAAGAAAATTCACCGATAAGGTTAGCCTTTTGGCGTTTTAGTTTTTCTTTCAGTGTTTTGTGATAGTTTCCAATAAACGGACGGCAACGAGTGGAAAATATAAAAACATTCTTTCCCTGCAATGACAATGCTGAAACAAAACGCTGTAACTTAATATTATGTTCGGCAAAATGAATAGCAGATCCGAAGCCAATCAAATTATACTTTGACAGGTCTATACCGGATGTATCCGTTTCTATTGAAACCAAATCTGCTGAAAGTACTATGCCCATACTTTCAGCAATCTTCAACGTATTTCCACTATAGGTTGATGAATAGAATATAATCGTTTTCATTTTACTTGTTTTATAATTGTTTCCGGTGTTCCTGGTCTGCCGTTCACACCTTTATAACCAATGAAATTTAATGTTGTTGGATCAAAATAGTAAGAACAGCTCCAAAAGACAGATAAAAATCCTGTAAGACTAACTGTAATTTTGTTTGAGTTTATTCCATCAAATTTCTCTGACCCCTTGGCTTCTGCAACCATTGCGTATAGTTCTATATTATCTGGACGAAAACACTCGTATTTAACCGTGCACTTGTCCTTCAATAATATTCCTGCATTATAAGCTATATTTTGATACCAAACATAGCCTTTGCTTACAATCGTTTTAGAAATAGACTTACCCTTAAATTTCCCTACAATCGAGTATTTACCGTTATGCAGTTCTATAGTTAAATCAGTATTTGACGGTTGGCTTACAACATTCCATTTTTCTGTTTGAAATGACTTGTTCATAACATACTCGTGCTGTTCGTTGCCTTGTGTCACAGATAGGTATATTTTTTCATTCGCCCTTTTTTCTTGCCAAATAATTGCAGTTTGTTGCCCATCATATTCGAAAATATAATTTGTTCGTTGAGCGAATATCGGTAATGAGAAAAATAATAAGATTACGGAAAATGGATATGATTTCTTCATTTTATTTTTGACATCAAAAACGTATCAACATAATTTGATATAACACCCTTCAGTTCGACCCATGCTTCCGGCTTACTAAAATCTATTCCGTTGAACATATTATACTGACGAGTAAATAATATGATATAGTTGATTGCAGCGATGATGATAGTTATCGAGAAGTTACAATCTCCACAGGTGCGCCCCAACTTCTTTTCCAATTCCATCTGCAATTTGTGACCGTTCTTTTCTCGTTCTATTTGTATTGCCTTAAATGAGGAATTGCCTGATAATTCCCAAACATATAATTCTTGCATAAGTTGATTGTTCTTCAAATATTCCAGCTGTTTTAATAACACCGCTTTTATTATATCCTGAAGATTGGACTTTGTAGCTTGTTCTACCTGACTTATAAATTCAGAATAAGCAAATGAGTAGAAATCATATTGTTTTGCCCAAGCCACTAACAACCCGTCTAAACCTCCAAAATAGCGATATATTAAAACCTTGTCGCATTGTGCTTGCCTTGCGATGCGATTAATACCAATTTTAGTAAAACCTTCTTCTTCGATAACCTTACTGACGGCTTCGATTAATCGTTTTTCTGTATCTTTTAATTCCATAATCCATTTTGTCACTAATCGGTGACAAAGGTATGTAACTTTCTGGTGACATCAAAGAAAAAAGGAATTTATTTACACTCCAATATAATCTTTTTAATACACGCACATTATGAGAATGCATTAAAGAAAATCAAAGTGGATGTTTTTTCAAATTATCAATTTCTTTCTGTACCCTGTCTAAAAATCGGGAAGCGTGTGCCCCATCCATTTGCGTGTGGTGGAACTGGAAAGAAACGGTTAGTGTCGTTTTCAGCAGGTGGCGTTTGTACTTGCCCCAAATGAGAAACGGATTGTTGAATATTCCGCTGTACATACCGACCGCTCCGTCTATTTCGTATTGTGCCAATGCGGAAGTGCCGATAACCATACTTTCCATTAAGTCATGGTTCGTGCAACTTCCGGCGACTTGCTTTGTCAGTTGCAGGTAATGTTTGTTGAACAGGTCTAAATCATCCGTGAAAGGAATGTCACACGAACTTACTTTGCCCTCTTTGTTGGCGACAATGGTATTTACCGCTATGCTGTCATATTGCATCAGTTTGTCGTCCACGGGGAGCATATAAAACTCCTTCACGCCGGTTGCTGCTTTGCCGATACAGTAGCACATCAGCATATTGAATTTCATTTTTTCTTTTCGGCTGATTCTTACGAGACGTGACACATTGAGTGTCTTAAAGAACGTCACCATTGGCATAGGTGCGTTCATCCACATTTCAAAGGCGTATGCCCGGCTGGTTTCTTTGGGATTTACTTCTTTCATACTTATGCTATTTTCATTTAATGAATTAGGCAGCAAAAGTAGGGGAAGCATTTGAACCCGGATAGAACAAAAGAGACATTTATACAGGATTGGTGAACAAGTCGGAATAAGGATTTGCCACTTTCAATAAAGACATGGGTGTATATCCGCTGAACTTCTTGAACTCCCGTATAAAGTGTGATTGGTCTGCATAACCACTTGCGTAAGCTACTTGTGCTTGGTTGATTTCGCCCGATTGATGTTGCATCTGCTCCAGTGCTTTTTGAAAACGAACAATACGGGTGTATTCTTTGGGATTAATACCTACCAATGAATTGAATAGTCGCTCAAATTGCTTTTTACTTAGGCAGGCGATAGAGGATAGTTCGGTTATGGGTGTTGCGGGAGCAATATATATTTGTTTTATTGCCGCAGTAATTCTTTTAGTCTTATATGTCGCATCAGATAACGTATCTGTAATTTGAGACAACAGCCATTCTTCTATATGATTTATACAACGGTTGTTATCTTCGCAATCGAATATCCGTGCAGCCAGTTCATTCAAATTCGTGCTTTCAATGTCGTAACCTGAAACTTCCTGATTATAAAAGAGTGATGTCGGTACATTCAAGAATGTACTCATGGCATGAGGTTGAAATACGACCACTACCATTTCGATATTTTCATCAGCATACAGATGTGATGAAAAATTAACTTGACCGCTGATAGTTAGTTTGTTTTGTGTGGTATTCAGTTCGGGAATATACAAAGGTTTTCTCTTATGAAAGATGATTTGAGGGCAGCCAATAGGAAAGGTTAAGGTATTAAGAAGCTGGTTGCTTTTGAATACCCAATAATACCTGACGTAAGGTTGCAATAACTTACAAGGTTTGTAAAACTTGAACTCATCTTGAATCATTCTGCAAAGGTAGTAATTATCGTGCTGATAACTAAGTAAACAAGGCTTAAACATCTTATGCTCTTGAATATGAAACGACTGCATCGTTATAATAATACAGTCGTTTCTATGATAAACTCAGATTTTAACTCCTTTTGATCGGTTTTCGTCCTTAATATAAAGCCCGGGATGTCCGTTTTGCACATTTTCCTCATTTGGCTTAACTTGTTGTACATTATTCTCCTTTTCAGTGACTTCGGGAGTAGGTGGAGCCAATTCCAACTGAATTTTGCGGTCAAGGGCGGCAAGTTCCGACTTCAATCCTTTCAGTTCATCCTCCTTGCGCCATGTCTTTCCGGCAACCTCCTGCAATACGGGCAGGTTCGTTTCGTGGGTTTCGTTCTTTGCCTTGTACTGCTCCACAATCTGCGGTATGCGTTCCAATGCGTTGAGAAAGTTCATTGCCGCCGCTTTCGTATCAGCCATAGCCACCTGACCGTTGTTATACCGGTATTTGTAATGCCCCTCCACGACAAAACGGTTTTGGGTAGCCGAAACGCCGTCTTTCAGTGTCGGTTCGCTGATGACATATATCGGGAAACCGTACAATTCCCCGACACGGGCATACAGCCCTCCCGTTGTGGCGTTCTTGGCAATCTCCTGCAATCTTGTACCGATACTCTTCTCGTCCGTTGCCGTCAAGCCGTCCAGCGTGATACGGTTTATCTTGTTGCCGTCCTTGTCAGTTTCGGCACGGGAGAGTAGGGTATTGTAGTCCTCCGTCATTTTCTCAATGATGACCTTGTTGTTGGCTATCTCCGTCTGAAGACCGTTCAACTTTCCTTCCGCTTCCGCCCGTGCTTTGGCGAAAGATTTCCTTTCACTCTCCAAAGCCGCAATCTTTTTCTCCAATTTCGCCTTGTCGAGCAAGTCGGTATTCCCTGACAGGATAGCCATATATTCCGAGAAGTTCATACCGGACTTCTCATCCATAGCCCCCTCGTCAATGGTACGTGCGCCCATAGCCCCGCTTTTAAGCTGGCTGATGAAAGTCTGCTTGCAATGCAGCAGGTTGAACTTGTAGCTGTCAAGCGACTTCGATACGGCATAAATGATAACATCCACTTTGTTGCCCGCGAACAGCTTGGCAACCTCGTTACCTTTCCGCACGGCACGTCCGTCCCTCTGTGCAAGGTCGGACGGACGCCACGGCGTATCAAGATGATGCACCGTAACCGCCCTCTGCTGTGCGTTCACCCCCGTTCCGAGCATACTCGTAGAGCCGAACAGTACCCTGACACTGCCGTCGTTCATGGCACTGATGACCGCCTTTTTCGCTTTCTCCGTCTTGGTTTCCTGTATGAAGCGTATCTCATGTGCGGGAATACCGTAATCCTCTATCAGTTTTCGTTTAATCTCGCTATACACGCTCCATTGTCCCGGCTGGTAAGTCCCTAAATCCGAGAATACGAACTGTGTCCCTTTCTGTTCATCATATCTGTGATAGTATTCGGAAATCAGCTTGGCGCAATGGCTCGCCTTGTTGTCGGGATGGTCTTCGTAATCGGGACTTATCATTCGCATATCCAATGCCATCTTACGGGCATAGTCCGTAGCGATGAGCATCTTGGCTTTCTCTTCGGTTTCCGACAGTTTCTCCCTGCCGAGTATCGTGGCATCGCCCGACTTGGCAAACTCCATCAGCTTCTGTATGAACTCTTCCTGCTGCGGTGTAGGCGGAATGTCATGCAGTATCTCGTTCTTTTCAGGACGATCCACGCCCACATCCTCCGCCGTGCGGTAGTCCGTTATCTCATTGTAGAACATAGCCAACTCCGGCACTTTGATAAAATAGCGGAAGCGTTCTTTCTGAACGATGTTGTTAGTCACATTAAATTCAAAATCGGTTGTCTTCTTAGCAAAAATAGCAGCCCACGCATCAAAGCAACGAATATCCTGCCTTTCCAACTCTTTCGGACGAAGGTACTTGAACAGCAGGTACAGTTCCGTCAGCGAGTTGCTGATGGTCGTACCCGACAGGAATGTAGCCCCCAAATCCTTTCCCGACCGTTCCTGAATGGTGCGGATGGCATAGAGCATATTGAGAGCCTTCTGGCTTCCTTCCTGATTGCCCAACCCGGCGACACGGCTGTGCCTCGTGTTGAACATCAAGTTCTTGAATTGGTGGCTTTCGTCCACGAAGATATGGTCGATACCCATCTGCTTGAAATCCGCCACATCGTCCGTGCGGTGTTCTATGGCGTATGCGACCTTTTCCAACTTGGCGGCAAGGTTGAACTTACGCACCTCCAACCCCTTCAGCACGGCTCTCGAAATATCCTTTCCCTGCTTTTTCAGCACTTCGAGGTTTTCTTCCACCGTGTCCAACTCCGCCTGCAAGATACGCTGCTGTAATTCGGGGGATTGGGGAATCTTTCCGAACTGGTCGTGCGACATGATCACGCAGTCGTAGTCGTTGTTCTTGATGTTGTTGAAGAACCTGACACGGTTGGCGGTAGCGAAGTCCTTCTCCGAGGCATAGAGTATCCTCGCATGGGGATAAGCGGTGCGGTAGCACTCCGCAATCTCAGCCACATTCGCTTTCAGACCGATAATCATCGGCTTATGCACCAGCCCCAACCGCTTCATCTCATACGCCGCCATGCACATAATCAATGTCTTGCCCGTGCCCACCTCGTGGTCACAGATGCCGCCGCCGTTCTGTTTGAGCATCCAGACGCAATCCTTCTGGCTGGCATAAATCTCGTTTATGTTGTACCGTCCGGAAAGGGCTTTGATGTCCAAGTCCGGAAAAGTCTGGTGCGAGCCGTCATACTGCGGACGCACGTAGCAGTTGAACTTCCGGTTATACATATCCGACAGCCGTTTCTTGAACTCCGGCGACTGCGCTTCCAGCCAATCGACAAACCCGCTGCGGATTTCGTCGATCTTGGCATTGGCAAGCTGTATGGCTTCGCTGTCCCGCACCTTGATGTCGTTCCCGTGGTCGTCCTTGCCGATACTCTTGTAAATGTCCGGCACGGTGTTGTGCAGGGCGTGTTTCAGGAGGTTGATGCCGTCATACCGCTTGTAATATCCCTTCACGGCGAACTGCTCGTAAATCTTCATATTCCTGTGGTCGCACGAGACGGTAAACTCGTCTATGCTGTCCACGTATGCGATTTTGATGTCCACCCCGTATAGGTATGACATATAGGAAGAATAGATGCCGGTCGGTATCCAACGCTCTCCGAAGTTGAAATCCAACTCTTCAAAAAGGATGGGTTCCGGTGTAGCGTCTTGCAGGGCTTTGAGCGACTCTTCGGCGGCAGGCAACATCGGGTGTCCTTCTTCGTTATCCTTGTTCTCCTGCATCCAACGGGACACCGCTTCCGCTTTCTGTACCACGTTCCCGGCTATGAAACGGTCTTTAATCTCGTAACATTCCTCCGTCGGGTTGTAGTAGATACGCCCCTTGAGTGCTTCGGTCAGTTCGTCTTCCGTATTGCCGCACAGCCCGCACATATACTCTAAATTCACATTCCCGTAGCGGTTTAGCGAAGATACGAGTGCTTCCTCCGGAGTGTCCACGCTCACATTCTCTTCCGTCGAGAATGATACGGGACGATTGAAGATGTCCGCCTTGACAAACAGACCGTTCTCCCCACGCTCCAACGAAAGGATGTTCCGCCCGGAGGCATCCATCATAATCAGCGTGGAGTTCTGTTTGGCGTTGAGGTTGCCGTAACGCATCACGAACTCGTCGTAATAGGTGTTCAGGTTTTCACGATGCCGGGTGTGTGCCGTCCGGTTTTCCGCTTCATAGGCATACAGCCGTTCATAGGAGTTCCGTAACGAGATATACAAGTCAGCTTTCTCTTTCTGCAATCCTTGCAGGTCGAGCGGATGGAATGTCGCTCCGTATGGCGTAATGCCTTTCAGATAGCCTATAGCGTATGCTTACCGTGTTTACCCTGACAAGCGAGCCTTCTTTCAGATGCGGTTCCATAATGCCGGTGAACGGGCGGGGCAGCATTTCCTCCTCGTGTCTGCGTTGCCTCTCTTCCGGCGACAAAGCCGCCTCTTCATCCCGTATCTGCTTTTCCACTTCGGCAATGCGGCGTTGATGTTCCGCCTCAAATCCGTTTTCTATTGGATAAACCACCTGTGCCGTTTCCGTTGGAATCTCCTGCCTTGCTGCCGGTTCTTCGTCGAAGACAAGAGCCTGCTGCACAGCCTTTGCCTCCCTTGTCCGCTGCCGGAGTCGTGCCCTGCCTTCCACGCCAAGCCCCATCATCGCCTCATAAAAGCCGTTGATGGGCGGGTTTTCGTCCCAATCCAGCGAGGCATAGATGGCTTCCTGATGTACCTCTTCCTCCGTCATCATACCTTTATCGGGCGGTTCTTGTCTTGTCGGTAGTGTTTCAACAGGTTGGCGGTTGAACAGACCGGATGCCTCCGGCTTCTTTTTAGGACTGACTGCATTTTTGCCATTGTTTTTGTTGCTTTTCTTTTTGAATGGCTTTGATTCCATCTGCCGCCGTTCTTCCGTCGTAAAGCCGAACAGGTCGTACAGGGTCATCACGGGAGCTTCGATTTCCGGTTTCTCATCCGCATGGACAGTCGGTTTCTGTTCTTCCGTTTTTTCTGGAGCCGGATTGTTTTTCACTTCCACGGTCTGTGTTTCCTGCCGTACCGTTTCTTCCGCATCGCGGATGCCGCCTGAATACAGCCGCATAACCAACCGCTTATGCAGGTTATCGTCAAGCAGTTTATGCAAGTGTTCCGCTATACCCTGTACTCCTCCCTCATGTTCATAGACCATTGCAGGCTTGCCGTATGGGTCGGTGTCCAATTTCGATTTCGTACAGACTATCTGTTCCTGATGCTCGATGAAGTAACGCCCGGTATTGACCCCGTGCAGTGTCCCCGTCTGCGTAAACAGTTTCTCGTCTTCCGTCAGTCCCTCTTTCCGGGTATCCTTTTGCAGAATAATCAGGTCGCTGCCCACTTCCGTGTTGGCGTTTTCGGTAAAGAGGTTGTTCGGCAGACGGATGGCGGAAACAAGTCGTGCCTCTTTCAGCATTTCAAGCCGTACCGGTTCGTTGCGAGGGGAGTTCATTACCCCCTGCGATGTAAGGAACGCCACGATGCCGCCGTCCCTTACCGTGTCGATACCTTTCAGGAAGAAATAGTTGTGTACGGCTTTCTGTGCCATCTTGCGTGTGGGGCTGTCGCTCATGGCAAATGCAGGGTCGAAGACCGCCACCTCTCCAAACGGCACATTGGATATGGCAAGGTCGAAAGTACCGTTGAACGGCTTTTCTATCTTTTCAAATCCCGACACCCGTATCTTGTCTTCCGGGTAGAGGTGTGAGAGAAGCCTGCCTGTCAACAGGTCTTTCTCAAATGCCATCACGTCCGCCTGCGGCGAGTGTTCCTTGACGGAAGATATGAACGCACCCATCCCCGCCGACGGTTCAAGTACCTTCGACGGGGTTACTCCGTAATCTTTCAGTACGGAAACAAGCGTGTCCGTTATCTCTTTCGGGGTATAGAAAGCCGTCAGCACGGAGGCTTTCAGAGAATCCATGTACCGTTTGTACTCCATGGCGCTGCCGCTGTTGTCACGGATGAGCTTATGAAGTTCCACGGTCATGGAAAACAGTTCGAGGTCTGATTTTGCCCAATGGACGGCATCCGTCAGTGCAGTGGCGGGATTGAGGATACATTTCAATCCGCCGAAACCGCAGTATTGTTCCAATACAGCACGCTCTTCGGCTGTCGCCTTGCGATGCTCTTTCTCCAACGTGAACGCCGTCCGTATCGCCTCGATGTTCCCCCTCAGTTTTTCCTTGCGGTTAAATGCCATGTTCGTCGAGGTAAACGGCTATCGTTCCGCTCAGTTCCGAATAGAGGCTGTCGTATTCCGATGACAGGGCAAAATCATCGGAAAGCGGATAACCGGAAAAAGTTTCTTTGAGTCGGGGCAACAGGACGAGAGCCAGCCTGCGTACCTTTTCTGCCGGTACATTCGTTCCGAACTCGTTTTCAAGAATATCGATGACGGTACGGAACTCCGAGAAATGAAGTCCTTGCAGCAGGGCTTTCATCGCCAGCTCCTGCGCTCCCTCCACGGAGTAGCCGACGAGCCGCGCCTGCTCGAAAGTGTCGGCGGCAAGGTCTTCCCTTACTGCCATAAAGTCTTTGTCAGAGGATTTGTCGGGATGGTTCTCTATGAGATATTTTTGCAGGTATAATCCGTAATAGGACAGTTCGACCTGCCGGTTCTTTTGTTTCATCTTACTTTGGATTTAGTGGAATTATTGAATTGTTGCTGAAAGCGGAGGACGAGGAAGAAAAAGGCACTCAACGTCCCCGTCGAGTGCCACCACTAAATCCATAGTAAAATAAGCGTATCGACCTTTTAACAGGAAAACAGTTTATTCCTATGAATCAGTGGCAAAATTACTCAATTATTTTCTTTTTCTTCCCGGTCTTCCTGATTTTTCCTTCTTTTTGGGAAACTCGAAAACGGTGTTGAAGTCCCCGTCAAAGGAGACGATGGCACTGAACGGTTTGCCCTGCTTGCTCTTGAAGCCGTTTAACAGCCCCGTGTGCCCGTTGGTTATCAGTTCCGTCATATCCTTGTCGGACAGGGTCTTTCCGGCAATCTGCCGGAACAGGGGCAGAGAACAGGCAGGGTTGTCGCACCGCACCACCTTTCCGTAGAACTGCATACGTCCCGTGCCGCATTTCGGGCAGCTGCAACCGGAGTCCTTGTGCCCGAAAATCTTGTCGCAAGAGAGCAGTTCGGTTGTAATCTTGCGGGTATAGGCTTCAATATCCCTCATAAACGCTTCGGCAGGAAGTTCTCCACGCTCGATTTTGGCAAGGGTGGCTTCCCATTCTCCTGTCATCTCCACATTGGCGATGTCCATCCCCCTGACAATGGAATAAAGGGCAAGCCCCTTTTCGGTTGGCACGAGAATCTTCTTGGAACGCACGATGTATTCACGTCGGAGCAGTGTTTCGATGATGGCGGCACGAGTGGCGGGAGTGCCGATGCCGCAATTCTTTATCGCCTGACGGACTTCCTCATCCTCTATCTCCTTGCCGGCGGTTTCCATAGCCGCCAGCAGGGTCGCTTCCGTGTGGAGCGGTTTGGGTTTGGTTTTCCCTTCCGTCAGCGAGCATCCGATAATAGGAATCTCGTCCCCTTCATTCCATTCGGGCAGCACCGTCTCTTCCTCTTTCTCACGAAGGACACCGCGCCATCCGGGTTGTCTGATGACACAGCCCTTTGCAACGAACTCTTCACCGCAGGACTCGGCTTTGATGGTGGTCATGTCCTTGATACATTTTTGCGAGAAAGCCTCCAGCATACGGGCGACAATCATTTCATAGAGGGTGATTTCCTCTTTGGCGAACAGGAGCGGTTTCACTCCGGTAGGCAGCAGTGCGTGGTGGTCGGTCACTTTCGTGTCGTCCACGCTTCGACGGGTGAGTTCCCTCATCTGTCCGGCAACGGCACTCCATTTCGGGTTTTCCTTCAATCCTTTCAACAGGACAGGAATATCGGCAAACACATCTTCGGGAATATACCTGCTGCCTGTTCTCGGATAGGTGATGAGCTTCGACTCGTAGAGTTTCTGGACAATGGCGAGTGTCAGCTCCGCCGTGAAGCCATGCTTCGTGTTCGCGTCTTTCTGAAGCGAAGTAAGGTCATACAGAAGCGGTGTCTCCTGTATGGTCTCTTTGCGTTCCACGGAAAGGACGGTAGCCGTCTTGCAGTCCTTCAACCGGTTATATACTTCGGCTGCTTCGGTTTTCACTTTCCATTTTTTCACGGACGAGAATTTGGCGATGCTGTCCGCATCGCTGCCTTGTGCCGTGAAATGGGTCTGGAACACGTCTTCGGGGACAAAGCGTTTGTTTTCCCAGAAACGGGCACATACCATAGCGAGCGTGGGTGTCTGCACACGCCCCACGGAATAAGTACCCCGCCCGGCAGCGACGGTCAAAGCCTGCGTACCGTTGATACCCACGAGCCAATCGGCTTCACTGCGGGATTTGGCGGCAAAATAGAGGTTGTCATACTTGCTTCCGTCTTCCAATGCCGCCAATCCTTTGCGGATAGCTTTATCGGTCAGCGAGCTGATCCAAAGACGGTCAAACGGCACGGTACAGCCGATGTAGTGGTACAGGTAACGGAATATCAGTTCCCCTTCGCGACCCGCATCCGTCGCCACGATGATACGCTCGCTCTCGTTGAACAGTCCGGTAATGACCTTTATCTGCTTCATCACCCCGCTGTCGGCTTTATAGCCTTTCTCCGTGCGTACCTGTCGGGGCACGAGGGTGAACACTTCGGGGATGACCGGCAGGTTGTCCCTGCAAAATCCTTTGATGCCGTAACCGTCAGGCAAAGCCGGTTGCACCAGATGCCCGAAAGCCCATGTCACATAATAGCCGTTTCCATGCATATAGCCTTCTTCCGGTTTTGTCGCGCCCACGATACGGGCGATTTCACGAGCCACGCTCGGTTTTTCTGCAATGATTGTCTTCATATTCTTTTATATTTACGATGGATTTAGTGGTGTTATTTTTATAATCTCTGACCTTTGGGCTTGTTCTGCTGACGCTGCTGCCTTTCATTGGCTGGGGCGGTCTGTCCCTGCTGCAACGGTTCCTTGACGTGCTTCGTGGCTTCGTTGGTCTTGCCCTCGTTGTTCACGGCTATCTGGGTACGGCTCTCGTTGGACGGGGCGACCTTCTGCGCCGTGTCCGGATTCGTGTCGTAACGGAACGGACGACCTTTCTCGTGGTTGAACTTGACGTATATGGTGGCAGGATTACCGTCTTTATCAGGTACTTTTTCTAATCTTATGGTCTTGCCGGAGATATAGTCCGCCTTTTGTTGTTCGTTGAGCTCGACTCCTTTCCATGTACCAATGGGCTTGATGTTGCCATCCTCATCCATCCAAGCACGACCTTTTCTTTTTCCCTGCTCTTGATCTTGTCCATTTCTTTGCCCTTGTCGCTCTCCCTGCCAGATACGTGCGTTTCGCGGCACGAACTCCACGCCTTTGTCTATGGCACTGACTTGCAGGATGGCGGGGAACTTGCGTCCGTTTGCAAGCTCTATTTCCTTGCGGACATAGCCTCCGCTCTTGAGCAGTGCCTGTTCCGTTTCGCTGATTTCGGTCTTGCCGATCTTGTCCGTGATGCGTACCTTGTTTGCCGGCACGTCCTCAATCTTGTTCGTAAAGCGGTCAATGCTGATAAAGGAGGGGATAATCTCTCCCGTTTCCTTGTCCACCAAGTCCACGACACGACCGAGGTTGCCTGTCTGTTGGAGTGCTTTCTTTTCTTCATCCGTGAAGGTGTGTCCCTTGTGCGGTTCATCCAGCCGGGCTTCCTTACGCACGAAGTCGGGAACAAAATCCACGCTGCCGTCCGGCAGCCTTTTGAGTTCCAGCCGTGCGCCGAGTTCCTGCCTTTCGCCCAAGACCTCCACACGCACCGTCAGGGGTTCGGACTTCCGGTAGTTGAGCATCTTATCCAGACTTTTGGACGCCACAAGATCGTCACGGGTCAGTCCGTACTGCGCCTCGAACTTGTTCCAATCAATTTTACTCTCGTCAATGGGCTGATAGCCTCTTTTTTCTGCCGGGGTCTCCTGACCGTTTTCCGGCTGTCGGTTATTTTTCTGCATATTCTCTTCGTTGGGGGTTTGTTGATTATGGTTGTCTTGCTTCTCTTCTTCCGATACTGCCCGTGCATATTCCGAGGTGTCCACCTTGTGCGGGGCGAGCAGTTCCGCATTGACGACGGGGTCTTTCAGAAGTTCTTTCATCGCGTCGATGAGCTTGTCAGCCTGTTCCGCCGCAATCCGGTAGAAGCCGAAGCGGTAAGGCTCTTTGCACTGTCGGTAGAAGTTCTTGAAGAAGTTGTCTATGACATCGCCGTGCCGGTCAAATGTCATGAAGTCTTTGGTGTTCTCCGCTTTGGCGGGAACCCGTTTGGGAGTGCCGTCCGCGTTCAGTCCGGCGACAACGCTGATTTCGCCCGTCTTCTCGTCACGGACAATCAGCACATCCCTTTCATCTGTCTTTTTTGCCATACTGGTCTATTTTTTAAGTGATACATTGATACGGGCTTTGAACTGCCCGATGTTTTCTTTTTGAAAGTCCTTCATGTACTTGGCTATGAAGTCCAGCACATCGGATTCCTTGTAGTAGGTCTTGTGCCAGAGCAGGTGGTAGGCAAGCGCACCGTTGCTGCGGTAGCGTTGCAGGGAACGCTTGCTTACCTGAAGCAGCAGGCACAAGTCCTGATTGTCAAACAGCCGCTCGCCGTCCAAGAGCTTGACCTCCTTCAAATCCGTGGGAGCGTTGCTGCCCGTCAGCGAGGCGATGAGCCGCTCGTGCCTGTCAAGGCGGTCGAAGACCTGCCGCATGAACTCCCGGAATGTTTCCTTGTCCAGTGTATCCATAGGCTTTACTTGTCGGTTTCATGGTTACGGGACTTGCCGTTCATACGAGCCTTGTAGTTGTGTTTGAACTCTTCCAGCTTTTCGGGGTTGCCGATGATGAGACCGTCTCGGACAAAGCGTTCCACCTCTTTGAGATGATACCGGCAGTTGTGCCCGACGACGGAGTAGGCGATGCGTCCGGCATCACGCATACGTTGCAGGGTGCGTTGGCTGACATTCAGCATTGCCATCACCTGACGGGTCGTGAGCCACACGTTTGTCTCTTTCGACTGTTCTTCTTTCTGCTTTTCCTGTTTCTCGATGTAGGAGGATATTCTTTCAATCCGTCCGACCAGTTCCTTGTAGGCGGAACTTTCCAATGTTACGATTTCCATACGCTTTATTTTTGATTACGGTGCAAAATTCCGAAGAAGTCGGCAAGCGGGCTCGGTAGGTACGCATACGGTACGTGAGATTTTCTTTTCCGCTGTCCCCGTTGGCTTGCCGTGACTGTGCCAAAGACAGCCGCAAGACGGGAAACGGGCACGGCAACCAGACCCACATTGTACTTTTGCGCAAAACTCAAAATCTGAAAATATGGAAGTAGTGATTATCGAAAAGAAGGCTTTCGAGGCGTTGCTCGCGGATGTGGCAACGCTTATGGGAAAAGTGAACGTGCTGTCGCGCAAATGCAATGACAGACGGTTGTCAAACTGGCTGGACGGGGAAGATGTGTGCCGTATGCTGCGCATCAGTCCCCGTACCTTGCAGACCCTGCGGGACAACAGGCTGATTGCCTGCTCGCAAATCAACAGGAAGTTCTTTTACAAGCCGGAAGAGGTGGAGCGGATTTTACCGTTGGTGGACTGTTACCGACCCAAGAACGAGACATAGACAGAACAATATAAACCCACTAAATCCGAAGTAATATGAATGAGAATGTATTGACAGCGGAAAGCGAGCCATTGGCAACGCTTCTGCAAGGCATCAGAAAAACTGTAAAGAAGGCGGTCAGGCTGACCGCCGAATACCGTCCGCCACTGAACGGGGAACGCTACCTGACGGACAAGGAGGTGGCTGAACGGCTGAAAGTAAGCCGCCGGACATTGCAGGAATACCGCAATGCAAGATTGCTGCCTTTCATTGTATTCGGTGGCAAAGTCCTCTATAAAGAGTGCGACATCGAAAGGCTGCTGGAAGGAAACTACCGCAAGGCGATACGGTAAGACAAAGGCGGACAACCCTCAAAAGTTGCCCGCCTTTGTCATGCTCCGGTTTAACAGATGAAACCGCTTCGCAAATGCAGGAAGATGGGCGGTTGTTCCTTTGCCTCCGCTGTCGCTTTCCGTACCAGCCATTTGCGGACCAAGGCTGTATAATAGGTGTTGAAGCGATAGGCAAGAGGAACGATAAGTTCCATATTGAACACATCGAGGTTTACACGCCCGTCGATACGGACGGTACGGCATACCTCGTAGTCGTTCAGAATGTCCGTTTTCAAAATACCCCGTATGGCATTGTTTACCGATGCCGCCGTAACATTGAAAAGGTCGGCGATTTCTGCCGCACTCATCCAGATATTCTGTCCCGTAACGAGGATTGATTTTCCTTCAATTCTTATAATATCCCGTTTCATGATGCGTGCTTGTTTAGATGGAGTTAATAGTGTATTCTTCAATGCCGTCCAAGCGTGCCGAAAGGTTGTCCATATCACGGTTCAGCCTTTCCTTTGTCATTTTTGCGTACACTTGCGTGGTGGTTATGTTCTTATGTCCCAATATGGAGCTTACAGTTTCAATGGGGACACCGTTGGTCAGGCACACTTCCGTAGCCATCGTGTGCCGGCTCATGTGCCAAGTGATGTGCTTCTCTATGCCGCATCTAGTGGCTACTGCCCTTATGCCGTGCAGACAGGTCACATAGTGGGGAACGGTGAAGATTTTGCCGTCTTCACGAAGTCCTCGATATTTGGCGAGTATCTTTAATGGTATATCCAGCATTTTGATGTCTGAACGGACACCCGTCTTTTGACGGTTAATTGTTATCCAGAGATGTTCATCGAAATAGGTGCAGATGTTTTCTTCGGACAGGTTTCTCATATCACTGAATGAAAGTCCGGTAAAAAGATAGAAAACTATCAATGCAGCCAAAAGAGGAATACGGCAAACAAACGGCAATTCGTTGTAATACAACAAAATTGCGTTGTTTTGCATAGTTGGGTAAACAGCAAACACGGGTGGAATAACGAGCCTGTTCAGCTACCAAGTCATTACCTGTTTTCATTTCATTTAGATGCAGTCTATCAGGGGCTAAACTGTCAGCGAAAAGGATTTTTCATCCGGGAACCGCCCTTTATCCGGCAGATTTAACCCGTCCGGTTTTGATTGCGCCGTTCTGCCTGATTCTCATACCGTTCAACAGGCGAAATATGAGTAAAATTGCAATCAAAAAAAGTAACGCATGAAAACAGAAATGAAAGTGCTGCTCTACATCAAGCGCAGCGGACGGGACAAGGACGGCTTTTCTCCGCTCATGGGAAGAATATCCGTCAAGGGGAAGGTCAATTCCATCGCACAATTCGCGTGCAAGTTCAAAATCGATGTGCGGTTGTGGAACGCCACAGCCCAACGCTGCACAGGCAAAAGCAAGGTGGCGACAATGGCAAACAGGGAGATAGAGCGGGTACTGCTGTTATTACAGAAACGGTTCAATGAACTTTCCGACATCAAGGATGTCGTGACGGCAGAGGAAGTCAGAAACGTGTTCCAAGGTCTGGCTGAGACACAGGACACCATCATGAAACTCTATGTGGAACATAACAGCGACTATGCCCTGCGTGTAGGGGTGAACAGGGCGGTAAACACATTTTACCAGTACCGGAACACCTGCCGGATACTCGGCGCGTTCCTGAAAGAGAAGTACCATGTGTCGGATATGCCCGTCAAACAGTTGGATGAGAGTTTTATCGAGGCGTTTGACATGTATATGCGCACGGTAAGGCGTTTCATGCCCAGAACCATACTCGGACATATCAACCGCCTGAAAAGCGTGATGATGCTTGCCGTGTTCCGTGGCATCGTCCCTTTCAGCCAGTTCAAAGGCTATGCGCCGCAGAAACCCGCTTTCAAGCAGATGTACCTGACGGAAGACGAGCTTGACAAGTTTGCGAACACGACTTATGACACCCCCAACCGTAATTTCACGAGGGATATGTTCCTGTTCTCGTGCTGGACGGGTATCTGCTATTGCGACATGAGAAGTCTGACAGCCGCCAATCTGGTGAAAGCGGAGGATGGCAGTATGTGGATTCATACGGAAAGGCAAAAGACGGGCACCCCCGAATGTGTACGGCTGATGGAGATACCTTTGAGCATTATCGAAAAATACAAGGGTATGGACGGTAATGGAAAGCTCCTTCCGATGCTGACCAAAGAGAGCATGAACAGGCATCTGAAAAAGATGTCCGTGATGTGCGGTATCAACCGCCCGATCTCATTTCATCAGGCAAGGCATACCTTTGGAAGTATCATTTGTCTGTCACAGGGGATTCCGATAGAAACCGTCAGCAAAATCATGGGGCATCGGCATATCACTACCACGCAGCGATACGCAAAAGTCACACAGGACAAGATAGACAGGGACGTGGATTGCCTGAAAGATGTCATCGGGGGTAAGTTCTCCTTGTCGGGCATCGACACCGCCCCTTCGCCGATTCTGAAAGACTACAGCCGCCGGAAAGTCAATCCGAGCGTGAAACAACGGGAGTACATAACTAAAATGATGGAGGAATAAGCCATGCGAAGCACATTCAAACTGTTGTTCTACATCAACCGCCAAAAAGTAAAGAAAAACGGCAGATGCCCCATAATGGGACGTGTCACCCTTGACGGGAAGATAAGCCAGTATTCCACCGGGTTGGAAGTAAATCCGAACTTATGGGACGCAAAGGAGGGAAAGGCATTTGCAGACGGGCGCAAGACCGGAAACATCACCGGCGAAAAAAGAAATGAGTTGAACAGGCTGAACTCATTGCTGGAGGCGTTGGAGGAAAAAGCGAAGTCCGCCTACAGGAAGAACGTGGACTCTTACGGTTTCGTTTCATCCGAAATCATCAAGAACGCCATTACGGGAAAATCCGATGTCAAAGAGACATTGCTGTCCCTGTTTGACGAGCACAACGAAGAATACGCCAGACGTGTGGGCATTGACCGGACAAGGCATACCTATATCCGCTATCTGACCACACGCAAGCATATATTCAACTTTTTGAAGTACAAGTATGATTTGGAGGATATTCCGCTTCGTTCACTGACGATGAAGTTCATGACTGACCTCACATTTTATTTCTCGACCGTATTGCGGTTGAAAGTGTCCGCCTACAATGACTATCTTATCCTGCTGCACAAGATGACACGGCTGGCATTGAAGAAGCATATACTGAAACGGGACCCGTTTGCGGGGCATAAGGTAGAGAAAGTAACTGTAAACCACCGCCACTTGGACAGGGAACAGTTTGAAAAACTGCTCAATGCCCGACTGCCCACCTACCGCCTGTGCCACACACGCGACCTGTTTGTCTTTTCGGTGTTTACGGGCATCGGAAGAGCTGACTTGGCGAACCTGACGGAAGACAACATCATCACGAAGGAAGACGGTTCCAAATGGATTCACATCGCACGGCAGAAGACCAAGGCTGAGTGCCATATCAAACTTCTTGACATCCCTCTCCGCATCATCGAGAAATACAGGGGTGAAGGCAAGGACGGAAAATTGTTCTTCGTCCCACAAACCAGCAGCTTGTGCCGCAGCCTTAAAATCATAGCCGAACAGTGTGATTTAGGATGCCATTTAACATTCTACATGAGCCGGCACAGTTTCGCGACCCTTATTTGTCTGAGCAACGGGGTTCCGATAGAAACCATCAGCAAGATGATGGGGCATTACTCCATACGGACTACCCAGATATACGCCGGTGCGCCCAGAATGGTCGCTTAATAAATAC
>NZ_JH376587.1 GCF_000233955.1 Paraprevotella clara YIT 11840
TGACATTCTGACAAAAAGACAATGATAAAAAACAACTGGAACCAAGAAGGAAAACAACACTACATAAACTCTTCCTCTCGTACCCTTCATCGTCACAAAAGCTACAAACGAGAAAACATGAATAAATTTCAAGAGATAATTATATGCAATACATGGCAAATTCTCAATTATTTATACTAATTTTGCAATGGCCCGCCATTACCCGACACATTAAGCGGCCATCCAATATCCTGCTTCATGAGAACAAAAACACCAGAAAAGCGAAAAACCGCCATTATCATCGGAGCCGGCCCCGCCGGACTCACGGCCGGGATAGAACTGCTCCGCCAAACCGATATAATCCCTATCCTTTTAGAGGAAAAGGACTGCGTGGGCGGACTTTTACGTACGGTCTTTTACCACGGCAACCGTATGGACATCGGTGGGCACCGCTTTTTCTCCAAAGACCCTGACATCATGAAGTGGTGGACTACGCTTCTCCCCTTACAGGGAAGTCCGGCACAGGACGATTTGCTTACGCCTTGCATAAAAACTTTTTTCCCCGGAGGACCGGACCCGGAGAAAGAAGACCGTACCATGCTACTGCGTCGCAGGATTTCACGTATTTTCTATCTGAAGAAGTTCTTTGATTATCCCGTCACTTTCAATGCCAAAACGATACTCAACCTCGGACTGGGACGGACCGTACGCGCCGCGATAGGATACCTACGTGCCACCCTGTCCAAACGCCCGGAACTCTCCCTTCAAGATTTCTATATCAACCGGTTCGGCCGTCCGCTCTACAAGATGTTCTTTGAACATTACACCGAAAAAGTTTGGGGAGTGCACCCCTCCGTGTTAGGTGCCGACTGGGGCGCACAACGTGTCAACGGGCTTTCCATCAAAGCCTTACTGAAAAACATGTTGGTCCGCAAGAAACGGACGCCCGGCGACATCCGGCAAAAAGACACGGAAAAGTCGCTTATCGAGAACTTCCTTTACCCCAAATTCGGCCCGGCCAACTTTGGGAAACCGCCGCGCAGGAAATCGAACGCGACGAAAAAGGCACAATCCTTCTAAAGCACCGGCTTGTACGCATCCACTACGAGGGCGGCCTGATACGTTCCGTCACCGCCGCCACCCCGGACGGACACGTGGACATCCCGTGCGACTACGTGCTGTCGTCCATGCCCGTCAAGGACCTTGTGTCCACTTTCACGGGAATCACCGTGCCGCCCGAGGTCTTTTCCGTAGCGACCTCTTTGCCCTACCGGGATTTCATCACAGTAGGCATCCTCGTAGACCGCCTCAAAATCCGGCACAACGGACAGTTGCCCACCTTCGGCAACCGCATACCGGACACTTGGATCTACATCCAAGAGCGGGACGTGCGTATCGGACGGCTCCAAGTTTTCAACAACTGGTCACCTTATTTGGTAGAGGACTACCGGAACTGCATTTGGTTAGGATTGGAATACTTTTGCAACGAGAACGACGAACTTTGGAACAAAACCGACCGGGATTTCATTTCCATGGCCATCGGCGAACTCGTACATATCGGTATTCTGGAAGACGAAACGCACGTGAAAGACTCTACCATCGTGCGCGAAAAAAAAGCCTATCCCGCCTACCATGGAAGCTACCGCCGCCTGAAAGAAGTAACCGACTGGTTGGACCGTATACCCAACTTATATTGCATCGGGCGGAACGGACAGCACCGATACAACAACATGGACCACTCCATGCTTACGGCCATGGAGGCTGTGGCCCACATCCGAGACAGGAAAACCGACAAACAAGACATTTGGAACATCAATACGGAACAGGAATATCATGAACGCAAAGAACATTGACGACACCTTCAAGACTGTCTGCACGCAGCTCCGCACTGCGGCACAACGCATACGAGGGTTCGACGACCGGCACAACCTTGCCTTGCTCACGCGTGCCGCCATTTGCATCTACATCGCAGAAATGCTGGCCAACGGATTCCGTATCGGCACTTCGCCCGACACCGCTTCTTACTACAGAGCCGGTGCGCGGTTGTTTGAGGGGGAAATCGACTTCATCCGTACGCCGGTAATGCCTGCCGTCTGCCACACCGCCCGTCTTCTTTTGGGCGAATGGAATCCTTACGGAATCTCAGTATTCCTGTTTGCCGTATTCCTGGTTTCTGCAATCTACTTTTACAAAACGACTACTTACATAACCGACAAGCCACAAGTGAGGCTCATTTCCACCGCGCTTTACGCCTGCAACCCAGCCGTTATCAGTTGGTGCATAGAAGACATTGGCACCGAGTCGCTCGCCCTCTCGGGAGTAGTCTTCTTGTGCTTCCTGACCTGCAAGTCCATTTATACGAAGCCCACCCCCACCCTTTCATTCCTGACTTGCGGCCTTATGTTCCTACTCATCATGCTCCGCCCGTTCTTTATCTGTTTCGTCCCGGTCGTCCTCCTGTCTTTCGCCTTATCATGGAGAGGCCGACGCGCCAGTGTCGCTACAAAATGGACTACATTCGTTTGCCTGGCGACCACTTGTGCCCTCACTCTCCTTTACTGCTCGGCCATCCAACAACGATACGGACTGTTCACCCTCTCGCAAGTTTCCTCCGTCAACCGTATCATCATGGCAGCTCCGGAAGAGCGCGACCGCGTGCAACAGATGTGGGGAGCCACGGAAGGTTATGTGGAATATCTGGAAAACATAGACCGTAAAATCGGCCAAGACAAAATAGGCTATCTCAAAGGACGTTGCCGAGATTTTCTCCTTTCTTGCCCTGCCTATTATCCCAATGCAGGATTTGGGGTTACCGGCACCATAATGAACCGAATCATCAACGTTCCCTTATGGTTTACCCACGCATTTATCCTCTTCTTCACCCTGCGCCTGTGGACAAGGCGGAAACACAAGCAGGAAACCGCGTTGTCCTTTTTGCTGTGGGCGTTCTGCTGTGCCACGATATTCACAGCCTTTTGGGGAGCATACGCCGAGTTTCCACGCCTCATGATGCCCATGTATCCTTGCCTGTGCCTCATGGCAGCCGTCGCGTTCCATTCCCATGCCCAGGCACATTCCTCCAAGACCGCCCCGCAAAATCCATAACACAAGCAATTTCCCATACTGAGTTTTATCCCTCCGACGAAACCAATTTAAATATTATTATAAGGTATAACGTTTGTAAATCGTAGACATTATTGTACATTTGCGTAATTGTGTAGCTTTACCTACTTTATACAACGTATGAAAGATTTCGTCAAATATACTTTGGCCACGCTCTGTGGCTTGTTTCTGGCCGGCATAGCCTTCTTCATATTAGGCATCCTGTCCATTGTGGGGATGATGACCGTGGAAAGTGCCGCCCCATCCATCAAACCCCAATCCGTACTTCGCCTGACGCTAAACGGCGAATTACAGGAAGATGCACCGAACGATCCTCTCGGAGACCTGTTCGGCAGTACTTACCCCACCCTCAGTCTGAGAGAAATACAGACAGCCATCCAAGGTGCTAAAGAAAATCCGAACATAGACGGTATATATATAGAAGCACAAACCCTCTTGGGAGCGACTCCCGCCATGATACGAGACATCAGGGAATCCCTCGCCGATTTCAAGAAAAGCGGCAAATATATCATCGCATACGGAGACAACTATACCCAAGGGGCTTACTACATTTGCAGCATAGCCGACAGCATCATCCTTAATCCACAGGGACAGGTGAACTGGTGTGGTATGGCTTCGCAGCCTATTTTTTACAAAGACCTGTTGGAAAAGATAGGCATTAAGATGCAAGTGTTCAAAGTAGGCAGCTACAAATCGGCCGTGGAACCGTTTACTGCCACCCAAATGAGTGACGCCAACCGCGAACAGGTCACGTCCTACCTGAATGACATCTGGCAAACCATGCTGACGGACGTATCTCGTTCACGCTCCATCAAGAAGGATTTGTTGAACGAATACGCAGACAGTATGCTCACATTCCGTCCCGCAGAAGAACTGGTACGGAATGGCATGGTGGACAGCCTTTGCTATATCGACGGGGTAAGCCGGATGTTACGCGCAAAAACCGGAAAGGACAAAGGTACCCTGCCCCTCGTCAGTGTGAAAGAACTGGCGGCTGCCACCGAAGCAACCCCGAAAAAAGGTGATAAGATTGCAGTCTACTATGCATACGGAGACATCGTAGACCGAAAAACAGAATGGAGCGAAAATGTGATAGATGCAGAAACCGTATGCCGCGACCTGAGAACACTGCGTGAAGACGAATCGGTCAAAGCAGTAGTACTTCGCGTAAATTCCGGAGGCGGAAGCGCTTACGCCTCCGAACAGATATGGCATGAAGTGAAATTACTCCGTGAAGCCAAACCCGTGGTCGTATCCATGGGTGGAATGGCAGCCTCGGGGGGTTACTACATCTCCTGCGCCGCCAACTATATTGTGGCCGAACCGACTACGTTGACCGGAAGCATCGGCATTTTCGGCCTCATTCCCGACGCAAGCCAACTGCTCAGCGACAAATTAGGCTTGCACTTCGATGTTGTAAAAACCAATGCACACGCCGATTTCGGTACGCCGGCACGCCCATTCAATCCTTCGGAAGCCCAAATGATGCAAGGATATATACAACGGGGTTACAAATTGTTTACCGAACGTGTAGCAGACGGACGGAATATGAAAACCGGCCAAGTGAAAAAACTGGCCGAAGGACGGGTCTGGACCGGACGGCAGGCCGTAGAAAACGGATTGGCCGATACCAACGGCAATCTCCAGACCGCCATCAAAAAGGCTGCTTCATTAGCCAAAATAAAAGATTACCATACGGAATACGCACCGACTCCGTCCCCTTGGTACGAGGGTTTGTTTGACCAACAGAAAAAGGACTATCTGAACACGGCCTTACAAGAGACCCTCGGAACATATTACGCCCCACTAATGAACCTGAGACAGATCCGGCAAATGAGCGTCCTGCAAGCCCGGATACCGTATGAGCCGAACTTTATCAACTAAACCGTCATGGAAGGAGACTTAATCAAAATCAACGAATGGTTGTTGCCGGTGGCTTGGCTTTACGGAATAGGTGTAAGGATTCGCAACGAGCTTTTCGAAATGGGAATCCTGAAATCCAAAAGTTACGACATACCCGTTATTTCGGTCGGCAATATCACCGTAGGCGGTACCGGGAAAACACCACATACGGAATATCTCATCCGCCTGTTACGAAAGAAGCATAAAGTGGCCGTGTTGAGCCGGGGATACAAACGTAAATCAAAAGGATTCATTTTAGCCACATCCGAAACGTCTATGCCCGCCATAGGCGACGAGCCTTATCAGATGAAACAAAAGTTTCCAGATGTCTATGTCGCTGTGGACAAAAACCGCCGCCGGGGAATTGAACGGTTATGCGACGAGCAAATCGCACCGGGGACAGAAGTCATCCTGTTAGACGACGCGTTCCAACATCGCTATGTAAAACCAGGTATCAACATCCTGTTAGTAGATTACCATCGCTTGATTTGCGATGACAAGTTGCTCCCCGCAGGACGTTTGCGCGAACCGAAAGAAGGAAAAGACCGGGCCAATATCGTAATCGTAACCAAATGCCCGGAAGACATCAAGCCCATGGGATTCCGGGTCATCAGTAAGGCCTTGAAGTTGTACCCTTATCAGAAGTTGTTCTTCTCGACACTGAAATACAGCCGTCTCATACCGTTGTTCGAAGAGGGAGAATATCCTTTGGACGAGTTGCTGCCCCACAAGCATGTCTTGCTGCTTACAGGCATCGCTTCGCCGGAACAAATGAAAATGGACCTCGAACATTATGAAACGGATATCACGCCGCTTTCTTTCGGCGACCACCATTACTTCTCGGCCAAAGACGTAGCCCTAATCAATGAGACTTACGCCCGAATGTCCTCGCCGAAGCTAATTGTAACCACTGAAAAAGATGCGACCCGCCTGAAGGACCTCAACGGCCTGAGCGAAGAGGTTAGAAAATCTCTCTATGCCCTGCCGGTCGAAATAGAGATACTGCAAAATCAACAAGAATCGTTTAACGAAAACATTACTGGTTATGTATTCAAAAATTCAAGAAACAGCATCCTGGCTAAAAAGTAGGATGACAACAAGCCCCACAACGGCTATCGTTTTAGGTACCGGATTAGGTAAACTGGCCAACGAAATCACAGATGCGACCCGCATTTCATACAAAGAAATTCCCAACTTCCCAGTCTCTACGGTAGAAGGGCATTCGGGTAATCTTATCTTCGGAAAACTGGGAGACAAAGACATTCTGGCCATGGAAGGCCGCTTTCATTACTATGAAGGCTACACCATGCAAGAGGTCACTTTTCCCATCCGTGTCATGTATGAGCTAGGTATCAAAACCTTGTTCGTCAGCAATGCTGCAGGCGGCACCAATCCCAAGTTTGAAATTGGCGATCTGATGATTATCACCGACCAAATCAACGCACTTCCGGAGAATCCGCTACGCGGTAAGAACTTCCCGACCGGTCCCCGTTTCCCAGATATGTCGGAAGCCTACAACAAGGAACTCATCCAGCAAGCACTTGCCATTGCCGAAGAGAAAAGAATCAAGGTACAGCAAGGCGTATACCTCGCTACACAAGGACCGACTTTCGAAACTCCTTCTGAATATAAAATGTTCCGCATTTGGGGCGCCGATGCGGTGGGTATGTCGACCGTACCCGAAGTCATCGTAGCTAATCATTGCGGAATCAAATGCTTCGGTATCAGTGTCATCACCGACCTCGGAGTGGAAGGAAAGATTGTGGAAGTCAGCCACGAGGAAGTACAGAAAGCTGCCGATGCCGTACAACCCCTTATGGCCGAGATTATGCGTGAGATGATAAACCGCGCTTAAAGCCCATAAATTTATGCAAGAAACATACAGGACAGAAATCTCTACGCTCGGAGAGTTCGGGCTTATCAAACACCTGACAGAAAATATCCGGCTGAAAAACTCTTCCACCCGCTATGGAGTTGGTGACGACTGTGCCGTCATGGAATATCCGGCCGACAAACAAGTCCTCGTCACCAGTGATTTGCTGATGGAAGGCATACATTTTGATCTGACATACGTCCCGATGAAACATCTCGGATACAAGGCTGCCATGGTCAATCTCTCGGACATTTATGCCATGAATGGTACCCCCCGTCAAATGGTGGTCTCCATTGCTTTAGGCAAACGTTTCTGTGTAGAGGACATGGAGGCTTTCTACGATGGTCTCAAAATGGCATGCGAAGCTCATGAGGTCGATATTGTAGGAGGCGATACGACATCTTCGCTTACGGGGCTGGCCATCAGCATTACTTGCATCGGGGAAGCAGACAAAGACAAAGTGGTTTATCGCAACGGAGCCAAAGAAACCGACTTGATCTGTGTCAGCGGAGATTTAGGAGCAGCCTACATGGGATTGCAGTTGCTCGAACGCGAAAAAGCCGTTTTCAACCAACAGTTGCAGGAAGCACACAGGAACGAAAAAACAAAAACAGCAGAGAGATTATACGAAGCCCAACCGGACTTTAGCGGAAAAGAGTATTTACTAGAACGACAGCTAAAGCCAGAAGCACGACGCGACATTGTGCAAGCATTGGCAACCGCTAATATCCGTCCGACTTCCATGATCGACATATCAGACGGACTCAGTTCCGAATTACTGCATATTTGTACGCAAAGCGGTGTCGGTTGTAGGATATATGAAGAACATATTCCCTTAGATTACCAGACGGCTGTTATGGCAGAAGAGCTGAACATGAATGTCACGACCTGCGCTCTGAATGGCGGAGAAGACTATGAATTATTATTCACAGTCCCCATTGCCGACCACGAAAAAGTCAGCCAGATCAAAGACATTAAAATAATAGGCCATATCACCAAGGCCGAATTAGGCTATGCACTCATCAGTAGGGATGGCCAGGAATTTGAACTGAAAGCTCAAGGCTGGAACCCGCTTAAAGGCTGATGTGCCGCATTGTTTCAGCCAGGTTGGACAACAATCCTCCTTGCTATCAAAGACAATCCGTCTGCATTTAACTACACTCTCACCTATCTTCTCCGACCCAGAAAACAGGTGAGAGTTTACTTTTTTCTCCTACATTACACAAAAATATATCGAATATATTTGGCATTTCAAATTAAATCGCTACCTTTGCACTCGCAAAACAAAAGTAAGTCGGTGCCATAGCTCAGTTGGTAGAGCAAAGGACTGAAAATCCTTGTGTCCCCGGTTCGATTCCTGGTGGCACCACTTTGAAGAAAAGCAAAAAGAAGTAAACTCCTGATTTCCAAAAGAAATCGGGAGTTTTTGTTTTCCGACAGAGCGCAAAAAAGTGCGGAATATGACCGTTTCCGGTGTTCCAAAAGGTGGAGCGGAAAAGGTGGAACAGAAATCTCCACCGAATAAGATTCTTTCTCACTGATTTGCAATGTTTTGCGCATCAATAAAACGCGGATAGTTTCCTACTTTTGTCCAACTAAAAATTGTAGGAAATGAAAAGAAACTCGTTCAATGTGCTTTTCTTCATCAAGAAAGCCAAACTGCTGAAAAACGGAGAAGCCTCCGTATGTATGCGCATCACGGTAAACGGTGCGCGAGTGGAAACCAACATCCGCAAGAGCATAGACCCTGCTTCGTGGAATCAGGCAAAGGAATGTGCCCGTGGAAAAAGCCGTAAGGCGTGCGACTTGAATGCCTACATCGAGGATGCCAAAATCAAGCTCCACCAAATTTTCAATGAATTGGAGGAACAACGGCAACCCATTACCGCGCGTCTGTTGCAGGAAAAATTCTTCGGGCAGGACAAAGAGACGGAAAAAGTCTGCACCCTCATCTGTACGATGCAGGAACACAATGACCAATGCCGTGCGCTTGTCGGAAAGGACTATGCACTGATTACCGTCCGTCGTTATGAAAGCTGAAAACGCTATCTCGCGGAACTCATTAAGCAGAAATACGGAAAGGAGGATTTACCGCTGACGGAAATCAATGGTGAGTTGGTTCGTGCCTTTGAGTTCTATCTCAAAACGGAAAAGTCCTGCCAACAGAATACCGTTATCCGTTACATGAAATGCTTGAAGAAAATCACCAATTTGGCATTAGCCAATGAATGGATTGCCAAAGACCCGTTTGTTGGTATCAAGTTCCACGAGAAGGAAGTTGTACGCGAGTTTCTGACGATGGACGAATTGCTGACCATCTATCACAAAGACTTTCCATTGGAGCGCATCCGAATTGTTCGTGACGTCTTCATTTTTGCAGCGTTCACCGGGTTGGCGTTCATTGATGTGCAGCAACTTTCTCCCGAACACATCGTGGAGGATGCGAATGGTAACCTGTGGATTCGCAAAACACGGCAAAAGACAAAGAATATGTGCAATATCCCTTTGCTTGACATTCCTTTGGAAATTCTCCGCAAGTATGCCAACCATCCGATATGCCAAAAGAAAAAGGTATTGCTGCCTGTTCCATGCAACCAGAAGATGAACAGCTACCTGAAAGAGATAGCCGATTTATGTCTGATAAATAAACACTTAACCACTCACACCGCGCGGCACTCGTATGCGACCTCGGTTTGCCTCGCTAATGGTGTGAGCATCGAGAATGTGGCTAAGATGCTTGGTCACTCCAATATAAAAATGACACAACACTATGCTCGTGTATTGGATAGTTCCATTCTGCGTGATATGACCAATGTACGGAATGTACTTTCTAATACAAGATAAGGACTATGGACAGGGGAATCATTACAATCAGTGAAAACGGGACAGTCATTATGCCGACTGCTCCCGTTTGGATGACACAGCAAGAAATGTGCGATGCGTTCAATGTGTTCGGCTGCGACATCCGCAAGGCTGTACGTGCTATCTACAAGAACATGGAATTATTGGAAAGCGATACCATGTGCTATATCAGACAGGACAACGGGATTAGCTACGATGTGTATAGCCTTGAAATGGTGATTGCCGTTGCTTTCAAGTTGCGGACTAAGGAATGTATGGCTTTCAGAAAGTTTGTCATGGGAGAACTTTATGCCGCCAGTCGGAAAGAACCGCTATACTTGTTCTTTTCGCCAGCGGCATATTCCCGAAAGGGGAATAACTGTTAATTGCCAAGGATATATGACCAGACACAGCAAGGAATACGACCAGAGGGCATCAGGTCGTATTCCTTTTATGATGTTATTTGAACGCTTCCCGGTAATTGGCAGCAAGCATCCTTTCGATGTCCGATTCCTTGTACAGAATCTTGCCGCCCAACTGGTAATAGGCGATTATGCCGTTGTTGCGGTAGTCCTGCAAAGTGCGTCAGCTCACTTTCAGGCGTGCCGACACCTCCCTGTCCGTCAGGAAGCGTTCACTGCCCAATGCAGAAAAACAAAAAGCTGTACTATTACCATTACATTGGTCTATCAGTGCATATCCAGCAACAGGTTTGCATCCACAAAAAGTAATTAATCAGCAAGTAGTAAATAAAAGCGATTTGTTAATTTGTGTATTTGGAGCAAAGTTGGGTACTCCAACTGAAGATTATGCAAGTGGAAGTGTTGAAGAGATAGAAGAGCATTTAAAAGCAGGAAAACCTGTAATGATATTTTTCAAGCAGGCTGTAAATATAAATAAAATCAATATTGAACAAATTTCTCGTTTACAGGATTTTAAAAGGGAGATTGGACAAAAAGCTCTATATGCTGATTATAATAGTATTGATGAATTTAAACGAATCTTGGAAGATAAACTTTCTTTATGTATAAATGATAATTTCATCAAAGAAAAAATTGTCATAAACGAATTAGAATGGAATGAAGTTAAGGATGATACTTCCCATGAAAAGTTGTCTGACTATGATAAAGCACGGTTAAAGTCATGGACTTCTGTTGATAATCCTGATTTTTTTCAAGCTCATTTTATGGGAGGGAAATGCGTATATGGTTTAGGAGCATCAAATCAGTATGAAATCAAGAATGGTCGAGAAAAGATAGAATGGGATTCTTTTTTTGAAAAACTTCTAAATCTTGGACTTATTAGAATTAGAAGTTATGATAAACATGGTTATCCTGTTTATCAACTCAAAGAAGCTGCATATCAATATGTTGAATCGCATAATTTGTAATTTCATGCAAACCGAATCCCAAAACATAGAGTTCAAAGAATCTTGGCGTGACGAATATCTGAAATGGATATGCGGCTTTGCCAATGCGCAAGGTGGTATGCTATACATCGGCATAAAAGACAATGGCGAGGTATGCGGTGTACAAGATGTAAAAAAGCTGATGGAAGACATTCCCAACAAGGTACGTGATATGCTTGGTATCTTGGTGGAGGTTAATCTGAAAGAGAAAGACGAGAAACAATATCTGGAAATTGCGACAGAAGCATATCCTTATCCTATCAGTTTTCGAGGCAAGTATTACCAACGAAGTGGCGCAACCAATCAGGAACTGAAAGGTGCTGCACTCGACCGTTTCATGCTTCGTAAGCAGGGCAAAACATGGGACGGGGTGCCCGTACCTTATCTGAAAACGGAGGATTTGGATAACGCCACATTTGATTTATTCCGCAAGTATGCCAAGCGGAGCGGACGTATGGATGATGCAGATTTGATGGATGACAATCACGGATTGTTGGAGAAGCTCCGGCTTTACGAAGGCAATTATCTGAAACGCGCTGCCGCTTTGTTGTTTCATCCCGACCCGGAACGGTACGTAACCGGAGCTTTCGTAAAGGTAGGTTTCTTTCGTGAAGGAATGGACTTGGTGTACCAAGATGAAGTACATGGCAATCTGTTCCAGCAAATCGTGAAGCTGATGGACTTGTTGTGTACCAAATACATGAAAGCCATTATTACCTACGAGGGTATTCACCGCATCGAAACATTGCCCATGCCGAGAGAAGCACTGCGTGAAGCATTACTAAATGCTTGTATCAACAAAGATTATGCAGAGCCTTCTCCCATACAAATCCGTGTATATGAGAACAAACTGGAAATTGTAAATGGAGGTGTATTGCCGGACGGATGGACAGTAGAAACATTGTTGTCTTCTCATCGCAGTTTTCCATATAACCCCGACATTGCCAATACCTTCTTTCGTTCCGGTGAGATTGAGGCATGGGGACGTGGTATTGAGCGTATCATTATAGCTTGTAAGAAAGACGGATTTTCCACACCTGAGTTCCGCTATGACGCTTCGGGCATTTGGACTATATTCAATTTTGAGTATCCTGAAAGGGCAACTATCCAAGACGACCAGAGGACTACCCAAAAGACTACCCAAAAGACTACCCAAAAGGGTATGCAAAACCTAACAGAACAACAGCAAGCTATACTTTCATTCTTAAAAGAACACCCAGAAGCAACTCGAAAAGAGATAAGCGAGAGTCTTTCTAACATTACAGAGGATGGCGTAAAGTACAATCTTTCCCGACTTCAAGAGTTTGGCTTACTGAAACGTATAGGAGGCAGGAAACAAGGATATTGGCAGATTATAGAATAAAGAACTATGGACGATTGGGAAGAATTAGAAAGTTGGCATGAGGATTTAAGGACATGGGAACGCTTTCAAGATGAACTTGAAAAGATAAATGAAGAAAATCTATACGAAATGCGGGATTTTCAGAATAGAAAACTATCTTTGCAACAGGAAACCTCCACGAGACCTTGTGCAAAACAAAGCAATCCAAAGGTGGAGCAATAGTGGGAGATTACTTCTTTAGCTAAAAGATATATCAAAGATATTCAGCTACTTATCGTTAGATTACGATTCCTGGTGGCACCACTAAAAGAAAGTTACCTACAGTAACTTTCTTTTTTTTGTTCCAATATGGCTGAAATGCAATATAAAACAAGAAATGTTTCCTCCAATGTTTTAACCGAAATAACACCGACATCTACTTTGTCTGATTTATCAGCCCCACATCAGCCTATTGTACCGTATTTTTTCGTATCTTTACCACTCAACCATCCCAAGAAAACCATGCATATCCGACTTGTAAAATCTGACAAGAAACGTTTCCTCGACCTATTGCTCCTGGCCGATGAACAAGAATCGATGATAGACCGCTATATAGAACGGAGCGACTTGTTCGTCATGGAAGAAAAAGGCGAAGCAAAAGCCGTAGCCGTAGTCACCCGGGAGGGACAAGGAGTCTATGAACTTAAAAACCTTGCCGTAGCTCCCGCCTGCCAACGCAAAGGTTACGGACGTATGATGGTGGAGCACGTATGGCATTACTATGCAGACTGCCGTACCCTGTTGGTCGGTACGGGTGACAGTCCGCTAACTCTACCATTTTACCGTAGTTGCGGATTTACATATTCACACACCTTGCCCGATTTCTTCACCCGGCATTATGACCATCCCATCATAGAAGGAGGCATGCAACTGAAGGACATGATCTACCTGAAACGGGAAAGACAAAACCCCAAGCGGGATAGTGCCGCCCCTGTTACAGAAACGGAACCATAAAAGACCATGGCGTTTCAAGAAAACCGACAAACCTCCTGAAATGCCTCTTCTCTATTCCCTTGCCGCATTTTGCGATTTCCTCTCGTCCCTTACGTAAAATACCCACAAAAACAAAGGTTTCGTTCTTTTATTCCGGCCTTTTTCCCCTGACAGCTTGCAGATTCCGCTTTTTTTTACGAATATTGCAACACTTTTAGAAAGCGAGGAAAACTCAGAACTTTAGGAGGCTCACAAAATATGACATCATCCACACTGAAAGAACGTGTACAAGCCACGCTGAAATCGGAAGACACGGAAGGGACGTTCGAACTTTACGTCACGCGCACTCCGGGCTATCTTTGGGCTTTGCTGTTCAAGAAACTACATATCCACCCTATCGCCGTCACGTTGCTCTCCATCGTCATCGGGGCATTGGCCGGTTACTTTTTCTGGTGGGACGACCTATACATGAACCTCATCGGCATGTTTCTCCTGATATGGGCCAACTGGTACGACTGCGCCGACGGGCAACTGGCCCGCATGACGGGACAAAAGACGCTAATCGGACGCATTCTGGACGGCTTTGCCGGTGACGTGTGGTTCTTCTCCATTTATTTTTTCCTGTGCCTGCGCCTCACCGGCGAACCGGCTCCGTGGGGGCAACCGTGGGGAACATGGATTTGGCTGATTGCCGCCTTCTCCGGTTTCCACTGCCATGCCAAACAATGCGCCGTGGCCGACTACTACCGCAACATCCACCTTTATTTCCTCAAAGGAGCATCGGGAAGCGAATTGGACAACTATGCCCAGCAAAGCGCCCTGATGCGGTCGTTGCCCTGGAACCGCAAGGAATGGTTTCACAAGATATACCTCTATTTCTATGGCAACTACACGCGAGGACAGGAACGGCAAACCCCCAAATTCCAAAAGTTCTATGCCCTCGTCCAGCAACGCTATCCGGACGGGTTGCCGCAGGCGTTGAAAGAACAGTTCCGGACGGCGAGCCTCCCCTTGATGAAATACACGAACATCCTGACTTTCGATACGCGAGTCATCGTGCTGTTCGTATCGCTGTTCATCAATATGCCGTGGCTCTTCTTTGCTTTCGAGATTATCGTACTCGAAGCCTTGCGTTACTACACCCGCCATGTACATGAAACTTTTTGCGACCGGTTTACAAAGGAGATAGAAAATGGATAAGCCACTCAACGTCGTATTGCTGCTGGCCGGAGGACATGGCTTCCGCATGCACACCGACCGCCCCAAACAATTCATGGAGATTGCAGGCGAGCCGGTCATCTCTTACACCCTGCAAGCCTTTCAACGCCATCCCGAAATCGACCGCATCTACGTGGTTTGCAATCCGGAATGGAACGAATTTGTAAAAACTACGGCCCGAAACGGCAGAATAAGCAAGCTGCACACGCTGTTCCCGGCCGGAGACACCAGCATCGACTCCCTGAGAAACGGTATCGCAGGCTTGCATGCAGAATTGGGGGAACAGAACCCTGCCGTCCTGACCCACGAAGCCGTGCGACCCTTGGTGACGGACGAAATCATCAGCCTCAACCTGAATACTTTCCGCACACACGGAAATGCCGTCACCGCCGTCCGCAGCCAAGAAGCCTACATGGTAAGCCCCGACGGGATTTCTTCGGGAAAGTGCATCCCGCGCGAGCTGCTGCACCGCGCACAGACCCCGATAACCTTCAGTCTGGACGACCTGACAGAAGCGTTCCGTAGGGCAAAGCAAATCCAAATCAGCCGCAGCCAATCCCTGTACACTCTGATTACGGAAGTTTTTCCTCTGAAAAAACTCTACATCTCACCCGGTTCCGAACTTAACTTCAAGCTCACGTTGCCCGAAGACATCGAAACCTTGAAGGCTCTTCTGACTTATCGGAAACAAAAGTGAACCGCAAGCCGTTTCCCGATTATTTCTTCGGTGGAAGATAACCGTGACGCAACCGCCACGCGTAATGCCATATTTTAAACAAAGGACTCCAAAGGACTTCACCGGGATAATCCGTCAGGAATCCCATGTTGCGCGACACCTTGCGGCGGAAACGGCCGAAAGGCGTCTCATTCGCATCATGCCGTATGCGTTCGTCATGTTGCCCGAAATTCCCGGCTTTCATGATTTCTGCCAAAAGACGCTGCCCTCGTCCGGGCGACGGCGGCACCAACAAATGCTCGTCCTCCAGTCCGAAAACCGTTTGCAGCACATACATCACCGCACCGGCAAAACGCTTGAGATGCAAACGCTCCAAGCACCGCACGGCTTCCTCCCGCTCAGCTTCGGAACAGGGTTGCCTCAACACAAAGTGATAGTCCAGTAATTGACGCAAACCGATACCTTCATCAAACAAATGACGGTAAATATGCACCAACAGATACACACGGTTCATCGCCAGAGTGGGCACAGCCACCTCGCCCACCCGTTCGGGCAACTGCACCTTATGAAGCAACGACAACGTTTTCCATTCCTTAAAATAACGTTGCAGCCTGAGATTCATCCTCCAACTGTTCATCCATGAAGGCGTAAAATGCAACTCTATCTCAGCCTCCTTCAATACGGGAAAGTCCACATGATGATAGACTACCTCCACACCGGGACAATACTTCCGGGCATAATCCACCACCACCTTGCGCCCGTCGTTCATCCACAAGTCGATGTCGCCGGGCGTACGATGCAGCGGACGGGGATAAAACAAAGAATTACCCTGTCCTTTCAGCAGGACGGTGCCCATTCCCTCTTTCAAAAACTTGTCATACACCATTACGACCGTCCGGTTGAGCCTGCGGTTGCGGGTTTCTATTTGCTGCACCAATCCGATCCAAGGCATCACGACATCCATCGGGGGCTTTTGAATGATAGACAAACGCTCCACACCATCCAACACAATGGCAGCCACAGCCTGTTTACACGCCATGTCGTACACAGCCGCCCATCCGGCTTTGTCCAACGCCACATCACGGTCGTGGCACGTCCCGATTCCTAAACGCAAAAGTTTGAAGAAGGCTTCGTCAGCCTGCATATATTTTGTTTTTCCCATCTTTATTTGTCTGTCTTTTTCACACCTCGTTTCCACAAACGTTTCTGCAAAGATAACATTTTTTCGAAGCAAATCGGCATTTCAATGCAAAGTTATTTTAAATCACTCATTATAAGCCTATTACACCACATACAAATCCCCCGAATTCAATCTCAGCAGAATGAAAAATCAATCTCAGCCAAACGATTTTTCAATCTCAGCCAAACGATTTTCCGATCGAAGGAGATTGAAACCGTAAAGTCTGCACAGTAATTTCCGACACGCCTTTCCTTGTCCCGTCTGCTATCGAAAACAATCGTTTCTGTAAATTAAAACAACTTAAAAGGAAGAGGATACAAGGAAAAAGAAGTATATTTGCATCTAACAATATCAAATCAATTCAAAAAATGAAAATGAAGAAATTAAGCACAATGGGAGTAGCCCTTCTCGCCATTGTATTGGCAAGCAGTTGTGGAAGCAGCAAGAACGCCCTACAAACCAGTGCGTTGGAAGGCGAATGGAATATCATCACCGTAAACGGAAAAGAGGCTACGGCCGATAAGGATGTTTTTATCGGGCTGAACCTGAAAGAGAACAGAGTATACGGCTGTGCCGGATGTAACCGTATCATGGGAGCCATCCAGGTGGATAAAGACAAAGCCGGGCACTTGTCTTTCGGGCAGGTGGCTTCCACACGGATGCTTTGCAGCGACATGGCTACCGAACGTGCCGTGCTGGAAGCTTTGGAAAACGTAACCGGCTATAAGGGTACGGAACAGGAACTGACCCTGACAGACGGCAACGGCAACGCCCTGTTCACACTGAGCAAACGTCCCGCCGCCACTTTGGCTTCCTTGAACGGCAAATGGAATATCACGAAAGTCTACGACGAAGCGGTAGAAGACATCGAAAAGACGGAGAAAACACCGTTCCTTGAATTCAATGCCGACAAAAAGACATTGCACGGCAATGCCGGATGCAACATCGTAAACGGCGGCATCGAACAGGAAAAGGGAAAACCCGCTTCACTGAAGTTCGACAAGTTGCTTTCCACGATGATGGCCGGACCGGGCATGACGGTAGAAGGCAAAGTGCTGGAAGCCATGAACAAAGTGAGAAGCTTTATCGTCAAAGACGAGCATACGGCTGCCCTGTTGGATGAAAACGGCGCGGAAGCGTTGACGTTGGTGAAACAATAAAGGCGCCTATACCTGAAAATATTAACCGGGGGATGCCTGATTATCCAAAAGGGCATCCCCTTTTAAACATCAATATCATGAATCATTTCTTTATGCATGCTCCCAAGTGGAGAACCGGAGCGGGCGTACTGACCCTCTTGGTATGGCTCGCTTCCTGCGGCCCGAACAACAAAACGGTGGAATACCCTTTGATTGAAACGGCCAATACCAACGCACTCGACATCGCAAAGGTGGAACTGACGGACTCAGCTACCATCCTGCACACCGACGCGTATTACCGTCCCCACAACTGGATTCGCATTTCTTCGGAATCGTATCTGCAAGCCGGGGGAAAACGGTATATGCTGACCGGTGCCGAAGGAATCACTCCGGACTCGCTTTTCTGGATGCCTGAATCGGGCGAAGCTTCTTTTACCCTCCGCTTCGAACCGCTCCCTTCCGGAACACCATCGTTCGACTTCATCGAGTCCGACTGTGAGGACTGTTTCAAGCTTTTCGGAATAGACCTGACGGGAAAGAAGACATTCGACACGCCGGACGAAGTGCCCGAAGACTTGCGGCAGGCCGACGGGGATACGGCAGTGCCCGACCCGATTTTCAAAACGGGCACCACGACCGTCAACGTCCATTTCCTGCATTATCGTCCGGAATTAGGCAAAGAGGCTAACCTCTACGTCAACACCCTCTTCGGGACGCAACAGCCTTATACAGCCACCATCGACCCCGAAACGGGCAAGGCTTCGTTCAGTTTCCTGCAATGCGGTACGGCACAGTCTCTCCTTGACATCAATCATCGTATGGTGGGAAACGTATGGTTGGCTCCGGGCGAAACGACTGAACTGTATGTAGACATGCACATATCGGGATACTATCTCTTGTCCCACCGGAAACGCGAGGAAAAATGCGGTAAGGCCGCCCCATTCCAACGGCTTTATTCCTCCGGCACGTATGCCAACTTGAACAATGTAACCAACCTTTTGGATGATACCCCCTACTTAGGTATGGACTTGTATACAGGCGAATTTGCAGACTACCGCATGACCTCGGCCGAATATGCCGCCCATGTCGTGGACACCTACAAGGCACTTGCAGACAGCATTGCCCAAAGCAACCTTTCGCCGCTCGAAAAAGAGGTGAAGCAACTTTCCCTCCGGCAAGAGGCCTTTTCCGCCATGGCCCAAGGCGATTACCTGCGTGAACACAACTACCGGCACACAAACCGTCAATGGGACTACAACTTCAAGGTGGAAGGTATCGAACCATTGAAACCGGAGGATGCCAAAGCCATCTGCCAACTGTTCGACATCAACGACCCCAAACTGCTGATAGGCGAAAACGTACTGGCCTATGTGAGTGCCGCCTGCTCATCCTCTTTCGACTGGCCGCAACTGACCGGTATCCAAAAAGGACTGGTAAAGGACTTGCGACAAATCGCCGGTTACCCTGCCAAGGCGGAGAATGTCGCGCTCACCGATGCGGACTTTGCCCAAATGAAAGCCATGGACAACCCGTTCTACCTCGAAGCGTTCACCCTCATGCAAAAGAAGGCCAAAGACGAACTGGCCGCAGTGGAAGCCAAGTCGAAGGTGGAAACCACGCCCGACGTGCCTAAAGAACGGTTGTTCGACGCCCTCATCGCCCCTCACAAAGGCAAAGTAGTGCTCGTGGACTTCTGGAATACCTGGTGCGGCCCGTGTCGTGCAGCCATCCAAGCCAACGAACCGCTCAAATCCTCCAGTCTGAAAAGCGATGACCTCGTATGGGTCTACATTGCCAACGAGACCTCTCCCATCGTGAAATACAAGACCATGATTCCGGACATCCAAGGCTTGCACTACCGCCTGAACCAAGAACAATGGGACTATCTGTGCGACAAATTCAAGATAGACGGCATCCCGTCTTACGTGTTGGTGGACAAGTCGGGTGCATACAAGCTGCGTAACGACTTCCGCAACCACAAACTGATGGAAGAGACACTGAAGGAAGAGTTAAAGAAATAAGGAGTCTTACATCAATAGCAGATTATGAAAAGGATATTAGCCTCCACACTGCTGTGCGCGTCCTTGTTCGCTGCGGCACAGACCCAGACCACCCATACGGTGAAACTTGTGGACACCCAGTTGCAGGACGTACTCAACGTGCTCGAAGACATGGACATCTACATACATCGTTTCGATGTGAGTCAGTTCCTCGATGCCACATATCACGTGGAAATCTATGTGGAAGAATACAAGAATAACCAGAAGACGGGGAAAGTGCACCACTTCGACTTGGGCAAAAACATCCGTTCGTTAGACGAGATTCCGGAAGAACACAGAAAAGGGTTCCGGAAAGAATACCAAATCCCCGCCGGGAAAAAAGAATGGAACAACATCAAGGAGATTTCCATATATATAAGGAAAGAGGAAAGGACGGACACCACTGCCGCCATCCGTATCTCCAATCCCAACGTGGGCATCCAAGGTTTCCCGTTCACGTTATACCCGGCCGACGGAAAAAAGTTCATCAGCTACCACACGCGGCCTTTTGTCGCACGTGCGGTAAAAACAGCCGATGAAATGAAAATCCCCCTCTTGTTATACGGCTCGGCATGGGCGGAACCTGGAACGACTTTCTTCCGTTTCTGTGGTGAAAACGAGATAGACCCGGAAATGAAAGCGGAAATCCTGACCCATATCCCTCACCACTACGTGATAGGGTTGCAGTTGAAGAAAGAATAAATTGAAGAAAGAGACACAAGGTGACGAGGTGGGCTTTTCTAAAAGAGAAGCTCGCCTTTGCCTTGACGTACGACCTCGAAAGCGTCGTCCACACAATTCACCACCGTCGAAGCCTCGCTGCCTCCATATCCCCCGTCGATGACCAAAGCCACGCGGCCTTCGTATTTCTCATGAATCAACTCGGGGTCGGTGGAGTACTCGATAATTTCGTCTTCGTCGTGCACCGACATCGTGAGGATGGGATTCCCCAACCCGTCCACCAGTCCACGCGCAATACTGTTGTCCGGCACACGGATACCCACTTCTTTCTTATTCTTATATATTTTAGGAAGCCGGCTGCTTGTAGGCAGGATGAACGTGAACGGCCCCGGCAAGTTCTTCTTCAACAGTTTGAAAGCGGCGTTGCTGACTTGTGCATATTCACTGATATTAGACAAGTCATAACAAATAATCGACAAGTTGCTCTTTTGAGGGTTCACCCCCTTCAGCGCACAAATCCTCTCCACCGCCCGTACGTTCAGGGCATCGCATCCTATGGCATACACCGTGTCGGTAGGATAAATAATCAGCTCTCCGTCCCTCAGCATTTTAAGGGCCTTGGCCATCTCACGGGGATTCGGGTTTTCCGGATAAATTCTAATCAGCATGATTTCTTTCCTTTTTATAGTCTACAAAGGTATCATTTTCTTTTGGTTTCACAGCAACAAGCTTACAATATAATGAAAAACCGGAGAGCCATGCTTCAAAATATAATTTTTTCGTATCTTTGCGTGCAGTTAGACGAAAAAATAGACTCAAAAACATTACAAAATGGCAAAAATAACCAAAGAAATGGCTTTGCACTATCATGAACAGGGCAAGCCGGGGAAAATCGAAGTGGTGCCAACCAAGCCCCACAGCACACAAACGGATCTCTCATTGGCTTATTCGCCCGGCGTGGCGGAACCGTGCCTCGAAATAGAAAAGAACCCACAGGATGCCTACCGCTATACGGCCAAGGGCAACCTCGTGGCAGTAATATCCAACGGTACCGCCGTCCTTGGGTTGGGCGACATCGGTGCGCTGGCCGGTAAACCGGTCATGGAAGGAAAAGGACTGCTCTTCAAGATATACTCGGGCATCGATGTGTTCGACATCGAGGTAAACGAGAAAGACCCCGAAAAGTTCATCCAGGCCGTGAAAGCCATCGCGCCGACTTTCGGCGGCATCAATCTGGAAGACATCAAGGCACCCGAATGCTTTGAAATCGAACGCCGTCTGAAAGAGGAACTCGACATTCCCGTCATGCACGACGACCAGCACGGTACGGCCATCATCTCCAGTGCCGGACTGTTGAATGCACTGGAAGTGGCTGGAAAGAAAATCGAAGACGTGAGAATCGTTGTGAACGGAGCCGGAGCTTCGGCCGTATCCTGCACCAAACTGTATGTGTCGCTCGGCGCACGGTTGGAAAACATTGTCATGCTGGACAGCAAGGGTGTGATCTCAAAAGACCGTACCGACCTGAACGAGCAGAAGCGTTACTTCGCCACCAGTCGTACGGACATCCATACGTTGGAAGAAGCCATCAAGGGCGCCGACGTATTCCTCGGCTTGTCGCGCGGCAATGTGTTGAGCAAGGACATGGTGCGCAGCATGGCTCCGTCGCCCATCGTGTTCGCATTGGCTAACCCGGTACCCGAAATCTCGTATGAGGACGCCATGGATTCGCGTCCCGACGTGTTGATGGCTACCGGACGTTCCGACTATCCGAACCAGATAAACAACGTCATCGGATTCCCTTATATCTTCCGTGGCGCCTTGGATACCGGTGCCACGGCCATCAACGAAGAAATGAAACTGGCCGCCGTACGGGCTATCGCAGGCATTGCCAAACAACCCGTGCCGGACGTGGTGAACGAGACTTACCACGTGAACAACCTCACTTTCGGTCCTTCATATTTCATCCCGAAACCGGTAGACCCGCGCCTCATCACCGAGGTGTCCATGGCTGTGGCCAAAGCTGCCATGGAAAGCGGGGTGGCCCGCAAGCCCATCGAAAACTGGGACGCTTACGCCCTCCACTTGAAGGAACTGATGGGGTATGAGTCGAAACTGACCCGCCAGTTGAGAGATACGGCCCGCCGCAATCCCCAACGCGTGGTGTTTGCCGAGGGTATCCACCCCAACATGCTGAAAGCCGCCGTGGAGGCCAAGGCTGAAGGTATCTGCCATCCTATCCTGTTGGGTAACGACGAGCGTATCGAGAAATTGGCGAAGGAACTCGATCTCAGCCTGGAAGGCATCGAAATCGTCAACCTGCGCCACGACCGCGAAGCCGAACGCCGCGAACGTTATGCCAAGATACTGGCCGAGAAGAAAGCCCGCGAAGGTTATACATTCGAAGAGGCCAACGACAAGATGTTCGAGCGTAACTATTTCGGCATGATGATGGTAGAGACTGGCGAAGCGGACGCATTCATTACGGGCGTGTACACCAAATATTCCAATACGATCAAGGTCGCCAAAGAAGTCATCGGCATACAACCGGAATACAACCATTTCGGTACCATGCACATCATGAACAGCAAGAAAGGTACGTACTTCTTGGCGGACACGCTTATCAACCGCCATCCCGACACGGAAACGATGATAGACATTGCACGGCTATCCGAAAAGACCGTGCGTTTCTTCAATCACGAACCGGTCATCGCCATGTTGTCCTATTCCAATTTCGGAACAGACACATGCGGAAGCCCGGCCAGCATCCATAAAGCCGTAGAGTACATGCAGGAGAACTACCCGAACCTACCCATCGACGGCGAGATGCAGGTGAACTTCGCCATGAACAACGAGCTGCGCGACCGTAAGTACCCATTCACTCGCCTGCAGGGTAAGGAGGTCAATACCTTGGTATTCCCGAACCTGAGTTCGGCCAATGCCGGTTACCAGTTGCTCCAGGCTCTGAATGGAGACGAAATAGAGATGATAGGCCCTATCCAGATGGGGTTGAACAAACCGATTCATTTCACCGACTTCGAAAGTTCCGTACGCGACATCGTGAACATCACGGCCGTAGCGGTCATCGATGCCATCGTGATGAAGAAAAAGAACCAGTAACCCACGGATTATACTAAAAGGAATCAGGATGCACTGCCAAAGAAAAGATAGTGCATCCTGATTCCTTTTAGTATAAACGGGAATAATATTTATCTCCCTCCTATTTCCTTTCCTAAACTACTGACAAACAGATGGGTTATGCTCTCAGCCCAACTTCTCCCTACGTTTTCTCAAAAACAAGCTTCATCTTTCAGAACACAATGTAAACCCTTCGCTTTATGTATATTAGCTCCCTGAAGGATGGAACCTACATCTTTCAGCTCTCTTTCAGGTGACGGACGATAGTCCTCATAAGCCAAACGATTTTCCGTTGTGCTCCGAACGATTTTTCAATCTCAGAAGAACGAAACGCAGATCTGCGCCAAACGAAAAGCGGCATTCAGCCCGACTTATGACTGACATGGACTGAAAGATAAAGATTTGAAAGTTCAGGATGTATCCGATTTGTATTGAGATAGTTACGGTGTATTCTGAAAGATGAAAGGCATTTTCCGGAAAAGTATGGAGGAGGGAAAGGAATGAGGAGTATCGAGTCCGACGGCTATCCGGTTTCTTTGAAGAAGAGTGACACGGAGAAGCGCAGAAATGTGCAGAAATGCGTACTAATGTGCGGAAACGTGCACAAATGTGCCACCTCCGCCGTGCGTCTCCCTAACTTTGCCGTAAAAAACGAAGCACATGGAACTGAAACACATCGTAAAGAGAGCGGTACGTCGATGGGCGGAGAAAATCGCGAATAAGCGAGCGCAGAACCAAGCGAGCTTGCCTCTGCCGAGTGGGAGCGATTTATCAAAAAGAAAAGCCGGACGTTTGGGAGTTGCCGGAAGCGTGACCGGTCATATCGAAGAAACAACAGTCACCGAATCGCGACCGGAAGCCTTCACAAGGCCGACCTCCCGGAAGGCGGAAGCCCACGATGCGAAAGACAACGCGCCTGCCCACCTCGACCACCGGCTGGCCGCTTTTGCGGAAGAGCGTTACGACCTGCGCCACAACCTGCTGACGAGGCAGGCGGAATTCCGCCCCAAAGGACAGGATGCGGCCGCCTTCTTCCCCCTCACGGCACGCGACCTCAACTCCCTCTGCCTCGCCGCCCACGAGGCGGGCATCCCGTGCTGGGACCGCGACGTGTCGCGTTTCGTGGCCTCCGACCGCCTGCCCGACTATCATCCCTTCCGCGATTATTTCGACCGCCTGCAGCCGTGGGACGGAGAAGACCGTCTCGACGCACTGGCACGGCGCGTGTCGGACCGTGCGCTGTGGGTACGCGGATTCCGCCGATGGATGCTGGCTGTGGCCGCGCAATGGATGAGGATGGGAGACGGCCATGCCAACAGTATGGCTCCGGTATTGGTGAGCGGGCGGCAAGGATTGGGAAAGTCCACATTCTGCCGCAACCTCCTGCCACCCGAACTGTCCGCCTATTACACCGACA
>NZ_JH376588.1 GCF_000233955.1 Paraprevotella clara YIT 11840
AAAGGCTTCAATTCCCGCCATCTCTTTCCATTCGTATCTTCTCCATCCCTGCACCATCAACAACAGGTCCAAGTCCCTGCGGTGCATGCTGTCGTCAGCTTCGAAATAATATCCGGGATTTTCGACGAACCCTTTGATTTCGCTGGCGAGCATCATTTCCGTGAGCATGGTTCCGTTGTCATAGGTTTGTTCTTCCATGGCCCTGTCCCTGACTGCAAGGGATACGGATGTGGCCGTGTCTTGTATGTCTTGTAGTTTCAGGTTTAGTGTGACGGGTGCGAACGGCTCGTATTGTGGTTCTATTCCATGGATGTCGATCTTTGCAGAATCGTAGTCGTGGCGGTTGACGAAACACAGCCTGTCGGCATAGATTTGCCCTTTCCCGTCGAATACTGTGATTTGGTTCACCCCCGTGCGCAGTTCGTTCAACGGGATGGTTACGTTTGTCTTTCGTTTGTCTCCGAAGTCGATGTGCTGTAAGGTTTGGGGTACTCCTTGTGCCATAACCTGCAGGGCCAGTCCTTCCGGGAAGTCCGTCAATCCTTCGCTTCTTTGCAGTTCTATTCTTAGCAGGGTGTCCTGTCTAACCTGCAAGGCGATGCCTTCTTCCTCCACTTCAGGGAGTTTCACTTCATAGTCGTATCCTTTGTATTGGAAAACGGCCTTGTACTCTTCTTGGGTCCCAACGTTGTTCAGTAGGAATGTGCATCTTCCCCTGTTTCCGGTTCGGGTTTTGGTTATCTTCCTTCCTTGTGGGTCGAGTATGTCAATTTCCACGTTTTCCAGATGTTCTCCCTCTTCCGTATTGAGTTCCAGGGCAACGTTGCAGTCCGTTCCTG
>NZ_JH376589.1 GCF_000233955.1 Paraprevotella clara YIT 11840
GTTACCGGGACTTCATCCTGGACAAGTGTAGATCACTCGGTTTCGCGTCTGCCTCCACCAACTATTGCGCCCTTTTAAGACTCGCTTCCGCTGCGGCTCGGTGCGTCGTCGCACTTAACCTCGCTGGTGACGGCAACTCGTAGGTTCATTATGCAAAAGGCACGCCGTCACATCAATTTCGATGCTCCGACCGCTTGTAGGCGTACGGTTTCAGGAACTCTTTCACTCCCCTGCAAGGGGTACTTTTCACCTTTCCCTCACGGTACTGGTTCACTATCGGTCTCTTACGAGTATTTAGCCTTGCCGGATGGGCCCGGCGGATTCACACAGGATTACTCGTGTCCCGCGCTACTCAGGAGTCCGCTACGCTTCGGGCTGCTTCGTGTAAGGGGCTCTCACCCTCTATGGCGCGGCTTTCCAGTCGCTTCCACTCACGGCCTTTCTTGCGATGGCGCGGTCCTACAACCCCGACGATGCCGAGACAACGTCGGTTTGGGCTCTTCCCCGGTCGCTCGCCACTACTGGGGGAATCATTCTTTATTTTCTTTTCCTGCGGGTACTAAGATGTTTCAGTTCCCCGCGTTCGCCTCCCGCATCGGCGGGATAATATCTCTTCAAGATATTGGGTTGTCCCATTCGGAGATCCGCGGGTCAAGGGCCATTTGCGCCTCACCGCGGCTTTTCGCAGCTTATCACGTCCTTCATCGCCTGTAAGAGCCTAGGCATCCACCGTACGCCCTTCATTACTTTCGCCTGTACTGTACCTCTACCATCCGTCC
>NZ_JH376590.1 GCF_000233955.1 Paraprevotella clara YIT 11840
CTCTATCTTCTCGTTCGTCCAGAAGTCGTACCAAGCAGTACCGGACGGTAGATAAACCTCCGTAGATTTCGGCTGTTGGAAGTTGGCTTGTGCCCCACCAGCGGCTTTTCCATCATTGTCACGACTCCATCCGCTCAGTTCATTCACATTTACAACAGCCTCTTGTGTATACTGCGCATGCAACACGGGAGCCACAAGGAAAGCCTTTCCAAACATGTATTCGTCATTCATGTCCCACACCTTCTTGTCTTTCGGGAAATCCATGACGAGCGCACGCATGAACGTGGACTGGCGATGGCTCACGTCCCACGACGTAGAATAAATGTAGGGCAAAAGGGAATAACGCAGGCGTATCATCTTCTCAATGGCATCATACACCGGTTCACCTTTCCGTCCGAACTGGTAAATCTCACGTGGGGTATTGGTACCATGGGAACGCATCATCGGCGTAAAAGCCCCGAACTGTAACCAACGTACATAAAGTTCCTGATAAAGCGGGTTCTTCGGGGCGGAACCATCTCCATTCTGGTTGTACTGTCCGGCAAAAAAACCGCCAATGTCGTGGTTCCAATGAGGCATGCCACAAAGCGAGAAGTTCAGGCCGGCCGGCACCTGATTGCGCAAGGTCTCCCATGAAGACCCCACATCACCAGTCCATACATTAGCCCCGTAACGCTGTTGTCCCACAAACCCCGAACGGGTGAGGATGAACACGCGTTTATCCGACGACACGGCACGCTGGTGGTCATACACTCCACCGACGGACATGAGCGGATAAGCGTTGCGAACCTTCCGGAAGGACCCCATACTGGTCTTGGTATCCAAATCCTCGGGCGTGGGATCCACATGGTCCGGTTCAGTAGAATCCATCCACCAAGCATCCATGCCGAGTTTGAAAATACCCTCATTCAAGTATTTCCAATAAATGTCACGGGCTTCGGGAGAATAGGCGTCATACACTTTCACTCCGGAAGGATATTCCATGATGGGCGGCCATGCGTCAATCCCAGAGGGCGGCCAAGTACGGAAGTCAAACAACAATCCTTTGGCAGCCAGTTCCCGGTAAGGTTTCGTAGCCGGACCGAATCCCGACCAAATGGAAATAGCCATGTGGGCATTCATCGCATGCACATCGTCCAACATCTTCTTGGGATTAGGATAATCTGGATTCAGAAAAGCCATGGCGTTCCACAAATAGTTGTGCCCCCAATATTGCCAATCTTGAATAATGCCGTCGAGAGGTACACCCAAATCACGATATTTACGCACTACGTCCACCACCTCTTTCTGGCTTTTGTAACGTTCCTTGCTCTGCCAATAACCATAAGTCCAAAGAGGAAACATCGGTACCTCTCCCGTAAGATAACGCATCTGCGCTATAACGCCATCGGCATCACTGCCATACATGAAATAATAATCCATACAATCGCCCACCTCCGAACGGAAAGAAGTCTCTTTCTCATTGTCGGTAAAGACTGTGGGGGAATAATTGTCCCAGAAGAGGCCATATCCTTTGGTAGATTGGATGAATGGACTTACGTCTTCCACGTTACCTTGTACAAGATTCTTCACTTGCCCACGTTGGGACATCTTCCCGTTTTGCAATTGTCCTAAGCCATAGAGCGCCTCATCATCATCAAGCGTAAAAGCCTGATAAACGTTATACGTAGAATTACCTGCGTCATTAAAAGGAGTAAATTGTTCTTTTACGGCTTTCTCGACGAGCAGTTGATTTCCCTTGGCTGTTTTATAGGAAAGAACACCGGTCGATGTGTCAAGAGACATCTGCAAAGCCTCCGTGCCAACCACGATGTTCCCGTTCTTTGTATTTACCTTAAACCCCACTTCTTTGGGTGAAGCCACAACCGACAAGCTCTTCTTCTCATAATCCTCGCCATGAGGCGACTTGACTATCCGCACAACCGAAGGGGTAAAGAACTGCACTTCCACATCCACATCATTCACAGTGGTCTTGATGCCGTAGGCGGTCTTTTGGTAATCCTGTGCCCAAGCTACAGCCACACAAATCAACCCACCCAAAAATAACATTGTTTTTCTCATACTATTTATATTTCTAATGGTTTCACTGCATAAAACAACATTCCATTTCAGTTAAAACACCAATAATCCCAATTCATCAAATCCTTGCCGACACTGCCCTTAAAAAGGAATACCAAATCGTGTACGCCTTTGGCACCCTTCACGCGACATTCCATTTCCTTATACGTCTGCATCCCTCCGGTGGCTTTCACCTCCAGCGTGCCCACCAAGGGACCGCCGGCACTATCCAAATGCATCTCGACGGCACAACCTTGTTCCGAAGCGATGCAAGCACGGAAACGTTTGGCACCACGCTTGCCGAAGTCCACACCGCGAACAACCAACGAATCACCATCATCTACAGCCGTCACATAAATGCCGCCGTCATCCAACCTTGCCGTCTTCAGGCCATGCCCCCATGCCATCGTTTCAGCTTCCACCCTACGGTAAGGATTGAAATGTTCAATCTGTTCCACCTTGACATCTTTAAAATAAGGCACTTCCTGAATCGTACCATCCGGATTGTAATGCATCTCAGCCACAGAAACAGAACGACGCTCACGGTGTTCCTTCATATCCAAGAACAGCAAATCATTATTCTGTCCGAACACGTAAGTTTTTCCCTTGTAATCGATGATACCCGGATGATTACCTCGCGTACGTTCAGTAGGCCGCATGATATATCCTTTCACGTCCCACGGCCCAGTGGGGGAACCGCTCATGGCATAACCTATACCTTCCGGACAGCAGGTAGAGGCAAAAGCCAAGTAATAATGGCCGTTACGCTTATAAAACCACGGCCCTTCCTGATAGGTTTTCAATTTGCCGATTTTCACAATGCCCCCAGAATAGGAAATCATGTCTTCATTGAGTTTCACGTAATAAAGGTTGGGGTTGCCCCAATACATGTAAGCCTGCCCGTCGTCATCGATGAATACCGTAGGGTCGATATCATCGCCAATTCCTTTTTGCCATACCAACGGTTGGCCGATAGGGTCCTTAAACGGACCATAAGGCGAATCGGATACCAATACCCCTATGCCATTACCCTGAACAGTACAATACATGTAGAATTTGCCGTTCCGCTCCACCACCTGCATGGCCCAAGCCCCATTTTGCTCTTCCCGCCAAGGAAAAGTCTTGGTTGTGGCTACCGTTCCATGGTCAGTCCAATTCACCATGTCGGTAGAAGTATAAAGCTGCCAGTCGAACATCTTAAAACTGTATGCGTCATCCTCATCATGTCCCGTATAAAGGAATACAGTGTCATTGTAAACCATGGGAGCCGGATCGGCCGTATATTTGGTTTGGATAATAGGATCCTGCGCACGGAGAGTGGCTCCTCCGCACAACCACATTGAAAAGAGGACGAAAGGAATGAAAGAATGTCTTGTTTTCATTATTGTCGTATTATTACTATTCAACTACAAAAGTACAGCCTCCTTGTACTGTATTCCTAACACTTATGTTGAAAATCATGGTAACGTCGTTGAAATCTCATGGAAAGAAGTTCCTAACAAACGGCCAGCCCTTTCTATTGCAAAGGATTCGCACCTTAAATGCACACTTCCCCCAACCGCATTAAAAGCTCTCCTACAAAAGGGCTGCAAATACTGCCTTTTGTAGGAGAGCACATCTTTTCCCGAAAGGGAGATACCTTATCAAAACTTCACCGAAACTTTCTTTCCA
>NZ_JH376591.1 GCF_000233955.1 Paraprevotella clara YIT 11840
CATCGTACCTATAAATCGTTTAGGACAACATTGGCTCTTTTCCATAATCTTTTCCATTGTTTTTTGTTTTTCAGATGTTCGGTTTATTTTACGGCTTTCTTTGTACCGTTTACGATGTAGATGCCTTTGGAAAGGCCTTCGAGAGCCTGACCTAACTTCACATTCTCGCGTACAAGTATGCCGTTGAGGTCGTACACGTTCACCAAGGCGTCTTCTGCCACGATTCCGTTGATGCCGGTTTCGATGCCCGGGAGAAGCAGAGCCACGATGTTGGCTTCGGCCACGTCGGCATTGATGTAGGCACGGTAAGGCTTGATGGTGGGTTCGCTGCCCGCGGCCACCTTGTAGAATCCTACTTTACCCTCTTGGTTCTGGAGTACGTAAGTGTTGGCAACGGCTTTTTGCTGTGTGAAGGTACCCGTCATCAGTCCGGCTGCATATTGGTCTTGCAGGGCCATACCGTAGTCGGAGAAGTCGTGAGTGTCCCCGTCCTTGCCTTTTACGATGTACGGCGTGTGTGCCTCGATGCTTTCAGCTTTCTCCAAGACCAATGCCGTGGATGTTCCTACCGGAACTTCTGTACCCGTGCAACTGTACACTTCGAAGCCTTCCGGGATTTCTGCGTCGAACGGCAGGATGAGTGTACACCAACCCGCAGCCGTGATGGACAAGGGCACGTTGGCTTTTTCCGCTTTCACGAGAGACAGGTCGGAAAGATTGTTCGTGGTGAAGAAGCCGTCATCGCTTGTACTTCCGATGTTGCTGCCATGGAGGGTATTTTTCAGTTTGTACACACTTTCACCAGCCAGGCTGATTTCGAACGGTAGTGCCTTTTCGGCTTCTTTCGTTGCGCGGATGCGATCATGCCGTGTGCTCACGTTGCCCCCGTCCATATATCCGGCTAAGGCTTGTGTACTAAAGTAGCGGGTGTTGCCCTCTTCGTCGATGAAGCTGATCGTGTATTGGTTCTTTTGTCCCTCCACCGGAGTAAACTTGAGAGCCTGAGCGTAGTTGGCATCCACGATGTGGTACCATTTCAGGTCATATTCTCCGTCTTCAGCCTTGGCTTCGTTGTAAACCGGAGACACGGCGTTGTTCTTATATCCGAAACCTTCCGAGATGTTGGCGATGCAGAAGAGTTCACCTTCCTTCGGGGCATTGAGTGTCGGGTTCTTCAAAGCTTGCATCGCTTCTTCCAGGGCCTTGGTGGCAGCTTCTATCTCATCGACTTTTTCTGATGATTCGTAGATGTCGTTAGCTTCTTCAAAGACTTTGTCGAATGCATCTATGGCCGTTTTCGGGATTTGGAAAGCTTCCGTGCCCACGTTGGTTTCGGTATCCATGCTGCCGGCTTCCTCTAATTTGGCATGGAGTGCTTCTTTGGCTTTGGCAGAAGCTTCTGCGTCGGTCAGTTTGGAGAGGTATTGCAGTTGGATGTTGGTGATTCCGGTCCAATTCGCATCTGTTGTGTTCAAGCCGACAGTCAGTTTGCCTTCGTCCACGATGACATCTTCTATCGTAGGATTCGTGAACAAGGCAGTACTATTGTCCATTTTTGCTTCCTTGTCGTTGGCCGTGAAACTGGTGTTTCCATTAACCGTAGTGAAGGCGTATGCTGAAACCTTGTAGTGTCCGTTGGGGAGCTCGTTGCGTGTATAGGCGATAGTGGCCGTGTAGTTTTTGCCGTCCCAAGCTTCCATGAATCCGGTCTTCTGCAAGTTACCGTTGTTCTTTTCTGCAGATTCTTTGTACTGGAAGTTATAGATGTTACCTCCGGTTACGTTTTTGGTCCATCCGTTGGCAGAGTTATTAGCCTCGTTCATGAGGAATGTGTAGTCGAAAGGATAACCCTCTTCCGGTGCCGCATTCAGTATGTAAGTTTCACATGCTACCTGCAAGGTCTGGGTGGCATCTTGGATGGCTTCAGTCTTGGTGGCCGCATCTAAGGCAGCCTGGGCATCGGTCATGGCCTTTTGGAATGCCTGTTTTACGTTTTCTTCTGCGCTTGAGTGGCTGGCATAGCCTTGGCAGGTTGCCATGAGGGTTTTGAATGCTTCGGTTGCCGGTGCTGTTTCTTCTGCCAACGCAATGGCTTGGGTCAGTGCGGCGATAGCTTTGTTCAGCACGTCTTCCGAATCGCTGTTTTGGGCATCATTTCCTTGGGTGATGGCTGCATTTACGATGGCTGCAATGCCTTTGGGGCAGTTCTCCACGTATGCCTTAGCCTCCTCTATCTTTTCTTTCAGTGTGGCTTGCAGTTGTTCTATACTGGCAGCTCCCAAGTATTGCAATTTGAAGTTCTTGAAAGACACCCAGTTGAAATTGGCATTGGCCACTTTTATACCGAAAGTCAGTACACCGTCTGTTCCTACCGTGCCTTTCACTGTGTATGTGCCGTAAACACCGTTAGTACAAGGCTCTCCGTTGCAAGCATTCGTGCTACCTTCGTTGGCATAAAGTGTGGCTCCGGATGGGGTATCTCCTCCGGCTTCGTTCAGTACACGAATCAAGCCGCTTACTTCGTAAATACCCGGTATCAGATGGCTGACTGTATGGCTGATGGTGGCGTTTGCAGCCTTGTTTTCTTTTCCTACGTGGTCTTGGATGAAAGGAGTCGTCATGCCGCTTCCGTCATCTTCACCTTCTGTAGACCAAGTGTTGACTTGGAATGTGTTTCCTCCTTCGATATGCCAACCACCGAGGGCATAATAGTTGGAAGTAGTAATCAGCCCGCTCACATCCATGGGCTTGTTTTCGCTTACGTTCTCTATTTGATAGAGGCGCAGGTTGTCCCAAGCGATGTCCGAACGTCCGTTGTTTCTCATATTCTGTACAAGAGAAATGGTTACGATGGTGGGTTCCGTCACGGTGAACATCGTGCCTAATTCATTCCATGCTGCGTTGACCATATAGGCATCGCTCTTCGGATTAGAATCCCCATTTGCCATGGAATAAGCCCGTCTGACGGCAGGATTTTCACCCAAAAGGTTCGAGGCGGCATCGTTTACTTTGATACCGATGGTCGTACCGTTAGTGTTCGCATTGTTGTTGTTGGAATAGTCTGCCGCTTTATAGTCGATGACGGCATAATAAGTTCCGGCAGGCAATTCTTTCGAAGTGGTGGTTTTCAATTCAGAGTCCTTGTTGCCCCAACCTTGGCGGTTAAAGTAATAATAGGTGCCTTCTGTCGGTTTAATTTTGCGTGAGCCCTCGGCGGGGAAACCTGTGGAAGAACCGCTTGCCTCGCTTTCCACTTGATAATCACTCATTGTCGCGACTTCCCATCCTTGCAGACCGTTTTCCAACTTTGTTTTTACCGCCACCTCAGTTGTTCCGTCCGCAGCTTTTAAAGTCTCAAAAGACGGATTGACGAGATACTCTTTAGTGACATCAGTCTGGGCTTGTGCGATGCCCAATGCAGAGCAGAAAGCCAATGCACTTAGTACTTGTTTTTTCATTTGATTTAGAAATTAGTTAATGTTTTATATGAAACTCTCTATAGGTATTCGTTTTAGGTTGTGATGAGGCTGTTTTTCCGGCGTGTTTTTCAGTCGCTCTCTTAGGGAGAGATAAACCGTCTGTGTTAATATGTTTATATATAATGAATTATAAAGAAGAGAGTATTGTATCATCAAACATTGTGTACGCAAACGAAAACAAAATTATGAGGAGAAATACGAAAAAAATGTCCCGATTTATTGCTTATATCATTGTAAATCCATACATTTGCAGCGGTGACACTTAAATTCTTGCCAATATCGGTTTATCTCTCCCTAAGAGATAAACCGTTTTCATCTCTGCTTGAAAATATTTAGCCATGTAGGGGCATGTTCACGAAATGAAATGTCTTCTTTCGGCTATTGAATACCGTTTTAGAGAGTAGGCGATAAGTCCGGGATTTATAAATTGACAGAATGTTAAAGAGGCAGGTGCGAGATTCGCGTATTTGTGGACAAGGTGGAGGGGAGCGCGGAAAACACGAGTATTTCGGGGGCGGGGTATTGACATTCGGGACGGTTTCGGTCATAATGGCTTACAAGGCACGGGGCAGTATGCGGTACACGGTTTACAAAACGGACTCTCAAGTTAGTGCAGCGGGGAAAACGCTTACTTTTTGATTCCGGTTTTAACGTTTCGGGAATGGAGCAACGGGAAAGAAAAAGCCGTTTTCGACAGGCCGGACAGACACTTTCAGAGCGTTTTCAGGGCAAAAAACAGGGACTGAGAAATCGTTCGCCGCAGATTAGAATTTCTCTTTCAGCCTAACGAAAAACTATTCGGCTGAGAAAAATCGGGAAAATGGGGTAGAAATGATCCCATATGGCAGTTCCGTCAATTCCTTTTTAAGGAATACCGTTTTAAATAGTCCATTCCATCTGTCTTTGCCGTGCGGATAAAACATCTGAAAACTATCATTTTGCACGGCGTTACGGGAATGTATAATCAAAATGAATGTTTAAGCATCCGTTGGGGTGAAGGCAAAAAGGTGCGGATGACTGCCCTATGGTGCAGGGCAACCATCCGCGTGGAACGTCCGTTTGCGGGAAAATCCCGGACGGGGGTTAGCAATACATATTCACGATGGCCTCGTAGAGTTCCTGCTTGCCGCTGGTCTGGGCCGGTTCGCCTTGGGTCTTGGCGTATGTCACTACGTCTTCGAGCGAAAGCTTACCTTCTTCGAACTCCTTGCCCTTGCCGGTATCGAAGCTGGCATAACGGTCGGCTACCATTTGTTTGATGGGTGATTTCTCCAACAGTTCGGCGGCGTTCTCCAAGGCACGTGCCATGGCATCCATACCGGCGATGTGGGCGATGAAGATGTCTTCCAAGTCGGTAGAGTTACGACGGGTCTTGGCGTCGAAGTTCGTACCGCCGTTGCCGAAGCCGCCGTTGCGGATGATTTGCATCATGGCTTGGATAAGTTCGTAATTGTCGATAGGGAACTGGTCGGTATCCCATCCGTTCTGGTAGTCACCACGGTTGGCGTCAATGGAACCCAACATGCCTGCGTCTACGGCGCACGCCAGTTCGTGTTCGAACGTGTGCCCGGCCAATGTGGCATGGTTCACCTCGATGTTCACCTTGAAGTCCTTCTCCAAGCCGTGTGCACGCAAGAAACCGATAACCGTTTCCGTGTCCACATCGTACTGGTGCTTGGTCGGTTCCATCGGTTTCGGCTCGATGAGGAACGTGCCTTTGAAGCCTTTGGCACGGGCGTAGTCGCGGGCGGCCTTCAGCATCTGTGCCAGATGTTCCTTTTCACGCTTCATGTCGGTATTCAGCAAGCTCATGTAGCCTTCGCGTCCGCCCCAGAACACGTAGTTGCTTCCGCCCAGTTCGATGGTGGCGTCGATGGCATTCTTGATTTGTACGGCTGCGCGTGCCACCACGTTGAAATCCGGGTTGGTGGCTGCACCGTTCATATAGCGTTCGTGTCCGAATACGTTGGCCGTACCCCAAAGGTTCTTGATGCCCGTAGCCTGCATCTTTTCCTTGATATAAGCCACGATGGCCTTCATGTTGGCTTCATATTCCTCGATGGAATTGCCTTCGGAGATGAGGTCCACGTCGTGGAAGCAGAAATATTCGATACCCAGTTTCTCCATGATTTCAAAACCGGCGTCAGCCTTCTGTTTGGCAACGGTCAGGGCATCGGCACCCTGGTTCCAGGGGAACGTCTTCGTGCCGCCACCGAATTGGTCGCCGCCTTCTGCGCAAAGGGTGTGCCACCAAGCCATGGCAAATTTCAACCAGTCTTTCATCTTCTTACCCATGATGACCTTTTCGGCATCATAATAGCGGTATGCCAATGGGTTTTTGCTCTCTTTTCCTTCGAATTTAATCTTTCCGATACCCGGAAAATACTCTTTCTGTGCCATAATTTTCTTCGTTTAAAATAAGGTTTATGAAAATAATTTTGAATTTAATGGATTTGTTCGATGCTTTGGAGTACGTTTAACCAACGTTGGTAAGCCTCTTCGTAGGCTGGTTGCAAGGCGGTATCCGGCTCGATGACCTTCAGCCGTTCGAGCGAGGAGAACGCCTCGCGGTTGTCTTTGTAGATGCCTGCGCCTATGCCCGCTCCTTTGGCCGCACCTACGGAGCCGTCTGTCTCATACAGCTCGATGACGGCACCCGTCACTCCTGCCAATGTGTTGCGGAAGAGGGGACTGAGGAACATGTTGGCTTGTCCGGCGTGGATTTTGTTCACATCCATGCCCATGCCTTTCATCACGTCGATGCCGTAGCGGAAAGAGAAGACAATGCCTTCCTGGGCGGCGCGCACGATGTGGTTGCGGCCATGGATATTGAAATTGATGCCATGCACGGCGCAGCCCGTTTCCTTGTTTTGCATGACACGCTCGGCTCCGTTGCCGAAAGGAATGATGCTGAGGCCTTCGCTGCCCACGGGCACGCTCTCGGCCATGCGGTTCATCTCTTCGTAGCTGCATCCTTCGGGTACGACATTGCGGCGCACCCATGAATTCAGGATACCGGTGCCGTTGATGCAAAGCAATACGCCGAGGCGCGTCTGTTCCGTAGCGGGGAATGCCGCACGGTTGTAAGTCCCTGCGGCGTGGTTGACGTGGGCGAAAGTGTTGACACGCGAGAGCGGGTCGTAATTCACCATTCCGTTCACGCCATATACTACGCCCGAAGTGCCGGCCGTAGAAGCGATTTCACCGGGATTGAACACGTTGAGCGAAAGGGCATTGTTTGGTTGGTCGCCCGCACGGTAAGTCACGGGTATGCCGGACTTGATGCCTAACTCTTCGGCTACGGTCTCCGTCACTCGTCCCTGTTCGCTGAAGGTGGGACGTATTTCGGGAATCAGGTCCATGCTGAAGCCGTAGTATTCCATCAGCTCCTTGCAGATGCAGTTGTGCTTGAAGTCCCAGAACATGCCTTCCGAGAGTCCGGAGACGGTGGTGCACGCCGTACCCGTCAGCCTCATGGCAATGTAGTCGCCGGGCAGCATGACCTTGTCTATTTTCTCATATACCTCCGGTTCGTGTTCCTTCACCCATGCCAGTTTGCTGGCGGTGAAGTTGCCCGGTGAGTTCAGCAGGTGGCTCAGGCAAAAGTCTGCGCCCAACGTTTCCATGGCTTTTTGCCCGTAGGGAACAGCCCGGGAGTCGCACCAAATGATGGCCGGGCGTAGGGCTTTTTGTGTGCGGTCTACGCATACCAAGCCGTGCATCTGGTAACTGATACCGATGGCGGCCAACCCTTCTTTCAGGGCAGATACCGGCCGGCCGGCCTTTTCGGCGGCAGCGGCCATGGCTTCGGCCGTGGCACTTTTCAGGTAGTTCCACCACGATTCGGGTTCTTGTTCCGCCCACCCGGCCTTCAGGCTCAGGATGGGAGCTTCCTGCTTGGGGTAAAAGGCTGTGCTCAACGTCTTTCCGGTTTGCGCGTCCACCACACAAGCCTTGACCGAAGAGCTGCCTATGTCATATCCTATCAAATACATAACAACAGATGTGTTTTTGTTTAACGGTATTGTTGATAGGTGCAAATATAAGTGAGTTTTCCCGTCGGCGGTTCGTCCGGAGGTTAAAAAAATCTTGTGTCGGGACGGGAAAAGCGGTTTTTCTGATTTATATCAGATTTATAGGCTTCGGGCGTTTTGTACTTGAATGAAAAAACCGTATCTTCGTCATACGGATTGTAAAGATGCAGAGCTGGATATGGAAAAGGGTTTGACCGCAGACAAGATACCGTCTTTTGCCACATTGTCCGACGAGGAACGCCGGGCGTTGTCGGATATTCTGGTCGTGCAGAAAGTCCGGAAGAAACAGATGGTAGTGAAAGACGGGCAGGTATGTCATTACATGTTTTATGTGTGCAAAGGATTGTTGCGCCAGTTCTATTTCAAAAACGGGCGTGAAATCACGGAGCATTTCACTTGCGAGGGCAACATCGCCTATTGTATAGAAAGCATTTTCAAGAACAAACCGTCGCACTTGATGATGGAAGCATTGGAAAACAGCGAGTTGTGCCTTATACCGTACGCCGGTCTGGTGGAGCTTTCCTTATTATATAAAGGTATAGCCGAATGGTTGCGTCATTTTCTGGAAAACAATCTGATTCTGCATCAGGTGAAAGCCGATTCATGGCGTTTCGAATCGGCCCGCGAACGCTACGAACGCTTTTTGAGAGAATTCCCTACGGTGGCAGGCAGGGCCTCGGTCAACGACATGGCGTCTTACCTGCTGATGACTCCCGAGTCGTTGAGCCGGGTACGTTCGGCGGTGTCGAATGTGGCAGGGAAGAAATCGGGTTATATTCAAAAAATAGAAGAAGAATGAAAAGAACATTTGAAGAGGCGTTGGAGCATCGCCGTAGTTATTACTCCATAGGAAGCAGTTCGCCCGTGTCGGACGAAGAGCTCATACGTGTGGTCCGTCAGGCTGTGAAACACGTTCCGTCGGCATTCAACTCACAATCGACGAGAATCGTGTTGTTGTTGGGCGACGAGCACAAAAAACTTTGGGATATCGTGAAAGATACCTTGAAAGCGCGTATTCCGGCCGAGGCTTTTGTCAAGACGGAGGCTAAGATTGACGGTTGTTTTGCGAGTGGCCACGGCACGGTGTTATATTTTGAAGACATGTCTGTGGTAAGAGGGTTGCAGGATGCTTTTCCTTCTTACAAGGATAATTTTCCGACGTGGGCCCAACATACTTCTGCAATGCACCAGTTTGCCATTTGGGCGATGTTGGAAGAACGGGGATTGGGAGCTTCCCTTCAACATTATAATCCTTTGATAGACGAGGAAGTCCGCCGTACATGGGAGTTGCCTGAAGATTGGATGCTGATAGCGGAAATGCCTTTCGGGGTCCCGACCGGTGAACCGGGAGACAAGGATTTTGGAGACGTGGACAATCGCATGAAGGTTTTCCGCTGAGGAAATATAAATTAAAAACCGATAAGGTTCTACAGAATCTTATCGGTTTTCTAATTTCTCTTTAAGGGGGCAAAACGTTTTTGAGTGGTTTATTTAATAATAGCCGTTTGCGGATTACGTACTCCTTTGGCTTCCGTGAGGAAAGCTTTGGCGCTTCCGAAACGTAAGTACATGTCCAGGCGTACGGGCAAGTGGTTCTTGTCGTCGGTGATGTAGAATGTGACCACTTCTTTTTCCTTGCCGTCTTCGTACTCCACAAATGAGAATACGAGGCAGCGGTATTTGGTTTTACTTTCTTCCATTTTGAAATTCTTTTTCCCACGGTAGATGAGTGTTTGTTCTTCCACCTTACCACCGTCGGCCATAGGGAATTTGATTTTCTGTCCTACTTTGTAGTCGGAGGCATCGAATGAGCGTGCCCGGAGCATCATGCTGAGCATGTCGTAGACGCATACGTTGCTTTTCTGGTCGTTCAGACGGATTTCGTCTTTGTGGGTTTTGAAGCGTTGCTTGATGTGATTCTTGCCGTCGGGGTAACTGTACCATGCTTCGTCTACTGTGTAGCGGTCGCCTTCTAATGCTCCTTTACGGTAGTAAAAAGGAACCAGCTCGTCATTGACAATACTGACCAAGGTGTCGCGTAGTACAAAGAGTTTATCTGCCATTTTATTACCTTTTGTGATGAGATGGCAGCGATAAGCTTCTTGGTCTTGGTAGTTTGTGTTTTTAATGCTCATATTGGCTGTTCCGACAGTCACCCAAATGAATTTCCAGTTGAAATATAATTTGTATGAAAGGTCCTCTCCCGCAGAGAATGCGTTATTCTCTGCGGTGCATTGTGCGCTGGCCGGAAGTGCTATGATTCCCATCAAAGAGAATAGTAGCCATAGTATGGTTGTTTTTTTCATTGTTTCCTATTTTTATCTGTTTCGTTCTCTTTCAGCTTCACGTAGTTTGGCCGTTTTGTCTGCATCCGGTTTTTGTTTGGTGATGGCTTCCGGCTTCTGTTTATTCAATGGAATGCCTTTCACGTCCCAGTCTTGTTCTACTTCCCAACGGGCTCTTAGCGTCAAAGGCTTGGGGAAGTAGAAAACTTCTTCCGGCTGACGGTTTGCGGTATAGTCTCCGGTGGTCCATTTTCCGTCGTTGTTTCGGTCTATGAAAAGGCGCAGGTAGTATTCGCCCGGTTTCAGATAGAAGAAGTCTGCCCGGTTGTTTACGGCTTTGGCGCTTCGTACTACCTTGTCGCTGTTGTCCATGAGTTGTACGATAGCGGCAGTGTCTGGCAGGATAAGACGGATGAACAGCGAGCTGAATTCTTCTTCCGGAGTGACGGGGATTTCTTTTTTTATGGCTGTACTGACTTTTCCCAAAACACTCGTTACTGCGTTGCTGTCCGCCTCGAACTTGTATTTGTCTCCAGGGTGCCACTCTGCGTACAGCATATAGCTGCGCATGTCTCCTTCCACTGGAAGAAAGAGGTAAGGCTCTTCAAGCCATAAACTGTCTTTTTGTTTATAGAAATGCAGTGCGGTGGTGTCTATCCCGGCTATCGGCTCGGCAAATGTGAACTTGATGTTTTGTGTAGGGGCAATACCGCCCGTCGGCTGCATTTTGTAAGTGAGGTCTTCACGTAAGAACGGATTGGGTTTGGCAACATACTTTTCCTTTTGACGACGTTTGGCCTTCTTTTGCTGGTCTTCCCACTCCTCGATTTTCTTTTGTCGTTCTTTGACCTGTTGCGTACGGGTAACCTTGGGTATCAAATCAAGCGTATCCGTGCGGTAAGTTAATTGTCCCAAAGTATCGGTATCCAGATAGGTCAGGCTAAAAGTGAGTGTATCTTTATTGGAAACCAAAGTATCCGTAATCCAATAGGTCAATGTGTCATTGTTTGAGGAACGTTCCAGTATCATATCTTCCGTGCCTTCGAAATTCAATCCTTTCAAAGTCGGCAGGGTGTCTGAAGGGCCGGTAAAATAGATGGTGAACATATCCGGAATGGGACGTTCTGTCTTTAAAAGATGTAAATCCTGATAGTCTTCCGTGAATCCCCGGAGAATGACATTGTCCGGATAGAAGTGGGTGTAAGGTATGGTCTTGATGGTGTCGATGTGCGTGCTATCTATCCAAACCGTGTCCTGACGCGTATCGGGAGCACATGTCGGTTCGATGATGACGGAATCGAAAGCAATCTTTTCGGCCTTTTGGCTGAAACGGAAATCTCCGTCCATATCCTGCAGACCGTAGATACGATATTTTCCCGGTGCGACGCCTTTGATGGTGAATTGCCCGCGGCTGTTGGTGCGGGACACGCGAGTGAAAGATTGTGTCGTAAAAGCACTGTCGGATAAATCGGCATACAATCCCACCAACATGCCTTTGATAGGCTCAAGGTTTTCGGCTTCCAACAATGTACCGGAGACTTCCATCGTATCGATTTCCGTACCGGTGGAGAAAGCGTATGTAAAGTTACCCATGGGATTTCCCTCATTATTGTCTACGATGGCATCGGAGAAGTCTACCGTATAAGTCGTGTTTTCTTTAAGGCTGTCGTTCAGGGTGATGTGTATCCTCTTCCCCGAAGTCCTGATTTCCGGCATTTCTTTTTGGGGAGGAGAGACCACAACCTTTTCCGAAGCATTCTCAAGCACGATAAACTCGTCGAATGTGAGCGTCAGTTTCTTATCCCGGTTGTTTACCGACATATTGGCCGGTTGGCACCTGACAACCTTGGGAGGGGTGAAGTCACGTGGGCCTCCGTCCGGGCTTCCGATGCTGGCGCAAGCGGCCAGAATGAGGATGCAGAGGAGAGCGATGAGGGGGTATGGTGTGAGTCTTTTTTGCATATTACGCTTCTTTTGAGTTTTTAAAAATCTTCCAGTTTTGCGGAATCATTCATGGATAACATTTCGTCGATGTATGTGCGTGTATTGCTCAGGCGCGGAATCTTATGCTGTCCTCCCAATTTGCCTTTGGATTTCAGCCAGTCATCGAAGAGATGCTTACGCGCCGGGATAATTTCCAGATGCTGTAGCGTGATGTCCTTGTAACGTTTGGCCTCATAGTCGGAGTTGATTTCTTGTAATTTCAAATCCAGAATGTGTGCAAAGTCAGTGAGCGATTCCGGTTCTTTCGCAAATTCTATCAGCCATTGGTGTCGGCATTTACCGTGGGCATCCATATAAACGGGGGCTGCCGTATATTCCCGTATTTGCGCACTGGTGGCTTCGCAAGCAGCTTTCAATCCATTTTCGGCATTGTCTACGATCAGTTCTTCACCGAAAGCGTTGATAAAGAATTTTGTACGTCCGGTGATGATGAACTTATAAGGGTTCTTCTGCGTGAATTTCACGGTATCGCCAATCATGTACCTCCATAGACCGGCCGAAGTGCTGATGACCACGGCATAGTTCTTGCCGGTTTCAACTCCCCATAACGGTACAACGTTCGGAGTTTCGCGGTCGATTTCGTCCATCGGGATGAACTCATAGAAGATACCGTAATCAATCATCAAGAGCATGGCACGGTCCTGTAAATCCGTTTGCAGTCCGAAGAATCCCTCGCTGGCATTGTAGGTTTCCATGTAGTGCATGCCGGGTTGCGTGATGAGTTGCCGGTATTGTTCACGGTAAGGCGTGAAAGATACACCTCCATGAAAGAATACTTCAATGCCCGGCCATACGTCCTCCAGATGGGTTTTGCCGGAAATGTCCATGACGCGAGTCAATACGGACAACATCCACGACGGAACACCACTCAGGTTCGTTACGTTTTCTCTGATGGCAGCCCGGGCTATCTTTTCACGTTTCTCTTCGAAGTCTCCTAATAATGCGATTTCTTTGGAGGGAATACGGAAATGGTTGACAAACGGACTGACGTTTTCGATTAATATGGCACTTAGGTCTCCCACCAGGCTATGGGGGAGATTGTAATTGGGCGAATGGCTGCCTCCAAGTATTAATGCCTTGCCGTCGAACATCCTGCTCCGGGGATTCTGGCCCAGGTATAAGGCTACGGCATCCGTTCCGCCACGGTAATGTGTATCTTGCAGGCATTCTTTACTGACCGGAATAAATTTACTTTTGTCATTGGTCGTTCCGGATGATTTGGCATACCACCGAACCTTTCCGCTCCATAACACATCTTTTTCTCCCCGTCGCATACGGTCGATGTAGCCTTTGAGTTCTTCGTAAGTGTTTATCGGAGAGGTTTTCGTAAATGAGTTGTAGTCATTGACTTGTGCAAATCCATGTGTCTGTCCCCATTCCGTATGAATAGTTTGACGGATAAGTTTTTGAAGAACTTTTGATTGCAGTTCTTCCGTTTGGTTTTCATATTTGGATATGCTTTTTCGTCTGCCTGAAAGAAAGCAGTTGACTAACTTCGTCTTATTCATGTCGTATTTCCGCAGGAATCATTTTATTCTTCTGCAAAAATAATTTAAAGTTATCAGAATAACGAACTTTATACAGATTTTAATGGACTGTGTGTCGCTATCTATGTCCTTATGTTCAGCCTGCATTATCTTCGGCCAACCATACTGAACTCGGGGGATTCCGTGACAGAGACCTGAAGCTTCGGGGAAGCAACTACCGTTATGGTCTGCTGTTCGTTGTCTTGTATGCTCATTTCGGATAAAGCCTCTTTTTGTCTTTTGTTGGACAGGATTCTTTCGACCAGTTTGGGGGATTTCCTCAATAGTGCCAGCGTGTCTTTTGCAGCCAATTGCTGGCTCTCTTTTTTAGAATAGCCTCTTCCTTTGCAGCATGTTACTCCTTCGATTGTGATTTGGGTGGTAAAGACGGGCGTACTGCTTCCTTCCCGTGCCTGGTCTATCAGGTCGAAGGTGATTTCAACTCGCCTCTTTTGTCCCCATTCGATCAATTTGCTTTTGAAATTGACTTCTTTATAGGCCAGTTTGTCGATATTGATTAACTGGGTCATGATACGTTTGCCAATAAAACGCATGCAATAGGAATATCCCCGATCCAAATAAATCGCACCGACCATGGCCTCAAAAGCATTGCCGCACATATAACTGTTGTGAGTGGAAGAATGTGTGGATGAAATGATAAGTTTATCCAAACCGATCTCCACAGCCAATCTGTTCAATGTTTCACGTTGTACGATTTTACTGCGGGTGTTAGTGAGAAAACCTTCACGTTTACCTTTGAAGTGGCGGAAGACAATGTCCCCCACGACGGCGTCCAAAATGGCGTCGCCCAAAAATTCCAGCCGTTCGTTATTAATCCAACTTCCTTGCTTTTTTATGGATGAGGACTTATGATGCAAAGCCTGTTCGTAATATTGGATATGGTGCGGGTAGAATCCTAATATCTTATAAAAAGAAGAATAAAGCTCCTTATCTTTTCTGAAAGGGAGCTTTATTCTTTCTATGATATCTTTGGGATACACAACTTATTCAGCGTATTTCTTAAAGATTACACATGCATTGTGCCCACCAAAACCGAAAGTGTTGCTTAGAGCGGCACGTACGGTACGTTTCTGAGCAGTGTTAAAGGTGAAGTTCAGATTATAGTCGATTTCTTCATCTTTGTCATCTTCCTCATGGTTGATAGTGGGAGGTATGATATCTTCTTTTACTGCCATCACACTGGCCATTGCTTCTACAGCACCGGCAGCACCGAGCAGATGTCCCGTCATAGACTTAGTGGAACTGATATTCAATTCGTAAGCGTGTGAGCCGAAAACATCTTTGATAGCTTTGGCTTCCGAAATGTCTCCGACATGGGTTGAAGTACCGTGTACATTGATATAATCAATATCTTCCGGTTTCATTTCTGCGTCTTCGAGAGCTCTTTCCATAACCAGTTTGGCCCCTAAACCTTCCGGGTGGGAAGCCGTAATGTGGTGGGCATCGGCAGACATGCCTGCACCGGCCATTTCAGCGTAAATTTTAGCTCCACGTGCTTTGGCGTGTTCCAATTCTTCCAAAATCAGACATCCGGCACCCTCGCCCATAACGAAACCGTCGCGACTTGCGCTGAATGGGCGAGAAGCATGTTCAGGGTCGTCATTCCGGGTAGAAAGGGCTTTCATGGCATTAAAACCACCTACACCAGCCGGCCATATAGCTGCTTCCGCGCCGCCGCTGAGGATCATGTCAGCCTTGCCCAAACGGATAAGGTTGAATGCGTCAGCCAAAGCGTTGGTAGAAGATGCGCATGCCGAAGTGGTCGTGTAGTTCGGCCCATGGAAACCATACATAATAGAAATATGACCGCTTGCAATGTCTGCAATCATTTTCGGGATGAAGAAAGGATTGTATTTTGGTCCCAATTCTTTTCCTGTGAGTGCATACGCCCCGGCTTCTTCTTCAAAAGTGTGTATTCCACCGATTCCCACTCCGAAGACTACACCTATACGGTCTTTGTTCACAGCTTCCAAATCCATGCCGGAATCGTCTACGGCCATTTTGGCTGCAGCCAAGGCATATTGGGTGTACAAGTCCATTCTGCGTGCTTCTTTGCGGTCAATGTAGTTGCCTACATTGAAATCTTTCACCTCGCAAGCAAATTGAGTCTTGAACAAGGAAGCATCGAAATGTGTAATAGGTCCGGCACCACTTACTCCCTCAATCAAATTCTTCCAAGTTTCCTCGGTCGTATTTCCCAATGGAGTAACGGCACCCATACCTGTTACCACAACTCTTTTTAATTCCATTATCTTCGTTTAGAGAAAATATTATTTTGCGTTAGCTTCGATATAGCTAATAGCGTCACCTACAGTCGTGATCTTCTCAGCTTGATCATCGGGAATATTGATACCGAATTCCTTTTCAAATTCCATGATCAATTCTACTGTATCCAATGAATCAGCACCTAAATCGTTTGTGAAACTTGCTGTGGCTACTACTTCTGCTTCGTCAACACCCAACTTATCAACGATGATAGCTTTTACTTTTGATTCAATTTCAGACATAATTGTAATTTTTTGATTATTATTAATGTAATTCTGTAAATCCAAGTGCAAAGGAACTTTTTTTTTCCCACTTATGCAAGCAATTAAGTAAATAAATTGCTCTTTTTTGCACAAAAGTATATGTAATGTGCAGTATTTATACTCTTTTACGAGACCTATTCTATGAATTCTCTTCTTAATGGGTAGTTACCTCTCAATTCTTCAAACATGGTGGGATGGGACTTGAGTTTCAAACTATCCGCGTGTGGATTATATAAAACTAATGCCCGTTCTGTTTCCGTGAGATTGGGGGCCGGTAGCTCTTCCTCAGGAAGTTGAGGAACACGAATTTGGAAAGTGACCGGAAGGTGGAAATGGTTACACAATGCTGTGAGTGCCATACGGGTGGCATTGGCTTTTCCGTCGGCGGAGTAACCTGCGATATGCGGGGTTCCTATATATATAAGGTTGAGAAGTTCTTGATTGATATTCGGTTCATTTTCCCAAGTATCGATAATAGCATCTCGGATAATACCATCTTTTAAGGCTTGAAGTACATCCGTATTATCCACGACAGCCCCCCGGCTTGTATTGATAATGATGGGTTGCTTTTTCAATGCGTTGAAGAATGTTTTGTTCGCTAAATGGAAAGTCGGATAGGGACCTTTTGTGATTAATGGAGTATGAAACGAGATGATGTCGCACTTCTCCTGTAGCTCTTCCATTTTCAGAAAAAACTCATGAGGCTTTCCTGCTTTACGCAAGGCTTCTTTTTGTGGTGGGTCATTGAGGAGGATTTGTACCCCCAAAGGGCGTATAGCTTCGATAACGGCATGGCCCACATGTCCTACTCCTACTAATCCGACCGTAGTCTTCGATAGGTCGTATCCTTTTTCTTTTTCCAAGAGCAAAAGGCATGAATGGATATATTGCCCTACGGAGTTGGCATTGCAACCGGGACAGTTGGTCCATGTGATATGAGTGCGTTTCAGGTATTCAATGTCAAGGTGATCATATCCGATAGTAGCGGTAGCGATGAAAGAAACTTTACTCCTTTTCAGAAGGGCTTCGTCGCAACGAGTGCGGGTTCTGATAATCAGGGCATCGGCATCATGTATGTCGTCGGGGCTGATGGCTATTCCGGGTTTGTAAATCACATCGGTGGAGATTTGGGAGATAGCCTCTCGGATAAATGGGATTTTGTCGTCAACAACTATTTTCATGATGCAAAGTTAATGAGTTTTTATTATAGAATTATTGCCGATTCAAAAAAGTTTGTTTAGCTTTGCAATATTCTTTAAATAGAGGCACTTTTTTATTGTGTCATTAAAGTCGATACGGAATTTGTATGGAGAAACAAGACAAATGGACCAACTTGATGTATTACGTAGTGTTTGGCTTGAGCCATTTGCTATCCTTGCTTCCTTTTTGCATTTTATATTTTCTGTCAGATGGTCTGTATTTGTTAATGTATTATTGTATCAAATATCGGCGTGATGTAGTAAGAGATAACTTATTGAAATCTTTTCCGGAAAAGTCATTGGATGAGCTCATCCGGATAGAAAAGAAATTTTATCACTTTTTTTGCGATTATTTTGTAGAAACTTTGAAGCTGACTTCCATCTCGAAAAAGGAAATGAGGAAGCGGATGGTATTTCGTGGAGTGGAGCAGGTGGAACAGGCCGTGCACGAAGAGGGACATAATTTCATATTCCTTTATCTTGGGCATTATTGTAATTGGGAGTGGATAGCATCGTTACCCTATACCATATCTCCTTCTATTCATTGTGCGCAGATTTACCATCCTTTGTATAATAAGGCCGTGGATAGATTCTTTTTGAAGTTGAGAAACCAGTTTGGTGGGGAATGTATTCCGATGAAAAATACATTGAGGCGTGTGATTGAACTGAAACGGGAAAAGCGTCCTACCATGATTGGCTTTATATCCGATCAACTTCCCAAGTGGAATAGCATGCATTTCTTTGTTCCGTTCCTGCACCGTGAAACCGCTGTTTTTACCGGAGCGGAGCAGATAGGGCGGCAGGTAAAAGCGGTCTATTTTTTTGCCGATATCATTCGTCCCCGCAGAGGTTATTATGAGTGTACGTTCAGACGGATGGAGATACCGGAGGTAAATCGTACGGAATATGATATGACAGCTATGTTCATGGAACAATTGGAGCAAATGATCAGGAAAGCTCCGCAATATTGGCTGTGGACGCATAAAAGATGGAAGCGTACCAAGGAAGAATGGCTGAGACGCCAGCAAGATTCGACAATAAAATGATTAAATATGACCATACATGGAAAGATATGATTATTTGATAGTAGGCGCGGGATTATTCGGTGCTGTATTTGCCCATGAAGCCAAATTGGCAGGGAAACGTTGTTTGGTGATAGACAAGCGTGCCCATCGTGGCGGGAATATATATTGCGAGGATGTAGAAGGTATTCGTGTACATAAGTATGGGGCTCATATCTTTCATACGGACAATAAAGATGTTTGGGATTATGTGAACCGTTTGGTGGAATTTAATCGTTATACCAATTCTCCATTGGCATATTATGAAGGCAAATTGTATAACTTGCCTTTCAATATGAATACCTTTTATCAGTTGTGGGGAGTGAAAACACCGGCTGAAGCTAAGGCTAAGATAGCTGAACAGCGTAAGGCGTATGAATTTATCTCTGAACCGGCGAATCTGGAAGAACAAGCTCTGAAATTGTGTGGAAAAGATATATATACCTGTCTAATCAAAGGGTATACCGAGAAGCAGTGGGGACGTCCGGCTACAGAACTTCCGGCCTTTATCATTAAGCGCGTACCTTTTCGTTTTATTTTCGATAATAACTATTTTAACGATGCTTATCAGGGGATACCGAAAGGTGGATATAACGTATTGATAGATGCCTTGTTGGAAGGTATAGAAGTTCGGTTGGACACGAACTATTTTGAGAACCGTGAGGCTTGGGATGCTATGGCCGATAAAATTCTTTTCACCGGTTGCATTGATGAATTTTTCAATTATCAATGCGGACGTTTGGAATACCGTAGCCTGCGTTTTGACCATCGTCATTTGGACATAGAGGACTATCAAGGTAATGCTGTGGTGAACTATACGGCCGGGGATGTACCTTATACACGTGTGATTGAGCATAAACATTTTGAATACGGAACTCAGCCCACTACGGTGATTACATACGAATATCCTGATACATTTGCTCCGGGTAAAGAGCCTTATTATCCGGTGAATGATGCCCGTAACTCTGAAATATTCAAATCCTATCGTGAACTGGCGGTATCGCGTGAGAATGTTTTATTTGGCGGACGTTTGGCTCAGTACACCTATGCGGATATGGATGATACAGTAGCTGCAGCTTTGGCATTAGCTAAGCAGCAGTTTTGTTAATTACGGGAGACCATGATATGAAAAGTTTGCAGGTTATTACGCCGGTAAAGGATTCCATCGATTTCACGCTTGAAACGATAAGGGCCGTATTGTCTTCGGAGACCAGCGTTCCTTTTACGTATACCGTCTATAATGATTTCAGTACAGTTGAGAATACGCTACGTTTGGAACAGGCGTCCAAGGAACTTGGCTTTAATTTGGTTAACTTGTCTGATTTGACAAATCATCCGTCTCCTAATTATTTATTGGTGTTGCAGACAGCCCGACGCGAGGCTTTAGCTGTAGATGCCGGTCTGTTGATTGTAGAGTCGGATGTCGTTGTGAAGAGTAATACTTTGCAGGGGTTGTTTGACGGGGCTGTGCAACGCCCGGATTGTGCCATTGCCGCAGCGGTGACTACGGATGAAGACGGTTTGATTAATTATCCCTATCTTCATGCACGAGGACGGGAGAATCAGGTTTATCCGGAGAAAAAACATTGTAGTTTTTGTTGTTCTTTGCTGACACCGAAGTTTTTGGGACAATTTGATTTTGGGCAGCTTGACCCGACAAAGAATTGGTATGACGTGACCATCTCGCATGAGGCATTGAGAGCCGGTTTTCGCAATTACCTTTTTACGACCCTTCCAGTGTGGCATCGTCCTCACGGCAGTCGTCCGTGGAAACAGTTAAAGTATAAGAATCCGTTGAAATATTATTGGTTGAAATTTACTAAAGGGCTGGATAAAATTTGAATAGGATGAAATGGGTTAAGCATGGTCTTTGTCATTTATTGGCTCATCGGACGTTGGAGCTCTGTCCGGATTATCAGAATATGGAGGATTTTATGTACTCCATTCCCGAACGTTTTGCAGCCGGTGAAGGTACGGTGGTTTATAAGGGGCGCAATGAATTGAGGAAAATGACATATGGAGGACTTGACTTGGTGGTGAAGTCTTTTCACCGTCCCAATCTGATCAATCGTTTCGTTTATGGCGTTTTCCGGCCCTCAAAAGCCAAACGTTCTTACGATCATGCGAGGATGTATCAAGAAATCGGGGTAGGGACCCCCGCTCCGGTCGGTTATCTTAATGTACGCAAAGGACTGCTTTTCGACCGTAGTTATTATGTAACGTTGGCATCGACTTGTCCATACGTCTATAATGATTTATTCTATCAGCATTTTGATTATGCAGACGAGGTTGTTCGTACGGTAGGGAGAGTGACGGCCGTTTTGCATGAACATGGGTATGCGCATAAGGATTACGGACGTGGGAACATTCTGTTCCAAAAGACAGACAAAGGGGTTCGGATTGAGATAGTGGACTTGAACCGGATGTATATCGGTCCGATTGATATGAGAAAAGGATGCAAGAATTTCGAGCGTCTTCCGGCTACGCCGCACATGCATCGTTTGTTGGCTGAAGAATATGCTGCTGTACGTGGATTCGATGCGGAGGAATGCTTTAAGTTGATGCAAGCTTTCCGGAGTACCCAGCCTGGAAAAATAAACGACTTATATTAGTATGTATCATGAATGTGATTGCTGTTGTCGTAACTTATAATCGTCTGGAGCTTCTCAAACGGAATCTCTCTTGTTTGCGTCGGCAGACCGTACCGCTTACAACCCTTGTAGTGGTGGACAACGGTAGTACGGACGGGACGGGAGCGTGGTTGGATGAGCAGGAGGATGTGAAAACGATTCATCAGACCAATGTCGGGGGAGCCGGAGGTTTTTATACCGGAATGGAGTATGCTCGCCTTGCCGATGCCGATTGGATCTGGTGCATGGATGACGATGTTTTTCCGCGTCCGGATTGTCTGGAGCAGCTATTGGCGTACGCCGGATATGAAGGTGTAGGGATTTTGGCACCTCGCCGCCTGTTGGAGGGCCGAATTTATACGAATGATTTTCTATCTTTCAACTTGACTCGTCCGTTTTCATCCATGTATTCAGGACGATTGTCCAAGATGGAAGTGAATAGTCCGGTCGAAATCAGTGGTACGGCTTTCGAAGGTTTGTTTGTCCGCGGTGAGGTTGTGAGGCTAGTCGGGCTTCCCAACAAAGATTTGTTTATTTTCTGTGATGATACGGATTATTGTCTGCGTACGGTGGCAGCCGGTTATAAGATATTGTATGTTCCTACGGCTCTGATGGATAAAGAAAAGTTTTTCTCGGACGACTCGTGGGGAGAACGTAATAAGAAGAAAAAATGGAAACGGTTTTATCAGATACGTAATTCTTCTTATTTGAATCATCATTATGGGAAGAATTGGGCTGTGAAATATCTTCGAGGTTTTAACGGAGTCATCGGTTATATTTTAATAGCTTTTTTCTCGGCACCTTTCTCGGGTGCTTATCGGTGGACTGATATTCCGATGTTTTGGAAAGCGTATACTGACGGCATAAGGGAAAGGTTGGGACGTTTGTAGGGATGTTTGTTTTTACATTCCCATCTTTCTGAATTTCCTGATATGCGCCCAGCGGTACAAAGTAAGGGTTAGGTTGAGTACCTTGCGGGTTTTCAGCTTCCGCCAAAGGCGGAAATATGGTTTGTTCAAGATTCGGTTTTGGATATGGTATCGGTCTACGGCATCGATAACGTTGAAAATTTCCGGATAATTCTGTTCTGTGATTTTTCTTTGCCATCTGAGACTGATGACATAGATATTCAGAGCCTTGTCGATAAAATGTATTTGGTTGGCCAATATGGTCGGGTTTTGATGAATTTGACTGTCCAAGTGATGAATCATGGAATTGATTACTTTACAAATGTGCGATAAGTTCCCCTTTATAGACTGCACACTGGTAGATTGTTCTTCTCTTCCTATGAAATAATAATAGAGATATAAATCGAATATAATGAAGTCCTTGATGTGGTCTATCGGCAGAAAACAGTACTGGAAGTCGGTATAACATATACCTTCTATATGGCGTAGATTTACCTGTCTTAGGATTTCTGTTTTGTAGGTCATACTATGCATGTTGAATTCATCGCCATAGGTATGTTCGCTTATGTTGAAAGACGAAATATCATAAATCTTATTGTATTCTACATTGCGGAAGGGGAAATGTGTCACGATATGACGATTATTTTTATCGATCTTATATTCCGTACGGAGTGTAATAAACAAGTCCGTATCGCAATTCTTTAATACATTTAAAAGTTTGGATAAAACCTCCGTATCCATCCAGTCGTCTGCGTCCAAGGGTCTGAAATATTTCCCTTTTGCCATTTGTAACCCTGCATTAATGCACGAACCGTAGTGACCGTTTTCTTTGTCGATGATGCGGATTATATCCGGCCTTTTTTGCTGAAAGGCTTTCATAATGTCCAGGGAACGGTCTTTGCTACCGTCATTTACAACAATGACCTCCAATGTCGGAGGTATACAAGGGGCGGTTACGGATTCTAAACATTTGGTGAGATACTTTTCCATGTTGTAGGTCGGAATCACCAATGTGAGGAGTTTATATGGCTCTTGTGACATTTATGTTGTATTTTGTATACTTATAGAGGTAAATATTCTATTTTGGGGTAGAAAGTCAGTCCGTCATGGCATCCTTTCTTTACGGCATCTAAGAATTCTTGTTTGTGTCCGTCTTTACGGCGGTTGATTCTTCGTTTCAGGATACGGAGCTTATTCCATATCGACAGTCTGAACAGGAGTTTGTTCGGTTGTTCTCGGTGCTTAAAGTAGCAGGTGTTGCGTGTTTGATAGTAAAAACGTTTGGCCATATTGACCGGTGCCTGTTCGATATTCGGGTCGTACACGTCCGGAGTCTTGTGTACGACAATGCTTTGTTCTGTATAGTAATTTTTGAATCCGGCTTTTGTGATTCTGAGCGTGTATTCGATATCATCGAACCAGATAAAGAACTCTTTGATGGGCAAGCCAACCTTGTAGACCGCACGACTGCTGACCAAAACAGATACGAAAGTACAGACTTCGCAGCGGCAGGCCGTGATACCGTTGTTTTCGATGGTGTCCTTTTTTAGTCCTCCGGGTATATTGCGGGGATGAAGGGTATTGTCGGTCCAAAGTACTTTGCTGCAAACGAATCCGATGTCATTGGACTGTGTGGCTGTTTGCATAAGAGCTTCCAAAGCCTTCGGAGAGGGGATAGTGTCATCATCCATCATCCATGTGTAATCTCCTCCACCTAAAACAGATGTTTTTACGCCTAAAGAGAAACCACCGGCTCCTCCGATATTCTGTTCCGTACGGATGACTTGGAATTGGGGGTGTACAGCGTATGCTTTCAGGTATTCTTCCGTACCGTCTGTAGAACAATTGTCTATCACAATTACCTTGTGTATCGGATAGGTTTGCTTCTCTATGGCTGCCAGGCATTCTTTAAGTAAGGCCAGGCGGTTATATGTGACTATTACGCAGTTGACTTTCATGTTTATTGTTTTTAAGGTTGGGAGAGATAAGTTTCGAGAATATGTCCGTAATAGGTCTTCTTACCTTCGGCCGTGGTTTTGCGAAGAGGTATTTTATAAGTTACCTTATGGAAATCATATCGGGTACAGAATTCGTTCCATTTTTCTTCCGAGAATTCTTCGTTCAGGCACTTGCCTAACGGCCCCATTTCTGTGATAGGCACTTTTTCGATCATGTCGTGTACGGCCGGAATGTATTTACGAGCCATGGCGAATGTATAATCTAAGAGTAGATAATCAATCAACTTTTTATGTTTCTTCCAATAACAGAGATGCATATCTGCAATAAATGAGGGTAAAATATTACCTTTTCCGCAAGCCAAGAAAAAGCTGACCCATCCGCCTTGCGAGATGTTGTAGTAACGGGTATGATGGTGGCAGCTCCAGAATTTATCTTCTGGACGGATAAATGTGCCGAGGTGTTTGGACGGTATCAATAGCGTACTGTCCATCCAGATTCCTCCGTGTTGAGCCAACAGCATCATGCGTAGGATATCCGAGAAGTGGGTAAGGTCAATTTCGCCCGATTGTTGTTTTCGGATAATATAGTCGGGCATGTTCACGTAGTCCTTATAATTCTTTTCCGTAATGAGAATGACCGGGTGCCCGTCGGAAAACCGGTGCATGGCGTTGTAGCAGGCTTTTACGATATCCGGCATTGCGTTTTCGCCCTGCCACCAGCATGTCCATATCGGTGAAGTTTCTGTGATGGGTTCGTATACGGGCTGGTAATCCCGGGTGTATCGGGCAATCAATTCCTTACCTCCTGCGTGGTAGAGCAGATGGTGCATGATGAGTTGTTGCTTACGCCTGACGAAGAACTTTTCGATATGTTTGAAAAATCTTTTTATTTTCCCCATAATGGTGGTCTTTTGGATGACGGTTTCAGGTTTACAAGGATGCTAATCGGATATATTTGGCTTTTCTCATTCCAATATAAAAAGGTAATAAACGGAAAAAGCGTTTGAATCTGTTCTTCACGCTATGCCACGGGCGTTCTCCTTTCCACGGGGTCAGATCCAGATATTGGAAATAAACATCCCGTAAAGGGTGTTGGCTGTCGTAGTTCCACGGCTTCCGGTTGGTGTAATGCAGGATGACCGGATGCCTTAATATTTCGGCATGAGTTCTGTGCCATTCCGGGCTTATGGCCGGGTGGTTGCGATAAAATCCGTCTTGCACGTTCCATTGCAGGCCCACTAATGTTTTATGCCGATGCAACACACAGTTCAACAGGTCTTGGTCGTTGAATATGATACGTTCCGGATATGTGCGGTAATAATCGACGCAAGCTTGGGCGATATGGTGTTCTCGCCAATATACGAGGTTGATAAGAAGAACACCGGAATTGAAATACGAGTCCTCGGCCGGATATTGCAGGATTTCATAACGCTGCAGTTCCTTGCACCCAGTGTCTTCCACTACGGCTACTCCCGTATGAGCGTCTAAAGGCGTACGCCATAGTGGGGTGATGTCTCCTAATATTACAATATCACAGTCCAAATACAGTACGCGGTCTATGTCTTCAGGCAATAGGGCGGACAGGAAACATCTGTAATAGGCAGCCAGCGACAAACGATTGTGGGTAGCCCGGATGGTGAATCCCTCCAGCATTTGTGCGTCCGGTGTATAATAACAGGCTTTATTATTATATTTTCCGGCCAAAGCTGTTAAAATGTTCCGGTCTGTTTCCGATAATTCCCGTGCAATAATATGTACGGTGAAAGTCTCTTTCGGGTTGTTTTCAAATAAAGAGACCAAAGTAACGGCACAATGTCGCACATAATTGTGGTCTATATTGCAAGCTATGTGAATCATCATATCCTCTCCTCATATTTTATTGTTGTCCCGAAAGCCGGAAGTATTTGTCCAGTACCATCAGCGAAATCAGGTTTTCCCGTTCTTTGTCTTGGAACTGCCTGACGTATTCATGGGCGTGGCGGATAATGTCTTCCGCTTGTTCCGGATGTTCGATATAATATTGCAGTTTCTCCGGTAAGTCCGAGAAATCCTCCTTCACTTCTACATAATGGTATCCGGCAACGAGCGTCCCTTCCATGAACCAAGTCTCGCAAGTCGGACGTGTCATGACGGCCAGTGAGTTGGACGACATGACCCATTTCAGGTTTGAAGCCACGTCGTTTCCTTCCAGGGCCATAATGAATTTATAATCCAAATGTTCACGGATGGTTTTCTTTTCCCTCATCCATTCATCCGGACAGCCTTCATTCCGTCCTACCACGCCGCAGTCGAACATCGGATGGTGGAAGAACATCTCCAAGAATTTTGTACGTACCCGGCTTTGGCGGATTTTTCCCCGAAAGATTGCCATGTCTTTCTTCTGCCGGAAGGGTATGGTGTCACGCACGAACATGAAATGGCGTAGTTTATCCAACTTTAGTATCACGGAGTTACTATTGTCGCCGGTCAACAACCGACTTTTGACAACCGTGGGTGTGTCTGGAGTGAAATATACATCTCCCGGACAGAAATTCCAACGGAAACATTTGGGGAACCACCGGGTTACGTCGTGTTGGTCGAAAAAGTAAGCTGTATGGAACATTTTACGGGTATAGTCTCCTATTCGTCCGGTATAATAAATCCAACTACGTTCACGAGTGAGCCTGTTTGTGTCTGAGACGTGGAATGGTTGGTTCGTTTTGATGTAATAGTCCACGCGTTTGCGAATATAGTCGTAATCGGGATGTTTGGGCGCTTGGGCAAGAAGTCCTTGTAACCGCTGCCGGAAAAAGGCGTCCGGAATGGCTAATCCGGCAAAACCGGAAAGGAAATTAAGGAATTTGTTGGGCTTCCCGCTTTTTAGTTTATAAATGATGCTGTCTCCCATACATTAAGTAGGCATTTGCTTGAATATGGTATAATTACGGTTTATCTCTTTTGAAGAGATAAACCGAATATCGGCAAAATTACATAATTAATTGATAATTACAAAGAAGTAAAAGGATAAAAAGTATACGAGGGTAGCTTTTTTTGCCTTTTGTTGAGGATAAATATGTTACGGAATGACACCAATCTTTTGATTAACAATGGATAACGATATTCGGTTTATCTCTTCAAAAGAGAGCGATTATTAGTATATGAAGTTTTAATAAAGGTGGTTATGAGGTTGATAAAAATGACAGGTGGTTTGGGAAACCAAATGTTCATTTATGCCATGTACTTGAAGATGAAGACAATTTTTCCGGATGTTAGGATAGACCTTTCGGATATGGTTCATTATCAAGTTCATTATGGTTATGAAATGAATAAAGTATTTCATCTTCCCCGAACGGAATTTTGTATCAACCGGAGTTTAAAGAAAATCATAGAGTTTTTGTTGTTTAAGACTATATTGGAACGGAAACAGGGTGGTTCGCTTGTGCCTTACACCCGTAAGTATCATTGGCCATGGATTTATTTTAAAGGCTTTTATCAGTCTGAGAAATATTTTGCCGGTATAGAAAAGGAAGTGCGCGAAGCCTTTGTATTCGATATTCGCAGGGCAAGCAGAAGGAGCCTTCGAGCGATGCAGGAGATTAAAGCCGACCCGCATGCCGTGTCCATACATGTCAGGAGAGGAGATTATCTTTTGGAAAAACACTGGAAGGCGTTAGGGTGTATTTGTCAAAGTTCTTATTATCTCAATGCGTTGGCAGAATTGGAGAAGAGAGTGAAACATCCTCACTATTATGTTTTTTCGGAAGATCTGAATTGGGTACGTCAGAATTTGCCATTGATAAAAGCCGAATTCATTGATTGGAACAAAGGGGAGGACAGTTGGCAGGACATGATGCTGATGAGCCATTGCCGCCACCATATTATATGCAATAGTACTTTCAGTTGGTGGGGAGCGTGGTTGAATCCGTTGCCGGACAAAATAGTGATTGCCCCGGAACGCTGGACGCAGACGACAGATAGTGCGGACGTGGTGCCGGAAAGCTGGTTGAAGGTCTCGATTGGTTAAGTGAATGAAATGACGAGTAAAGTGAACCGATATATTTTTCATAAAATAGTCTGTGCCGTACGGGATTTGCCGAGGACATTCCGGAGACTTCCCACTCCCCGGTTGATAATGACGCTTTTGGTGAAAAATGAAGAAGAGTTATTGGAAAAGAATCTGTTGTTCCATAAGGCTATGGGAGTGGATGCTTTTATTGTAACAGATAACAATTCGGCAGACGGAACCTACGGAATTATCGAAAAGTATCGTCGGAAAGGATGGGTGGTGGACGTGATAAGGGAAACTGCTACGGGCTATGAACAAAAAGAGTGGGTAGACCGGATGATATGGAGGGCCAAGACGTCTTTCGGGGCGGATTGGGTGATTAATGCAGACGCGGATGAATTCTGGTATGCTCCCTCCGGGTCGTTGAAAAAAGAGTTAAGCAAGTCTCGTGCCAATGTGCTGACTTGCGAGGTGAGAAGCATGTATCCCGAAGAAGACAAACCTTTTTGGCAATGGTCTAAGGCCGTGCGGCCTGTAACCGATCTGGAAGCGTATGATTTGTCGTTGTATTCCTTGTTCGAACGCCAGAACCGTAAGGTAATTCACCGGACTGACGGTTACCTGCAAATATCCATGGGAAACCATAAGGTGAGGATGTTGCCTCAATATGCAAAGTCCTCGGCGATTCGTGTTTATCATTATAATGTGCGCGGCCGTCGTCAGTTTATGGATAAAATGGTGAATGGCGGTGTACAATTGAAAGAACATAAGGGCAGACATGGCGGTCGTCATTGGAGGTATTTTTACCGACTTTATAAAGAAGGTTTGCTGGAAGAAGAGTACGACCGGGTGATAGGGAAGCCGCATTTTGAGGAATTGTGCAAATGTGGATATATTTATGCGGACGAGACGATTCGTGATGTTTTCAATTCGATAAACTGATTTTTAATATGATGCATATAGCATTTACCATAGACAACCGGTTCGTTCGTCCTTGTGCGGTAACGATGGTATCGGTTTTACGGAACAATGTCCCGTATGAAATAGTATTTCATGTCATAGGATTGAATCTACATCAAGAGGATGTGGCTTTTTTCTCTGCGTTGTGCGACTCTTATGGTGCGAAAGTGTTCTTTTATGAAGTGGCGGAAGAAAAGATGAAGGCTTATGAAGTGACATGGGAGAAGCAGCGCTTGTCGAAAGTCGTGTTTTTCCGTTGTCTGTTATCTTCCATATTGCCGATGTCCGTGTCCAAGGTCTTGTATTTGGATTGTGATGTGTTGGTTTTATCTTCATTGTATGGTTTATGGGAGACAGACCTTACGGGAGTTGCTTTGGCCGGAGTTCCGGATAGCTTTACCGTCAATCCGGTGCATTGTCGTCGTTTGCATTATGCACCGTCTTATAACTATTTCAACGGAGGGGTCTTGTTGCTGAATCTGGAGTATTGGAGAGCACATGAGGTGGAACGTCTGTGTGCGGAACATTATCGCATGTATTCGGACAGGATTGTCTATAATGACCAAGACTTGCTGAACAGTTTGCTTCACGAACGTAAAAGGCTGTTGGATATGAAATGGAATGTCCAAGAGGGCGCCTACCGTAGGCCAAAGGGTAAGCCGGCCAGTTGGGTTCCTCCCTATGTCGAAACGATTACCCGTCCGGCCATTTTGCATTATTCCGGGCGCAAGCCTTGGCAATACCACTGCATGCATCCTTTGCGACAGTTGTATTTCGAATACGAGAGCCTGCTTCCCGGTGTGGAGAAGAAAAATGACGGGTGGGCGGTGCGTTTGCATCGTTTTGTCCACTTCCTGCCTTATACCTTGGGGATAAAAAGCGAGAAATATATAGATATACGTTACTGTAGTTCGGGCGAAAAAACAAGTGAGACTCGGTCCGCTCCGTTAATCAGTATTGTCGTACCGGTTTACAATGTGGAACGATATGTAGAGAAATGTATCCGTTCTTTGCAAGGACAGACATACGGCCACATAGAAGTTATTCTCGTGGACGATGCTTCTACGGACGGTTCTTATGACATGTGTAAAGCTGCAATAGGAGGGGATTCGCGTTTCAAGCTGATTCGTCATCCTGTCAATCAGGGAGTTGCCGGGGCGCGTAATCTGGGTCTATCTGTGGCAACGGGAGAACTCTTGGGTTTTGTGGATCCGGACGATTGGATAGAGCAGGATATGTATGCGCTTTTGTACGATGCTTATGTTGTTTCAGGGGCGGATATTGTGCAGTGCGGCTATTATTTGCATTTACAGAGTGGAAATATTCAGAAGTGTGCTGTGGGAAAGAATGAATGTTGGGGTACGCGGGAGGCTTTGGAACTTTTATTCCAAGACCGGCTCATCAAGAATTATTTATGGAACAAACTTTATAAGAGGAAGCTTTTCGACGGAGTTTCGTTTCCTGTGGGCAGGACGTTTGAGGATATTTTGACGTTGCCTGAGGTGTTCGGACGTGCGAAGACGGTTTATGTGGCCGGAGATATAACCTATCATTATGTAGAGCGCCACAAAAGTATTGTCACCAAAGCTTTCCGACAAAACCAATGGGATGATTATTTATATGCGTTGGATGTCAAACACAGCCGTGCCAAGGCTTTAGGGCTTTGGAAGGATTCCGACCGCTTTCTGGCCAACATGTATTTACGCATTCTGGATCGTTCTTTAAGCGAAGACGGGAGCGACAAGAAGCGAAAGGTTTTGATGGAGTATTTGAGAAAGAATGTAAGCGGCGTTCCGTTGTTGACGAAGTCTCCTTATTTGGCTTTTCGCCGCTTCCTTTGCTTGCATCATTTTGATTTATATAAGGGTGCCACCTTATTTTTCGCGAAGTTTAAAAAGAAATAATCATTTATTGTTATTGGAATCAGGATGGAAAATACACCTTCGTTTGCGGTCACGGAAGGGCCGTTGGTGACATTGGTTGTACCCATGTACAACGTAGCCCCCTATTTGGAGCGTTGTTTGCGTTCATTGGAAAGGCAGACTTATCGGAACATAGAGGTTATAATTATGGATGACTGTTCCACAGACGGGAGTCTGGATATAGCCAGTAAGATGGCTGCGTCAGACATGCGTTTTAAGGTTTTCAGTATGCCCCGGAACTCTGGAGCTGGCGATGCGCGGCAGGCGGCTATAGAAAAGTCCTCCGGTGAATTCGTCGGTTTCGTAGATGCAGACGATTATGTAGATGTGGATTTTGTAGCACTGCTTTATGGACTCATAATAAAGACGGGGGCGGATGTAGCGTGTTGCCAGCATTACTTTTATGATGAGGCGCACCAGCGTTTGACTACGCCATGGGCTTATGACGATAAAATTGTGTGCCTATCGCCTTGTGAGGCCATGCGTAAGATGAAGAGTTATGATCAAATGGATGAAGGACTGTGGAACAAGTTGTGTAGGCGTGAAATCGTCGTAAGGCATAGGATGGAGACTTTTCCGTTCGAGGACGCCTTCGTGTTATACAAATACATTCCGGAAGCGGAGAGTGTGGCTTTGTGTTGTGTCCCACTTTATTATTACTACCAACGCGACGGGTCGCTCATGCATACCGATTATACGCCTTATAAAGCTTTTGCCCGATATAAGCTGGAAATATTAAAAGACAAGGCTATCAGGGGAACGGAAAGATTGGAAACCGGAATAGCCCTCTATTATATCCGGAAAGGGCTGAAGCTTTTGCGGGAGTTTGGGCTGTTGGGGCAAACAGCCGACGTTTCGGAAGCTTGTCGGGGGGTGCTGGAGTGTTTGCATGAATTCGACTATGTCTCAGATATGGAGCTGGGGGGTAAGGATTTGATTGCAAGGCGTTGTGTTTATAAACGTTTGTGGAGGTATTTGGAATTGAACCGAAAGTTTGTAGCTACGTTTCGGAAACGTAAGATGGAGAAAGTGTGCCACAAGTATTCATTGCAGACGATGGAGGTATTTCAGAAAGGATTATGAAGGAATAGATAAAAGCAAAAAAGATAGTGGAATGATAAAGATAGCTTTGTGTACGGATACTTATTATATGATGGCCTGTGGTCCTTGTGTGGTTTCGATTTTTGAGCACCACCGTGAGCAGCCTTGTCATATTTACGTGATAACGAAATCGTTGCCGCAAGTAGATGTAGAGGGTTTGGAACAGATTGCCGCCAGGTATGGCGGACGTCTGACGGTCAAGACTATTCATCCGGAGATTCTGCAAGGCCTGAAAGTGAGCGATAGGTTCAGAGAGTCCATATACTACCGTTTCCTTTTGCCGGATTTGTTTCCGGACGAGGAGAAGATGCTTTATATGGATTGCGATATTCTGGTAAACGATTCGTTGCAGGAACTTTGGAGGACGGACATTGAAGGCTATGCGTGCGCGGTGGTGGAGGATCAGGAGGCTGATGACATTACTTTGCAAAACAGGATTGGAGTGTATGGTGCGCCTTATTTTAACTCGGGGGTACTGTTGGTCAATATGGACTATTGGCGGAAGCATAATGTGGCATGTCGGTTGGTGGAGTTCATCCGGGAACATCCGGAGAAGTGCCTTTTTCCGGATCAGGATGCTTTGAACGTGGTGCTGCACGGAACGGTGAAATACCTCCCATACGGATATAATTTTCAAGATTTGTGGTATACGCGAGATTATCAATGGATCAGGTTGCACGCCTCTAAATTCAAGGAAGTGGAGCGATGGAAAGAGCATCCGGTTGTGGTGCATTTTGCAGGTGGGGGCAAACCGTGGAAAAAGGATTGCAATCATCCTTTCACGGCATATTATTTGGAGTGTTTGGCTAAGACGAAATGGACGGTAGCCTGTTATAAGAAAGTGAGGGAAGAATGTACACCTTTGTACGGAGGAAGTTCCAAGACCTCACATAAATATATCCGGAGATTCAACCGCCTTTTGGCTGTTTTTGTCATCGAAACAATAGCTTTTGTCGTGTATTGGTTCTGCTCGATGAGGTGATGGTATTTATTGCGCGAAATGTAAGTTCTAAAGCTCCGGATAATACTTATAAGATTCCGAAATGTAGCAAAATGACAAAGAAAAGTAGCAAGGCCGGAATGAAAAGATGTGATCTGTATGTTTTTGAGCCCCTTGTAATGACATATTTTAATCTTTCTTTATATTTTTTCATGCAAGAAAGGGCATAACAGAAGATTAATCTCATGAAAGAAAAAAATCACTTGGCGCAGAAAACACTTTTTTTCTCCTCATATCGGGGCGAAGACGTCTGTTGATGGTGAAATGTTCGGGCGTAAAACGGGAGTTCACGTACGGTCTGGAGCTGATTTTTATGCTGGTTGACAGGCTGTAGTGCTCCAAAAACGGGAAGCACGATGTAACCTTATGCTGCATATTTTCTGACACGTAGTCGGGAGGCGTGCGGGCAAATGGTTGGAGGCAATGTCGCAAAGCGGTGTTTTCCTTCCGAAAGGCATCAAAAAGTCAAAAGCCGGACGCGTGAGACTGCGTTATTTGCCGTCAGGGCGACCGACGGACGGAAATGAGCGATTCTCATGATAGTGAGATTGTCATTTTGACATTTTGCAAACTTGATGCACGGATTAGGTTGTCCGGCTGTGGGGCGGTGGTGGCGCATAGGCCATGCAGACCGGATGAATGTGAGTAAAATATGATAAAAAATAACGTCGTGGTTGGTCACTTGGAGAGAAATGCCTACCTTTGCACCAATCCATTCATTTGAAATATATATGATTAAAGAATTTTTCTCCTTGCTCAAGCGGTATATGAAACCTTATCGTAAATATCTGACTTGGGCTGTCATATTGAATTTTTTATCGCAATGGCTTAACGTTTTTTCGTTTGCAGCCTTGGTGCCGATTTTGAATATCTTGTTTAAGATCGATACGACAAAGTATGAATATATGCCGATGGATATCCATCATCTGAATAAGGATGTCTTAATCAATAACGGGTATTATTTCATTAATTATATTATTGAACAGAATGGGGCTTTCGTTACGTTGATATTCATGGGGCTTATTCTGATTGTGATGACATTACTGAAAACTACCGGGTATTTTGCTTCCGCGGCTGTGATGGTGCCTCTTCGTACAGGAATTGTACGTGATATCCGTATTGAAGTGTATAATAAGGTGTTGAGGTTACCGTTGAGCTTTTTCTCGGAGGAACGCAAGGGGGATATCATCGCCAGAATGAGTGCGGATGTGTCTGTGGTGGAGAATTCGCTGACGAGTTCGCTTGATATGTTGATTCGCAACCCGATAGCTTTGGTCGTTTGTTTTATTACGCTGTTTACCGTAAGTTGGCAACTGACATTGTTCGTGCTTGTCATTCTTCCTTTGGCCGGTTGGGTTATGGGATCGGTAAGCCGTAAATTGAAAAGTCAGTCGGTGGTGGCTCAGGGACAATGGGGAGACATCATGTCTCAGTTGGATGAAACCTTGGGGGGCCTTCGGATTATCAAGGCCTTCATTGCAGAGCGTAAGATGTCGGAACGGTTTGCTAAAATCAACAATGGATTCCGGGATGCCATGAATGCGATGGTTATCCGTCAGAGTTCTGCTCATCCGATGAGCGAGTTTTTGGGTACTTGCGTGATTGTGATCGTATTATGGTTTGGCGGCGCATTGATTTTGAATCAGTATTCCCCGATAGATGCCGCTATGTTTATTTTCTATCTGGTGATTCTTTACAGCATCATCAATCCTCTGAAAGAATTCTCCAAGGCTTTTTATAATATTCCTTTGGGTTTGGCCAGCATGGAGCGTATTGATATGATCTTGAAGGCGGAGAACCATATCAAGGAGCCGGAAAGGCCCTTGCCTTTGACAGACTTTGAGCATGAGCTGGAGTTCCGTGACGTTTCCTTTAGTTATATTGAAGGCCGGCAGGTCTTGAAGCATGTAAACCTGAAGGTGCAGAAAGGAAAGACGGTGGCCTTGGTGGGACAGTCCGGTTCCGGAAAGTCTACTTTAGTTGATTTAGTGCCTCGTTATCATGATGTGGGTGAAGGAGCCTTGCTTATAGACGGGAAGAACGTGAAGGATGTATCTATTCCGGCTTTGCGTTCTCTGATCGGTAATGTGAACCAAGAAGCCATTCTGTTCAACGATACGTTCTATAATAATATTACGTTCGGCGTGGAGAATGCGACGATGGAGCAGGTTATCGAGGCTGCCAAAATAGCCAACGCGCACGATTTCATCATGGAATCCGAGAAAGGGTATGATACGATGATCGGCGACCGTGGAGGCCGTTTGTCGGGCGGGCAGCGGCAGCGTGTCAGCATAGCCCGTGCCATCCTGAAGAATCCGCCGATATTGATACTGGATGAGGCGACTTCCGCATTGGATACGGAGTCGGAGCGGTTGGTACAAGAGGCGTTGGAACGCTTGATGAAATCGCGTACGACCATTGCGATTGCGCACCGGCTTAGTACGATTAAGAATGCGGATGAAATATGTGTGCTTTACGAAGGAGAGATTGTAGAGCGCGGGACGCATGAAGAACTCATAGCCTTGAACGGCTATTACAAGAAACTAAACGATATGCAAAGTCTCTGACACATCCGGCTCAACTCGTGAGAGCGGCGGCTGTCGGGATAAAAAGAGGTTGTATTTTAATTTATTGTGAAAAAGATGGTGAATGATAAGGTGGTTCAAGAGGCTGGGAGCGGGAAAATACTTTCCATAGTAATACCAACCTATAATATGGAAAAATATCTGCCTGTCTGTCTGGATTCTGTGACCGATGAGCTTGTCAGTGATAGACTTGAAGTCATAGTGGTGAATGACGGCAGCACGGACGGGTCTTTGGACATTATTCGTCGATATGAACAGAAACGGCCTGATTTGATTAAAGTCATAGACAAGGCCAACGGACATTATGGCTCTTGTGTGAATGCCGGATTAGGAATTGCAACCGGAAAGTATTTCAAAATATTGGATGCTGACGATTGGTTCGATACTTCGGCGTTAGTGGAGTTTTTGCAGAAGTTGGAGACTTGTGATACCGATTTGGTGATAACGTTAAGGGTGGATGAGATCTTTGACAAAGACAAGAAGGTGGATGAGATCAAGCATTCTTTCTGCTCCGTGTTTAAGGATCATGTCTATCGGACGGATGAATTTTATATCCGTACGCATGCCTATGAGGCTGAATTTGGCATGAATGGCATGGCTTATAAGACATCCCTTCTTAAAGAAATGAATTTCCGTTTGCTGGAAGGGATAAATTATACGGATACGTTGTATTGTTTTCTGCCCTATTCCCGTGTGAAAGACTTTATTGTGTATGACTTGTATCTTTACCATTACCGTATGGGAAGGGAGGGGCAGTCGGTAGATACGGAGAGCCAGAAAAAGAATCTGATGCAGATCGTTCACATGGTAGAGGCTATGTTTGAAAAGATGGACGAGGAAAACGTGGGGAAGCATGTGAGAAAGAATCAGGCTTATTTTGTTGATGGAGCCGTAAATTTCTGCCTCCTCAGTCTGAAAATGCAGTCGAGAATCTCTTCTTCGGATTACTCGGAGTTCGAGAAGCTGATAAAACATATAAAAACCTATCGTGTACGCCATAAATTATTTAAAAAATGGTATTTAAAGTTATGGTGGGTTACAGAAAAGGCTGTGGTGTTGGATTATGCACTTAGATTTCATTCTTTTGTCAGTGTAAAATAACTATTAGTATCAATGGCGCCATTAATATCTGTAATTGTTCCTGTATATAAGGCCGAGGATACTTTGAGAAACTGTGTGGATAGTATCTTGAAGCAGACAAACCGTGATTTTGAGTTGTTGCTCATAGATGACGGCAGCCCGGATAGTTGCAGGGAAATTTGCGACACTTATGCCGCAAAGGATGCCCGTGTCCGGGTGTGGCATAAAGAAAATGGTGGAGTGAGTACAGCACGTAATTTGGGACTTGAAGTGGCGTGCGGAGAGTGGACTGCTTTTGTCGACGCGGACGACTCCGTGGACGAGGGCTTTTTCGACGTCTTGAAAGAGGGGCTCGGTTACGATTTGGTGATAGGAGGATACAAGACTCTTCCGAAGGGGGAGATATATTATAATTTCGAGGGGGATTTTAAGGACGATACAATGGGTGATTTCATCGCTCGGCATTTATGGAATGGGTATGTTTGGGGAAAATTCTACAAAACCTCGATTCTAAGGGAGCACCGCATTATGTTCCGTACCGATTTGGTCGTGTATGAGGACTTGTTGTTCAATTTGGATTATATTCTACAGTGCAACAGCATCAAGTTGGTGCCTTCGTGCTTGTATCTTTATATGGATCCTCCCGGAAAGATGATTCAGGAGAAATATGCGCTTTTGCCGGACGAAATTAGGAAGATTTATGCGCTTGTCGATGACAGGTTGGAGCGGTTGGCTCATAAATTCCATTGTTGGCGTCCTGCATTTATCTTTGATTTTATTGAGCATTATCCGTTGGAACGGATTTTAAGGCAAGGGAGTGACGATGAACTGTACCATTTGTATGTAGAGGTGAAAGGAAATGTGGACCGTTCGGTCTTTTACAACGACCGTATTGCGAGTCCTATTTTGCGTTTCATTTCTTGTATTAAGAAAGAATATATCGTCAGAAGGCATAGGGTGAGGGGGCGATTGTTGGCTAAAGCCTTGTCTTCTTTGTATGGAAGGGAACTGCTTCGGGTCAAGTACTCTTCATTCAGTAAGAAGTTTCAGGCCATATTGATTACCTATCGTTTGTTTGGTCTGTTGGATGTTTATTTTGCAATCCGTTCTTTGGTGAATCGGTTTCGGAAGGTTTGATTCGAAAGTTCTTGGCATGAAAAGGAAGTATCGTCGGGGGGCAGAAGAATGATTTTTCAGTCTGCGGATTTTGAGTGTGCCTTTTCTTCATATCGTTTGCCGGATGAAAAAATAATCCCTATCTTTGCAGCGGTTATGGCAAAATGTTTATCCTATTTGGTATTTGCTTTGTGTCTCTTTCTGTGGGACTTTTCTTTTTCCACAGCGGAGGGAGATATGGCTTGCATGCCTTCTACTACCATAATGGAGGCGGGAGACGGTGGAGAGACAGATACGAAATACTGCGGACAGGATAAGGAGATACGTGCAGGATTTGGATGGGGTGATATCGGTTATGCACTTCTTTCGTGTCCAACCGGGCACTCGATTCAGGCTACGCGTTCTTTCAAAGGACATACAGCTTTTGCCGGATGGAAAAATGGTGTGTGGCAGGTTGCAGCCTTGTGGCTGCCGGAGAGAGGAGAGAAACTCCCGGATACATCGTTTTCCGGCAATGCCAAATTATATTTTGTATATACGTTAAGGCGTATCCTTATTTAAGACTTTCCTGTAAGAGATTGCAGAGAAAGTCTTTTTTTATGGTAGCTTTTCGGCTGCTGGTTTTCATTTTATTAGTAATAAGGATATAAAGTAATGGATTTTATAATAGATTTTATCCTGCACATCGACCATTATATGGTGGAGATGGTGCAGCAGTATCATACGTGGACTTATGCCATATTGTTTGCTGTTATTTTTTGTGAGACGGGACTGGTGGTCACGCCCTTTTTGCCGGGCGATTCCTTGCTTTTTGTGGGGGGCGCCATTGCCGCTGTTCCCTCCGTTCCGCTCGATGTCAATTTATTGTTCCTGATATTGTTTGTAGCTGCGGTCTTAGGAGATTCCTGCAATTATATGATAGGGCGCTTTTTGGGAAAACGACTGTTTCATAATCCGGATTCCAGAATATTCAAGCAAAGTTATTTGGACAAGACTCATGAATTTTATAAAAAATACGGAGGGAAAACAATCATCATAGCCCGTTTCGTTCCTATTGTCCGTACGTTTGCTCCTTTTGTGGCCGGAATGGGGCGTATGCATTATTACTATTTCATGATGTATAATGTCGTCGGAGGAGGGCTTTGGGTGGCATCGTTTTGCTATGCGGGTTACTTTTTCGGAGACTTGCCTTTCGTACAAGGCAATCTGAAAATTCTCATTGTGGCTATTATTGTAATTTCGATTTTGCCGGCCGTAGTGGAGGTATTGCGAGAGAAAATGAAGAAGACGAAATAGAATTTAAACACTTGATTTTATGAAAAATTCCTTTTTTAACAGCTTCGTACCGAAGCAACCTAATTTTTTCTGTTTGCTGAAACAGCTTGCTGATATTCTGTCTGAGGCAGCCGATGTGCTGACGGAGAGTGTGGAACAGGGCAAACCGGAAGAACGGGAGACTTATTACAGACGGGTGAAAGAAGTCGAACGTAAGGGGGATATGGTGACCCATCAGGTGCTTGACGAACTGGAAACGACGTTCATTACTCCTCTTGACCGCGAGGACATCAATGCCCTGGCCTCTGGCATAGATGATGTGATAGACTGCGTGAACAGTTGTGCCAAGCGTATCAATATTTATAATCCCCGTGTTTTGGGCGATAGTGCAAGAGAATTATGTCATTTCATACAGCAAGAGGCAGCTTGTATTTGCAAGGCGGTGGAAGAATTGAATGTGTTCCGGAAGAATCCGGCTCGTTTGCGGGGGCTTTGTGTCGAACTTCATGATTTGGAGAATCAGGCAGACGATGTCTATGAGTTTTTTATCCGAAGGCTTTTTGAAGAAGAGAAGGACAGCATAGAGTTGATAAAGATCAAAGAAATCATGCAGGAACTGGAGCGGACAACCGATGCGGCCGAGCATGTGGGAAAGATTCTGAAGAATCTGATCGTGAAGTATGTATAAATGAAAGGCAAGAACCATGGAGTTATTATTGATTATCATTGTACTGTCTCTCTTGTTCGACTATATCAATGGGTTTCATGATGCAGCCAATTCGATTGCTACCATTGTGTCTACTAAGGTGTTGACTCCTTTTCAAGCTGTGTTGTGGGCTGCCGCTTTCAATTTTGTGGCTTTCTTCATTGCCAAGTATGTTATCGGTGGTTTCGGGATAGCCAATACCGTATCGAAGACGGTCATGGAGGAATATATCACTTTGCCGATTATCCTGTCTGGTGTGATTGCCGCTATTATATGGAATTTGTTTACATGGTGGAAAGGTATTCCTTCTTCCTCTTCCCATACGTTGATTGGTGGTTTTGCCGGTGCGGCTATCATGGCCAGCGGTTTCGGCTCTATACAGTTGGATATCATATTGAAGATTGCGGCTTTTATTTTTCTGGCTCCTTTGATTGGTATGATAGTGGCATTGGGATTCACGATTCTCGTATTGCACGCATGCCGGAAAGCGCATCCACATACGGCCGAGGTGTGGTTTAAGAAGTTGCAACTCGTGTCTTCGGCCTTGTTCAGCATCGGACATGGGTTGAACGATTCCCAAAAGGTGATGGGTATTATTGCGGCAGCCATGATTGCCGGTCATTCCGAAGGGTTGGGAATGGGAATACGCAGTATAGAAGATTTGCCCGACTGGGTAGCTTTTTCTTGTTTCACGGCCATCTCGTTGGGTACTATGTCTGGGGGATGGAAAATCGTGCGGACTATGGGAACGCGTATCACCAAGGTGACACCTTTTGAAGGGGTTATTGCGGAAACAGCCGGTGCTTTTACGCTTTATCTGACGGAATACCTGAAAATTCCGGTAAGTACGACTCATACGATAACGGGAGCCATCATCGGCGTTGGAGCCACTAAGAGGCTTTCTGCTGTGCGGTGGGGCGTGACAAGGAGTTTGATGACAGCTTGGGTGTTGACGATTCCCGTGAGTGCTTTGTTGGCTGCTGCTGTCTATTGGAGCGTGACTTTATGGCTGTAAATGCGGGATTGCCAATTGGGGGAAACGTGTCAGTTTTCCCCCAATTGGTCGTATGAGGTTTGCAGGATAGCCATACCTTTTTCTTCACGTGCACCATCGGGAGCAGGTTCGTTGTAGACCGGTTTTCGGGCTGCATTGTCAAAAATGGTCACACCGGTACTGTCCTTGAACATGAATCCGTCGCTGAACGTGGAGTAAGCGAAGGGATAGGTGTAGGATGTCGAAAAGATATTGCGGCTGTATTTGAAGTCTTGATGTGGCAAACCAAGTTGTCCGAGCAATGTGGCGGGCATGTCGCTTTGGTTCATTAAGGTATGGATGACGGCCGGTGCTTTTATGGCTCCGCCTAACCATAGCATGGGAATGTGGTAGAAGGTGGGCGACGTGACATTGAAAGTGGGTGAGCTGCCGTGGTCGGGCAGGCAGATGACCAGCAGGTTGTTCCACACCGGAAGTTGTTTCAGACGGTCGATAAATTCACCCAAGCAATGATCGGTATAGGCAAAAGAGTTTTGCCGTTTGTCTTTTAACCGGTTGTAGGGGACTTCGAACGGTTCGTGGCTGCTGAGAGTCAGGAATCCGGTATGCCACAGTCGGTCGGCCGGTCGGGATTCGAGCATTTCATACAGCCGGTCGAATGTGTATTCGTCGTGCGCGCCCCAGGAACTTGAAGTGCGCTCCTGTAGGCTGAAGTCCGTGTCACTGGTCAGATGTTGGTAGCCCGTAGTTGTGAAATAACTTCTCATGTTGGTAAAGTTAATGTCGCCGCCGTAGAGGAAGTCCGTCTGGTATCCTGCTTGTTGCAACGTACGGGCTATACCGGGCAAAAGGCGTGACTTGGCCGGGAGTTTCATAATGGAGGTGGTGGGGTAACTGATATGCCCGCTTAACGTGCTGACCAGTCCGCGGTCGGTGCGGAAACTGTTGGCATATACGTTGTCGAAAAAGATGCCTTCGCGAATGAGTCGGCTTATATTCGGTGACACGTTTTTAGCTCCGCCCAGTTCTTCTATATATTCTCCTCCGAATCCTTCAAGGATGATGATGAGTATATTGGGACGTGTGGCGCGTAGCAATTGCCGGGTACAGTCTTCTGTCGAGGCCGGATAAAGCGGTGCATAGCAGGCGGCCCGTTTATGTTCGTCTAAGTAATTGTATTTCTCGGCGAAGTTTTCGGATTTATTCCAAGAGTACATCAGGCTGAAAGCCGGGTTTACGGCGGCATGGTTCATGTAGGTGTTTTCACTGAAATAAGCGTTGCCGATATTCATGGTAGAACGTCCTACCCCTCCCCGTATGGCCAAAAAGATAAGGCCGCCTAATAGTACGTATGTGAAATTGTGAAGCAGCATTTTCAGGTTTATGGGCAAAACTGGGAATGATTTGGGCGTAAGGCGGATGCAAGTCCATGACAAGAGAACGGAGAAGACCGTAATCCAAAACAGGCGCATGACGACATAGCCGGTGGAGACACTGGCCATAGCCTGTTTGGGAGCATCCATGTAATTGAAGATTGTGGCGTCGAGCTTGAATTTCCAGAATGTGTAGAGTGATGTGTCTGCCACACAAATCAGCGAGAGCAGAATGGCAATAAGGATGAAATAAGGGCGTAATACGGCTTTGGTCTTCATGCGACGCATCCAAATGCTGAGCCATACGATGAGGAATGGAAAGATGAGCAAGTATCCCGTTGTAGAAGCATCCAACCCCAACCCGTGGACGATGACCTGGAACAGATCGCCTGCCGGCAAGGGCTCGTTCAAATAGACGAATACGATTTTCTGCAACACAAAGAACAGCAGGAAGGCTAAAAACAAATTAATAAGGTAAGATATACGTTGTTTCATCGTTTTTCTTTTTTAGGATACACAAGTAGAGATGATTATTTTCTGCCGAAATCGGCCGGGACTTCACCCCATCGTTCCGTCTCCCATTTCAGGATGGGGATGTCTGTTTTGTGGGTCTTGAGCCAGGTTTCAGCCCGTTCTATCATTTGATAGAGAGCTTCTGTACGGGGGCTGCGTTCCAACTTGGTCTTGCAACGCTTTTGCTTGACCCAACCGATGGCGTTTCGGCTGTCTGAGAAAACCGGCATCCGGATATTTTTCTGTTCCATCAGAGCCAAGGCATGTACAATGGCCAGAAATTCACCGATATTATTGGTGCCATACACCGGTCCGAAATGGAAGACGGTTTCGCCCGTACGGAGATAAACGCCTCGGTATTCCATCGGACCCGGGTTACCACTGCATGCCGCGTCGACTGCCAAAGCTTCGGCCGGGACTTCGGGCGGAAGGGGTAACACGGTGTCGTGCCGATAAGACGGCACGTCTGTCGGTGTGTTTCCGGAAACTGCCGGAGCGGTAGTCTTTTTTTTCTGGATATAAAGATAAGGAGAGGTGTTGTAAGCTCTTTCGGCTTCCTCTTGGGTGTCGAAAGATTTATAAATGGCCCCTTCGAAGCCATTGATTTGCAGTTTGCAGTCAGTCCAGGATGTGTAAATGCCCGGACTGACTCCATGCCAAACTACATAGAATTTCTTTTTCCCCATCGCAAGAGGAGTTTTTTTACATGCGTTCAGGCACTTCTATGCCCAACAAGCCCATGCCCGTACGTATGATTTTGCTGATTTCGGCAGACAGTACCAGACGGAACGTTTTCTTGTTTTCGTTCTCTTCATGCAAGATGCTGAAATCGTGATAGAATTGGTTGTATTCTTTCACCAAGTCGTAGCAATAGTTGGCAATGCAGCTTGGATTATAGTCGGAACCTGCTTGTTTTACTACGTTCGGGAAGTCGGCCAGCATTTGAATCAAGCTGATTTCTTTCTCGCTCAAATCCGTTTGGGCTGACAGCGTTTCGGGGATGGAGATGCCCGCTTCGGAGGCTTTGCGCAGGATGGAACGGATACGTGCGTACGTATATTGGATGAACGGTCCGGTATTTCCGTTGAAATCGATGCTTTCAGCCGGATTGAACAACATGTTCTTTCGTGCGTCCACCTTTAATATAAAGTATTTCAAGGCTCCCAAACCGACAATCCGTGCAATCTCATTGGCTTCGTCCTCGCTCAAATCCGTAAGCTTGTTGATTTTGTCTTCCGACATCTTGCGTGCGCTGCCTATCATCTCTGCCACCAGGTCGTCGGCATCCACGACCGTACCTTCGCGGCTTTTCATCTTACCGTTAGGTAATTCCACCATGCCGTATGAGAAATGTACAAGGTCTTTGCCCCACTCGAAACCGAGTTTGTCCAACAGGATGGAAAGCACTTGGAAGTGGTAGTTTTGTTCGTTACCTACCACGTAAATCATTTTGTCTATGGGATAGTCGCGGAATCGCAGTTTGGCTGTACCGATATCTTGTGTCATGTAGACGGATGTTCCGTCGGAACGGAGCAGAAGCTTCTCGTCCAATCCTTCCGGAGTCAGGTCGGCCCATACGGAACCGTCTTCTTTGCGGAAAAACAGTCCTTTGTCAAGCCCTTCCAAAACTTTCTCTTTACCTTCGAGGTAAGTCTCCGATTCATAATATATCTTGTCGAAACTTACGCCAAGGGCTTTATAGGTGACATCGAAACCGGCATAGACCCATTCATTCATTTTACGCCAAAGGGCACGGACTTCCGGATCATTGTTTTCCCATTTTACCAACATTTCGCGGGCTTCCTTGATGAGCGGGGCTTCATTTTTGGCTTCCTCCTCGCTCATACCCTCTTCCATAAGCTCCTTGATTTGTTCTTTATAGTGTTTGTCAAAAGCCACATAGTAGTCTCCGATGAGGTGGTCGCCTTTGATGCCGGTACTTTCCGGAGTGGCACCGTTCCCGTATTTCAACCACGCCAACATGCTTTTGCAGATATGTATGCCGCGGTCGTTCACGATATTGGTCTTCACCACGCGATTGCCATTGGCTGCCATGATGTTGGCCAAGGCGCATCCTAACAGATTGTTGCGGACATGTCCTAAATGCAAAGGCTTGTTGGTGTTGGGGGAAGAGTATTCTATCATGACTAACGGCGAATGGTCGGTCGCTTCGGTCAGGCCGAACTGTGCATCTTGATGGATATCGGTGAGCAGACCGATCCAACTGGCCGGAGCGATTACAAGGTTCAGAAAGCCTTTGACGGCATTGAAATCGGCTACGACGGAAGGGATTTCCGTTTTCAAGAAATGGCCAAGCTCCTGGGCTGTGTCTTCCGGTTTCTTACGAGATATTTTTAAAAAAGGGAAAACGACTAATGTCAGATGCCCTGCAAATTCTTTTTTTGTCTTTTGGAGTTGCACCGTTTCGGGAGCTATGTCCTGTCCGTATAAAGTTTTGATGCCGAGAACTACGGCTGATACGATTTTATTTTCTATCTCCATAACCTTGTTTTTACCTTATCATTCAGGCTGCAAAGATACATAATAAAAGGGAGAAGCAAAAGTTTGCTTCTCCCTTTTTTCCGCATAATAGATTTATTCTGATTACTGGAGTGCGTCAGCTAATTCCGCACCAGCTTTGAATTTAGCTATTTTCTTGGCTGCAATGGTGATTTGCTCTTTCGTTCTGGGGTTAATACCCGTGCGGGCCGGTCTTTCATTCACGGAGAATGTTCCGAAACCTACAAGTGCGATTTTGTCACCCTTCTTTAATGCTTCAGAGATAGCACTGATTGTTGCGTCTAAAGCTTTCTTGGCATCTGCCTTGTTCAAGCCTGCGTTCTCTGCAATGGCGTTGATAAGTTCTGTTTTGTTCATTTGATGAAATAATTTAGTAGATAATAATTCGCTTATTTTGTATCCTATCATGCAAATGTATGTAAATTAGCCGTTAAAACAAACTTTTTCATTGAAAAAATATTTCTTTTTATGAAAAAGCACAAGCTTGAAGGGATTATTTAAAATGAAATGGAATAAAATTAGTATTTTTGCGGTCTCAATGAATAATGAAAATAGAGTGTGAATATGATGAATATGCCTCCCGTAACGAAGAATCTGATTATAATCAATCTTTTGTTCTTCTTGGCTAAATTGGTAGCAGTGCGCTATGGTGTGGATTTGGATAATTTGCTGGGACTACACTTCTTTTTAGCTCCCGATTTCAACTTCTACCAGTTCTTTACGTATATGTTCATGCATGGTGGCGTCACGCATATCCTTTTTAATATGTTCGCCGTGTGGATGTTCGGTCGGGTGATGGAGTCTTATTGGGGCGGTCGTCGCTTCCTGCTTTATTATGTCGTGTGCGGCTTGGGTGCCGGTTTGGTTCAGGAAGGAGTGCAATATATACAGTATCTGTGGCAAGGCTTGGGAGCGTATGATACGGTTAATATCGGCTATACCGTGATTTCCATGGGCGACTATTTGAATCGTTGGACCACTATCGGAGCCTCTGGTGCAGTCTATGGAATTTTGTTGGCTTTCGGCATGTCGTTTCCTAATGAACGCCTGTTTATTTTTCCGCTTCCCGTACCTATTAAAGCCAAGTTTTTTGTGATAGGTTATGCCGTCATAGAGTTGCTTTCCGCTTTGGGGAACTCCGGTGACGGAGTCGCTCATTTCGCCCATCTCGGAGGAATGATATTCGGTTTGTTGCTCATCTTGTATTGGAGGAGAAACAGCGGTGGAGGATATTATGGCAATCGGACATCCGCTGCAGAACGCTTGAAGAAATGGTTTGCCGGAGGACGAGACCGGTTTTCTTCTTATCGGAAGCCTAAAATGAATGTCTCTATGGGGGAGCGAAAGGATGATTATGAGTATAACGCCCGTAAAAAGGCAGAGGCAGAAGAGATAGACCATATTTTAGAGAAGGTACGTAAATCCGGATACACAAGTTTGACAGAGGAAGAAAAACGTAAGTTGTTTGATGCCAGTCAGCGTTGAAGATGAATACATTGAAACGTATATTGATACAGTTGTCAATCGGTGCAAACATAATGGCGGCTTTCATGTTGTGGGCCTGCGGACTGAGTTCCGGATTGAATCCGGCGATTCATTCTCATGTGGCTTTATTCGGGTTGGGATTTCCGCTGCTATTGTTGCTTAATATAGCTTTTATCTTTTTTTGGCTGGTTTTTTCCATTCGTTACGTTTGGTTGCCTTTTGTCGGAATGTTGCTGTCTGTTTCCTATATATATGACTATTGTCCGGTGAACTGGCCTGAGAAGCACCCGGAAGACGCGCTTAAATTGCTTACTTATAATACAGAGTTCCTTGCCCGGGGAGAGAAGAATGCAGAAGGACGGTACCCGATCTTGGATTATCTTGCGGCTTCTGAGGCCGACATTATCTGTCTTCAGGAAGGAGTTGCACCTAAGAATCTTAAATCTGAGTATGTGGATAGCATCATGGCAAAGGCAGGTTATCATATTCGTCGTCTGCATGATGGAAAGGCTGAGCCTCAATTCGTCTATAGTCGTTTGCCTATATTGTCCGTACATCGGATAGCCTATGAAAGTACGACCAATGGCAGTCTTGCCGTAGAATTACTATACGGTCAGGATACTGTATTGTTGGTGAACAACCATTTGGAGTCTTATAAGCTGACACCAGAGGATAAGATGAAATATAAGGAAATCATTAAAGATCCGGAGAATGGGCATGCGGAAAGTAATTCCAGAGAACTGGTTCGGAAGATGGCCGGGGCGAGTCGTTTGCGCGGACCGCAGGTTGATTCGGTTTTGAACTATGTCGAAAAATCAGGGAGAAGGGCTGTGATTGTTTGCGGTGATTTGAATGACTCTCCCATATCCTATTCTTGCCATCGCCTGTCTTCCCGGTTGAAAAGTGCATTCCGTCAATCGGGTAACGGACTGGGCTTGTCTTATAATCAGAAAGGATTCTATTTTCGCATCGATCATATCTTCGTTTCCGACTATTGGCAGACATACGAGACGCATGTGGACAAGACAGCTCCGTGGTCTGACCATTATCCGATGATTACTTACTTGAAAAAACACAAAAAAGAGGATTAGGGCATAAATAAATCTGTTAACTTGCGGCGTTAATGTGAAAAAAACGTTATATTTGCGCCTTTGTAGTCTGATTAGCTATTAAATAATAACATCATAATAATAAATTAAAATGCAAAACAAAGGATTTGTTAAAGTTTTCGCTTTACTGTTGACCCTTGTGTGCGTGTTCTATTTATCTTTTTCATTTGTAACTACTTATCAAATGAATAAGGTGGATGAGATTACGAAAACGCAAGGAGAGGAAGCCGGCGCACACTATCTGGATTCCGTGATGAACAATCCGGTGTGGTTGGGCGCTTATTCGCTGAAGGACTGTCGCGAAATGGAGATTAGTCTGGGTTTGGACCTGAAAGGTGGTATGAATGTCATTCTGGAGGTGTCTGTTCCTGAAGTGGTAAAGGCTTTGGCCGACCATAAAGAAGACCCGGCATTCAACAAGGCGGTAGCGAAGGCTGCGGAAGGGGCTAAGAATAGCCAGAGTGATTTTATTACCTTATTTGTGAAAGAGTACAAAGCATTGGCGCCGGATGGAAATTTGGCGGAATTGTTTGCTACGCAGCAGTTGAAAGGTAAAGTAACGACCAAGAGTTCCGACTCTGAAGTAGAGAAAGTGTTGCGTGCCGAAGTGCAGTCTGCCATCGACAATTCTTATAATGTGCTCCGTACACGTATCGACCGTTTCGGTGTGGTACAGCCCAATATCCAGACATTGGAAGGACAGATGGGGCGTATTATGGTGGAGATGCCGGGTGTGAAAGAACCGGAACGTGTGCGTAAATTGTTGCAAGGTAGTGCAAATCTGGAGTTTTGGGAAACCTATAATACGGAAGAGATTATCCCATTCCTGGCTACATTGGATACACGTTTGGCGGCAGAGCATGCTGCGATTGCAGAAAACGATACGGCTAAGGCAGACACTACGGCAATGGCTGAATTGACACCGGCTGAAAAAGTGGACGCTACGGATTCTACGAAGAAAGCTCCTGTGAAGGATTTGGCTGCGGCTCTGAAGGGAAATAGCGGAACTCCGGCAGAGAAGGCTGGGGCTGCTGTGGACGAACAGGCTATGAAGAACCATCCTTTGGCTTCTGTGCTGCAATTTGCTCAAGGCCCTATGGGATGTGTAGTGGGTTATGCCAGTTGGCGTGATACGGCTACCGTCAATCGCTATATCACTTCTGCCGTGGCAAAAGAAGTCTTGCCCAGTGACCTGAAGCTTTATTGGGGAGTGAAGCCTGTAGGTAGCGGTAATATGGGAGACATTTTCGAGTTATATGCGATTAAGATTACGGAACGCAATGGTCGTGCGCCTTTGGAAGGTGATGTCGTGACAGAAGCCAAGGATGATTACGAACAGAACGGCCGTCCGTGCGTAAGCATGACGATGAATTCCGATGGTGCCCGTCGTTGGGCAGCTTTGACCAAGAAAAATGTGAAGCGCGCCATCGCCATTGTGCTCGACGGATATGTATATAGTGCTCCTACGGTGCAGAATGAGATTACCGGTGGTGTTTCCTCTATTACGGGACATTTCACGCTCGAAGATACGCGTGACCTTGCCAACGTGCTGAACACGGGTAAGATGCCGGCTCCTGCACATATCGTTTCCGAACAGTTTGTAGGTCCTACGTTGGGACAAGAGTCCATCAACCAAGGTATTACTTCATTTGTGATAGCTTTCATCCTGTTGATGATCTATATGTGTGGCATGTATGGTCTTATCCCCGGTATGGTAGCCAACGGCGCTTTGATATTGAACTTCTTCTTTACGTTGGGGGTTTTGACTTCATTCCAGGCTGCATTGACCATGTCCGGTATTGCCGGTATGGTGCTTTCTTTGGGTATGGCGGTAGATGCGAACGTGTTGATATATGAACGTACCAAAGAAGAGTTGCGTGCGGGTAAGACTGTGCGTGCGGCTCTCTCGGACGGTTATTCCAATGCATTCTCGGCCATCTTCGACTCCAACTTGACTTCTATCATTACGGGTATCATCCTGTATAATTTCGGAACAGGTCCTATCCGTGGATTTGCCACGACGTTGATTATCGGTATTTTGGTATCCTTCTTTACGGCTGTATATCTGACCCGTATCGTGTACGAGCACTTCCTGAATAAGGAGAAATGGATGAACTTGACGTTTACGACGTCTCTTTCACGTAAGTTCTTGCATGATACACATTACAAGTTCATGAGCTCTTATAAGAAATCCTTCACGATATTCGGGGTCTTGTTGGTGGTAGGTATCGCATCTTTGTTTGTACGCGGTTTGAGCAAAGGTATTGATTTCACCGGTGGACGTAACTTCGTAGTTGTGTTCGAAAAGCAGGTGGAGCCGGAAACTGTCCGCACCTTATTGCAAAACAAGTTCGGGGATGCCAATATCCAGGTTATAGCCTTGGGTACAGACCATCAGACGGTACGTATATCCACAAACTATCGGATTGACGAAGAAGGTACGGAGGTGGATTCCGAGATAGAAGCAACGCTGTTCGAAACGCTCAAAGGCGGCGGTTTGTTGTCATCGGATTTGGATTTGCAAACTTTCATCAACCGTGACGAGCGTGCCGGAGGTTCTATTATCAGTTCGGAAAAGGTAGGTCCTTCTGTGGCAGAAGACATAACCTATGGGGCTATTGTTTCTGTGGTATTGGCCTTGATAGCTATCTTCCTTTACATATTGTTGCGTTTCCGCAATGTGGCTTTCTCGGTCGGTGCTGTTGTGGCCTTGACGGTAGATACCTTGTTGATTATCGGAGCGTATTCGATTTGTTGGGGATGGGTGCCATTCTCTTTGGAAATCGACCAAACCTTTATCGGTGCGATTTTGACGGCTATCGGTTATTCTATTAATGATAAGGTGGTAGTATTCGACCGTATCCGCGAGTTCCTCCATCTGTATCCGAACCGCGACCGTCAGCGTTTGTTCAATGATTCTTTGAATACGACATTGACGCGTACCATCAATACTTCGTTGACCACGTTGGTCGTATTGTTGTGTATCTTCTTCTTGGGTGGAGAAAGTATCCGCAGTTTTGCTTTTGCCATGATTCTCGGTGTGGTAATCGGAACCTGTTCTTCCATCTTCATGGCGGCTCCGGTAGCTTTCCTGACTATGGGGCAACGCATCAAGGAGAACGATTCGGAAATGAAATAAAGATTTCGTTTATAAGTTATTTGGATGCAGGGCAGGCTTAGGCTTGCCCTGTATTGTTTTGTGCCCGGACAGTCTTCAGTATATGATACTGGAGTATATCCGTCTGTTTTTGGTGCAAAGCTTTTTGGTAATGTTCCGGAAGGGCGGTTTCTTTGCCTTCAAAATAAAAGATGTGATATGATGGGATTAAAGAGTGTTTTGTTTTCCGGTATCCTTTTGTCTGCTATGGCAGTGGGTGTGCAGGCCAAGCCTGAAACCGGAAGCGGGTTGGACAAGTCTTTGTTGCCCCAACCGGTTTATTCCCCCGAACCGGGTTTGGTGGATTTATATTGGGCAGCTTGGGATTTGGCTTGGGGGCGGGTGAAACATCAGGACGGGATTCCCCAGTCGCCCTATATGGATGAGAACCTGTGGGATGACACGATTTGGATTTGGGATACCGAGTTCATGGTGCTTTTTTGTCGCTATGCGCCTTCGCTATTCCCTGGCATACAGAGCTTGGATAACTTCTATAAGACGATATTGGATGGAGAGCCGGTCTCTTTAAAGATTTGGCATCCGGACAACCCTCCTTTTTTCGCGTGGGTGGAGTATGAGTACTATAAGATGACAGGCGACAAAAGGCGTTTGGAATATGTATTAGAGGACAATCGTTACCTACAACGCCATTTTTATTGGTTTGAGAAACTGAAGAGGGGCGGTAGCCGTTTTTCCAAGATGCCGGTCATGTTGGAACGGAGGGAGAAAGGGTATTTGTGGGGCGACGTGCAGAGCGGTATGGACAATACTCCGCGTGGCCGGGGATGCAACGGGGATATGCTGTGGATGGATGCCTTGGCCCAACAGGCTTTGGCTGCACTTTATATCGAAAGGATTGCCGAGGTCTTGGACGACTCGTCTACGGCCAAGGAGTTTGCCGGGGAGTATGCAGTGAAGAAGGACTTGCTCAATAAGTATTATTGGGATGCGGAGGATGGTTTTTATTATGACATAGAGGAGGCCACGGGCGACTTTGTGAAAGTGCGGACACCGGCTGTGTATTGGGCTATGTTGGCAGAAGTTCCAGGGCGGAAACAGGCGGTGCGTTTGGTGGAGTATGCACAGGACGAGGATGAGTTCGGTGGTCAATACCCTTGGCCGTCCGTGTCGCGGAGTGACGCAGACTACAATGGGACGGTAGGAGATTATTGGAGGGGCGGTGTATGGCTGCCTTTGGCTTACATGTCAACCAAGGCACTTGAGACTTACGGTTATCATGATGTGGCACATGAGAATGCGTGCCGTTTGTTGGCGCAAATGTCCGAAACCTATAAGACTTTCGAGCCCCACTCCATTTGGGAATGTTATTCTCCGTCGGCAGCTCGTCCCGGACAGCGGGTGGACGATGAGAATTTGACGTTGGTGGCTCAAGACTTTTGCGGATGGTCTGCCTTGGGGCCTATTTCTTTGTTTATTGAGAACGTGTTGGGGTTTTATAATATAGATGCCACGGCTCGGCTCGTGGAATGGCGTAAGACAGGTTGGGGCGAGCAAGGTATCCGGAATTTGAGGTTCGGCGATGTGCATACTGACATCGTGGCGGACGGGGATACCGTACGCGTGGTGTCTGATAAGGAATATGTATTGAAAGTGAATGGGAAGAAATACAAAGTGAAAGCCGGAACACAAGCTTTTACCTTGAAATAGACCGTGTACCCCCGCCGGGAATCGAACCCGGATTGGCGGTTTAGGAAACCGTAGTTCTATCCATTGAACTACAGGGGCGCTTTCTGTTTTGCAAAGTTAACAGTTTCTGCTTAAAAAGTCGAATACTTGGGACAAAACTTTCATAAGGTAGAGGGAAAGGTTCGGCCTTTCTCTCTTTGCATATTTATGCATTTTCCTGTGCTTTTGCGAACTTTATGCTTTTGAAAAGTGAGAGAAGTACGATGAAATGCTATATAAATAAGCTTTTAGATTACGATTTTATAGTATAATCTGTATTCCGGAATGCTTTTAACAGCAAAATATTTTGTTTTTAAACATATCTTTGCGATATTTGCATTCCTAAGGTAGAAAGAATATACAGTAATCATATAAATGCTACAAAAAGTATGGCTGATAGATTAGAAGTAAAAGAGCTGGACCAGGTAGTGGTCCGTTTCTCTGGTGATTCCGGCGACGGTATGCAGTTGGCCGGGAATATTTTCTCTACGGTCTCGGCGACGGTAGGAAATGACATTTGTACGTTTCCCGATTATCCGGCTGATATCCGGGCTCCGCAGGGGTCGTTGACAGGAGTTTCCGGTTTTCAGGTACACATTGGTGCCCAGCGCGTGTACACACCGGGCGATAAGTGCGATGTGTTGGTGGCGATGAATGCGGCAGCATTAAAGACCCAGTACAGATATGCCAAATCTACAGCATGTATTATTATCGACACCGATTGTTTCCAGGCCAAAGATTTGCAGAAGGCCGCTTTCACGACGGATAATCCGATAGAAGAGTTGGGCATCAAAAACGATGTGATTGCTGCCCCTATCACCCAGATGGTCAAAGCCTGCCTGGCTGACTCGGGCATGGAAAACAAAGCTATTTTGAAATGCCGTAACATGTTTGCGCTCGGACTGGTGTGCTGGTTGTTCAACCGCGACCTGGAGATAGCGTTCAATATGTTGCGTGAGAAATTTGCCAAAAAGCCCGCCGTGGCAGAAGCCAATATAAAGGTTATCCAGGCCGGATATGATTACGGGGCAAATACGCATGCCTCTGTGGCCCATACTTATAAAGTGGAATCCAAGACGAAAAAGCCCGGTAAGTATATGGACATCATGGGCAATAAGGCTACTGCATACGGATTTATCGCTGCGGCCGAGAAAGCCGGCAAGCGGCTTTTCTTGGGGTCGTATCCCATTACGCCGGCTACGGACGTGCTGCATGAATTGTCCAAACATAAAAGTTTGGGCGTGACCACGGTGCAGTGCGAGGATGAGATTGCCGGTTGTGCCTCCTCCATCGGTGCTTCTTTTGCCGGTGCATTGGCAGTGACTTCTACTTCGGGACCTGGCGTATGTTTGAAATCGGAAGCCATGAATCTGGCCGTGATTACGGAATTGCCGTTGGTGATACTGAACGTGCAGCGCGGAGGCCCGTCCACGGGCTTGCCCACGAAGAGCGAGCAGACGGATTTGTTGCAAGCCCTCTTCGGACGCAACGGCGAATCGCCGATGCCGGTCATTGCAGCCACTTCGCCTACGAATTGTTTCGATGCGGCCTATTATGCCTCGAAGATGGCTTTGGAGCACATGACGCCGGTGGTGTTGCTCACCGATGCCTTTGTGGCCAACGGTTCCGGTGCTTTCAAACTGCCCGATTTGAACGATTATCCCGATATTTGTCCCCCTTACGTCACTCCGGAAATGGCCGGGAGCTACACGCCGTACATGCGTAATCCCGACACGCAAGTGCGTTACTGGGCCATACCCGGACAAGAAGGGTATATGCATATTCTCGGTGGGTTGGAGAAGGACGGCCGGACAGGAGCCATCAGCACCGATCCCGAGAACCACGACAAGATGTGTCGTTTGCGTGCAGAGAAAGTGGCCCGAATTCCGGTGCCTGATGTGGAGGTGCAGGGATGCGTGGACGATGCCGAACTGCTGATAGTAGGCTTTGGCGGTACTTACGGCCATTTGCATTCGGCCATGGATGAAATGGTGGCTACAGGCAAGAAAGTGGCTTTGGCTCATTTCTCTTACCTGAACCCCTTGCCTGCCAATACGGCGGAAGTGCTGAAGCGGTATAAGAAAGTCGTGGTAGCCGAGCAGAACTTAGGGCAATTTGCCGCATATCTGCGTATGAAAGTAGACGGTTTCGTGCCCTATCAGTTCAATCAGGTGAAAGGCCAGCCTTTTGTCGTGAGCGAGTTGGTGGCAGCCTTTACCGAGATTTACAACAAATAGTCAAACTTAGAAGAATAAAAGAAAATGAGCGAATATACAGCAAAAGATTATAAAAAGGGATTGCCGCGTTGGTGTCCCGGGTGTGGAGACCATTTTTTTCTGGCTTCTTTGCACAAGGCTATGGCCGAAATCGGAGTGCCTCCCTACGAGACAGCCGTGATTTCAGGTATCGGTTGCTCCAGCCGTCTGCCTTATTATATGAATACGTATGCCATGCAGACGATTCACGGACGTGCCGCCGCCATTGCCACCGGTTTCAAGGTGGCCAATCCGGATATCACCGTGTGGCAGATTTCCGGTGACGGCGACGGTCTGGCCATTGGCGGTAACCATTTCATCCATGCCGTCCGCCGCAACGTGGACATCAATATGATTCTGCTGAACAACCGGATTTATGGTCTCACGAAAGGGCAGTATTCTCCGACGTCTCCGAGAGGATTCGTCAGTAAATCCTCTCCTTATGGGACGGTGGAAGACCCGTTCAATCCGGCAGAATTATGTTTCGGAGCGCGTGGTCATTTCTTTGCCCGTGCCGTGGCTACGGATGCCGCCGGGACGGTGGAAATCCTGAAAGCGGCATACGCCCACAAGGGAGCCGCCGTGTGCGAGATATTGCAAAACTGCGTGATATTCAACGACGGGACGCACGATACCGTTTACACCAAAGAAGGACGTGCCAAGCATGCCATTTATCTGGAACACGGCCAGCCGATGTTGTTCGGTGAAAATAAGGAATTCGGCTTGATGCAGGAAGGTTTCGGGTTGAAGGTCGTGAAGATAGGAGAGAACGGCGTGACGGAAAAAGACATCCTCGTGCATGATGCGCATTGCCAGGACAACACCTTGCACTTGAAGTTGGCTCTGATGGAAGGGCCTGATTTTCCGGTGGCATTGGGCGTGATTCGTGATGTGGAAGCTCCGACATACGACGAGGCGGTCAACCGGCAGATAGAAGAAGTGAAAGAAAAGAAAGCCTATCACAATTTCACGGAACTGCTCTATACGAACGATATTTGGGAGGTAAAGGAGTAAGTTCCCCGTGAAAGGGAAAGGAAAGAAAAGGCGGCTGTTCCTTATCGTGGGGCAGCCGCCTTTTTTGTTCCGTCTTTCTGTTTCGATAGGCGGGCGGCGGGCTGTCGGTTGTCAAAATCCGTTATATCTGCTTGCTTTTATGTAAGGTGCTGGTTTTCAATCTGCAATAGGTCGGAAATTTTTGTCCGTCAAATGAAAAATCAATCTCAGGAGATTGGAAAATCGTTCGCCTGAGATTGATTTACCGTTTGGCGCAGAACGGTGCGCAGCTTTCTGCCAGGCCCCGTCCGTCATGCTTTTTTACTTCTTACAGTTTTCCGCCGTAGGCCAAATCGCCTGCATCGCCAAGTCCCGGGACGATGTACATGTGGTCGTTCAGCTCCGGGTCGATAGCTCCGCACCACAAGGTATAGTCCGTGTCTTTGAATGTTTCCGTCAGGTAGTCCACGCCCTTCCGGCTGGCTATCGCACTACATAAATGCACTTTTCCCGGTATGCCTTTGGTCTCGAATGCCTTGAGCCCCAATTCCATGCTTCCGCCCGTGGCCAGCATGGGATCGGCGATGATAAGCGTTTTGCCGTTCAGGTCCGGCGTGGCCAGATATTCGATATGTATGCCCACTTCGTGGCATTCTTTGTCTTTGTAGAAGCGGTAGGCCGACACGAATGCGTTGTCGGCCTCCTCAAACACATTCAGGAAGCCTTGATGGAAAGGGAGGCCGGCCCGGAAGATGGTTCCCAGTACGATAGGGTCGTTGTACAACAGCGTGGGCGCCGTGCCCAACGGGGTTTGTATGTCTTTGACGGAATAATCCAGCGTTTTACTGATTTCGTAAGCCATTACTTCCCCGATTCTTTCCAGATTGCGGCGGAACCGCGCCCTGTCTTTCTGTATGCATACGTCCCGGAGTTCCGACATGTATCTGTTGACAACCGTTTGTTGCTCTGCAAAGTTAATTACTTTCATATTTGGATGGATTTAAATATACTTGAGAACAAAAGTAACAAAAACTTCTTGAAAATGTAAACTCCGTGTAGCAAATATAGCTTTGGTTCTTAGGTTTTGGGAAATTTAACGGAAGAATGTTTTTGAATTAAGAAAAATAATATGCCGAAAGTTTCAGATGCACGCATTTCTTTGTAATTTTGTCAGCGCAAAAAGGAAGTTTTTTTATAGTGAATTGATTTCTAACCAAATATTATTTTAGAAAATGGCAAATTTAGATTTGAGTAAGTACGGTATTACCGGTACTGTTGAGGTTCTCCACAATCCGTCATACGACGTATTGTTCCAGGAAGAAACCAAAGCTGGTTTGGAAGGTTTTGAAAAAGGTCAGGTAACGGAATTGGGTGCAGTGAATGTGATGACAGGTATTTATACCGGTCGTTCTCCCAAGGACAAGTTTATCGTAAAAGACGCTACTTCTGAGAACACCGTATGGTGGACTTCTGAAGAATATAAGAATGACAACAAGCCTGTAACTCCTGAGGCTTGGAAGGTATTGAAGGATTTGGCTGTGAAGGAGCTTTCAAATAAGAAATTGTTTGTTGTCGACGGTTTCTGCGGCGCTAACAAGGCTACTTGCCTGAAAGTGCGTTTCATCGTGGAAGTTGCATGGCAGGCTCACTTCGTAACGAACATGTTTATCCGTGCTACGGAAGAAGATTTGAAGGATTTCGAACCTGATTTCGTGGTTTACAACGCTTCTAAGACTAAGGTTGAAAACTACAAGGAACTGGGCTTGAACTCAGAAACAGCCGTAGTCTTCAACTTGACTTCAAAAGAGCAAGTCATCATCAACACTTGGTACGGTGGTGAAATGAAGAAGGGTATGTTCTCTATGATGAACTATTTCAATCCTTTGCGCGGTATCGCTTCTATGCACTGCTCTGCCAACACCAGCATGGACGGCACCAGCTCTGCTATCTTCTTCGGTTTGTCCGGTACCGGTAAGACGACTTTGTCTACCGACCCGAAACGTAAGTTAATCGGTGACGACGAGCACGGATGGGACGACGAAGGCGTATTCAACTACGAAGGCGGTTGCTATGCTAAAGTTATCAATCTGGATAAAGAATCCGAGCCCGATATCTACAAGGCTATCAAACGTGACGCTTTGTTGGAGAATGTAACGGTAGATGCTAACGGCAAGATTGATTTTGCAGATAAGAGCGTAACGGAAAATACACGTGTATCTTATCCTATTTACCACATCGAGAATATCGTGAAGCCTATTTCCAAGGGTCCTCACGCAAAGCAGGTAATCTTCCTGTCTGCTGATGCCTTCGGTGTATTGCCTCCCGTTTCTATCTTGAACGACCAGCAGGCTCAATACTACTTCTTGTCTGGTTTTACTGCCAAGTTGGCCGGTACGGAACGTGGTATCACTGAACCGACTCCGACGTTCTCAGCTTGTTTCGGTGCTGCTTTCTTGAGCTTGCATCCTACGAAATATGCAGAAGAGCTCGTGAAGAAGATGAACAAGGTAGGTGCCAAGGCATACTTGGTGAACACGGGTTGGAACGGTACGGGCAAGCGTATTTCCATCCGCGATACTCGTGGTATCATCGATGCCATCTTGGACGGTTCTATTGACAAGGCTCCTACGAAGACTATTCCTTACTTCGATTTCGTTGTTCCTACGGAGTTGCCGGGTGTTGATCCGAAGATTCTCGATCCTCGCGACACTTACGCTGACGCTGCAGAGTGGACGAAGAAGGCTGAGGATTTGGCTGCCCGTTTCATCAAGAACTTTGCGAAGTTCACGGGTAACGAAGCCGGTAAGGCTTTGGTTGCAGCAGGTCCGAAGTTGTAATTTTACAGTAAAGCATAACATTGAAAGTCTGTCTGGATTCTTCAGGCAGACTTTTTTTGTTTCGGCGCATGAATGTTGTAAAACTAAAAAACTGTAAAAACAGGTAGATTCTTTACGGTTCGTTTTTAAACCCCTCCCACTTTTTTTATCTTTGCAATTAAAAACTTTATTCTTGATGATGAAGAAAATAACCTCATTACTGTTATTATGGGTCATGGTCTTGCCGCTTTGGGCACAGTTTCACGACCCGGTAAGTTTTTCTGTTTCCCAAAAGAAACTGTCTGACTCTGAATTCGAGATTGTTTTTACCGGAAAGGCGGAAGCGGGTTGGCATGTCTATTCTACGGACATTCCGGACGGCGGCCCTACTCCGGCTACCATTAATTTCGATGAACAGAAAGGAGTGGAGCCGGTAGGCAAGCTGACGGCACGTGGAAAGGTGCATAAGGCGTACGACAATCTTTTCGGGATGGAAGTCAGCTATATGGAAAATACGGCTGTTTTCGCGCAGAAAATGCGTATTACGGACGCTACTTATTCCGTGAAAGGGTATCTGAACTATGGGGCTTGTAACGATGAGAATTGCATGCCTCCCACCAATGTGGAGTTTACTTTCTCCGGAAGCGGAAAGCCTGCGGCCGGCAATGCTGTGGCAGAGCCTCAGAAGCAGAAAGAGAAAACTGCGGATACGCCGGTGGTGGAGAAAGAGGAAAAAGCAGATGCGCCCGTAATCGGAGGGGTCGATACGGTTGCCACGGGTTTGGTCGTGACGGATTCCGTACCTTCTGCGGTGGCCGGTAGTAATGCTGCTGTGGCGGCAAGCGACTATTGGACGCCCGTTATTGATGAGTTGGCAGCTTTCGGTGAAGATGCCTCCAATGCAGCCAGCCAGACGTGGTGGAAGATATTTCTGTTGGGATTCCTCGGCGGTTTGGTTGCTTTGCTTACTCCTTGTGTCTGGCCGATCATCCCGATGACCGTGAGTTTTTTCCTGAAACGTTCGGGAGACAAACGAAAAGGTATTCGCGATGCGGCGACGTATGGTGTGAGCATTGTGGTCATTTATGTGCTTTTGGGCTTAGTGATTACCGGTATTTTCGGGGCCAGTGCCCTGAATGCCCTGTCCACGAATGCGGTATTCAACATCTTTTTCTGCCTGATGTTGCTGGTGTTTGCCGCCAGTTTCTTCGGTGCTTTTGAAATTACGTTGCCTTCTTCGTGGAGCAATGCGGTAGACAATAAGGCCGAATCTACCACAGGTTTGTTGAGCATCTTCCTGATGGCTTTTACCCTCGCTTTGGTTTCTTTTTCTTGTACGGGGCCGATTATCGGTTTTCTGTTGGTAGAAGTGTCCACGTCGGGCAGTATTCTTGCCCCGACTATCGGTATGTTGGGTTTTGCCATTGCCTTGGCCTTGCCTTTCACCCTCTTTGCCATGTTCCCGGCTTGGCTGAAGACGATGCCGAAATCCGGTAATTGGATGAATTGTGTGAAGGTGACGCTCGGTTTCTTGGAATTGGCTTTTGCCTTGAAGTTCTTGTCGGTGGCAGATTTGGCTTACGGTTGGCATATCCTCGACCGCGAGGCTTTCCTGAGTTTGTGGATTGTGATTTTTGCTTTGTTGGGCGCTTATCTTATCGGTTGGCTGCGTTTCCCGCACGATGAAGATGAATATGATGAGTCCGGCAATGTCGTGGTCAATCATCGTACGTCGGTCACCCGTTTCTTTATGGCTTTGGTTTCCTTCTCTTTTGCCATTTACATGGTTCCCGGTTTGTGGGGAGCGCCGCTGAAGGCTATCAGTGCCTTTTCGCCTCCGATGAGCACGCAAGACTTCAACCTTTATGAGAACGAGGTGAAGGCTCAGTTCATGGATTATGATGCCGGGATGGAATATGCGCGCAGGCAAGGTAAGCCCGTGATGATAGACTTTACCGGATACGGTTGCGTGAACTGCCGCAAGATGGAGCTGGCTGTGTGGGCCGACCAGAAGGTTGCGGATATCATGCAGAACGATTACGTGCTAATCACGTTGTATGTGGATGAGAAGACCAAGCTGCCGGAACCTATTAAAGTGACAGAGAACGGTCAGGAACGTACTTTGCGTACGGTAGGTGACAAATGGAGCTATTTGCAACGCAGTAAGTTCGGGGCCAATGCCCAGCCGTTCTATGTATTGCTCGACAACGAAGGTAAGCCGTTGAACAAGTCATATTCGTACGACGAGGATGTCAATAAGTATATAGATTTCTTGCAGACCGGCTTAAAGAATTATAAGAACAAGTAGTTCTTGTATGGAGAATATCAGGGGATGTATCAGATGCAAATGGTACATCCCTATTTTTATGGCTGGTTTTTAACGTTATTTTTCATCGGAATGAGCAAGGATTTGGCCGGTTCGCGGTTTGATAAACAGAATGTCGGATTTTTAAATTGGATGAAAAATGAAGAAAGTACATGTCTTATGGGTGTTGGCCTGCCTGTTGGCGGCTCCGGTTTTGTTTCAGTCTTGTTCGGACGATGATGACGAGGTTTATGTATGGTATCCTTATCTCAGTCCGAATGCTTTGGTGACGGTCAAGGGCGGAACGGATTCCTGTTTCTTGCAGTTGGACGATGAGACTACGCTTTGGCCGGTAAATCTGTCCTCTTCCCCTTTCGGAGAAAAGGAAGTGAGGGCTTTGGTTCATTTTACGGACGTAGATGGGGAAAAGCATTTCTGTACGCGTGCGGTCTATGTAAACTGGATGGACAGCATTCTGACGAAAAAAACGGTTCCGGATTCTGCTTTGGTGAACGATTCGCTGTATGGGAATGACCCGGTGGATATCGTAGACGATTGGGTGACTGTGGCGGAAGACGGTTATCTGACGCTGCGTTTTTCTACTTTGTGGGGCAATAGGGGGATTGCCCATAAGGTGAATTTATTGACCGGAGGTAATCCGGAGAATCCTTATGAGGTGGAGTTTCGTCACGATGCTTGCGGAGATGCGGGGAGTTGGCGAAGCGATGCGCTTGTGGCCTTTGATTTAGGGAAGCTTCCCGATACCGGAGGTCGTACGGTCAAACTGACGTTGGTTTGGCAGTCGTTCCGGGGGAGGAGAACAGCGGAATTCGATTATTGTACCCGAAAAAAGACAGGAAACGTAGCCAGACAAATAGAGCAAATGCAAAGAGGAGGTATGTTACGATAGTGTTGGAGGACAGATAACCGTTCGTTCAGAATGACGCGTATCGGAAACGGAGGCGAACAGGATTTGGTTCGAGATATACAGCGGGGCGACCGTGTAGCGATGAAATTATTATATTGTCGCTATGCGGGTTGCCTCACAGCCGTATGTTCCCGTTATGTGGCTTGTATGGACGATGTGAGAGACGTCCTTCAGGATTGTTTCGTGAAGATATTCACTTCCATTCACGGTTTCGAGTGGAGGGGTGAAGGCTCTCTCCGGGGATGGATGGTACGTATTGTGGTGAACGAGTCATTGAAATTCTTGAAGCGCAACCGGCAGTTGGAATCTCTTGACGATGGGTGGGACGTACCGGATACGGTAGAGGATGAGCCGGATGCGGAGGACATTCCTTCTGAAGTTCTTCAGGAAATGATTTGCCGTTTACCGGCAGGGTATAGGGCTGTTTTCAATTTGTATGTATTCGAAAAGAAAAGCCATAAAGAGATTGCGGCGATGCTGAATATAAAAGAGAGTACATCGGCTTCGCAACTGCATCGGGCAAAGGCGGTGTTGGCAAAGGAAGTTCAAAGATATAAAGCTCAGGTCAATGGAAGATAAATGGTTGAATGAATGGCAAAAGAAACTGGACGGTTACGAGGCCACCCCTCCCGACGGGCTGTGGGACGGGATAAACAAGGCTTTGGAAGAGCGACGCCTGTCCCTCTCCTCCTCTCGTGGAAAGCGTACCGTATGGCTTCGCCTGGCCGGGATAGCGGCGGCATTGGCGATCGTTGTGCCCTTGGGAAGAAACGTATGCCGGCCGGTTTTTACGTCTCTTGTAGAAAAGCGCATTCAAACCGAAGACATTTTTCCGGAGCCGTCGGATGTCTTTTGGGCAAAAGTCCGGAGAGTGAAAAAGGAATCATATCGTGGTAAACCGTTCGGGAAAGATACGGTGACTTTCTGCGACCGTCCCATCGTATCAGAGGAAGGTCAGGAGATTTTAACGGAAGAGAGGAAAGAACTTGTAGCCGAAAGGGAAAAAACGGTTTCTGAAGACACTCTTGAGTATATGGAGAAAGCTTATCCTGACGGGATAGACCGGCATACTAAGTGGGTTGCAAACGTCGGGAAGGTTAAGAATGAAAGCTCGCATTTACTGACCATAAGTCTTTTTGCATCCAATACACCCGGAAAATCGGTGATGAATCACGGGAACGGAGGGGTTGCCCTGATGGGAGCTATTCCCTCTTGGGAACACCCCGAGACCATGGGATATGGAAAATATCCGGTGGCGGGTATAAAGTCCGCCCACCCGTATGTGGATGACTTTGTCCCGATGAAACATAAACAACCCGTCAGGTTCGGTGTGTCCGTTTGTTATGCCTTGAATGAAAGATTCGGCATAGAAAGCGGTCTTTCTTATACTTATCTTTCGTCAAGTCTTTCTTCTTCGGGAGAAGATTATAGTTATAAGGTACGGCAATCCTTACAATACGTAGGGATTCCCTTGAACTTTAAGGCCAGCTTGTGGAAGAAACGGTGGATGGATTTGTATCTGTCGGCCGGAGGAATGGCTGAGAAGTGCGTGGATGGAGATTCGGAAACGGATTATATGTGGCGAGGAAGGATAAAGTCGTCTACACATAAGGCTGTGAGGGAAAAACCTTGGCAATGTTCTGTAAATGCGAGTGCCGGGATGCAGTTTAACTTGTCGTCGGTGGTAGGTTTGTATGTGGAGCCGGGAGTGAGTTACTATTTTGATAATGGAAGTTCTGTTTCTAATATTTATAAGGAGAAACCATTGAATTTTAATTTGGAATTCGGACTTAGGTTTTCTCTCGGTTTGTGACATAAAGCTTCTCCTTTCCGGAGGTTGGGCCTGATAATCTTGTACGTTCGGTTTTTATTTTGGAAAACTTTTGGCCTTCTTGTGGGCGAGGGTTTAGTTTATAATCTTCTGTTTATTAGATTATTGATTGTTTTGTGGATTCTTGAATTGGAAAACTTTAGAATAAAAACCGCAAAAACTCTTGCACGAAAAAAGGAAAAGGTGTACCTTTGTCATTGTTCAGGTGCCCTGTTTGCCGGTCGGCCGACAGAGTGAAAAGGGAACGGGGTGAGAGTCCCCGACAGACCCGCTGCTGTGAACTCTTTTATGCGTTTCATGACATACTGCATCCACTGTTTCGTCGGGCGAAACGGGAAGGACATGAAACGAGAGTAAGTCAGAAGACCTGCCTGTGACATAGCCGTACGGACTCCGGGGATAAGGGAACGACGGCGGGAACGTAATAAGAAAGATACAAACTTTTAAGTGTCGAAGATACGGGGCTTCTTTTAGGAAAAGGAGGCAGGGATTTTTTCGGCCTGAAAAATAAATGCAATATGATACAGACAGTTGTGAAAAGGGACGGGCGCATTGTGGGGTTCAATGCCCGGAAAATCGGTGATGCCGTACGTAAGGCCATGGTACATACTGAGGCCGGTGAGAATGAAGAGCTGATTCATTTGATATGCGAACACGTGGCTAACCGTGGAAAGGTACAGATGACGGTGGAAGAGATTCAGGATGCCGTGGAGGTGGAGCTGATGAAGAGCCGCCGTAAGGATGTGGCGCAGAAATATATCGCTTACCGTAACCAGCGCAGCATTGCCCGCAAGGCTAAAACGCGTGACATGTTCTTGGAGATCATCAATATCAAGTCCAACGACGTGACCCGCGAGAATGCCAACATGAATGCCGACACGCCGGCCGGCATGATGATGAAGTTTGCCAGCGAGACCACCAAACCTTTCGTAGACGACTACCTGTTGAGCGAAGAGGTGAAAGAGGCGGTCAAGCACAACTATCTGCACATTCATGACAAGGATTATTATCCCACCAAAAGCTTGACGTGCGTACAACATCCGCTCGACCACATCCTGAAGCATGGTTTCTCTGCCGGACACGGGGAGTCCCGTCCTGCCAAACGTATCGAGACGGCCAGTATTTTGGCCTGTATTTCTATGGAAACGGCACAGAATGAGATGCACGGCGGTCAGGCTATTCCTGCGCTTGATTTTTATCTGGCTCCTTTCGTGCGTGCCAGTTTCATCGAAGAAGTGAAGGTCTTGGAGGAGTTGAATGCCGAAGACTACTCTCATTTATATCATAAGGAAGTGGACGACTTTGTCACTCGTCCTCTGGACGGTCTGACCGGCGACGCACGTATCCTCCAGCATGCGATGAACAAGACTGTGGCCCGGGTGCATCAGGCTATGGAAGCCTTTATCCACAATATGAATACCATTCATTCCCGTGGCGGGAACCAAGTGGTGTTCAGTTCCGTGAACTACGGTACGGATACCTCGGCCGAGGGGCGTTGCATCATCCGCGAAATCCTGCGTAGTACTTACGAAGGGGTGGGCAACGGCGAAACGGCTATCTTCCCGATTCAAATCTGGAAAAAGAAGCGGGGGGTGAGCTATTTGCCTACCGACCGCAACTACGACCTTTACCAATATGCCTGCAAGGTGACGGCCCGTCGTTTTTTTCCGAATTTCATCAATTTGGACGCCACGTTCAACCGGCATGAACTGTGGCGTGCCGACGACCCGAAACGTTACTTGTATGAAACGGCTACAATGGGTTGCCGCACCCGCGTCTTTGAAAACCGTTTCGGGCCGAAGACCTCTATCGGACGGGGAAATATTTCTTTTTCAACCATCAACATCGTGCGTCTGGCTATCGAGTGCATGGAGATTGCAGATGAAGAAGAACGTATCGCCTGTTTCTTTGCCAAGCTCGACCACATGCTGGAGATCACGGCCCGTCAGTTGCATGAGCGCATGGAGTTCCAGAAGACAGCCTTTGCCAAGCAATTCCCGTTGGTGATGAGCGCGCTTTGGTTGGGATGCGAGAAGTTGAAGCCCAACGATACGATAGCTCCGGTGATTAACCAAGGGACGTTGGGCATCGGTTTCATCGGTTTGGCCGAATGCTTGGTCGCTTTGACCGGCAAGCATCATGGAGAGTCGGAAGAGGCACAGCAGCTCGGCCTGAAGATCGTGACCTATATGCGCGACCGTGCCAACGAGTTCTCGGAACTCTACCAGCATAATTACAGCGTGTTGGCCACTCCGGCTGAAGGGTTGGCCGGAAGGTTTACCCGAGGCGACCGCAAACAGTTCGGTGTCTTGCCGGGTATTACCGACCGTGAGTATTATACCAATTCCAATCATGTACCGGTGTATTACAAGTGCAGTGCCCGTCATAAGGCCGAAGTTGAGGCTCCGTATCACGACCTGACGCGGGGCGGCCATATCTTCTACGTGGAAATCGACGGGGATGCCACTCACAATCCGGAAGTCATCATGCGCGTGGTAGACATGATGGACAAGTATAATATCGGCTATGGCTCGGTGAACCACAACCGTAACCGTTGCATGGCCTGCGGATACGAAAATGCCGAACCGGAGATGAAAGTGTGTCCCAAATGCGGCAGTGAGCATATCGACCGTCTGCAACGCATTACCGGTTACTTGGTCGGGACGACCGACCGTTGGAATAAGGCCAAGTTGGCTGAACTGAATGACCGTGTAGTGCATGAAAACCGATAAACGACGATGATTTCAGTCATAAAGATTGTTGAGGACACGACGGTGGACGGACCGGGGTTTCGCACGACGGTGTATGCCGCCGGTTGTCCCAATGCCTGTCCCGGCTGCCATAATCCGCAGTCGTGGGACATCGAGGCCGGAACCCTGATGACGACGGAAGAAATCATGCAGGTCATCCGGGCCGACGAGTTTGCGGACGTGACGTTCAGCGGCGGCGACCCGATGTTCCAGCCTGAAGGGTTTGCCGAACTGGCGGAAGCCGTGAAACGGGAGACCGGGAAAAACATCTGGTGTTATACCGGTTATAAGTTCGAACGGTTGCGGCATGACAGGCGGCAGGCTGAACTGTTGCAATACATCGACGTGTTGGTGGACGGGCCATACGTGGAATCCTTACGCGACCGTGACGTGTTGTTTCGCGGTAGTCGCAACCAACGTCTGATTGACGTGCAGGCTTCTTTACGCGAGGGCGAAGTCGTTTTGTACGCGCAATGAGATAATAATAGGGCTGCATTTTAATACACATCCCGCCACGCTCTTATCGGAAGCGTGGCGGGATGTGGTTGTTTATAGATGGGTATGAGAACAGTTGTTTACTTTATCAGTACTTTGTTTCCTTTGATGACGTACATGCCTCTTTTCAGTCCTTTCAGAGCTTGGGATGCTTGCACGTTTTGGCGTACGAGTTGTCCATTAAGGGTGTATACGTCTACCAGGGAGTCACCTGTGGCGGTAATGTTCGGGATGCCGCTGCCGGAGGTCGTGTTCACGTAGAGGGACACCGGTTGTTGTCCGCTTTTGTAGCAAGCGAAACGGGGCGATGAGGCATTGTATTGGATGGTGCGGTTCTTGTAAGCGTTGTTTTGGATGGAAGCTTGTTCGCCGCTTACGGTGATGGTCCACTGTGCGTTGTCGCTTTCAGTTGATTCCGCGCCGTGCAGCTTGTTGTCGTTCGAGGTCAGCGACAGGTAAACTTGCGATGCGGCGTCATACAAGGTGTAGGCTCCTTCCGTTCCGCCGAGAATCATTTGGTAAGGCAATCCTTCATGGTCTACCTCTGTGTGTATCTTGTTGGCTTCGAAAGTAATGCCGCAAGAACTTCTGAAGTCCTTTTGGATGGCTCCCATGGCGGTAGACTTGTCCTCGCATACAATCAAGTAACGGTTTCCGGTTTGGAGTTCTTCCGCCGATGTGACTTTACGGAAAATTTGTATGCCCTCGTCCGGTGTGGTGTCGATGAGGGTGTAGGAGGCATTCACCGTCCCGCTCGTTTTATCATCTTTCATAGCGTAAGCTTCGATGGTGGTAGGTTCGGTGATTTCCACATAGACGGGTGGTTCTTCCGTACGTAGGTTACCGCCGTTCAGGGAGTAGACGATATAAGCGCCCACCGTGGCCGTATTGATTGTGACAATGGTTCCCTTGTCCACGCTGCCGGATGTAGGGGTAAAGGTGGGGCTTTCCACGTCTGTGGCTGGAGGATTCACTTCGCCGCCTTCATAATTGTCCGGATCGAAATCCACGTGGGTCTTCTCGCCCCAAACGTATTGTTCCAGTCCCGGAAAGTCGATGTAAGGGTTGCGGTTGCCTTGTATGCCATATACCTTATTGTTACGGGCTGTTTCTTTTTCGCTGACAGGGTCTTCCGCAGCCCAACGCAGCAGCATGTCGAGTGCCCATTGGGCAAAACCCGGATAGCTTTTGCCGTCCAGCATGTCGCTGTTCCAAGTGGCTATCCGGTTTTCGTAACAGGTGACCATATAGAAATAGGAGCGTGCGAAATCTCCTTTGTATTCATCAGCCGGTTCGAACACGATGTCGCTGTAGCCGCTGACGGTGCTTTTCCCGAGTTTGCTGAATCCTCCGTTCGATTTGTATTTCTCGCCATTGGTTTCACCAAAAGGGTAGTTTCCTCTTTGGTTGTTCACATATCCGTCTGTGGGGTACAAGTGGAATAAGTCTGTATACATAGGATAGTCATCATTGAACCAGCTTTTGGGGAATGAGTGTTCCCGGTTATAGCAGTCCTCTTCCTTTTTATAAGTTCCGCATTGGTCGTCTATGAAGATGAAGTCGGAGCTGGAAGAATACATATCCCAAACTCTGCCGTCTTCACGTACATCTGTTTTTTGCATGTCCGTCCAGAGCTCTTTGTAACTTCGCTCCGTGTGTTCGGTAATAATGGAGAAGAGAGCGGTTTTCAGTCCGGAACCGTGAGTGCCTGTCGCAAACTCGTAATAACCAGCAGGAATTTGTGCCCATAACTGGAACAGGACGCAGAGGAGCGTCCAGGAAGATAGGAGTCTTTTCATGACTTGTTGTTTTATATTAGCTTGCTAATTTACAGAAATTATCCTTTTCGAATGGATTTGGAGCGTATAAATTTTATGATTTAAGGAAATGCTGTATGGAAAATCTTCCCCAGATTTCATTTCTATTATTTGAAACGGTATTTTTAAGAATGTGAAGTCTTGGAAAATCTGTCTGTAGCTCTATCATATAAAATGTGCAAAACGGATTGAAAAAGCCGTTTTGCACATAATGAATTAACCGGAAGAGGTCCGGTCTTGTTTTTTAGTCGCGGTTGGCGCGCTTACGTTCCGTATGGTCGAGAATAATTTTACGCATGCGCATACTTTTGGGCGTTACTTCCACGTACTCGTCTTCGCGAATATATTCCAAGGCTTCCTCCAACGAGAGGATGGTGGCCGGAACGATACGGGCCTTCTCATCGGAGCCGGAGGCACGCATGTTGGTCAACTGTTTGCTCTTGGTAACGTTCACCACCAAGTCGTTTTCGTGGATATGTTCTCCTACGATTTGCCCGGCGTAGACCGCATCCTGCGGTTCGATGAAGAATTTGCCTCGGTCTTGCAGGTTATTGATGGCGTAGGCGAAAGCCGTTCCGCTTTCGAGAGCAATCATTACTCCGTTGCTTCGGCGGCTGATGTCGCCTTTATAAGGTTGGTACTCTTTAAAGCGGTGGGCCATGATGGCTTCGCCCTGACTGGCCGTGAGTACATTGGTACGTAGACCGATGATACCACGCGAAGGAATGTCGAATTCGATGTCTACGCGGTCACCCCGTGTCTCCATAGAGGTCATTTCGCCTTTGCGGCGCGTCACCATATCGATCATCTTGCTGGAGAACTCTTCGGGTACGTTGATGGTCAGCTCTTCAATCGGTTCGCAACGCTGTCCGTCTATTTCCTTGTAGATGACTTGGGGTTGTCCTACTTGCAATTCATATCCTTCGCGGCGCATGGTTTCGATGAGCACCGAAAGATGGAGCACACCGCGTCCTGCCACGATCCAACGGTCGGTGTATCCGTCTGGCATGGAGACACGTAAGGCGAGGTTCTTTTCCAATTCTTTTTCCAATCGTTCGTTGATGTGGCGGCTGGTGCAGAACTTGCCTTCTTTTCCGAAGAACGGCGAGTCGTTGATGGTGAAGAGCATACTCATGGTCGGTTCGTCGATGGTAATGGTCGGCAACGGCTCCGGGTTTTCATAATCGCAGAGGGTATCGCCGATTTCAAAGTTTTCCAAACCGACGATGGCGCAGATGTCTCCCGAAGAAACTTCGGCTGTTCTTTGGCGTCCCATACCGGTAAAAGTATGCAGTTCTTTGATTTTGGTTTTCTCCCGACTACCGTCGCGGTGGCAGATGGTGATGTTCATGCCCTCTTTCAGGGTGCCGCGATGTACGCGTCCCACAGCGATACGTCCGGTATAGTTAGAATAATCCAACGAGGTGATGAGCATCTGCGGTGTTCCTTCTAATTGTTGGGGAGCCGGGATATGCTCTACAATCTGGTCGAGCAGGTAGAGGATGTCGCCGGTCGGTGTTTTCCAATCCTCGCCCATCCAGTTGTTTTTAGCCGACCCGTATATCACGGGGAAATCGAGCTGTTCTTCTGTCGCGTCCAGATCGCACATGAGGTCGAACACCATTTCGTACACTTCTTCGGGACGGCAGTTCGGTTTATCCACTTTGTTGATGACCACGATGGGCTTCAGACCTATTTCGAGTGCTTTTTGCAACACAAAACGCGTCTGAGGCATCGGGCCTTCGAATGCGTCTACTAATAGGATACAGCCGTCGGCCATATTCAGCACACGTTCCACTTCGCCGCCGAAGTCGGAGTGTCCCGGTGTGTCGATAATATTGATTTTCGTACCTTTATAATTAATGGAAACATTCTTGGATAGAATGGTGATACCGCGTTCGCGCTCCAGTTCGTTGTTATCCAGCATCAATTCACCGGTCTGCTGATTTTCGCGGAACAGGTTGCCCGCCAGCAGCATCTTGTCCACCAACGTAGTCTTTCCATGGTCTACGTGGGCAATAATAGCAATGTTTCTAATGTTCTGCATACTTTTTACCTAAAATAACGGGACAAAGTTACTACAAATAATTGGAAAAGTGCGGAGTAGGGGCAAAAAAAGAGGAAAAACTTTTGGTGTGAAAGGAAAATGTAGTACCTTTGCAACCGCTAAGAGTATTAATGGTTTTAAAAACTTGATTTTATGTATTTAGACTCAGCTAAAAAGCAAGAAATCTTTGGACAGTACGGGAAGTCTAACACTGATACTGGTTCTGCAGAGAGCCAGATTGCATTGTTTTCATACCGTATTTCCCACTTGACGGAGCACATGAAGCAGAACCGTAAAGATTATAGTACTGAAAGAGCTTTGACTATGATGGTAGGTAAGCGTCGCGCTTTGTTGAACTACCTGAAAGACCGTGATATCGAAAGATATCGTGCCATCGTCAAGGCTTTGGGCTTGCGTAAGTAATTTCGCGGTCCGCACTGAAGATTTAACCGCCTTCCTGATAGGGAGGCGGTTTTTTTTTATTATTTTTGCACGCAAACCAGAGTTTAAATTTTATATTATTATATCAGACATGAATAAAATAAAGAATTATTTGCCGGATGCGTTGGCCGTGGTGTTGTTCATCGCGATAGGCTTTTTGTATTTTTTCCAGCCGGTGACCGAGGGACTGGTTCTTACGGGACATGATCATAGCGGAGGTATCGGTGCGGGAGTAGAGATGCAAGAATATCAGAAACGCACGGGAGAACGCACCCGTTGGACGAATGCTCTGTTTTCAGGAATGCCTACTTATCAGATGGCGCCGAGTTATGATTCTATCGACACGTTGGTGGGATTACAGAAAATCTACCAGTTGGGTATGACCGGTGTGGTTATGTATGTCTTCGTCATGCTGCTGGGCTTCTACATCTTGCTTCGTGCATTCGATTTCAAGGTTTGGATGGCGGCGTTGGGCGCTGTGCTGTGGGCCTTTTCTTCTTACTTCTTTATTATAATAGGTGCCGGGCATATTTGGAAAGTCATGGCTTTAGCTTACATTCCGCCCACGATAGCCGGTTTGGTGTTATGTTACCGTGGTAAATATTTGTGGGGTGGGGTAGTAACGGCTTTCTTCCTGGCTTTGCAAATCATGTCCAACCATGTGCAGATGAGTTACTACTTCTTGCCGGTAATGGGATTGATGGCTTTGGCTTATCTGATTCGGGCTGTGAAGGAAAAGAAATTGGCCGGTTGGTGTAAGGCTACCGGAATGTTGATTGTGGCCGGTCTCATCGGAGTGTCCATCAATTCGTCCAATCTTTATCATACTTACCAATATAGTAAGGAAAGCATGCGGGGAAAGAGCGAATTGACGTACAAGAACAAACAGAATCCCGGAAACCAGACGAAAGACGGACTGGAGCGCGATTACATCACGCAGTGGAGCTACGGTATCGGGGAGACATGGTCGTTGCTTGTGCCCAATGTAAAGGGAGGGGCTTCTTTACCATTGACTGCCAGTGAGAAAGCTATGGAGAAAGCTAATCCGCAGTACACGCCAGTCTATCAGGCTCTGACTCAATATTGGGGCGAACAGCCGGGAACGAGTGGGCCGGTGTATGTAGGCGCCTTCGTACTGATGCTGTTTGTCTTGAGTTTGTTCGTGGTGAAAGGACCGATGAAATGGTGCCTGTTGGTGCTTACCGTCTTTTCCGTTATGTTGTCGTGGGGGCGTAATTTCATGGGACTTACGGATTTCTTTCTCGACTATGTTCCGATGTATGACAAGTTCCGTGCCGTGGCGTCCATATTGGTGGTGGCAGAGTTTACGATTCCGTTGTTGGCCATGCTGGGATTGAAAACGGTTTTGGAACAACCGGAAGTATTGAAAGCCAAGTTGAAATATGTGTATATAAGCTTTGCCCTGACCGGTGGCTTTGCATTGCTGTTTGCTTTGATGCCCGATGTCTTTTTCGGAAACTATATTTCGTCGTCCGAGATGGCGATGTTACAGGATGCGGCAGGAAAAGGCTATATTCCACAGGATATGTTGGGCGGTATCCTCGGTAATTTGCATGATATGCGTAAGGCGGTGGTTGTGGCCGATTCTTGGCGCAGTTTCATCATCGTGGCGATAGGGCTGTTGTTGTTGTTGGCTTATAATGCTCGGAAAATCGGTGGAGGAGTGTTGGTTTGTGCCGTGTTTGTGCTTTGTCTGTTTGATTTGTGGCAAGTGGATAAGCGTTATCTGAACGACGGAATGTTCAGCGAACCGCTACAGACGGTGAATACGGTGGCTAAGACCCAGACCGATGAAATGATTCTGCAAGACCCGGATAAGTATTATCGTGTGATGAATTTGGCGGGAAGCCCGTTCAACGAAAACAGAACATCTTATTATCATAAGAGTATCGGAGGTTATCATGCAGCCAAACTTCGGCGTTATCAGGAGATGATAGAAGAACATATCGCTCCGGAAATGGGACGCTTTGCCCGTGCTGCCGCAGCTACGCAGGGCGATTTGACTCGGGTGGACGGCGATACGATCTTTCCGGTGTTGAATATGCTTAATGTAAAATATGCCATAATGGGGCAAGAAGGCGGAGAGACTTTCCCGGTGCCTAACCCCCATGCTTACGGTAACGGGTGGTTTGTAAAAGACGTGCGTTATGTAGCCAATGCAGACGAGGAGATTTTAGGCTTGCATCAGGTGAATCCGAAAGAAACGGCTTTGGTGGCTGAAAAATATAAAGATGTATTGGGGGGGACGGAAGGCCGACAGCCGGTAGACTCACTGTCAACGGTGAAATTGACTGCTTACGATGCTAATGCTTTGACGTATGAAGTCAATTCACCAAACGGCGGAGTCGTTGTATTCTCGGAAATTTATTATCCCGGTTGGCAGGCTACGGTAGACGGTCAGCCTGTAGAAATAGCTTGTGCCGATTACATCTTGCGTGCCATCAAAGTCGGTCCCGGGAAACATACGGTGGATTTCAAATTCGATCCGAAGAGTCTGCATGTGACAGAGACAGTAGCTAATGTGTCGTTAGTGGTATTGATGCTGGTGTTTTTGGGCTTGGCCGGATGTGCCATAGTGCGTAACCGTAGACGGGAGCATCGCGAAGTTTAACTTCGGTGGGTATAATTTCTATCGGTCGGGCCTGCGAAACCAATATTTCGCAGGCCCGACTTGTGAATAGACAAATGCTGAATGTTATATTGGGTGCCCTGCTATATTTTTATGTGTATTATTGCAATTCTGCATGTTTGTGAAATATCCAAGATTATAAATTGTATATTTATACTGAATATACATCATCTTAAGCAAAAAACTGCATATTCTTTTGTTTTTATAAAATTTAAATATAATTTTGCAACTCAGTTCAAGGATAATTTTAATCCTGAAAAGCTTGCAAGATTAAAGAAAAGAGTTAATTTATTAATATATTCATTTTAAAATTGATCGTATGAGAGAGAAACTTTACACGAAATGGAAGGGAGGCCTGAATAGGCTTTGTTTTCTTCTTATGTGTTTTTGTTGGACTACGGTTCAGTCATGGGCCGTTGGTGAAGATTTACATTTAACCATTGAAAATGGTAAGACGTATGAATTTGAAGCTTTCAACAGTTATTATCTTACTTATGTAGCCACGGCTAACGGACAATTATCATTGTATCAAACCGGTGGAGACTTTTGTCGTCAGTATACAGATAACACTTTTGAAACGGAATTGCCTTCTACCCCTCAGTATGTTAATGAGGGAAAACTTGTAGAAGTGAAGGTTGAGTCAGGTAAGACTTATTATTTCTTGACTCGAGGTTTAAGTAAAGGAGAACTGACCGTTACTTTCGGAGAAAAAGCAACTCCACTTGAATTACTTTCGCTCTCCAAAGAAGAGGGAACGACATTGAATCTTTCTATTGATACCCTCTTAGGCTTCACTTTCAATAGAATGGTAAAAGTAGGAAATTGCACATTGTCTTCCGGGTCGGTAATCGGAAACTTGACCGCTTCGACGCATGATTATGGTTTCACCGTTTCCATTAAAGATGTGTTGTATAAATGGTTGAAGGAGGGTAATGTAAAAGCCGGAGATGAAGTCGTTTTGACTGTAACTGGATTATGTAATGCCAATGACGAGAGCGACAAATACAATGGTAATGGCGTGCTGACGGTGAAATATATTGCAGGAGCGTTGCCTGCCGAGCTGGTTAGCGTTGCGAACTCACCCGAAGAGATGAATTTCCTGTCTTATTACCTGCCTACTGATGAAAGGGGGTTGGTTACTTTGACTTTCAACCGTTCGATGGGCGAAGATGCTACGGCAAAATTATTCTATGGCGATATAGAAGGTTCAAATGTCTATACGGAAAGTCTTCCGGTGAAGGTGAAAGATACTCAGTTGATTGTAGACCTCCGTGGAAAACGTCGTTTGCCATCTGATATGTTACCGAATGCCAGTGCTGATGTGTGGGAACAGTATAAAACCATTTCCTTAAAGGTTAGCAATGTGAGGGACGCGGAAGGAAATTATGCCATGTCTACCTCTCAGGGTACCACAGGTTCGTATGCTTTTAATTATACAATAGAAGCTGTTGAGTTTGATATCGCTCGTCAGTTTACACCAGATGAAGGCACATCTTTGGATGATTATCCGACAATAGAACTTTGGATTCGGGAAGACGATTCGTTTACTTATGAGGGTGTAGATTTCACTTATAGCGTGAATGGAAAACCTGAGACGGTATTTGTACCCATCAGCCAGATTACGAAAAAAGACTCTCCAGACGGAGATGGTGTACTATTGACGATTCCGGTGCCGAATAAAGCGGCGGATGAGAATTCAGATGTCGTAGTTTCTTTGAATAATTTGAAAGCGGCCGATGGTGCGGATTATTCAGAAGATTTTACGATAATATATAAAACGTCAGGAAAGAGTATGGCAGGGCTTGAGATAGAATCTGTGTCTCCTGCTGATGGAGCAGCTATCGCGGCTTTAGAAGCTGGTTCGTTTCTGGAATTGTCTACCAATATGAATGATCGTGTAGGATATGTATGGTTTAGAATAGATGACCAGAACCCGAAGGATCCTGATCAGGCTTGTGTTAAGACGATGACATCGATGAAGAAAGAGACGGTTGAGGGAAAAGTTTCTTTCCGGACAGAAATAATTCGTAGTGTGACTTTCTTTGAAGGGCATACTTATAAAGTTACTTTCAATGCTTATGCTTCGGAGAGCGATTATCAGCACGGTGCAGATGCTCTTGGTGTTATGACTGTGACTTACACTGGTACAACTCCGGAATTTAAGTTTAGTCCGGTTAAGTTTGTAGGAATAACGCCGGATCCTGATTATACTGTAATTTCAGACGTAAGCCAGAATGAATTTACGTTGACTTTTGACGGTCCTGTAGTATTGAATCATGAAAATGCTTTTGTAGTATACGGTCAGGGAATGAATTATCCATTTGAAAGTATCGAGTCGAATGAAGACGGTACGGAATGGACGGTAAAGGCATCCTTGGAAAAATTAATGGAAATGGGTATGATGCCTCGATTGTCTATGAGCTTTATGCCGGTGGATAAAGACGGAATGTTAGTTGAAGGTAATGCCGGTAAAGATGCGACAAGTTATTTGAATTTTGCCTATGATTGTACGATTGGTATACCAGATTTGCAAGTGAGTCCGGAAAGCGGTTCTAAAGTGGAAAGTTTGAAAGAGATCATAGTAGGATGTAAAGATATCATGGACGACAATGGTGAGGTGATATTTCAAGGTGGTATCAGCGAATCTTATATGGCGGCCGAAAAGATCATTTTGTATAAGAACGGACGTGAGCCGGTTGCAACGGTAACGAGTATCGAACCTATTATACCGGAGGACCAAGAGGATAATTACTTCTATGTTCCTGTGGAAATGAAATTAACATTGGATACTGAAATTACAGATAACGGTAATTATCGTTTGCACATTCCTGCCAACTACTTTATATTGGGAACAGGTATGTCTAATGTAAACAGTAAAGAAACAAGTGTGCTGTATACTATCGACCAGCCGATTAAGATAACGGTTACGCCAGAGAATAACTCTACGGTAGAAAGCCTGAAAGAAATTACTATCGAATGTGAATCAGGTATAGATGTGCCGAGTATGGGTACAATTCAATTATTGAATGCTCAGAATGAGGTGGTAGCTTCGGCAACGGGTGAGGATTGCGAATTGTTGTTACCCGAAGGTGCCGGTCCTTGGGATCCTTATACTGGTGTGACAATTAAATTGGATCAAGAGGTGACAGAGAAAGGTACATATAAGTTGGTTATTCCTGAAGGATTCTTCTATTTGGGTGAAAACTATGAAAATTCGGACGAAATGACGTTTACTTATTCGATTAATGCCAGTGGTATTCATTCGATTGGTACTGAGTCTAAGGGAGTAGTCGTTTATACTGTAGACGGTAAATTTATCTTAAAGTCGAGCGATGCCAAAGACGTGAAGAATCTGAAGAAAGGTTTGTACATTGTGAACGGTAAGAAGATGATGGTAAAATAATCTAAAGCCGACGATTTAAGAAAATCATTGTAAATATGGAAAGGGAGAGAAGAGGCGAACGTCTGTTTTCTCCTTTTCTATTCTTTCACAGTGAGATTCGGAAAATTGTTGTGTCTTTGTTAATAGAAATAAATTACTTATTGCTAAAAAATATCTTATGAAGAAGTTTTTATGTTCGATGTATTTAGCTTTGTCCTTGTCCGGGACATTGCAGGCTATTCCGGTTTGGCCGGAACCTTTTCAGGTACAACAGGCTGATGGTACGATATTGACATTGAATCCGCGCGGAGACGAATGGTTTTCTTATTTTGAGACTACAGATGGTTTTCGGGTTATAAAGGATGAGGCAGGAAACTATGTGTATACCTTATGGGGAGCGGATGGTAAGAGTGCGTTGCCGACGAGAATCATAGCGCACGACCCTTTAAGCCGCGAGGTGGAAGAAAGGGAATTTCTGAAGAATTATCCGAAAGATGAGCAGGAAAAGATACATACTCGTGCCTTTGAAATTCGGAATCAATCAAATGCACAACAACGTATCGGAGAGATGACAACACATACGGGGGCTCCTTCGATTCCGGTGATATTAGTACAGTTTGCCGATACCAAATTAACAGAGACAGACCCTAAAACCGGATATGAAGAGCGTTTGTGTCGTCCAGCTACCCAAGAAGAGGTGGAAGTTGGAAAAGGATCTGCTTATCAGTATTTTGTAGATCAGAGCTTAGGAAAGTTTACTCCTAATTTTGTTGTGATTGGTCCGGTTACCTTGGAATCAGGGTATGCTGTGTATGGAACAGATGTGAATGGTCAAGATGCAAATGTCGGTCAGATGATTGTAGAGGCGATACAAAAGGCTGTGGCGACAGACGAAATATCCGATTGGTCTGTGTTCGATAATGACAAAGACGGTTTGGTGGATGCTGTTTATGTGATTTATGCAGGAGAAGGCCAGCATGCGCTTCCCATGCAGACAGATTTAATTTGGCCTCATACTTTCCAAATTGAGAATCGGGGATTGGAACTTCCGGAAGCAGATGGAGTAAAGTTTAATCAATATTCATGCAGCAGTGAGATGATGAGAGGAAAAGTGGAAGGATTCGGAACCTTTTGCCATGAGTTCAGTCATTGTTTGGGATTGCCGGACTTTTATCGTACTGATGGGCAGTCTTCTTCGGTGTTCACAATGGAATCCTGGTCGTTGATGGATTATGGGTCGTATACCGATGATAGCTTCAGGCCTATTGGCTATCGTGCGTTGGAAAAGGCTTATATGGGTTGGATTACACCGATAGAATTGACGGAGGCTACGACGGTAAAAGACTGGAAGAGTACGGATCGCGGAGGGACTGGATTGAAAATAGTAAATAATGTAGAGAGTTCCGAATATTACATAGTGGAGACAATAGATGAAAGCGGGTGGAATAAAGGAGCTTTTGGACACGGTTTGTTGATTAGTTATGTTTTTTTGAGGTCTATGGAGCCTTGGTATAATAATACGGTAAACAATACGAATCCTCCCCGAGTGTCGATTGTTGGAGCAGATAATGATTTGACGACTTTGATAACTGGTGTAAATGAAGATAAGTATTATTCAAGTTTGGCGGGGGATACTTATCCTTCCCCTAACGGAAACGATGAATTTACAGATTCTTCTACACCGGCAGCTACGGTTCAAGTGGGTTTCTTGGGTTTGCAAAAACCATTGACTCATATTTCATACGATCGGGCAAAAGGTACGGTATCATTTGATTTTATGGGAGGAAGTGAGGATAATATTTTGACAGGTGTTGTCGCCGCGAAGAATACTGCAACCGTTTCGGAGGGATATTATCGTCTGGATGGAGTATGGTTGGGAACAGAGAAGCCTGAGATTCCTGGAATTTATTTACAGCGGGATGTACATGGCGAAATGAGAAAGATTATTGTCGAAAGATAACAAATCACAGTATCAGAATACAAATGAATCCCGTACAGTCTATACTGCACGGGATTTATTATATTATTTTTTTCGAAGTACAGAAATAGTTTAGCGTTTCAGATTAAGATCATAGAACTGTTCCACTGTTCCCTTTTTCTCTCCGGATAAGGTATAAGCGGTAAAAGCAATGCCTTTCATTATCTTGCCGTCTGTAAAAGTACTGTCTCCTTCGAATCTGCATACAAATGCTTCTTCTTCATTCCAATCTGGAGTACATGTATAATTCAATATTTTATCTTCATTTTCAGAACTATAAATAGTTTTATCTTCATTCATTCCGAAAAGATAGAAGCGGTAAGAGGCACCGTTTAGTGCATGTGTACCTAAATCCTGATGGGTCGGGATACTGAATGTCTGTCCGTCTGTGTTAGCATTAATGGTCACTCCTTCATATAATCCAGTCAGGCTGACCTGATTTCCATTTCGTGTAATATTAATGGGTTGACTTACTGTTTCGCCTCGTCGATTGAGGTAAGTTGCCGTCCATTGTCCTATGAAGTCATCAATATCGTATTGGCGCAGTTCAACCTTGTATTGTTTGTCCATTTCTTCGCAATAGATTGTTGCATAGGCACGGCGGGGTTGTCCCGTAGTATTAGGAGCCAGAATGAAGTTGATACCTTTGTCTGTGAATGTGTAACTAATCCATTGTGCTGAGGGAGTCACATGATAATTAAAGGCTGATTCTACGGTATAAGACAGAGTTACTTCTTCATCGGTGGCATATAAGACGTTGTTGTTGTCTACCCGGAAATAAGCACCGTATTGCGTTACTGGAACTTTTTGTACTCCGCCCTTAGCAGAAGTGATAGTAATGACGGCAGTACGGCCCTCCAGATTCTTGTTGATAGAAGCGTTGATGATTACACTGTCATTTCGGCATTCGGTTGTACACCAAGTTGCTGAAGATTCAGCGGTAAAGTCGCCAGAGTTTGATACTACGATGTAACCGGTGGATGGGGTCGCACGGAAGATGACTTCAGATTTGATTACTGTGAAAGCTTCTGTTTCGTCATCGTTGCTACATCCGGTACCTGTCAAACAGGCTACCGGAATGAGCAAATATGCAATGTATTTCTTCATTGTAAATGTCATTTTTGAGTAAGAATGATGTTATTGTAGGTTTCTAATACGCCTATCTTCTCGCTGTCGCGGTTTTCTCCCTTGAAAGCATAGAAGACAAAACCGTTCAAGTCTGAACCAGATGTACGTCCGTTATCTGTAAATGAAAGTATTCGTGGTTCCATTTGTGTGGTTGTACTAACGATACCGGCTTTTTCTATCAAATACATCGTACCGGCTTCATCGTTCCAAGGGCACAAATGCAGGAAAGAATTAATAGATTCTCCTGTTTCTAGGGTGAGGACGACCTCTGTCAGATACTGGGTCCGGAACTCAATCATGCCTGTAATATGGTTATATAAAGCATTTAGTTTGATCTGAAGTCCACCGCATGTAACTTTAGTTTGTAGTGTATCGCTTTGTCCTACACGACTGAAAGTAACGGTTTCGGTAGTGTCTTTTCGCCCGAAGTTATAGGTGTAAGATAAATCCCATTGATGTTCGGTATAAAACTCTATGGGTATGTAATCTGTCGGCTGGACATATTTTAGTTGGATATTGGTGTCTTCGGTACTAGTAAACGACTTGTCTGCGTTGTTCCAGATGAATTCGTCGCAAGTTATGCCGTTTACCGTTGTTGGGGCATAAAGCCGTATACCTTTGTCCGTATAAGCGAAAGAGACTTTGCGCTTGTTGATTTTACCGTTTGCATCCGTCTCGCTGAACGTAATTACATTTTCTTGAGAATAAGCCGAGGGGATAACAGTGCTGCCATTCCGGAAACCGACCAACGTTGCATATTCCGCACTTTCGTTGCGGATGAGGTTGCAATTGGATATATAAGTATTCCAATCTGCATTATCAGCTATGCGAATCATGTGCATCACAGCACCGTGTTTTTTGCCTTTAAGCGTAATGTCATTTTGTGTGGCTGCAGTAATGACGAACTCGAAATCACCTTCGTATCCATCTGCGTCAAGAACGCCTTTAGGTTCCGACCAGTAATGAATCAACGAATTGTAGGTACTGAATGACAGAACTGTGCTTTGATCGGCCAAAAGAGAGAATTTGGATGTGACCTGTTCACCGGCCCGGATAGAATCAGGGTCGTCCATTCCTTTTACCGATTTGTCGGACATTATAGTTACGTTCTCTCCTTCGAAACGGAGTAGGAGTACAACCCCTCCTATATCATGATTTTCTCCGCCCGGATAGTATTCCAGCTTCCAACCGTTGGAGGCGCCGGTTAATAAGGTTTGATATTCTGACAAGGCAGACTCGATACGTTGATTTGAAGATTCTTCGAAGATGTCATCTTCGCTGAAGAAACAAGATTGCAACGAAAGGGTGAGTAAGCCCACTATACTCAATATGCTAAATCTTTTCATTCTTTTGTTTTATTAAAGGGTTTCCAAATCAAGTTCCGGAATTTCATTACAGCGACGAAGAACTGTGGCGCGTAATTGATTGATGTCGATATTCCAAGAATCACGCAGATAAGTTTTTGCGATCTCGAACTTTTGGGTAATTAAAGAAGCACCTTTTTCACCGGCACCTTTCAGGAGATTATCCCACCAAGTTTGGTCGTTAGTGATGTAGCAGGATATTGTTTCTGCAAAATCCTCATCCGGTTGATCCATAGCGTAAGCTGTCACGAATCCCTTTTTATTAGCCGTGGTATCGGCAGTTTCTGCCCACTGCGAACCTATGTAGTCTGATTCAGTGATTTTTTCGAAATCGGGGTCATAGGGCTTGGTCTGATGCAAGACGTGAGTAAACTCATGGTGCATGACATGGAAATAGCTGGCGTTTAACTGCTCCGGGTCATTAAGATAGTTGTCTATATTATTCACATTGTATAGAATGACTTTCATACCGCCTTCGGCTGTGCCCAGCATGACGGTTTGTGTGTCGGCATCGTAGGCGGCAGAACCAATCATGAGAATCTGTTTAGGCACATAAGTACGTAAGAATTCGATACCGGCCACTTCATCGTAAGATTCAAGCCAAACGTATTTAACGACTTTAGCCAATTTGATGGATTCCTTCATTCCTGCTGGAACCAAGTCGTATGTCAGATTGCTCTCGATATCTTCCCATTTGTATTTTACTTCTATATTATAAGGAGCTACATAATTAGTCAACAACCAATTATCAAATTCGTTCCTTGCCGGAGGTGTTGTATTGAAGATGCTGTTGGAGTCGAGGTCGTCATCATTACACGACACCGTTGTCAGGGTCAGTCCCGCCAATAACAGATAACCTATATACTTTTTCATTTTTATTTTGTTTTTTAGTCGTTTCTATTTGTTTCTCGGATTGGGTTGTAAATCGGCGCTGATGACATCACTTGGAAGTTGTATCGCGCGACGTGGGTCATCGGGCAGTAATGTGTCGGTAACTGTGATATCCCGATTTTCTACCGTACGTCGATAAACTGTGATGCCGTAACGTTTAATGTCTCCCCATCGTAATCCGTCGTGAAGTGTTTGAATCCGTCGTGCATGCAGAATGAAATGAATCATGTTTTCTTGTGTACCTGCTTCGACCGTGAAGTCCGGATGCAGTTCTTTTTTTACCGTTGGTTGGGTCGGAGTGTAGTAAGCTACATTACCGTAGAATTTGTTGATAGCCTCTTCGGTAAGATGCACTTTAGAGGTAGTATAGGCATCTTGCCAGATTTGCATATCAGCAATTGCTTTTGCATACTCTTTCTTCATAGCATATGCTTCGGCACGTACCAATAAGGTTTCATCGGTATTGAATACGGATGATACGACGTTATAGTATCCTACTTGTGCGTTGATATCCGTATATTCCATATAAAATAATGGGTATTTACGGAAAATGACTTTCGGAATGGAGGTGTAATCGGCTGCTTGTTGCTTGAGTGTAGTGCTACAGTCCCCCCAAATGCCAGTAGACATACACGTCTCGTTTTTAGCAATCGTAGGATTGTGGGTATAGCGGTTGGTCGTGGTTAGCGGCCCGTTGTATAACCCCCAGAAGGAACGTGATGTGATGAGGAGCAAATTGGCTTTATTGGCAGCATCTACATAAGCGTCGGGCTGCAAGTTGTCATTTAGAGTAAGTTTTCCTAAAGCCCCCCAATCTCGTGTTACCAGTGCAGCATTGTCTCCTAAAGCGATATTGGCGCATTCGATAGCCTGATCATACTTTTGATAATACAAATAAAAGCGAGCGGCAAAGGCGTAAGCAGCTTTACGATTGAAATGATATTTGGGAACCGTATAATTATTGTCATCTATAAGTTGAAGTCCTTCTTCCAAGTCTTTTTCGATGTTTTTGTACGTTTCGCCGATCGTTCCACGCTCGTAATGCGGGGCTACAGTCGTTTCAGGTTTCGTAGCATAAGGAATTCCTAAAGCTTTATCCTTATTACTTTCACTCCAGGCTTCGCAGAATATGTAACTCAAAACGAAATGCCCGTAAGCCCGGCATAAAAGGGCTTCGCCGCGTTGTGCAGAGAGGTTGACGGTATTGTTCTCGCTTTCCAGCTTTTCGATGGCTTCCAGAGCATGGTTGGCTGTAGCAATAGCTTTGTAACAACTGCTCCAAAGAACACTGGGACAGTCATTTCCACTTTCTTTGGTATCTTTCCATTGGTAGATTTCCCGACTTAATACGGGAGTAAGTCCATCAGTATATTTCGATCCATTGTCATCGGTGTTGTCCGATGAGAATTCCGCTATCATGTTCCAGTTCGTAGTGGGATAAGCAGTGACCAGTATCTTAGTGATCTTCTCCGGAGTATCTAGTTCCGTGCGGTTGTCGGGCATAGTGTCGAGGAAATCGTTACAAGAAGATACGGTCAGTGACAGTGCGGTTAATGCAACTGCTGTATATTTGAATTTCATTGTCTTTCCTTTTATTAATTATGCGTTATTATAAACCTAATCTGAGTGTCATGGTAAACTGTCTGGGGACAGGTGAGGCAACACCGCCAGAATTTACGAATTCCGGATCCTGGCCGTTAAGTTTTTTGTCGGCGTACAACAGGCATAAGTTTGTGGCCTGGAGCTTCAGCGAGACATTGGAAACTTTCAGTGCACTCAACCATTTTTTTGGGAAATCATAAGCTACGGATATTTCCTTTAAGCGGATGAATCCACCTTTGGCTACGCGTTCCGTAGAGTAATTATAGGCACTGTAGGCATTTCTTAACTCGGCATTTTCATAATACTGACGGTAGCTTAAAATAGTTGGAACGTTAGTACGGTTCTCATCTCCCGGTACCATCCAACGGTTCTTGAATTCACGAGTTGTGGCCGTGAGATCGCTGTAACGGTAGCTGAATACCGGGTCTAAACGAACGACATTTCCACCGGAGTAGGTAAAGAATACATTCAAATGTACATTTTTGTAAGTAAAGGAGTTACCCAGACTTCCTGTAAAAGTCGGCTCCGTTGGTCCTTCATACTTCAACCATGAGAAGTCATCGCTACTTTGGAAACTGAGATCGGTACTGGTGATTTCACCTTTTTCATTATAAAACATGGGAATACCGTTACTGTCCAAGCCTGCAAATGGGATAGAGAATAATCCACGGTGAGGATAACCGACCATTGTGAAACCGGTTCCGCTTACGTAGTCCATCGTTGTGGCAATGGCATTGAGATCAGTTACTTCATTTTTATAGATAGAATAGATGAAGTCGGTGTTCCAACTGAAATCTTTTGTTTTGATGTTGTTTGAGGAAACGCTTAATTCGAAACCATGTGACTTCATGGAGGCGATATTTGCGAATTTGGCGATTTCACCACCTACACCCTGTGTTCTGGTTGTTCCGATCAAATCGTGGTTATCACGTGTGTATACGTCCATTGCTACGTTGATACGATTCTCAAGGAATCCTAAATCTATACCGAGGTTGAATTCAGTTTTCTTCTCATACGTCAGTTCATCATTACCTAAAGTGGAAAGTATAAGTCCGCTTTCCTGTACGGAAGTAAACGGACGGAACGGACTACTGCTGGCAATGATGGCCGTTGAGTTGGACAAACCCGGTCCGCGGTCACCCGTTAACGAGTAAGATAATTTAAGGGCTGCATGAGATACGATTTTTTTGATGGGCTGGAAGAATACTTCTTCATCCAAGTTCCATCGTCCGGATATATTCCATGTGGGCAACCAACGTGCGTTACGGCTTTTACCCATGCTGTTTGTACCTTCGTAACGGACGGTTCCGTTAACTGAATAACGTGATTTATAAGAGTAGTTGGCATTCAGGAAGAAGGCAGCACTGCGTAAGTGACTACGTCCTAATGAATAATAGTTTGTTCCTTGTTCAATGCCTTGCTTAAAGAACTGGTAGATGTAGAATGGAGTTTCTCCCATAGCATACTGCATACCCCAACCATTGAAATTAGAGCGGTCATAGTCTGTGGAGTTTGTTTCCATTCCGGCATATACATTCGTCAAATGAATGTCGTTCCACAAACGGTTCCAAGAAGCTGATGCACGGAAGTCTACACCTCTGGTCTTGTAGTCGGTACGTTTGTATATACCCCCCTCTGGCAATACACTGATAGGTAATGAATACGGATTATCTGGGTCGGTGTATAGTTTATCGTTTTCGTCGCGGATAACGGAATTACCCATGGCACGATATGCATTGGCCTGATTTGAATCATCCTTGATGAATTGTTCGTTAGCAATGGTACTGTATTTGATGGCTCCCAATGCGCTGAACTCCAATTCGGACAACGGTTTCCATTTCAATTCGCCTTGGAATTTCAGATCCACAACGTTCAATTCAATATAGTTGTTGTTTAGTTCGTGGAATATGTTGAAATCCGCATAGTTACGCGTGTAGTATTCATTCGGATCAAGAGTGCGCGAAGTATTCAGGGCGTAAGAGTAGGGGTTGATATCGAAGTCACGGCTTATTTCACCGTTTACGACATCTACGGTTTGGTCTGCCGTACCGGGAGCACGCTGCTTGCGATAGGAAGCATTGCTCAGCAGGTTCAACGAAAGTTGTTTGCTGATATTGAAAGTCGTATTTAAATTTGCCGTATAGCGGTTTACCTTACTTTGTTTATACCATCCCGGGTCGTTCATAATGCTCAAAGATGCATAGTAAGTAGCTTTTTCCGTACCGGAAGAAACACTGATAGAGTGGTTTTGCATGACATTGGTGTTGAACAGTTCGTCAAACCAGTCGGTATTACGTCTTTCCGCTGTTTGCAAATAAGCGTTGCGGGCTTCCGGAGTGTTAGCCAGTGCAAACTGTCCTGTTGTGGGATTGTAGGTATTAATCAAATGCCACATCTTGCCGTATACACCACTGTTGGGTGCGTTGTACAATCCGTTGGAACTGTCGCCAGAGAAATTCAACCAACCTTTGTCAGACAATTCTTTGTACACGCCCATTTGGTCTTGCGAGTTCATGATATTATAGTTCTTGTAGCTAGGCTTCATTCGCATTGTGAATTCACCGGTATAATTGATACGACTCTGTCCGGCTTTGCCCTTTTTGGTCGTGACTACAATCACACCCGCCATAGCACGTGCACCATAGATAGAAGTAGCGGATCCGTCTTTCAATATCTGGAAGCTTTCGATATCATCGGCATTCAGTCCTGAGATAGAAGAACTAATGAGTGTTTCCACATCTCCGGTAGCCAAAGCGTCAGCACCGACATCAACTGCATCTTCTTGAATGACACCGTCCACGACCCACAGTGGTTTGCTACTACCGTAAATGGATGTAGCACCGCGTACACGGATTTTGGGTGCAGTACCAAAAGTTCCGGATACGTTTTGTACAGATACACCGGCGGCACGGCCTTCCAACGACCGACTGATGTCGGCCATACCGTCGATTTTCATTTTCTCTGCATCCAATTTGACGGTGGCTCCCGAGAAAAGTCGTTTATCCATCTTCTGCATACCGGTAACGACCACTTGTTCCATTTCTTTGCTATCTGGCTTCAGAGTAATTTTCAGATTCGGTTTGATAGCAACGGTTTGAGATAGGAACCCGATGTAGGAAATTTCCAGGAACTTGGCATCAGCAGGGAGGTCCTTTAGCGAAAATTTACCGTCGAAGTCAGTTGACATTCCTGTGGTCGTTCCTTTTACTTTTACGCTGGCTCCGATGAGCGGTTCACCATCTTCGGCGGAGTAAACTACTCCAGACGCACTTTTTACTTGCGCCATGACCGCATTGGCCGTAAAGCACAGCCATAGGCTGAGCATGAGTAATTTTTGTCTCATGAAAAGAAATACTTATTTTAATAAATTGATTATGAAAATTCACATTAAAAACATGGTGAAAAGAGGGTGTGGCATTCACTAATACCACACTCCTCTTTTGATTTCACCAGCAAATGAATGCTGTTATTTTACGAATACTTTCTTCACAACACGAGTATTCTCGGTCGTTACCTCAACCAAGACGATACCCTTATGGCCTTGCAGCTTCAGGCTGCCTTCTCCTTCGATAACAACTTGGTCGAGAACACTTCCGTCTACACTGTACACTGTAACTTGTGCCGTTGTGCCGGCATTAATGTGGATGGTGTTGTTGTCAGCATTCACGGAGATACTTTCGTCTGCTTTTGTTTGTTCGATGGAATTATAATCGTCTGTATTGATGTCAGCTCTGGCTGCATTGATGATGTTTCCCGTGTTGGCATCGATCATCATACATACAACTTTACAGTTCGTGAGGTCAATGACATTTTCCGGGATATTTAAGTCCAGGCTAGTTGTATTCTCCTCACCGGCTGTTACGGAAGAAGGAATCAGACCGCTTACACCATAGTAAGCACTGGGTATGCTGCGAACTACATCGTTGAACGTGTAAGGTGCCACAACACTGGCAGCGTACTGGCCGCCCAATCCCCATTCTCCGAGATTCGGGTCAGAAGTACCTCCCAAGTTGTTACATTGATAACGGGTTAAGTTATCTTCCAGAATAGCCATGAACAAACTTACGTTTAGATCTGTCGCATTCAGTGCATATTTATAGGTACAAGGCACTACGATTTTGCCGTCCTGATACTTCGCCGTGATGTTCAGTTCGGCATCTGCAGCCACTTTGAATTCTTTCTCGGCCTGGTCTAACCATAAATCCGAACCGTTTGTGAATATATAATTCACTTTTCCTTCTGTGTTTTTAACGCTGGCCATTGGATAAGAAGGAACGGGGGTAGCTCCGCCCTGACGGTTAACCACGCCACTGGGAGCACCACTGAAGTTCAGGAACGCGGAATACTCTTCAAGTTCTTTGGTCGAGTAGATGTCGCCATCGTAAGTGTGGATAGCCATGGGGATGATTTGGTCGCCAAACATTTTCTCCATGTTGCCCAAAGCCAGAATTCCGAGCGGACAGTTCGGGCAATCCGTACCTGTAAATTCTTCTATCACCAAACGCTTGGTCGGTGCGAAAGCCAGATTCTTGATAGAATATCCTGTTGTTTTTTCTTCATCATCTAAAGTGATATCCAATGTGAACTTGTTTGCGATGCCTACGCTTAGCGGGAGAGCTTTTTGGAAAGCAAAGTCATACTTGTCACCATTCTTTAAAGAGAGACCAGATTCGCTGATTTCATCTATGGCGTTACCATTAGCGTCTTTCATGATAATGTGTACGCTCTGATAAGTATCTTCCAAAGCATTGATACTGATACGGCCACTGATTTTAATTTCTTTTTGGTTTACCACGGAGGTTTCGTTGGTCAAACCCACCAAAAACTTCTGGTCGTTGGTTACTTCCACATTATCTATAAAGATGGCACTTTGATCTTCGTTCTCGTTCACGAAAGCAATATATACGTTTTTGCCTTTAAACTCTTCCAGTTTTACGATGTGGGAAGTCCATTCTCCTGCTAATTTGTTTTCGTCTTCACCAGGTTTTTCAAATTCGTCGTAAATAACCTTTCCTTCATTCTTGAATTTAGCGATAAGATCGTCGTTCAGAGCATTCAATACGGGGTCGTATTCCCAAACCATTATTTTCAAACGGTCTCCTTTACTCTTGAGATAACTCTGTGACTCCCATCTTAAATAGCATTGGTTAGACGGAATGAAAATTTGCGTTGTTACCATCCAGTCGTCAGACTTTCCTGCCGGAGAGTACATGGAATGTGAAGCTGCTGCCAAATCGCTGGTGTTGTCCTCATCCCATACGATGCTCCAAGGAGTTGTAGTCGCAGTGAATCCCCATTGGGCCATGCTTTCCACCGGTTCGCGTTTATCTCCTTCATAGAAGAGGAATTGGCCCAAACCGTTGTTAAAATCGTCTTTGAACAATGTTACATCGTCGTAGTTGATTTCACGTTCATAGTTACCCGTGTAGTGCAGGTTGATGGCTTCGTTCGGATTGCTACCTAAAACGTCCGTGACTGATCCTGCCTTGATTTTTACGTAATACTCATTACCCTTATACAAATATTGTCCGGCAGACGGGTACACGCCTAATTGTTTACTGTCGAGAGAGGACACAGCCATTTTCAGTTCGCACATCGGCTCTGTTTCGTTATTGCGGTAAACTGCGGCGTAAGCCGTGTCGGTCAAGGCGATTCCTGCATCAAAATTAATGATGATAGGGTTCGTAGAGAAGTTCAACAATGATAGGGTTGAGTTGTCAACCGGTGCAATGCTAGTAGGTGCGACTGGCTTATTGGCCCGTCCGGTGTAGCTAATGTTAATTTCCTTGCAGGCCTTCTCGGCATCACCATTAATAACGATGGAACCAGCCGGGACAGAAACAGTATATTTTTTACCGTCTTCGAGGTTTGCGCCACGGAAACTAATATCGACGATTTTGCTGTTATTGGCGTTACGTTTGAACGTTACTGAACTTGTTACTTTGTTCCCGTTTTCGTCTTTTAAGATTACGGCACTGCTCTTTCCTGTCACTTCAATGTCGCGGTCAAAAGTGAGGCTTAGTGATTTCAGGGCAGAGAATTGTGAACCTTCCTCCGGGCTGACGGAATAGTTGGCCAATAAATCAATTTCATTGGTCAGTTCAACGAGCGATTGAGGCATCTCCAGTATATAACTTTCACCTTTATAGACGAAAACGGCGATTTTAGTCCCTTCTACATTAAGGGCAATCGGAGTGCCGCTATTTTCAAACCCCGAAGCTGTATTGAAGTCTATATTGTAATGCTGTTTCAGGATTTGGGTTAGGCTGTACCAGTATTGGCCTACGCGTATGCTCCATTCACGTGCCGGACTGTCTGAAGGTGAAGCACCGAACACATGACCCTCGTTATCACAACATAGTCCGATGAGACCTTGATCCTGATTCTGGTCGTAAATAGAGAAAGAACCGGCTTCGACGTCATAAAGAAAAGGAGTTTTGTATTCGGCATTTCCTTCTTTTACCATATAAGCAGTACCCGTTATATACTTTCCGTTGTTGCTGATACGTGCATCATCGATAAAGGCCAGATTCTGAGCCAACGGAGTCCATTTGTAATTCTCATCTACATCGAATCCGATGAATTTATATGTTTGCTTATCCCGATCATAGACGTAATAACAACAAGCGATAGGCTGGATATAGCTGAAAGACAGGCAACCTACGATATAACGTCCGTCAGCGGAAATGCCTACAAAGCGGCTTTGGTGCTGGTCTAGTCCGGTCATGTCTTTTACCGGGATATTAGGCGTTTCTGTGATTATACCGCCTTTACTCATATCCCACAGTACGGGAGTTTCGTCATACTGACCTTTGGTGGCCCTACCTATGGCCCACTTTCCGTCGGGAGTAATGGCGTTAACTAAACCACCGTCCCATCCCGTAGGAACAGGAAGTACTGTCCATTTGTTATTGGTTTTGGTCCAAACGGCCGGATTGCCTTCATATCGTCCTACTACGAGAGTTCCCTCGTTATTGACATCGTAGGCGCCGTTGCCTAATGCGGTTCCGCTTTCGCTCAAAAGTTCGGTAGCCTTGTCCGTAGCCAAGTCTATGAGCTTCGGAAAATCTTCCACACTGTTACCGTTCGTACCGAAAGCTACAGCCCATTTCCCATTGTCGGACATGTTTTGGAGTGTAGCTTGGTCTGTGAACTTGAAGGTATGGAACGTAGGTTGGCTCACGCCGTCAGCGTGGACTTGTACATTCCATAGTATTCCCAATAGAAAGAGGAACACCAAACAAGATTTTTTTTTCATAAATACTAATTTTAGATAGACTATAATTTGATTTTTTTTAATAAACTTGTACTAAGGACGCGCAAAAGTACAATAAATATTCCGTTTTTTTAGTATAAAAAGAATATTTTTCTTGCAAAAAGATGGCTATATTATAGAAAAAACGTACTTTTGCAAAAAAATATAAGGATATGATGAGATTAAGTAAACTCATGAGTGCCGTTGCACTGTGTTTGGTTAGCCTGGGGGCTTATGCACAGTTACCCTCCGTACAGTTGAAAGATTTGGAGGGAAAAACTGTAAATACTGCAGAATTAAGTAATAATGGAAAACCTTTCGTTATCAGTTTCTTTGCAACATGGTGTAAGCCGTGTAACCGTGAGTTGAAAGCTATACATGAGCAATATGCCGATTGGCAGGAGGAGACGGGAATGAAAGTGATAGCCGTTTCGATCGACCAGGCACAGAATATCAACAAAGTGAAGCCGATGGTCGATGGAGAAGGCTGGGAATATGAAGTTTTGTTGGATCCTAACAGTGAGTTTCGCCGGGCAATGGGTGTGCAGATGATTCCCCATGTGTTTATTATAGACGGTAAGGGCAAAATAGCTGAATCACGTAGCGGTTACACCGACGGAGCCGAGAGCCATTTAATTGAAAAGGTACGTGAATTGATTGGAGAGAAGTGATTTTCACCTATAATATATAAGGTATAAATGAAAGGATATGGAAAGCCGATAGCCTTGTTCTGCGCAGGGCTGTTGGCCTTTACTTCACATGCGCAGGAGCATGAAAGAAAAGTCGTTTTGCACGGGAGCATACAGAGCGATGTGCTGGTTCCCGAGGAGGATGAAAAGATTGGTACAGGCAGCTATGACGATTGGGCGTTAACCAACACTTATGTAGATTTAGGTTTGATGAGCAAAAACGTAGAGGCAGGTGCCCGTTTGGAGTTTACGGAATACCCCTTGCCCGGTTTTGAAGCCGACTTCAAAGGTTGGGGAGTACCTCATCTTTATTTAAAGGGAATAAGTGATTTCGGTTTTGATGTGACCGTCGGTGATTTTTACGACCAGTTCGGAAGCGGTTTCATATTCCGTACTTACGAGGAACGCAGTTTGGGTATCGACAATTCCCTTCGTGGAGCGAGGTTGAACGTGACGGCGTGGAAGGGAGTACAGTTTAAGGTTCTCGGTGGTTTGCAGCGTCGGTATTGGGATTGGAAACATGGCGCTTGGGTCGGCGGTGCCGATTTGGAAATGAATCTGGAGCAATACAGTAGCAAGATGCGTGATAAAGGTATTACGTGGATGGTAGGGGCGTCTGGAGTCCTCAAACAGGAAGGAGATGAGGATATCATTGTATCCGGTACTAATTATCGCTTGGATTTGCCTACGACTGTCGGTGCTTTCGATGTACGTTCGCGCTTCCAAAAAGGAAACTATAGTGTGTTGGCCGAGTATGCCTGGAAAAGCCAGGACCCTTCTTTCGATAACGGATATATTTACCACCGTGGTAATGCCCTGATGCTTTCGGCTTCTTATTCCAAACGAGGAGCCAGTGCCTTGGTGCAAGTGAAGCGCAGCGAGGATATGTCTTACCGCAGTCAGCGTTCCATGGTCGGAACCTCGGTGTTTATCAACAATATGCCGGCCTTTGCCTATCAACATACCTATGCTTTGGCTGCTCTTTATCCCTACGCCACACAAGCGGCGAAAGGAGAATGGGCTTTTCAGGGTGAATTCGGTTACAGTTTCAAGCGTAATACGGCGTTAGGCGGTAAGTATGGAACTAAATTGAAATTGAATGTCAGTCATATTCGTTCGTTGGACAAAGACCCGGTTGAGGAATTCAATGGCTCCACTTACGGAACGGACGGTTATAAATCCAAATTCTTCAAAGTGGGTGGAGAAACTTACTATCAAGACATCAATTTGCAGATGGAAAAGAAACTGACCAAAGCTTTTAAATTGAACTTGATGTACATGAACCAGCGTTACAATAAAGATGTGGTAGAAGGACACGGCGGTACGATTAAGTCTAATATTGCTGTGGCCGAAGGTAAATACCAGTTTAACAAAAAGCTGACTTTGCGTGCCGAGGCTCAGTATCTGGCTACCAAGCAAGATGAAGGCGACTGGACCTACGGACTGCTGGAACTTTCCGTTCTGCCTTACTTCATGTTTACGGTGAGCGACATGTGGAACAATGGAGCAACGAACCTTCATTATTATATGGGTTCTGTGACATTCAATTACAAAGCACACCGTTTAATGGCCGGTTACGGGCGTACGCGGGCGGGCTACAACTGTTCGGGAGGGGTTTGCCGTTATGTGCCGGCAAGCCGTGGTTTCCAGGTATCTTACAATTATAATTTTTAAGCAAGAGACATGAAGAAAAGTATATTGTATACAGCCTTTTTAGGCTTTGCCGCCTTGTTTACAGCCTGCGATGAGGTGTCCGAAGGAGAGCGTTATATTTCTTTGCCTCAGGTAGAAACCAAGCGAAATGTCCTTTTGGAAGATTTTACGGGGCAATTTTGTTCAAATTGTCCCACAGCACATGCCACGATCAACAGCCTGAAGGCGCAATACGGCAGCTCTTTGATTGCTGTAAGTGTGCACGCTACGGACGTGTTCGGTATTATGGAGGGGCAATATCCCACTATCGTAGGTTTGATGCAACCGGAAGGAAACGTCTATGCAGCTAAATGGGGAGCTTCCGATTTGCCAACCGGGATTATCAATCGTAGCGGAGGGCTTTGCAATTATGATAAATGGGGAACGGTAGTGCGCGAGGCTTTGGCTAAAGATACTAAGGTGGCCATTGAGCTTTCGGCTGATACGGTTCCCGGTAAAGACAGTATTGCCATTGCCGTAGAGTTGAATCCTTCTGCCATGGTGTACGGTAAGTTGCAGCTTTGGATTACGGAAAGTAACATTACGGCTTTGCAGCAAAACGGGCCGAACCTGGATGTGAATTATGTGCATAATCATGTGTTCCGCGCTTGTGTAAACGGGACGTGGGGTGAAGATGTCGCCTTGCAAGAGAATGTTCATCAGACGCTGGAACGAGGTATAAGGGTGAAGTCCAACTGGGTGAAAGAGAATCTTTCCGTGGTGGCTTTTGTTTATAATGATGCCGAAGGTGTAATGCAAGCGGCTGAATGTGAAGTAAAATAAGAAAATAATATTAATTTAATTAGGAATAAAAGTATGAAAAAACTCTTTACTTCTTTGGTGGCTGTTTTCTGCGCAATGGCAGGAATGGCTCAAACGTTGACTTTTTCACATGATGGGGTTGCCATCGAAAACGGTTCGACATTCTATTCACGGGATATTAATGAGATTTTGGCGGGTTTTGGAGTCACTAAGTTCGAACCGGAGATTGACCTGTCAAGCGATGTGGCTGCTAACGTTTATGTAAGTATTCAGTCTTTAGATGAAGTTTCCGTTGAACTTTGCGCCATTGATGGCACTTGTGTTACAACGGATGCCGATAAGGGGTATGTCGCTCAGAAGAATGGCGAATGGACAGCGAATGAGGTTGTAGATATGCAGATCCATTGGAATGCGGGTTCTTTGCAGGCTGGTGCTATTGCTACCACCCACGTTGTGGTTTCCGCATGGTATGAAGGACAGGAAGCCAATAAGGTTAGTTTCACTTTGGTCATGACTAACGATCCGGCATTGTCTGTTCAACAGACAAAGGGCAAGTCTGAAAGTATTTCTGTACAAGGTAATGTTTTGAGTTACGTTTTTGCCGACCATACAGCCCATACGCTTTCTATTTATACAACGAACGGTGCGAAGGTAATGAGCTTTGCTTTGGCCGGTCAGGAAGGAACTTTGGCATTGGACGAACTTTCTGCCGGTTTGTATGTTTATCAGGTTGAGGGCAAGGCTAAGATGAACGGCAAATTCATTATCAAGTAAAACGCTAAAAATCATTATCAATATGTATATGAATAAAATATTCAAAGGAAGTTGGGCTGTGGCTTGCGCTTGTGTAGCATTGTCGGTACAGGCTCAGTCATTGCAACAAGTAGCTCCTTTATCAACTCGGATGCAGGCCGAATCAGAAATTTCACCCCTTCAGGTGGCATCCCGTAATCTACCTACGTTCAAAGCGCAGGCAGGAAAAGTAGTCAATGTGAACCACATGAATGCTACGTCCTCACAACGCTTTCAGAAGAATGCCCGTATTTCCGGTACGAACAATCAGAAACCCGGCACGAGCTATGCCGTAAATAAGGGTGTGTATAACTTGGTATCCGGTATTGCTTTAGGACAAGACGGCAACGGACAGGCAGTCTATGCCGAAGGCGGTGTGTTGGCTTACATCGACCGTCCACTGACGTTCCACAATACGACGCCTTTGTGCGACGAATTCTCATGGGCTTTCGGAGGCTCTACTTATACGGAAGATTCTTTAAGCATGCGTCCTTACTTCCCGAACAACGGTTTTTATTTCGATACGCCGGTGCTGACTGCCACGCTTGGTTCTGCGGATTCAACCTATCAGTTGGGAGCTCATATCGACGCCACGACCCATAAAAAGGTACCCGGAATGGTGGCTGCATCTCTGATGGCTTATGTCTACAATGTAGATGCCGATGCCACACCGTTTGTGGATACTTATTATACGACAATGAGTTCTACGGATCCTTGGAATAACGTACTGTTCGGTGCGGACAATATGTATAAGTCTTCCTATGTCGAGTGGTTCGACGCGCCGACCGAGGGGGGAATCATGTTGTGGGGTACACACTTTTATGTCATGACACCGGCTTCGGTCGATTTGTCGAATAAGACATTCCAAATCGACTGGGTCGAAGTTGTGGGCGAAGAAGATAAAAAGCTTCGAAGCTTTCAGGCTAAGCCGGAGTTGAATCAGTCTACTTCTTCGTTAAGACTGTGGGATATCAATGTCAATACTGAGACTCCGACCACTTTGGTGAAGAATGAGTTTTATGTGATGATTACCGGCCCGCAAGACGGGACAAAGTGGGCTTTGATGCATCAGTTGAATCGTGCGGAACTCACGAATCCCGACAAAAACACTGCTTATTACGTACCGACTACCGGTGAATTTGCCGGAAAGCTCTGCCAGTATGTTTTTATCGCTACGGACACCGAAGGAAAAGAATATGAGTTTACCTACAACACGTCCTTGGACATTCACATGTTTGTGGCCACACCTTATATTATTATGAGCGAAGATGATGCCACTGCCACAATCGTTCAGCAAGATGAATTGGAACTCAATATCGACGGTGAGACCCATAATTACTTGTTGATGGACTGGTTTGGAACGGCTTCTTCCGGAACAACCATTTCCGCTTCAATTTCCGAGTCTACAGACGGTGACTGGCTTACCGTAACCCAACCGGTGCAAGCCGGGACGGATGCTAACCGCAAGAACTATTTCAGCATGAGTCTGAAAGCCACGAGCAAGGACTGGTTGCTCGAAGGGCGCAGAGCTACTCTGACCTTGAAGGACGACCGCGGTTTCTCTCGTGATATTGTGGTTTACCAAGGTGACCGTGACGCAGCCGATGACGCTTTGAGCATCAGTGAGATTAATGCGGCCGGAAAAGTCAATGCTTCTTATGCGAACGGTAAGTTTACGGTAACTTATCCTACGGACTACGTGCAAGTGAAAGTGTACACCTTGTCCGGTCAGCAAGTGGATAGTCATGTTCTTTCCGGTAACGGTAAGGAAGAAATTTCGGCAGCGGCTTTGACAGACGGAGTTTATCTGTTGCAGTTTGTGGGTAAGGATACCCAGACCGTGAAAGTGATGAAATAACCCGCTTGGCGGATTTCATATAAAAACCGGAGGCATATTTCCATTTGAGAAATATGCCTCCGGTTTTTTGTGGACTATAATGAACAGAAGAACGGGACGAGGAACGGAACGGTGAAGTCGATCGTCAGACCATGATAAATGGAAAGGGGGATGAAGGTCTGTCCGCACGTGCGGGATATTATCGGAAGAGTGGTGTCCCCCGTTGTGGCTCCTCCTACACTGATGGGAGCCAACGGACCGAAAAACTGCCGGAACAGCGGAGCGCAGAGCAAGGCCATGAGTTCCCTCAGGATATTATAGATAAGGGCAACGGTACCCATTTCCGCATTGCGTGCCTCCGTGATGAGGATACTCGACAAGGAATAGTAACCGAATCCGGAACTGATGGCCAGCCAGTCGGTAAAGCTACGCCCTTGCAGCAGGCAGGCTGTCGCTACGGCTCCGGCCCATGTCCCGACTATCGTCAGAACCGGTAGCCACATCAGACGTTTGTCTATGCGGCGTAAGCTTTGGCGTATCTCGTTGCTTTGCCCGACGGTAAGCCCGACGCAGATGAGTAAGAGACACAGGGCGTAGAATCCGGCTTCAGCGGGGAGGGAAGGTATCCGGTGAGAAACGCCTAAGGCACATCCGAGCGCGAAAAACGCTACGATGGTGAAGCTTCCGGCCAGTTGATGCCATAATGCCACGAGGCGGTGCTTGTGCGAAAGCAGTTCTTTGCCGGCATCCTTTTCCACTGTAGGAGTTTGGGTGGCCGGTGTCGTTCTCCTGCTTTCGCTCCATAATGCTGCCGCTGCCAAGGCACACCCTAAGGCTGTGCACAACGTGAGGATAAGGGCTTCCCATCCCAAGCGGTCCAAGGCCTGCATCAGCGTCGGATTTCCTCCGACTTCCACGCCCATCAGGAAGAGCAATCCCCATACGGTATAGGTCATCAGCCGTTCGAGGCCGGGTATTGGGTGGCGGCGCAGGAGGTATCCCACCGTAGCGCTGCCCCATAAAATGAATATGACGGTAAACATAGACTGCAAAGTTCGCTATTTTTTCCGAAAAAGAGAGCTGTTTTCTTCCGTGACAGGCTTTCGGACGCATAAAAAATGAAGGAACGGCTTACTTTTCCGTCGGATGGAGAACAAGGCCTTGAAATAAGCTGTAACTTTGCGGGCGTGAAATATGACGAACAAATGGAAAATCAAAGTATCACAAAAATTCAGGTACGCCCGCTCCAGATAGAAGACTACGGACAGTTGGCCCAGTCGTTCCGTCGTGTATATTCGGACGGCAGCGATGTGTTTTGGACCCATGAACAAATAGAGACGTTGTTACGCATCTTCCCCGAAGGGCAGGTGGTGACGGTAGCCGATGACAAGATTATCGGTTGTGCCCTTTCCATTATCGTGGATTATGATTTGGTGAAGGGAGACCATACATACGCTAAGGTTACGGGAAATGAGACGTTCAGCACGCATAATCCCAAGGGGAATATCCTCTACGGCATCGAGGTGTTCATCCATCCCGACTACCGCGGCCTGCGCTTGGCACGCCGTATGTATGAGTATCGCAAGGAACTGTGCGAAAAGCTGAACCTGAAGGCCATCATGTTCGGCGGCCGTATTCCGAACTATCATAAATACGCCGACAAGATGAGGCCGAAGGAGTATATCGAACAGGTGCGCAAACGTGAGATATACGACCCCGTGCTGACCTTCCAGCTTTCCAACGACTTCCACGTGCGTAAGGTCATGACCAACTACTTGCCCAACGACGAGGAGTCCAAACATTACGCTTGCCTGCTCCAGTGGGACAATATCTATTATCAGCCCGAAACCTCAGAGACGCTTCCGGCCAAAACCACGGTCAGGGTCGGACTGGTGCAATGGCAGATGCGTGGCTATCGCACTATCGACGACTTGTTCGAACAGATAGAGTTCTTCGTAGACGCCGTTTCCGGTTACAAAAGCGATTTCATCCTTTTCCCCGAATATTTCAATGCACCGTTGATGGCGGAGTTCAACAACCTGAGCGAGTCGCAGGCCATTCGCGGATTGGCCGGTTACACCGATGAGATACGCGACCGTTTCTTACAGTTGGCCATCAGCTACAACATCAATATCATCACAGGGAGTATGCCTTTGCAGCGTGACGGCAACCTCTATAACGTAGGCTTCCTGTGCCGTCGCGACGGCAGTTATGAGATGTATGAGAAGATACATGTCACGCCCGACGAGACCAAGAGCTGGGGACTGTCTGGGGGCAGTATGCTGAAGACGTTCGATACGGATTGTGCCAAAATCGGCGTGTTGATCTGTTACGATGTGGAGTTCCCCGAACTGTCGCGCATTATGGCCGACCAAGGGATGCAAATCCTCTTCGTACCTTATCTGACGGATACGCAGAACGCTTATTCGCGCGTACGGGTTTGCGCCCAGGCCCGTGCCATCGAGAACGAGTGCTTTGTGGTGATAGCCGGTAGCGTAGGCAACCTGCCGCGCGTGCACAACATGGATATACAGTATGCGCAATCCGGGGTGTTTACTCCGTGCGATTTTGCTTTCCCCACCGACGGACGCCGGGCGGAGGCTACGCCGAACACGGAAATGATTCTTGTGTCCGATGTCGATTTGGACCTTCTGAGCGAGTTGCATACTTACGGTGGTGTAAGGAATTTGAAAGACCGCCGGCGTGACCTTTATGAGGTACGTTTCAAGAGGTAAGGAACTCGAAAAAACGATTGGCTGAGAACGGAAAATCAATCTCCTGAGATTGATAAATCGTTTGGCGCAGAATGATTTTTCATTCTGCGCCAAACGATTTGTACTTTATAAGATGTTGATAAACAGCTAAAAACGAGTCATGAATTCGATGACGAATTTGTCTTGCTCGGAAACCTTGGGGGTGGCACCCTCGTTGTAGAAATATTTCTCATAATTGATACGGATGTCCGAAATGAACGGTTTGGCGATGCTCAGGGTGATGCCGCCGGTGATACGTTTGCGTTCGGCATCGGTCAGTGTGAGATGTCCGTTCTCGTTGGCCGTACCGTCGCTATGGTCGCCCATGTAATCGAAGCGTCCGAGGAATGAGATTTTGCTGAATACTTTTTTCAGTGGCAGGTCATAGCAAATGAACCCGTCGAAGGCGTTCACGTCCTGAAAGGCATCTTTGGTGTAGTGTTTATACAAGTATTCCGCTTCTATCATCCATCTTCCGGCCTGGTAAGTAATGCCGCCGTCGTACATGTTGACCGAAATGTGTTCCGGTCTGATTTTCTGTGCGCTCAGCGTGACGGAAAAGCCTTTGGGCAGTTGCCATTGTGCTTTGGCGGAATAGTTGATGTTATTGGTCCAGAAATCTTTCTGGTCGGTCAGGCCCGAACCGTTGAACATTCCCGCTTGCAGGGTGAGGGGCAGCGGACCTCCTATCTTGTAGCCCAGCGTGGCTCCCACGTCGCGCACGTTGCCCACTTGCTTGGCTATGAATGAACGGTTGGCAAAGTATTGCTGGTGGGGTGAACGGTGGGCATCGATAGTGAACGGGACGCGCATCTGTCCGATGGTGAAATCGAAGCCTTTCAGCGGGCTAAGCCGGGTGTAGGCATCCAGCATTTTGATTTTGCCTTCGTCGGACAAGTCGATTTCGGCTTTATAGGCCACCACAGGTGCGACTTTTCCTTCGATGCTGACCCGGGCGGTGCGCACTTGAAAGCGTCCGGCCTTTTCTTCCGGTTGGTACTCGTATTTGCCACGTAGCGTACCGTGGACGACCGGTCGGTAATCCGTTTTGGCTTTTCCTTCTTTTCCTTCGTCGGCTGCGGCAGGTAGGGCAAGCAGCATGCTTAAAGCTAAAATAGATATTTGTTTCATGATGTGCTGATTTGGCGACAAAGGTAGGTATTCGATATGAACTCAAGATGTCATACGTGTTACGATAGTGTTACAATATTTAATGCTTTATTTCCTTTGCGATGCCGAATATACATGTTGCTTGGCTTCGTTCACTTCACGGATAAGTTGTTCCTGAGAGGGTAAATAGAGCTGATATTGGCTGGCGAGTATGGTTTGGTTATGATGGCTTTCTCAAGGTTTTTTTCGTAATATGCAGGTTGGCGTTCCAATCCGAGGAACTCCAGGACCATCGGGTCTTTGATGATTTCCATGGGAGATTCCGGAATGCGTTCCTTACGTGCTACGGCCAACACGGCTTCCTTGTCGTTGCTCAATAGCAAACGTTCGTAGAGCATGGAATTGATTTGGCGTTCCAGTTCGCGGCCGGTCCAACCGTTATTTATAGCTTCGAGTTCGTAATATTCCCGTTTATCTGCATCTGCAATGGCTATTAGCATCTTATATTGCGACCAGTTTAATTGCGTCCGCACTGTGGACGCAATCGGATAAAGTCTGTAAAATTGTCTGCTACGTTCCAGTTGCCGCACCGAAAACCCACTGCCATATTCCGGTTCGAGGCGTTTGGCCAGATTCCTGATGAGGTAGGTTCCATAATCGGCACGTTCTTTTCCGTGCTGTTCTTCTTCGAAGATACGTTTACCGATGTTCCAATACATTCTGACTCTGCAAAAGTCCACACTGCGCACGGCATTAGATCGGGCTTGGTCGATGATGGAGCGTATTTCGCTGACAAATCCGTCTGGTGTGTCGGCCGGTTGGCTTGGGTTCCTTAGTTCTTTGTAGTCCATGGCATCCTTATGTTGATGTACTTGCAAATATAGCGTTATTTTTCGTCTTCCTTTCCTGTTGTGCCATGAAAAAGGAGTTTGTACCCTGAGAAAAGTACAAACTCCAGATTTAGAAAGCCTTCTGTGTGGAAGGATGTAATGTTTACTCCGCAGTGAGTTCCAGTACGCAACTGGCGTAATCGCTGCCGAGCGGCATCTCGATACCGGTGTTCATCAGTAGGGTACCGGAGAACGTTTTGCCGTTCAGGAAACAAGGTTGTCCGCCGGTCTTGACGTTCAATTCGCGTACGCGGTAGTTTTTAGACGGGTCCAATCCCCGAAGGCAAACGCGAGGTATCACCTGGTTATTGAAATGTTCCATCTTGTAGGCGAAGAATACGGCTTTGTTTTCCGTATCGTCGGTGTACATCAGTGAAGCGATGCCTTTGTCGTCGTACGGGGATACCAGACGGTACAGATTGCCTAACTGGATGACGTCGCGTACGGACTTGTAGTCCTTGATGGCTTGTGCCGTTTGCTGGTATTCTTCTTTCGTCATCTTGCTGGGTTGCAATTCCATACCCAACCGCCCGCTCATGGCCACGTCGCAACGGAACTTGATAGGGATGATACGTCCCGTCTGGTGGTTGGGCGAGGCACTGATATGCTGTGCCATGGCGTTGGACGGATAGAAGTACGAGGTACCCCATTGCATGTAGATACGCTGGAGGGCATCCGTGTTGTCGCTCACCCAAAACTCATCGAAGTAGGGCAGGACACCGTAACTGGCACGTCCTCCTCCTCCGCCGCAGGCCTGAATCAGCACGTCGGGATACTTGGCGCGGATGCGTTCGAGCACTTTGTTCAAGCCGCGATGGTATTCAATGTATATGTGCGACTGTTTGTCTTGGGGCAAATAGGTCGAGCCATAGTTTTTCAACTCCACATTGGCATCCCATTTGATATAGGCAATCTGCGGATGCTTGCCGAGCAAATTGTCTACGATGCCGAACATGAAATCCTGGACTTCGGGATTACATACGTCGAGCAACATTTGTGTACCGCCCCGTCCGTATTGCAAGGGCCGTCCTTTGACTTGCAAAGCCCAGTCGGGATGCTTTTCGAAGAGTTCGCTCTTGCTGTTTACGGCTTCCGGCTCTATCCAGATGCCGAATTTGATGCCGTTCCGATCAGCCGTTTGGATGAGGTTCTCAAGTCCGTTCGGCAGTTTCTTCCGGTCTACTACCCAGTCTCCCAAGGAAGAATTGTCTTGTACGCGGCGGTATTTGTCGCCGAACCATCCGTCGTCCATGACGAACAGTTCGCCGCCTAATGCGGCGATGTCTTTCATCATCTCGGCCATGGCCGGTTCGTTGACATCGAGGTACACACCTTCCCAACTGTTGAGCAACACGGGACGTACCTGGTCGCCATGGTGCAGCATGCCGGCGTGGCGTGCCCAGTGATGGAAGTTGCGGCTGGCACCGCTCAGACCCTCTCCGGAATAGGTGAGAGCCAGTTTCGGAGTAGTGAATACCTCTTTCGGAGCCAGTTTGTATTCCGAGCTTTCGTTGTCGATGCCGGCAAAGACACGGTGTACGAAATTATTGTCCGTCACCATGCGGATGGAGTAGTTTCCACTCCAACAGAGGGCTGCTCCGATGACACGCCCTTCGTTCTCGTGCGGCTTCCCGTCGAGCGAGAACATGACTTCGGGGTGGTCGAGATGGCCGTTACGGGCACCGTCTACGTTTTCTATCATTTTGATGCCCGGTGTGAGCGGTTCGGTGGTCACGTGCGTTTCGGAAGCCCATGAGCCATGGAGATGCGAAATCCATACGTCACCGCGCCGTATCAGAAAATGTCCGGAGTCGAAACGTTTCAGCACCACGGTTTTCTTTTCCGTGTGTGAAATCTCGCTCCACGTCTCAATCATGTCGATGTCGTTGTAAGCTTTGTAGTAGAGTTTCACTTGGAAAGGATAAACCTTGTCCTTCAGCGTGATGGCCGTGAGTCTGGCGTTGTCGAGGGTAGAGGTTTCCACCTTGTCCACAGTCAGGTCGGTAGTCCAGTTCCCGTCGGCATGTACGGCCTGCAAAGCAAAAATCTGGTGGGGCGGCTGGCCGAAAGTCGGGTATGCCGTGCGGTTCAGCCCGTCCCATGCGTCGTGAATCTGGTGTATCTGGCTCTCTTCGATGCGGTCGCCGAAGTAGGCGAAGCGCAGGTCTTGCCCTTCACCGGCATGCAGAAGCAGGGACGTGTGCGGCGTGGAGACCAACACATTTCCTTCCCATGCCAGGCTATGCGCAAAAGGTAGCGCGCTGCATGTCGCAGCGGCTACCCCTATGATATAACTTCTGATTTCCATTTTTCTGTCTCAAGATTTATTCGGCTGTGATTTCCACCACGCGGCTGTAAAGCTTGTTGCCGGTGAGGAGGTTCAGTCCGACTTTCATCAGGTAATCGCCGGAGAATACACGGTCGTTACCTTCGAGCGATGAGCCTTGGTTCGGCATCAGGTTGATTTCTTTCACGCGATACTGTTTGCCGGCATCCAATCCTTCCAGACGTACGGGTAGAATCTTCTCGCCGTAGCCGGGATATACGTCGAATGCGAAGACTACGGCCTTGTTCTTGTCTTTGCTGACAAACTGGTTGGCTGCATGGCTGCGCGTACCGTCGTACGGAGATACCAGACGGTAGAGGTCGCCTTCCATGATGGCCGGACGCAAGCGTTTGTAGTTCTTCACGGCACTTTGGCAATAGGTAAGGTCGTCGCCGCTCATGTCGCTGAGCTTGATGTCGAAACCGAGCTTGCCCATCATGGCCACGTCCGTGCGGAATTTGATGCTCGCGTTCTTGTTCCATGTGGTCACGTGGGCGCTCATGGACTTGGCCGGATAGAAGAACGAGTAACCGTATTGGATGAACAGGCGTTGTATGGGGTCGGTGTTGTCGCTGGCCCAGAACTCTGTGAAGTACTGCAATGCCTCGTAGTCGATACGGCCGCTACCGCCGGAGCAAAGCATCATCGGCAGTTTGGGATATTTGGCCTTGATGCGGTCGAGCACCTTGTACAGTCCACGCACATAGTCCACATAGAGATGAGTCTGCTTGTCTTTCAGATACGGAGAGTAGATATTGGTAATCGGACTGTTGCAGTCCCACTTGAAATAAGCGATGCCCGGATATTTGGTCATCAGCCCGTCTACTACACCGAAGACGAAATCCTGCACTTCGGGGTTGCTCAGGTCGAGTACCATCTGGTTGCGGAAATAATACTCATCGCGGTTGGGCAGGTGAATCACCCAATCTTTATGCTTTTCGTAAAGTTCGCTTTTGGGGCTCACCATTTCCGGCTCTATCCAAATACCGAACTTGATGTTGCGTTTGGCTGCTTCGTCCACCAGTTTCTGGATGCCATGAGGCAGCTTGTGCTGTGTCTCGTCCCAGTCTCCCAATCCTTGGGTGTCGCTGTGGCGTTCGTATTTGTTTCCGAACCATCCGTCGTCGAGCAGGAACATGTCCACGCCCAATTTTACGGCATCGCCCATCAGTTCTACCAACTTGTCCTCGTTGAAGTCGAAGTAGGTGGCTTCCCAGTTGTTGAGCAGGGTCATGCGGTCTTCCTGGCCGTCCTTGAGCTGGTATTTGCGTGCCCAGTCGTGGAAGTTGCGGCTGGCCTGTCCGCGTCCGCAGTCGCTGTAAGTGAAGTAGAAGTCCGGAGTACGGAACGTTTCGCCTTTGGGCAACGAGTATTCCGAGAAATACGGGTTGATACCGGCAATGACGCGAAGGTCTTTCTTGTTGTCCACTTCGAATGTGAAACGGAAGTTGCCCGTCCATCCCAAAGTTCCTAAAATCACTTCGCCTTCGTTCTCCGAAGATTCTTTGTCCAAAGACAATATGAACATGGGAGGAGTGAACATGTTGGCACGTGCACCCAACTTCGTGTCGAGCACTTTCTTGCCGAAGTTCAGCGGAGTGGTGCTCATCGTGGCCTCATAAATCCAGTCTCCTGAAAACTCCGTCAGATAATAGGCCGGCCGGCTGAAGTGCAGCATGGCAGAAGCATAGCGTTCCAGTTTCAGCGGTTTCTTTTCCTGATGGCTGATTTCGGTGAAGGTTTTGATAATGTTTTCTTTGGCATAGGCCACATAATGCAACTTCACGGTGACGGGGTATTTGTCGTCCTGCAAGGTGATGACCGTTTCGTCCACTCCCGGCTGTACGTTCTTGGACGTGTGCGACACGTATTTGAGCAGCAATGACGGGTTGGCATCGTTGTGGTGTACTTCGATGGCCGGTTCAAAATAGTCCTCCATGCCGTGGGTCAGATAAGCCTCGTTGCCTTTGGGCAAATGCTGCAAATCGCTTTCGTTAGCCAGGCGTTTGCCCAAATAGGATTGGTAAAGCCTGCCGTTGTCTGCGGCGCGGAGTACCAAACCGACTTGGTCCGTGTTGATTTTGATGAACTCGTCTGCTGAAACTGCTGTGGCCAGCGTGAACAGACATAAAGATAAAATAGCTTTAATTCTCATAAGCTGTAAGATTTGTTTATTGTTGAATGATGATTTACCAGTTGTCGGTACGGAAAGGTGCTGCCGGAAGGTTGGTCGGTGTACGCAGGGTACACTCCGGATTGTCGGCCCATCCGTAACGGACGGCTACCGGCACTTTGACATAGTGTGAGTAGACCACCACTTCGTCGCCGTCCGTATAGGCCTCGGCGGGGTAGAACACATGGTCGGGCCCGGCAATGGTGAAGCCTTTGATGTCTTTGTTTTGTTCGAAGCGTTCGCCGATAGCAGGGATGGTGAACGAAATGCGTACCTTGCCGTTTTCTACCGTATAGTTGTCGTACACCGGTGCTTGGGCGGGTATTTTCTGTCCGTAGGTATCGGCCAGTGAGATGACGGCCAGACGGCGTGCCACTTCTTGCTTGTTCTTCGGGTGGATGTCGTGTGCTTCGCCGATGTCTATATTGGCGGCCATACCGGTGTGAGCCAGATGTTGTGCTTGGGATTGCGCCTCACGGAGGGCAGCCCAGGGTGAGTCTGCCTGTACAAGCTTGCGGTCCAGATAGTTGGCCAACTGTACGAAATAGAATGGCATGTCGGGTTGTCCGAACTGCTTGCGCCAGTCGGTGATAAGTGTCTGGAATAGGCTTTCATACTCTTCTGCACGTCCCACGTTGTTGCATCCCTGATACCAGATGACACCTTTGACGGGATACTCCAGACACGGGTGAACCATCCCGTTGAAAAGTACGGACGGGAAAGATGAGTGCTCTGGATATATCGGTGCCGGTGGCATGTCGGCCAAGGAGCATCCTACACGGTATTTCCAGCTTCCGGCCAAAGACAGGGAAGCCTGGTCGGAAAGTTTGAGATTCATGTCTTCTGCTTTTCCGGCAATGCCGCCTTCGCCGCCGTTGTCGCTGACTTTGATGGCCAAGGTGTTCCTGCCGGCTTTGACCAGACGGGCCGGTACGGTGTAATGACGCTGTACGTTATAGCCTGCGCCACTGGCGATTTGTTCTCCGTTCCAATACACAATGTCTTCATCGTCTATGGTGCCCGGGTTCAACTGTAGGTCCTTTCCGGCCCAGTCTGCGGGGACCTCGATTTGCTTGCGGAACCAAACCACGCCGTCGAAATTGGGTAATCCTTTGCCTTCCCAGTAACCCGGAAGCTCCATTTGCTGCCAGTCGTTGTCGTTCACGTTTTCCCCGACCCAACAAGCTTTACCGTTTTGGTATCCTTTGTCTATTTTGCTGATTTCGGCTTTCCACGATGCTTGTTCTTTTCCGTACTCAGCCATGATTTTGTCCCGGTCGAAACCTAATGCTTCCAACTTTCCGACTTTCTTTTGATATCCCATGACTTGTTTGAGGGATTCGGAAGAAGTCCAGGCTTCGGCCGGAGTCCCTCCCCAAGTACAGTCGATGACTCCGACGGGGACATTCAGTTTCTGGTGCAGTTCACGGGCATAAAGGTAGGCCACGGCGGAAAACTCCGGAACCGTGGACGGTGAGCATTCTTTCCACCCGCCCATGGTGGATTCCACTTGGTAAGCATCGAGAGGAGCCACGGAAGTGCGTTTCTTCACCTGAAACAGCCGGATACCGGGATAGTCGGCAGCAGCGATTTCCTGTTCGTAGTTCTTTATTTTTCCCCATCCCGCTATCGGCATCTCCATGTTGGACTGTCCGGAGCAGAACCAGACTTCGCCTGCCATGACATTTTCCAATACGGTCTTTTTCCCGTCGGATAATGTGATGCGGTAAGGACCTCCGGCTGTCGGAGTGGAGACAGCAACTCGCCAGTTTCCTTGTGCGTCGGCTTTCGTTTCATAATGCTGATTGTTCCAGCTTGTTTCGATGCTAACCTTCTTGTTCGGTTTGGCTTTTCCGAACAAAGTCATGGTAGTCTGCTGCTGGATAATCATGTTGTCCGTGAAAAAGGCAGGTAGTGTGATTTTAGCCTGTAACGGGGTTTGCAAACCCGTGCAGGCCAACACGGCACAGAAGCCGATGCGACGTGTAATGTTTTGAAACGTTTTCATTTTTTTTAGTTTAAATACCCGGACGGAAGTCTTTCAGGATGTCCTTCCGCCCGGATAATGTTTATAGTTTTTTGTTGTAAGGTTCAACAATCAGTTTGTACGAATCGTTTTGCAAGAGCGACTCGTCGAAGGTGATTTGGATGTCCTTCTTCTCGCCCGGCATCAATGTGAAATAGTTGTCGTTCATGAGGGCGGGAAGCAAGCGTTCGCCGTCGGAAGCGCGTACGGCTTGTACACGTACACCGAAAGCTACTGCGTCTGCTGATTTGGGCAGTCCGACCGTGGCTTGTATCGTTGCCTTTCCGTCTTTTCGTGCCAGTTTGGAGGATACGTTCAGTTTTACACCGGGGAGTTGGTTGAGTGCCTTGAAATTCGTACGTTCGTTACCTCTCCAGTAATTGTTTTCGGAAATCACCTTTCCGTCTTTGTCTTTTAAGGTCAGGCGGAGGAAATGCACGTCGCTCAACCCTTCAGACGGTTTCGTGCCGCTCAATACATCCATGCTCCACAAAGAGTAACCGAACCACCAGCCTAATTCTATGCCCAACATACGTACGTAACGGGCTTTGATTTCTTCCGGGAAAAACACTTCGTTGATACCTTCACGTCCTTCTTCGGTCTTGTAGACTTCTGTCCAGCTCTTAGCGTCGTTGGAAACTTGTATTTTATAGGATTTGCCGTATGCGGCTTCCCAGTTCAGACGCACGCCGCCTACCGGCTTTTCACTGCCGAGGTCTACGTAAATCCATTCGTTGTCGGCACGGACTGCTGCCCAACGGGTATCGTCTTTGCCATCGGTCACAAAAGCCGGTTCGCCTTGGTTGGTCGAAGAGGCGTATGCCGGACATCCCAATGAGAGAATATCACGGTCGGTATTGAATTTGAGTTTGAAACATTGTGCTACGGCGTTGGACGTAGAATTGATGGTGGCCTTTTCGCTGTAGCGGGCTACAGGTTTGCCGTCCATGTTGTACACGGTGGCTTCGGCCGTCAGTCCGTCGTAGTCTTTTGTGGTCGTGTTGGCCACTTTCACTTCTTCGGTTACGGGATTCCAGTAGATATGCACCGGCTCACAAGCTTGTTTGCATCCGAAGTACGCTCCCGTCAGGTCATAATAGTAGTCGTAAGTCTGCCATACCATGCTGGGATAAGATGCACCGCTCATCCAAAGCATGACCCCTGTGGCATCGTTCCACATGTGGTCGAGCCAGCCTTCATAGAGGGCTTTGTTGCTTTCATAGCTTACCCATTGTGACTTCATACAGAATTCCTTTGCATCCTTCGCTCCGCCGTAGCTGTTCTCGATGACCGCCGTATGGCGCTCCGGTCCGGCGTTGAAAGCCATCTGACCGAAATAGTGGAGGTTCCACATGTCGTTGATGGGCCATAAATCTTTTTCGGGCATGAATTTCACGAGGCTTTCGTAATTGGGGACTGCTGCCGTACCGATTTCCGTGCGGAAGCCCCATCCGCGTGTGAAGCCGCTACCCGACTTGCAGTCCGGATAAGCTGTGAAGTACCAACGTTGGTCTTTGGCATCCCATGGGCCGCTTCCACTTAGGCCGCCATTGTTGGAGCAAGGTTGGAAATGTCGGTCGCCACCGTCGAACGTGCGTATGTTTTCAGCCATCCATCCCGTAAGGGGAGGTTCGGGCGTGCCTTCGTTGTCGCCACACCAAACAGCAATACAGGCATGATTGCGGAAACGTTTGATTTTCTCCATCATGTTGTTGTTGAAGACATTCAGGTCGTATGGCAGGTTAGGATTGGAGTTGATCCAAAAATCATCCCACACCATGATGCCGAGTTCGTCACAGCTTTCGTAGAACTGTTTCTCCGTGACCGAGCCGAGCCAGTTTCGTATCATGTTGAAGTTCATTTCTTGATTCAGCTTGACCCAAGTGCGGATATGTTCGGGATTGCTGCGTAGCATATATTCGCTCATACCCCAGTCAGACCCTTTTACGAAGACCGGGACGCCGTTGATGTATAAATGAAATACGCCATCCTTTTTATCGTATGAATATTGGCGTATGCCGAAACGGAATTCTTCGGTTTCAGAAGTCTTGCCTTCGTGGACTACCTCCAGACGGCAAGTGTAGAGATGAGGCTCGCCGTACCCGTTAGGCCACCAAAGTTTAGGGTTGTTCACGACCATTTGGGGAAAGTAGCGCTTGTCGAATTTGACGGTTTTGGTCTCTCCGGCTTGCAAATCTACTTCCTGACTGAAAGTAATGTTACCCGGAGTGATGGTACCTTTTACCATAGTTTTGCTTTGGGAGGCGCCATTATTGGTAACTTCTGTTTGAAGGGTAAGTTCTGCGAGAGAACGGGAGACGAGTTTCGACCTCATCCAAGGGTCGGTAATCGTGCTTTTTCCCGTATTTTCCAACCAAACCTTGTCGGTGATGCCGGAATTAAGCCCCGGAACGTAGGGCATCCAGTCCCATCCGCCGCTGGAAAGGTAATTGGGGCTTCCCTGATTGGCCAAAGGAGTGCGGGGAATATCGACCAGTACGGCCAATGTGTTGGAACCGTTGCGGTCTACTAATTGGGTTACGTTGAAATGTCCGCGGTGCATGAAACCGTCCAAATCTCCTAAATGGTTACCATTCAGGTAAATTTGACCTTTGCGGTTAATTCCGTCGAAGTTTAACCAGATGATTTCTTTGTCGAAATCGGCCGGAATCTTAAATTCCGTACGATACCAGAAGCTGCGGTCGTATTTCTTTCGGTCGACTTTCTGTATGTTGTCTCCGAAATTAGGGTCTTTTTCCAGTCCGGCTGTCACGTATGACGTAAAAACCGTGCCCGGCACGATGGCTTTGACGGCTTTAGGATGTTGATAGCCGTTTTGAATAAGTGGCCCGATGTCTTTTCCTACTTCTTCTTCGGGCATTACGGTCCAGGCTGCATTCTGAGTATCGCTATGCAGATAGCTTACTTGTGCGAAGGCTTGCAATGAGCCGAACGTGCTCCACAGCAACAGGCCGAATAGTTCTTTTGTTCTCATAATAGATCAGTGAATATTTTATTTAGTGACTACTTATAAAAAAGTCGGATTATTTTCCATCGACTGCATTGTAACTATTAAGTTAACCATGCAAATGTAAAGGATGAAAAATAATCCGACTAAAAGTAGTACTTCATAAAATACTACGTTTGACGCATTCCACTTTTTTTATGAGTTTGTCTTATTGCCTTGGATTAAATCTTCTATATTTATTTCTTGTGAATTCCGGACTTTGCTGCGGGTATTCGAGATTTGCTTCTCGAAATCCTTAGGCGTCATGCCGAACTGTTTGAAGAAAAGTTTACTGAAATAGGAGTGTGAACTGAATCCTACCATATAACAGATTTCTCCTACCCGGTATTTTCCGTCCTGAATGAGTTCGGCTGCTTTTTTAAGACGAATCAGTCGGATGAAGTCTATCGGAGACAAGTTGAATAGTGTCTTGATTTTACGTAGCAGGCTTGAACGGCTTAGGCACAATTCCTCCGCCATACGTTCTACGTTGAACGTTTCGTCTTTCAAGTTGGCATTGATGACTTCGATGACTTTGTTCATGAACTCTTCGTCTTCTTTGCTCATTTGCATATTCTGTACGGGGAAGAACGGCCGTTTGGAGAAAGCCTCGCGTTCTTTCTGTCGGTTATTGAGGAGGGACAGGATCTGTGCCTTCAAATAATCGTAGGAGAACGGTTTCTCGATATAGGCTTCGGCACCTACCTTCAGTCCCTTGACTTTGCTATCTATGTCATTCTTGGCCGTAAGGAATATAATAGGTATATGGCATAGGTTGATGTCCGATTTGATGGCGGTACAGAGTTCGTAACCGTTCATTTCCGGCATCATTACGTCGCTGATGACGAGGTCTATATGTTCTTTTCGTATGATGTCGAGGGCTTCCTTGCCATTAGATGCTGTTTCCACGATGAAGAGCGGCGAAAGCCTTTCTTTCATGAAATTGCGTATGCTTTCCTCGTCTTCTACGATGAGGATGACATTGCCTTTGGTGTATTCATCAGCCGAAGTGGTTTCGTTGAGCGGAAGGTCGGCTTGGCTGAACGGTTTGTTTCCGTTGGCCATCATATCCTCCATATTGAGAGGTATAGTCAAAACGAACGTATTGTTGGGTTGACGTGTGTCGAGCATAAGCGTCCCCTTATGCAGCAAAGCCAAAGAACGCGCCAAAGCCAGGCCGATGCCAACACCTTGTTTTTCTTTCTTTTTCTCTGCCTCTTGGAAGAACGGCTCGAATATCTGCTCCGCTTTCTCTTCGGGTATTTTAGCTCCGTCGCTACATACGCTGACCGAGAAGTTGCCGTCATATTTACTCAAATTGACCGAAATCTGCTGGTTGCCGTATTTCAAGGCGTTGTTGAGCAGGTTGCTCAGGATTTTGGTTATACCCTCCTTGTCGATACAAGCGATGATATCGTTTTCGAACTTCTCTACTTTCAGTTCTTTATGTTGATGGGTGAAAGTCGGCTCGAAACGGTTGACTGTCTCTTGCAGTAATTCGGATATGTTCACGACTTCGTAATTTAAGGTCAGTTTATTGGCGCCCATCTTCTGGAAGTCGAGCAACTGCGAAGCCAAGTTAAGCAACCGTTTCGTGTTTGTGGCAATGACATTCAGGTTCTTATTCAGTTTTTCGTCCTGAATGTGCATTTCCTGTATGATTTCCAACGGTCCGTTGATTAGAGTCAACGGCGTTCTGATTTCATGTGCTATTTCCGTGAAGAACTCTACCTTATTCTGATTGAGTTCTTTCTCCTTTTCTATTTCAAACAGTTTCTGTTGTTCGGAGAATTGTTCGTTCTTGTGTTTCCGGTACCAGTAGAACCAGCCGCCGAACGCACAAATTCCTAATATGGCATAAATGATGTATGCCCATGTGGAAGCATACCAGGGTGGCAAGATGACAATGGTCAGCGAACGGGTTGCATATTGGGTACTTTCCGGTGTGCCTTCGTTCGTGGTGGCACGTAGGTGCAGAATATATTTGCCCGGCGACAAATTGGCGTAGGATATACTGTTTTCTGTTCTCGTACGTATCCATTGTTTATCGATAGGTTCCAGTTTATAGAAGTATTCATTGGTCTGTGACGTAGAGTAAGAAAGCAAAGCTATATCGAAGCTGATATTGGCCTGATTGTAAGGCAATACAATCTTATCCGTCCCGATGATGCTCTGTTTGAGAGGAGAGTCGGGAGTATGCACCGTCACTTCTTCGTTGAAGATGGAGAAGCGCGTGATATAAATAGGAGGTACGGGGGCTGTCTGTTCCTTAATATTGGGATTAAAGGAAATCAAACCTTCTATACTGCCGAAATAGAAATTGCCGTCGCTGCCTTTTACCGCCGACTTGTAATTGAACTGATTGCCGCACAGGCCGTCGTGTACGGTGAAGACACGGATTTCTTTCGTTTCGGGTTTAAAGCGGACCAATCCCCTGTTGGTTCCGAACCATAGATAGCCGTAATCGTCTTCCAATACCTTGTAGGCTACATCGTCCGGCATGCCTTCTTCTACAGAGAATCTTGTGAAGTTGTCTTCCTTCGGATTGTAACGGCAAAGGCCACCCCGGTCGGTGGAGAGCCAGACATTCCCTTTGCTGTCCTGCATCAGCGAGCTGATGGAATTGGAACTGATGGAATGGGATTGGGTCTTGTTGGAAGCCCCGTCCTTATTCGTGTAATGTTTGAATGTATTGTCTTGGGGATTATACTTCCAGGCACCTTTCCCCATCGTGGCAAACCAGAACGTACCGTTCTTTTCCTGTAAGATATCGAACACCCATTGGTCTTTCAGTTCCGGGAGGGCTATAAACTTAAAGGTTCCTTTGGGAGCATAAAATACGCCGAAGTCCGAACCGGCCCAAAGCGTTCCTTCACGGTCCATGTAAAGCGCGTAAATGCTGCATCCGCCAGAGCCTACGTGAAGTTCGTTGTAGTTATAGAATGTCGATTTACCTTTGTCGTCGATGACTACCAGTCCGTCTTTGTAGAGACTGCAATATATATTGTCGCCATAAGCACTGACTACAATCGTAATGTGGGTGTTGAAGTTGGCCTGAGGGAGAGGATAACGCCAAATTTTATGGTCGTTGAGCGACATGACGTTGAGTCCGGCATCTTCTGTCCCGATCCAAAGGTTCCCGTGCCCGTCTTCGGTCAGTTCCCGAATCCTCTTGCTGGACAGGGAATTCTCCTGATAACCGGGCAGATACTTACGAAAGGCGAAAGTGTTGTTGGGCAAATAGTTGACTCCGCCGTACATCGTACCGATCCACAAACCTCCTTCGCGGTCGCGGTAAGCGGAATACACGATATTGTCGGCCAGACCGGAAGGGTTGAGCAGGTCTTGACTGAAATGCTTGACGGATTGTGTTTTTTCATTGATGACATATAAGCCGTCGTACGTACCGGCATAAATCTCATCTCCATATACGGTGGCAAATCGTGTGAAGGTATGTCGCAGGCTTTGCAACGTAATGTCTTCCAAAGTATTTCTCCGGATATCGTATTTTTTAAGGTCGCCGTTTTGTATGCTCATAATCAAGAAGTCTCCTTGCTGGCTCAGCGTGTTGATTTCCAGGTTCAGCAGCGAGCGTCCCTTTGCATCTTCTTTTATCTGGACGAAGTGCTGGTTGTGGGCATCATACTTAAGAAGTCCGGTATACCATGACACGGCATAAATGTCCCCATTGTCGCAGATACAGAGGTTATGGGGATAAGATCCGTTGGGGAAATCGGAATAGCGGTAAAGTTTCTTTTCATCATAACGGAACACGCCTTGGCTTGGGGCGCATATCCAAATGTTTCCTTTCTCGTCTTTCAATATGGTGGAAATCCAGGTGGTGATGGTCTCCCCTTTATCGGTTTGAGCGTCCAGGAACGTAAATACGTCGGCTGCCGGATCGTATTGAAAGACTCCTTCGTCGGTACCTATCCATAGGATGTGCCGGTCATCTTCGAATAGGGCTGAAATGTTCTGGTTGCTACGCTGAAGGGCATAGTCTTTGCAATCGAATTGAACGACTCGCTGACCGTCGTAACGGTTCAGCCCGTTTTTAGTCCCGAACCATATAAAACCATAACTGTCTTGTATGATGGTTTTTACGTTGCTTTGTGATAATCCGGTTTCGCTGTTGATGTGCATGAAAGAACTTCCTTGCGAATCTTGTGAAAATGCGGGTGTTATACAAAATAAGCAAAGAGTGTACAATAAAAATAGGGTTCTTTTCATGATGTGAACTATTAGATTTCGTGCAAATTTAATAAAAATATGGATTAAACCTGATAAAAAGCTCTATATTTTATCGTTTTATTTTTCTTGGGTTGAGAGTAAGAGATAAAAGACGGTGGCTTTTTTCGGGACGGACAGATTTTGTTGCGGAAGGTAGTATTTGTAGAAAAGATTGATACAAATGCTTCAAACATTATAAGTCATGCTTTATTGAGACTTCGCGGAACTGTTTTTTTTAGAATAAGGAGAACGGGATAAAACGTATTTGGAATGAAGTGCGTATTTTTGTGAATACTAAACAATCCGATGATATGCAAAAGAAACTGAAATTTATTTTAGGTGTCCTGTCATGTGTCACTGTGGTACAGTCGCCTGCTCAGGAAACAAGTTTATGGTATGATGCTCCTGCGGATGAATGGATGAAGTCATTGCCTGTCGGTAACGGCCGCGTGGGTGCCATGGTCTTTGGTGGTGTGAACGAAGAGACGGTGGCACTGAACGAGTCCAGCATGTGGGCCGGGGAATATGACCCGAATCAGGAGAAGCCTTTCGGCAGGGAGAAACTTGACGAATTGCGGAAACTGTTTTTCGAGGGCAAACTGATTGAAGGAAACGGGATTGCCGGTCGAGAACTGGTAGGAACACCGCATTCTTTCGGCACCCATTTGCCGATTGGAGATTTAAAAATCAAGTTTGATTATACCGGAAAAGAGGGAGGCGTGGAGGACTATCGCCGTGAGTTGGACCTGACGAATGCCGTGGTGACGGTTTCTTTTAAGAAAGGGGGGACGAAGTACAAACGTGAGTTTATCTCCTCCAACCCTCAGGATGCCGTGGTGATGCACTTTACTGCGGACAAGAAACAGTCTGTTTCTTTTGATATGAGGATGAAGATGATTACGGCCGCCCAGGTGCGTACGGAAGGAAACCTACTGGTTTTCGACGGACAGGCTTTGTTCCCCAAATTAGGTACGGGCGGCGTGCATTTCCAAGGGCGTGTCGTGGTGAAGGTAGACCGCGGCGAGGTGGAGGCTACGGGCGAGACGGTGCGCGTGAAGCATGCGGATGCCGTGACCATCGTAGCCGATGTGCGTACCGATTACAAGAACGGACAATATGAATCATTGTGCGAGAAGACCGTAGAGAAAGCCATTGCCCGTCCGTTCGAGACGATGAAGGAGGAGCATGTGGCGGATTATGCGCCGTTGTTTGCCCGCGTGTCATTGAAATTGGCCGACGATTCCAAAAAATCCATTCCGGTGGACCGCAGGTGGAAGGCTCTTTGCGAAGGAAACAAGGATGCCGGATTGCAGGCCCTGTTCTTCCAATACGGTCGTTACCTGACCATTGCTTCTTCGCGTGAAAACTCGCCGTTGCCCATTGCCCTGCAAGGTTTCTTCAATGATAACTTGGCTTGCAACATGTGTTGGACGAGCGATTATCATTTGGATATCAACACGGAACAAAACTATTGGTTGACCAATGTCGGCAACTTGGCCGAGTGTAATGCTCCGCTGTTTACCTATATTGCCGACCTGGCTCACCACGGTGCCAAGACCGTCCGCACGGTTTACGGCTGCAAGGGTTGGACGGCACATACCGTGGCAAACGTTTGGGGATTCACCGCGCCGTCTGAAGGCATGGGCTGGGGACTCTTCCCGTTGGCCGGTTCATGGATGGCGACCCATTTATGGACGCAATATGAGTACACTTTGGACAAGGATTACCTGCGCCGCACGGCCTATCCTTTGTTGAAAGGCAATGCGGAATTTCTGTTGGACTACATGGTGGAAGACCCCAACACGGGCTATATGGTGACAGGTCCCTGCGTGTCTCCCGAAAATTCTTTCCGCTATCAGGGGTGGGAGCTTGGAGCCTCCATGATGACGACCTGCGACAAGGTGCTGGCTCATGAAATCATGTCGGCTTGCGTGCAGGCTTCCGACATTTTGGGCGTGGACAAGGCTTTTGCCGACTCCCTGCGTCTGGCTTTGGCCAAGTTTCCTCCGTTCCGCATCAATAGTTTCGGTGGTTTGTGCGAATGGTATGAGGACTACGAAGAGGCTCATCCCAACCACCGCCATACATCACACCTGTTGTCTTTCTATCCATACGCCCAAATCACGAAAGAGAAAGACCCGGAATTGACCGAAGCGGTGAGGACGACGATAGAGCACCGTCTGGCAGCCGAAGGCTGGGAAGACGTGGAATGGAGCCGGGCCAATATGGTGTGTTTTTATGCCCGTCTGAAAGATGCGGCGAAAGCGGAAGAAAGCCTGAACATCCTCATGACGGATTTTGCGCGCGAGAACTTGCTGACCATATCGCCCGAAGGCATTGCCGGTGCGCCGTTCGATGTGTTCATCTTCGACGGCAACGCGGCAGGTGCCGCCGGAATGGCCGAGATGCTGGTACAGGCGCAGGAGGGCTACGTGGAGCTTTTGCCTTGCTTGCCGGTGGAATGGAAGGACGGCAGCTTCTCCGGACTTTGTGTGAAAGGCGGTGCCGAAGTGTCGGCAGAGTGGAAAGACAGCCGGGTGGTGAAGGCTTCATTGAAAGCCACGGCAGACAACCTGTTCCGTTTGCAAGTGCCTGCGGGAAAGGACTATACGGTGCGCCTGAACGGGAAAAAGTTCGCGGCTAACTTGGACGGGAACCGTTGCGTCGTGGCGTATTTAAAGAAAGGTGATGTGATAGAACTTAAATAATGGAAATTATGAAGAAACAATATTTGTGGGCTTTGGCCCTCTGTGGATTGGGGCATGCCGTTTCGGCGCAAGACGTGGCCCGTTATGTGGATCCTTTTATCGGAACGGGCGCGGTGGCGCAGAGCCTGAGTGGAAACAATTATCCGGGTGCCACCGTACCTTTCGGGATGGTGCAGCTCTCGCCGGATACCCGCGAAGCGCCGGACTGGGGGCAGGCTTCGGGATATGACTATAACGACAAGACGATTTTCGGCTTTTCGCATACGCGGTTGAGCGGGACGGGTGCTTCGGATTTCATCGACATCCTCATGCTCCCCATGAACGAGAACCGTAAGGAGTCGAGGTTCACGCACGAGAAAGAGGATGCCGTGCCGGGCTATTACCGTGTGCTGCTGCAGGACGACAGCATCAATGCCGAGTTGACGGCCACGCAACGTGTAGGCGTACACCGCTATACCTATTATAATAAGGAGAAAGCCTCCAAGGTATTCCTCGACCTGGACCACTCGGCCAACAAAGGCAGTTGGGGACGGCGCGTCATCAATGCGCAGATACGGCAGGTAGGACCGTCGGCCATCGAGGGTTACCGCATCATCACCGGTTGGGGCAAATTGCGTAAAATCTACTTCTATGCGGAGTTCTCCCAACCCATCGTGGCTTCGAAAATGATGAATGACAACCGGACGCACCAGAATATCGCGGTGGTGAACGGCACGAACCTTAAGGCTGTTTTCGATTTTGGCCGGCAGGACGTGGTGGAATGCAAACTGGCCATCTCACCGGTTTCGATAGAAAATGCCCGTCTGAACCTGCGTACGGAGGCCGACGGAAAGTCTTTCGATGCCATCAAGTCGCAGGCATACGAAGCTTGGAACAAGGAGCTTGGGAAAATGCAGGTAGAAAGCGGGGAGCATGAGAAGGAGATATTCTATACGGCGCTCTACCATACCATGATTCAGCCGAATGTGATGTCCGACGCGAATGGGGAGTATATGGCTGCGGATTATTCCGTGCGCCGCCTGCCCGTGGGGCAGGTGCATTACAGCACTTTTTCTTTGTGGGACACTTTCCGTGCCGCCCATCCGCTTTACACGATGCTGGAACCGGAACGCTCCACGGATTTTGTGAACAGTATGATACGCCAATATGACTATTACGGGTATCTGCCGATTTGGCAGTTGTGGGGGCAGGACAATTATTGCATGATTGGCAACCATGCCGTGCCCGTCGTGGTAGATGCCATCTTGAAAGGGCTGCCGGGTATCGACGTGGACAAAGCGTATGAGGCTGTGAAAATGAGCCTGACAACTCCCCATCTCAATTCCCCTTTCGAGGTTTGGGACCAATACGGTTACATGCCGGAGGACTTGCAGACGCAATCGGTGTCTATCACGTTGGAACAGAGCTTCGACGACTGGTGTGCGGCGCAGTTGGCCAAGCATTTGAATAAGGCCAAGGACTATGAGTTCTTTATGAAGCGTTCGGCCTACTACCGCAACCTGCATCATCCCGAGACGAAATTCTTCCAGCCTAAAAACAGCAAGGGCGAATGGATATTGCCTTTCGATCCTTATAAATATGGGGCAAACGGAGGATATCCTTTTACGGAAGGAAACGGATGGCAATATTATTGGTATGTGCCGCAAAACATTCCGGATTTGATTGAACTGACGGGGGGTGAAGACGCTTTCTGCAAGCGTTTGGACGAGTTCTTTACATCGGACGAAACGAGCGGGGCGAAAAATGACAATGCCTCGGGGTTTGTCGGCCTGTATGCCCATGGCAATGAACCCAGCCATCATGTGGCCTATCTTTATGCCATGGCCGGTCAGCCGGCCAAGACCCAACAGTTGGTGGAGCACATCAAGCGTACCTTATACAATACCTCTTCTTCCGGTTATGCGGGCAACGACGACTGCGGCGAGATGTCGGCCTGGTATGTCTTCTCAGCCCTCGGTTTCTATCCGGTAAATCCGGCATCGGGAGAGTATGTGATAGGAAGCCCTACGGTGGATCATGCGGAAGTCATGCTGCCCGGTGGAAAGAAGTTCACCATCGTGGTGAAGCGTAAAGGCGGAGCCGGTGCGGCCTACGTGAAATCCGTGAAGTTGAACGGACATAAATTGGATGGTTATGTGCTGAAACATGCCGACATCATGAAGGGGGGCACGCTGGAGTTTGAGATGGTGGCCCGGCCCAAAGGGAAAGTGTTGAATTTGCGATAGTGTAACAGGTGTGCGCTCTTCCTTGCGGTGGGGGCATCTGAAACGTATGAATGCTGCGTCCTGTCTTTTTGTAGCGGGATGCAGCATTTTTATTGCAAAAAGTTAGTCAGATAGCCGTTTTTTTCGTCTTGAGAAGTTCAAATTACGGTCAGATAAAGTGACTTTATTGCAAAAAATAAGGGTCAAAACCTCCTGATTCCGGTCTTTTTTCCTTTTTTCGGACCACTTTTCTGCTGCGAATGATTTTTCGTTTGGCTTAGATTGAAAAATCATTTGCCGCATAACTTTTCGACTCTCTTTGCAGAATATGAAGATTTCCTTTGGAAAATGGAGGATATCCCCTCGGTTATCGCCCTTTTTTCATCTAATTGACGAAAAAAAACGGTAAGAAAAGTAATGCAAAATGTTTATGGAATCACTTGGATGCTTTCATTATTTTGTTTGTGTGCGGACAAATATTCCTGAAACGTTTCAGAATGTCGTCAAGACGCCTCTGTGGTTTCCAAAATGATAAAATGCCAATGCGCGAGAATACGTTATTTCCGTTTATTCCCGGCGACGGACGGAAATACGCGAATCTCGGCACGTTAGATTTGGCATTTTGACACTTATATTCAGAGGCCGGAAAGCTACAGACGTTTCTTGGGACTATAGGGTGGCTTCAACGACATGACGATTGTAGTATGTTAAGATAGCCGAAAACGATTGTAGGTTTTGTTATAAAGTGTCAAAGAAACACTTTACGTCTGTGGCAGGAAAGTGCAGTGTTATTTGTGCATGTAAAAATGATAAAATCGTGTATCGTCGTGCTTTATGAGCCGCTTTGAAGCATGAATTTCTTTTTTTGACGCATTCCTATCATTCGTATGGCTTCTTTGTGCTTACTTTTGTATTGCGATAAAATTGAATAGGTGTATATCGTAGAGTTTTGAAATGTTAAAACGAAGATATCATGGAAAGTTTAAGTGCTTTTGTTACGGATGTGAATAAAAGGAATGAGTAATAAATACGCAGTTTAATAATAATGAGATATGAGAAAACATAAGATTAATGACCTGAATGTTTGTCTTTGCGCTGCAGTGTGCTTGTCCTTGCTCGGTTCGTGTAAGGATGACTACATCTATGACGATGAAGCTCCAACTTGGCTGGGTAATAATATCTATGAGTATTTGGAACAGAATGGCCAATACACGAATTATTTGGCACTCGTGAAGGATTTGGGTTATGAAGAAACATTGCGTCGTACGGGCAGCAAGACTTTGTTCCCTGCCACAGACGAGGCGTTTGCTAATTATTTCCGAGCCAATGGGATGAATGGTAGTGGAGCGGAATTTGTGCATGGTCTTCCGGCCTCACAAAAACGCTATTTGTTCAATACTACGATGCTTAATATGGCATATTTAAGCAATATGTTGGCAAACGTTACTTCTGATGCTGATGGTTTGAGCGAAGGTACTGCTGTGCGTAGGACTTCCTCAGCGACTCTCCTTGACACTGTCCCTTATGTTTCTTATGCAGACATGCCAAAGACAAGTTTCTGGAAGCGTTTTGAGAGAAAAGGAGGTTCTTTTTTGGCAGATAACGGTAATCGAATGTCTGTATTCTTTACGCCACAGTATTTTTCCAGAATAAATTTGACGGAATCCGATTGGAACGTGATTTCCAAAGGGTGGGGGATGCCTTGGGACGCAAGTGGTTTCTATGTGAATGGTATCCATGTGCAGGCTCAAAACAAGGACGTGACTTGTAAGAATGGTTATTTGCATCTGGCCGACGGTGTGGTGACGCCTTTGCCGAATATGGCGGAAGCTATTACCTCCACGCCAGAGGTTTCGCAATTTGCTGAATTGTTGAACATGTTCTCTTTCCCTTATTATGACGGCATGGTCCAATCTAACTTGGCAGCCGCCTATGGTGGCGTTTTTAACGAGGATTCCACTGTATTTGTCAAACGTTATTTCAACCAAACGGATTTTAATTCCGATCCGGAGGGAAAGGTCGATATCAATGGCTATGGCACGTTGCTTTATGACCCAGCTTCGCATGCATACGGTGGGAATACAGACATGGCCATGATGCTTGTTCCTACGAATGAAGCCATGCAGGAATATTGGACATCGGAGGAAGGTAAATTTCTTGCTGATAAGTTTCCGCAGTGGGATAGTGTGTACACGAAAGTAATTTCTGCGTTTTTGCAGAATCACCAACAACGTTCGTTCAGCGGTGCATTACCGCACAATTGGGACATCGTGGCTGATAATGCGGGTTATGAGTTGGGCATTACCGAAAATGACATAGTAAAAACCATACCGGCAAACAACGGATTGATTTATGTGACCAACAAGGTCTTCGCACCTGTGGATTACCAAAGCGTGTATGCACCGGTGTTGATTTCCGATTCCACGACGATCATGTCTCCTGCTATTAAGAATGATGTGGATAATGATTACAACTTGAAATACCATTTCTATCTCCGTTCGCTTGACAGTCGTTACAATCTGTTGGTACCCACGGATCAAGCCTTGGCGGACTATCGTGACCCCATCACATGGGCCATTTGGGCGAATGAACAAATAGATAATCGCGAAATATGGTCGTTCCGGGTATACATGGGGCGTGTCGTAGCCGATGTGTATGCCGTGAATGAAGACGGAGCCAAGGGTGAACTCCTTCGTACGTTGGATGATGAAACGGGGGATGAGCGGAATCAAGTAAATGACCGGTTGCAAGATTTGCTAGACATGCACATTGTTGTGGCCAATGATGAGGCGGAGCCTCTTTCCGGTTATCTGGACGAAGGTGTTCAACCTTATTTCCTGACTAAAGGCGGTGCCGTGTTGCAGGCAGAAGGCGTTGGCGGTGCGCTGTCAGTCAAAGGGCTTGGAGATGTGGAAATGGGATGGCCCTCGGCTCATGTAATTGCGTTGGAAAATGGTGATCCTGCACGTTATGAGATGACCAATGGGCGTACGTTTTTTATAAACCGTATTTTGCAAGACTCTTATAAGTCGGTATATTACACGATGGCTGATGTTGAAACGCATGAAGCTTATGCGGCTTTCTATCAGTTGTTGCAAGGTGACGAACGCGTATGGACTTATTTTGAAGAAGATGACGATGTGGAGCCTATTTTTGATTTGAATGCCACGACTTCTTCGTCAGGGCTTGGTCCTATTGTGACTTCGTTTAATAATTTCCGTTATACGGTGTTAGTCCCGACCAAGGAGGCTTTGGACAGGGCTTTTGCAGAAGATCCGGAATTGTGGACTTGGGAGCAGATTGCTGCCGAAACCGATGCGGGTAAGAAGAAAGAAAAGACACTTTATCTGCTGAACTTCCTGCGTTACCATTTCGTGGATGGCATTCTTCCTTTGGGGGAGGGTATTTCTTATAACGGTTCGTATGCTACGGCGGCTCGCGATGAAAACAACCATTTTGTATATTTGAATGTATCGGGAAATGGCAGTCAACTGACATTTACTTCTGAAAATACGGGAACACAGGCTCATGTGGTAACAGAGGATGAGAGCAATTATAATGTGTTTACGCGTGATTATATCGTAAATAATAGCGACTACAAGGCGGCTACTCAAATCATAGCCTCCTCACATGCTGTCATTCATCTGGTAGATCATGTAGTAGATTATCGTTAATCAAATAATAATCAGACAGGTTATGGAAAATAAGATAAAATCAGTGGTGTTGTGGTTGGCTTTCTGCATTTTGGCCGGGGTAGCCTATGCCCAAAGCGGTGGCGTGATTGTCACCGGTAAGGTTTATGCCGATGATGAACCGGATGGTTTCATCGGAGCCACCGTTGTGGAGCAGGACAAGAACGGACGTATATATTCATCTGCCCTGACGGATTTTAACGGAAACTTTTCATTAAAGGTGAAAGACCCGTCGCATTCTTTGAACTTCTCGTTTGTGGGTTATAAACGTAAAACTCTACCCATAGGGGCGCAGAGGAAGTTTGATGTGAAATTAGAGACACAGAATGTGCTGAAAGAGGTACAGGTTAAGGCGTCAAAGTTAGTGACGGGGGGCGGTGCGTTGGCTATTCCCGAACGAGAATACTCTGGGGCGATGCAGAAGTTTAATACAAAGGCTATCGAAGGGGTGTCCGTACCTTCTATCGATGATGCCTTGCAGGGACGTATTGCAGGTTTGGATATTGTGGCCAATTCCGGTGACTTGGGTAGTGGCACGGTGATGCGTATCCGTGGTATTACTTCTATCAATTCCAATTCACAGCCGCTTATCTTGCTGAACGGTATTCCTTTTGAAAGCAATATCGACGATTCGTTTGATTTCGCTTCAGCCGACCAGGAAGAGTTTGCCTCCTTGTTATGTATCAGTCCGGATGACATCGAGGAAATCACGGTTTTGAAAGACGGTGCGGCGGCTGCTATTTGGGGAAGCCGCGGCGCCAATGGTGTGATTGACATCAGGACAAAGAAGGGTGCAACAGGACCTACACGTGTAAGCTATTCCTATCGTTTTTCAGGTTATACTCAGCCTAAAGGTACGGAATTGCTTAATGGCGATGATTATACGATGCTCATGAAACAGGCTTATTTTAATCGTGCCCAGCAAGATTGTAATATCCCGGAGTTCAGCTATGACCGTTCACAGTTTATTTCTGCATACGGAACGGCCCAGGATTTTGAGAACTTTAATAATAATACAGACTGGGTGGATGAGGTGATCAAGCATGGTTTTACCCACGACCACAATCTTTCTGTGAGCGGTGGTGGTGATAAGGCCAAATTCCGTGCTTCATTCGGTTATTATAATCAGACGGGTACCATTATCGGTCAGGAGATGACCCGTTTTTCCAATCGTATGAATCTGGACTACAACGTAAGTTCACGGATGATGTTTTCTGCGGAATTTGCTATCACTTATACGGATAATGACAAGAATTATACGGACGATCCGTACGGTGAGGATAATTTATTGAACATCGCCCGTAAGCGTATGCCGAATGCATCGGTTTTCCGACAGGATGCCAATGGAAAAAATACGGATGTATACTTCAATATCGCGCAGAATTCTCAATTGGATGACGCGCAGAAGAATTTGCGTAATCCTGTAGCTATCGGTAACCTGGCTTCCTATCAGCAGACAAGTATGCGTATCATGCCGACATTACGCTTACAATATGATTTCTTAGACCCGGCTGGAGAAGCCAAGCTTCGTTATTCGGGTTATATTAAGTTCGATTCTGAGAATGTGAAAGATACCAAGTTCTTGCCTCGTGAAACTACTTCAAAGAATTGGAACGACGGAAGTGTGAATAAGGCATACGGAAAAGAGAGTGAAGCTTCTTCTATCTATACTGCTCATGATTTGACATGGCAACCCAAGCTCCCTGATGCACATTCCTTGATGCTCTATGGCAAGTGGGAAATGGACATGGCCAATTCCAGAAATCAGGAGTTTGAACGTTACGGACTGGCTTCCACATCTGCTACGGACGTTACGAACTTGGGACACCTGAACACTTTCAAGAGTGAGCGGAGCGAAGGGCGTAATATGGCTTTTCTTTTGCAGGGCCACTATTTTCTGCTTGACCGTTACGTGTTCGATGTGACGGCACGTTGGGACGGTAGTACGCGCTTTGGACCGGGAAATCGTTGGGGCTTCTTCCCTTCTGCATCAGTGAAATGGCTTATCTCGGAAGAGAAGTTCTTTGATTTTGCAGATGATTGGATGGATGAGTTTGCTTTGCGTTTAAGTTATGGTGTAACTGGTAACCGTCCTGATTACGAGTACTTGCATTATGCCCGTTACAGTAGTTTCGGGACGAGTTACATCGACATTCCGGCTATTAAACCTTCGTCTCTGCAATTGACCGATTTGAAATGGGAACGTTCCACGTCATACAATCTGGGTGTGGATTTGAGCCTTTTCGATTGGCGTTACCGTTTGGTGGCGAACGTGTACCATCGTCGTACGGACGACTTGTTATTTAAAGACCAGTCTATCCCATCTTCAACAGGATTTGGTTCCATATCCTATATTAATGGAGGTACGATGGATAATGATGGTTGGGAAATAGAGTTCAGTACGAACAATATGATAAAACGTGGAGATTGGTCCGTAGATTTGAGCTTGAACTTCTCGAACTATGTGAATACCATCATCGATCTGGATGAAAATGTGTTGCATAATTACAATGCAGACTTTAATTACTCTAACGGCTCTTACCTGAACCGTTTCCAGGTGAATAACTCTTTCGGTTCCATTTACGGTTTCCGTTATAAAGGAGTGTACCAATACGATACTTACCAACCAGACAAACCGGATGCTACGGCACCAGTGGTGCGTGATGCAAATGGTAACGTGGTGTTAGATGGTTCCGGTGACCCCATTCCGATGTATTTCGCATACGGAACGACGAATGAGTATCGTTTCCGTGGAGGGGATGCAATCTATGAGGATATTAACCATGATGGTACGATAGACGAGTTGGACATCGTGTATTTGGGTAACTCCAATCCGAAGTTTGATGGTGGTTTCGGGACGACCATCCGTTGGAAGCGTCTTTCATTGAACGTGTTCTTCAACTATCGCGTGGGAGGTAAGATTATTAATTACGGACGAATGTATTCCGAGAGTATGTATAATACGGAGAATCAATCAGTGTCCACGAACTGGCGTTGGCGCAAGGATGGCGATGTGACGGAAATTCCGCGTGCTCTTTTCCAGAGTGGATATAATTGGTTGGGAAGTGATCGCTTTGTAGAAGATGGTTCTTTCTTGCGTTTGAAACAGTTGACATTGAATTACTCTTTCGATCCTAAATTGTTGAAGAAGGCGCATCTGAATACTCTTAATCTCTCTTTGACGTTGAATAACATGTTTACTGTGACTAAATATACAGGGGCGGATCCTGAGATTTCACCGAATAATATCGGAGTGAGTGAGGATAAAAACCGTACGCCACGTTCGCGTTACTTTACGTTTGGCCTGACCATAGGTATTTAACTTTTAAAATAAATGTGAGATGAAAAAGTATATATATAAAATAGGTGCCTTCTTCCTAAGTTTGCCTTTTTTAGGTGTCACGGCTTCCTGTGATGACTGGTTTGGCATTATGCCGCAGTCTGAGATGGTGGCTGAGGATTTTTGGAAAGATGAGCAAGATGTGAAAAGTGCTGTAGGTGCTTGTTACAGGGCTATGCTAGAAGACGGCTTTATGCGTCGTTTGATTGTATGGGGTGAATTGCGTTCAGACAATGTGATAAATGGCTTGGGGACTGATACGGAAATAGGGTATATATTGAATGCAAACCTGAACGAGGCTAATAGTTATTGCAAGTGGAATGATTTTTATACGGTCATTAACTACTGCAATACCATGATTCAAAACGCACCGATGGTGAGGGAACGCGATGCGGATTTTACGGAGGAGGACTTGAATCACTATTTGGCAGAGGCCAAGGGTATCCGTGCATTCTGTTATTTTACGTTGGCACGTACATTTAAAGACATACCTTATATGGAAACTCCTTATGTGGACGATACGCAAAGATTTCAAGTTGAGCAGACTTCATTTGAAAATGTGTTGGACACTTTGATAAGTGATTTGAAGACCGTGGAGGATGTGGCCGTGTCAGACTACGGTGATACCGAAGCATATAATCGCGGACGCATAACACAGAAAGCCATTTGGGCCTTGGTGGCTGACATGAGTTTGTGGAGGGGGAACTATCGTCAGTGTGTAGACTACTGTAATAAGATTCTGACAACGGCGACAAATCCGTTGAGCCTTCTTCCTGCTGATACCTATTTTAATACGGTGTTTGGGCCTGCAAGGGGAAATTCTGATGAAAGTATTTGGGAGTTGCAGTTCGATCCCAATACGACTAATGGGGCGGTCAGCACGTTTTACGGGAGTTCCAATAACCTTTCTCCGTTGCTGTCTTCACTTGATTTCGATGGACAGAATGGAGAGGATTGGTGGGGGGGCTTGGATATGCGCCACGCCCAGTCTTACGTAGAGGATGGGTTGTATATGATTAAGAAATATACTTCTTATTGTTATGCTACGGATTTTGAGGATGTGAAGGCCAATGATTTTCAGTATGGAAATAATGAATCCAATTGGATAATTTATCGTTTGGCTGATGTGTATTTGATGAAAGCCGAAGCTTTAGCTGAACTTGGTGACATTGCCGGGGCTGTTGACATGGTTTCTTATACCTATGATAGGGCACATCCGGATTTGGAGACTGGAAGTTTGAAGGCTCAGTATCCGGCATCCACTTCGCAATCGGTAATTCGTGATTTGGTTTTCGATGAGCGTCAGCGTGAATTCCTTTTTGAAGGCAAGCGTTATTTCGATATTGTACGTCGTGCGCGTCGTGAAGGTAGTGTGACGGCCTTGGTTAATACGTACTTGTTGCGCAAATATGTGGCTATGAGTTTGAATCAAACTACGGTGCTCAGCAAAATTAACGATATTGATGCCATTTATATGCCTATCCATCAGGATGAATTGCGTTTGAATTCCTTGTTAGAACAGAATGCATTTTATAAAACTTCGGAAGATATCTCTAAAAATTGACGATTATGAACAAAATACATAGATTATTCAAGTGGGGACTGTGGTCGGTGGCGGTTTTGTGCCTCTCTGGCATGCAGATGTCTTGCAATAGCGATGATATTGATGCTGATGCCATGTACACGTTTACGGGCGAGACGGTGGCATCGTTTTGCCAGAACGATCCGGAGTTGTCGGACTTTTACCAACTGATAACCAAGTGTGGGGCAGATGCTTTATTGGAGGTTTATGGCCACTATACTTGTTTTATACCCAATAATGATGCCATTGCCGCTTATTTATCGGAGAACAATAGGTCCTTGGATGACATCACGGTCGAGGAAGCGCAAAAGATTGTGTACAACTGTGTTATCAGAGGTACTGCGGAATATACTTCACAGGAGTTTGTTGCTGGTTCTTTGTCTTCTATGACTTTGTCTGAGCGTCATTTGATTCTTTCGTTTACTACTTCAACGGATAACAGACGGGAGATTTGGGTAAATGGACAGGCTCGTGTGGAACGTTTAGATCAGGAAGTGCACAACGGAGTAATCCATGTGGTGAACAAGGTTATCCAACCTTCAGAAATGACTCTTTTGGAGGTGATGCAAAATAATGAGAACCTGACTATATGGGCTATGGCTTATGAGGCTTCCGGTTTGAATGAAGGGATGGAGAAACTTTATGATGAAAGTTATGTGAATACTTATGGGTCGGATATGTATCAATATGGCGACTATAAGTTGCATGTGCCGACGAGCCGCCGTTATGGTTGGACTGCTTTTTGCGAGCCGGATGAATTGTTGAGGCAGGCAGGAATTACGGGTAATACTCGCGAAGAGATTTTGGTAAGTTTGGAGAACTATGCTCGTACGTATTACGGTTCTGAGGATTTGGGTAATTATAGGAGCGAGAAGAATCCGTTACATCGTTTCGTCGCTTATCACTTGCTGAACCGTCAGATGGCCACGAATGACATGGTGTTCGATACGCCGGCAGCATTGATTAATCCGACGTATGCGGATAAATTGGTAGAATATTATGAAACCATGTACACTTATCGCATCATGGAAATCAAGGCCGGTAATAAGATTAACCAGCAATCCAATGGAGATTATGTGGGCATAGACGAGGCGAATAGCAACATCGAAGCATTGAACGGTTACATCCATACACTGAAGAATATATTGGTGTATGACGACGCGGTAATGCGTAATGATGTATTGCACAAACGTATCCGTTTCGATGCCATGTCATTACCTCCACAGTTGACTAACAATAATATTCGTTGGCATAATGTGGATATTTCCGATGCAAATGGATATACGGTCACTCCGGATTATTGTGGGGAGTATTTTACATTTAACGATGCTTGCTCGTGTCTGATGTGGGGAAGTCAAGGGTGGGCGGCTTTCCAAGGTGACGAAATCAATATGAAGGACAATTATGACTTCACTTTGCGCTTGTTGCCAGTTCCGCCTGGAAATTGGGAGTTCCGTATCGGCTATAATGCCGAAGGATGGCGTGGTATGGGACAAATCTATTTTGATGGGGTTATCACAGGGACGCCTGTTGATTTAAAAATCGGAGACGTGCAAGGCGATGCCCGTACGGGATGGGTGGCCGATGAATCTACTGCGGACGATGGAGTGGAAAATGATAAGATGATGCGTAATTTGGGATACATGAAGGCACCAGAATCTTGTTGGTATGCACATGATAACATTCCGCTTAGGGATTGGTATAAAGCTTTGCGTTACATTGTAAACCAGTATAGTTTCCAAGATTATGGGGCACATAAGTTGCGTATGCGTAGTGTGGATTTCGCAGGTCGTGAATTTTCCATTGACTATTTCGAGTTTATCCCGGTGGATATGATTCGTGATGAGGATCGCTTGTAATAACTATTAAGAAAGTAAGAACAAATGAAACAAATAAATAAAGGAATCATCTGTTTGTTATCGGGGATGGCGTTGTTCGTTTCCTGTAATGACGAGTGGGATGCGCACTATGACCGGAATGGTAGTGTGCCTCAGGTCAGCTTGATGGACTTACTCCGTAATGATGCATCGTTAAGTACTTTCACGCAAATAGTGGAGGTAACGGGGACTGATAGTTTGCTTGTATCCAATCAAACCTACACGGTATGGGCACCAGTAAATGAGGCTCTAATAAATGTGGATATGACAGACCGAGCTGCCTTGGAACGTTTGGTGAAAAACCATATTGCTCGTTACACTAACCCTACTTCTACGCAGCCTGGAAAGTATATTTATATGCTTAATGGTAAGCGTATGGCATATGATGATGCAGAGTCGTTCAATGGAACATCTTTGGAGGATGGTAATGAACGGGCGATTAATGGTGTTTTGCATAAGTTGAGGGACACTATTCCTTACCGTTATAATTTCTATGAATATTTGTCTGTCTATCCTGAGTATTCCAAAGTGTATGAGTTCATCAATCGCTTCGTGGAAAAAAGGTATGATGCGTCAGCTAGTGTAGGAACGGACTCGGTGTTTGTGGATTATAACCCGATGCTTTATTCTTATTATTATGGTATTGGGCATATCGATGATGAGGACTCGCTCTATACTATGATTTTGCCGGATAACGCGGCTTGGGATAAAGCTTATGCTCATATCAGTCCTTATTTTACGACATATAATGCAAACGAAGCTGTGGCAGACTCCATTCGCGATGTGCAGACAGGGCAAGCTATTCTGAATGGCTTAACATTCAGAGGAAAGGTCGATGATCCGGCATCAAAGGATTCTTTAGTAACGGTTACTGGAAATGTGATTTATCAGACGAGCCGTTATTTTGCACCTTATACGAAACTGGATGCTTCCAACGGGCTGATGTACTTAGCGGAGGGGGATTTGATTTTGGATGATACTTGTACTTGGAATAAAGAAATTCTAGTGGAAGCTGAGTATTTGAATGGGCGGACTACGAGTACCAGTACGAGCGCTTACGTGCGCAATACTGATGTAAATAGTGCCGTGCAAGGCGTGAGCAACAATAGTTATTTGGAGGTGACCAATGCTACAGGTACGGCGGAAGTCACTTTCGAAATTCCTCAGATTTTGGCTGGCAAATATGACGTATATGTGGATTTTGTTCCACCTGTCATTGACGGAGTTGCTTTGGCCGAGGAAAAAACGCGGCTGGAGTTCCGTTTGGTTTATCCACGTGCAGACAGAAATGGTACTTCTAATATATCGCGTGACGATGATGATGATCCGGATTTGATTATCGGCGGGGACAGCGTTGGCGATAACAAAGTGAAGACTTTGAAAGTTTGGAGTGCATTGGAGTTGCCCGCAGCCAATTATTATGATGGAATGTGGTTTATGGATGAGAATAATTCCACAGATGACGTAAAGGTGCGTACAACGCTTCGTATTCGTACCAATGTGAAAGCTTCGGAGGTAAATGTGAAATATCGTCGTCGTTTTCGAGTAGACCGTATTCGTTTTGTGCCTGTACCTTGATTTGTTAATCCTTAAAGCATGATGAGTTATGTATTCTATATTTAATTCTTATTTGTTGAAACTTACGGGAACTGTGGCCGGTTTAGCTTTTTTCTCTTTTGCCTTAAAGGGCCAGGAGACGGCTCACGTAGACTCGATAAAAACCGGGCAGACTGAAAAGGTTCAGATGCCTTACCATGTGAAGGGGCGAGTAGTAGATGCCGTGACGGGGCTGGGCTTTGCCGGTGCTCGTATTACAACTCCTGATGTAAACGTATCAGCGATGACTGATGAAAATGGTGACTACGAGATAGGATTGCCCGATTTGCGGGTACCGCTTTATGTAGATGCGCCGGGATATTCCCGACAAGTGGTAGCCGTTAAAGGGCGTACAGAAGTGAATGTGTCGCTCTATACCGTACCGGGGCATTCTTATTATGACGATGAAATGTCCGTGTCGGACGGACGGGTTGTGGTGGACGGTTTTACGGCAAGCGCGTTAAGCATGACGGAAGATATGAATTCTTTATTGGCCGGTCAGATGCGTACGTCTGCCCGTTCGGGTGAGCCTGGGGCAAGTGCTTCCTATTTTGTGCGTGGTTACAATTCTTTAAATCTTTCTTCCCAACCTTTGTTTGTGGTGGATGGTGTAGTCTGGCAGATGCAGGATGAGGGAATCTCTATTGTGGATGGTTATTACAATAACCCTTTGACTTTGCTTGACCCGTCAGATATAGATAAGGTAACGGTATTGAAGAATGGTTCGGCTATTTGGGGCACACGAGGAGCAAATGGCGTTGTGTTGATTCAAACTAAGCGTGCCGGAGAGATGGCGACGAAGATCGATGCTAACATTTCTTTTGGATTTCAGACACCCTTTGAGACATTGCCAGTAATGGGAGCTGATGCCTACCGTCGTTATGCCACTGATGTTATGTCTGGTATGGATCGGCATGAAGTGGAAGATTTCCAGTTCACGAATGATGACCCTTCGCGGTCTTTTTACCGTGCTGTACATAATAATACTGATTGGATGGATGAAATCAACAAAACAGCTTTTATCCAAAATTATGGTATCTCTGTGTCGGGTGGTGACGACATAGCTCTTTACCGTTTCTCTTTGGGGTATGCTCAAAATAATGGAAACATAGATGGAACAAAGTTTGATCGCCTGAATGTACGCTTCAATTCAGACATCAAGTTGACGGACGAATTTAAGATATTGTTCGACATCGCTTATACGCAGACCGGACATAAGGTGACTTTTGATGGATTGGATCGAATGCGCTCACCGTATTATCTTGCATTGGTAAAGTCGCCACTTTATTCTCCTTATCAATATAATGAGAGTGGTTCTTTAAGCGGTCGTTTGACGGATGTGGACGAGTTGAATTATGGTAACCCGTTGGCTTTGTTGGAGAAAGATAATATGCCGACGCTCGATAAATATCGTTTCACGCTGAACTTGCGTCCGACTTACCAGATTACCGACCGTTTGGAAGCTGCTGCTCTTTTCGGTTTCTCTTATGATAAGGAGAATGAAGATTTGTTCATTCCGGATGCAGGCGTAGCGAATGAGCCGCTTTACAATGATTTGGGTGAAGTGTATGCTACGGCATTGAACGAAGTTCGCAGTTCTATGGCTCGGCAGACTTCCCTTTCGTTGGACGCTTATTTGAAATGGGATATTTTGAAAGGATACCGGCACAATCTGTTCGCAGCCTTGGGTTATCGTTTTTATAACGACTATTTCAAGTATACATACGGTCAGGGCTACAATACGGGTTCTGACTATATGACAGCTTTGTCCAATACGACGAGTGACTTGCGTTATCTTTTCGGGACGGAATACATGGATCGTAACATGTCTTGGTATTTGAATGCGGATTATGGTTTTATGAACAAGTATTTCCTGAATATCGGAATGTCGATGGAGACTTCTTCTCGTTTCGGTAACGAAGCCGGAGGAATAGACTTATGCGGTGTGTCGTGGGGATATTTCCCGTCGGTCAGTGGAGCTTGGCTCATTTCTTCCGAGAAATTCATGCGTAATGTGGATTTTATCAACAATTTGAAGTTGCGTGTGGCCTATACGATGACGGGTAACGGTAATTTGCCTGTTTATGCCAACCGTACTTATTTCACTTCTTCTTTGGTGGCTAATGATGCTGTGGGCGTGGTATTGAGCAATATCGGGAATGAAAAGTTGAGATGGGAAACCACTGGCCGGGCTAACGTAGGATTTGATTTTAGCATTTTGGCGAACCGTTTGAACATGAATATCGACTATTTCTATTCCAAAACGAAAGATTTGGTGACGCTCCGCTCTTTGAACGAAGAAGCTGGTTTACAGTATTATTATGACAATAATGGTGAAATGGAGAACCGGGGCTTTGAGATTGCAGCCAATGCTCGTATCGTGGATACGAAAGATTTCAAGTTCAATGCAGGGTTGACCGTAGGCCATTATAAGAATAAAATTACGTCCTTGCCCAATGGCAGTTTCACTACGGAAGTAGCCGGAGGAACGGTATTGACTACGGAAGGACAGCCGGCAGGTGTGTTTTATGGTTATCAGACCGACGGGGTGTATGTCACAGCGCAGGAAGCTGCGGATGCCGGACTTGCTATTCTTTCTTCTTCGGGTCAGCGTATTCCGTTCTCGGCTGGCGACATGCGTTTTGTGGATCATTCCAAAGACGGTATCATCGGGGAAGATGACCGCGTGGTCATCGGTGACCCGAATCCGGATATTTATGGTAACTTTAACTTGAACTTCCGCTGGCGTGATTTGGAACTGGGAGCACTTTTTACTTATTCTTTGGGTAATGATGCCTACAATGCCTTACGTGCCAACTTGGAGTCGGGCAACAGTTTGTCCAACCAAAGTATAGCCATGGAGAACCGTTGGATGGCAGATGGCCAAATGACAGATATTCCTCGTGCCACTTATGACGACCCGATGGGGAATGCCCGTTTCTCAGACCGTTGGATTGAGGATGCATCCTATTTGAAATTTAAACGCCTGATGTTGTCATACCGTGTTCCGGTACGTTCCACTTCATTCCTGCAAGGAGTATCGGTATGGGCTGCAGTGAACAATCTTTGCACGCTGACGAAGTATTTGGGTACGGATCCTGAATTTTCATACAACCAGTCTGTGCTTTACCAAGGTGTGGATGCCGGGTTGACACCACAATCTCGTTCGTTTCAGATTGGGGTGAAATTGAATTTATAATGCAAAATAAGAAAGTGAATATGAAGACGTTTATCAAAAACTATATGAAAGCTGTGGGTGTCGTTTGTGCTTGTATGGCAGCTTTCCCGGCCTGTACGGATATGATGGAGACAGATTCTACTACGGTGGGTTTTGAGGAGGACAACCGTTTGGATTCTCCAAATGATTCCCTCTATTCTGTGTTGGGTATCCTTTCGCAGGTGCAACGTTTGGGCGACCGTTATGTGTTGTTGGGAGAGTTACGTGGCGACTTGATGGAAGCTACTGCGGATGCCAATGTAGACATTCAGGAGATTTCCAATTTTAGTGTTTCGTCGGGTAATGAATATGCCTCGTTTTATGATTATTACAATGTCATTAATAATTGTAATTATGCCATTGCGAAGATGGACACGAATATTGTGTTTTACGAAGATAAGGTTATGATTCCCGAATATGCGCAAATCAAAGTCATCCGTGCTTGGACGTATTGGCAACTGGCCTTGGCTGCTGGGAAAGTCAGTTGGATTGAAGAACCCGTGTTGAGCTTGGAGGCCGCACTCAAGGAGTATCCGCAGAAGGGGCTTGAAGATTTGGCACAGTTGCTCATTGACGATCTGACTCCGTATGTGGGTGCCCGTGCATTGGATTATGGAACGATTGACAATTTTGATTCTCGCAAAATGTTTTTCCCGGTAGATATGGTGTTGGGGGATTTATACTTGTTCTTGGGGCGTTATGCAGATGCTGCTACAGCTTACTATCGCCTTATTGATAAGCGTAAATTGACTCTGACCGGTGCTAATGGTTACTATTGGGATAATGCCGCTCGTGGGAGTGCATCTGGGGCGTGGATTTCAACTTATATAGATATGGGCTCCAACGAATTGCTTTCTTCTTTGGTTTACAGTTCCCGTCCGGATTCTTACCATCCGCAATTGGTACGTTGGTCATACAATGAAGTCCCGTCGATTGTGCCGGCAATTTCTTTTGTGAATTGGATGTCACGTGTGTCACATTTTTATGCTGCCGAGAATGCAACTCGTATACAGGGATTCTTTACGGGGGATTTGCGTGGACAGATTGAATCCCCGAACGGTGCTATTGCATCCATCTCTTACAGTACCAATGGTGTAGGAGATTATAAGGGTGCGCTTATTGATAAATTCTATTCTTTGTCCGTATCCGGTGGGGTAGAAGATCCGGAAAATGAGGTTTTGGGAGGTTTGCGTTATGTGCGTAATTTGCCGGTATACCGTGCGTCACAAGTTTATTTACGTTTGGCTGAGGCTATTAACCGTTATGGTCGTCCGGCAACGGCTTTTGCTATATTGGCTTACGGGTTGAACAAGACGACGTTGGTCAATGCTTCGAGAATTCCTGTAGGTGAACGTACAGGGGAGATGTTCTTGGATTTTACATCAGATACGTATGATAATAATGTGGGGACTGCCACTCGTGGTCGTGGCCGGGCTATTGGCTATACCGGTTCGGATTATCTCATTCCGGATTATACACCGTATGATATAGTAACGGAAACAGATGAGGAAACGGGTGAGGAAGTAGAAAGAAAAGCGATTTCTACAGATCCTGTCCGTTTAGCTGCTGCCAAAGCTGATTCTATTGAATATGTAGAAAACTGTATCATTGATGAGATGGCCGCTGAGACGGCTTTTGAGGGCAGTCGTTTCTTCGATTTGATGCGTATTGCACGTCATCGTGGACAGTGGCCAGCTTATGCGGCCGAAAAAGTAGCCGCTCGTTTCAAAGACGGCGGAAGTAACATACAGGATCGGCTTATGGATGAGAGCGTATGGTTCCTGAAATAAAGACGGGGTATATTTGTCATTAAAAAATGAATTATAAATATAGGAGAAGAATATATATGAAAAAACTTGTAGTTAAAATGGTATTAGGCTGTGCCGTATTGGGAAGTTTTCAAGAGGTGCAAGCACAAGACCCTTTGTCGTTCAAGACGGATTTCACTTTGGGTGACATGGGGGGATGGCCAAGCCACAGGAGTCGGGCGTTTGTGGCCGACTTTAACAACGACGGATTAATGGATATGTATCTAAACGGTACATCCGAAAACAAAGGTTGGTCGTCACGTGGTGTATTGGTCAAGAATTTGGGAGACCGTCAGTTTGAAGGCGTATATGATGCTATCTTTGAGAATGACACAACGTATAATAAGGTTTATTCCAAGGATACAATTTGGATAGATAAGGACAACAACGAATATGAATTGCAAGATTCTATTTTCGATGGTAAGGTGGTCATGGATACGGTGGTCAACGAGACTTTTGTGGGTATGGCTAACGGGTTACCGCGTACTGCATTCGGCCAAGGCAGTCAGCCTATTGATTTTAATAATGACGGTTTAGTGGACTTCATTATTCTTAATACTGGTGGAAACGATACCGGTACATCTCAGGGTTATGTGTTAGTGATTAATAAGGGGAATTGGCAATTTGAGGTTTTGGAAGATTCTTTGCTTGCGACTATCGGGGGCTTGTCTTCCAATACGAGTGGTGACAAATTTAATGAAAATACCCCTTACGGTTCATTGGTGACAGGTGATTATGACAAGGATGGCTTTACGGACGTATTGCTTTGTGGTAATGGTCCTGCAGGACGTTATACGATGCTGTTGCGTAATGTGAACGGTGACCATTTCGAAGAAGCGCGAGTGTTTAATCCGTTGCCATTTGACGAGGAACCAACAAAGATGGGGCTTTTTGAAGAGACGGAAGGAGGGATAGATCCTGATACGGGGCTCGAAGTTGACGGAGAATATACGGAAGTGCCTACGAAGCGGCCGAAACAGATGTCTCACGGGTCGGTGGTATTCATTGACTTGGACGGAGACGGTTGGTTGGATATTGTGACCACCGGTTATTGTGACGGTCGCGACAACATGACGGCTACGGGTGTGGAACAAGGCGGAAACCAAATCCGTTTCTACCACAATTTACAGAATGGTGAGTTTCAAGATGTGACCAATTCGCCATCTTTAATTGAAGCGGCCAGTCAAGTCTTGGATGCTTATGGTATGACCAAAGACGGTACTGTGGCTGATGTTTTCCGTGCCTGGGGATGTGAAGAAGGTATTACCGTAGCTGTGGACTTCGATCAGGATGGACGTACAGATTTGATGCAATTAGGTACACAAGGCTGTTCCAACGGTTGGGGAGGCCAGCGTGATTTGAAGCAAGCCAACTGTTTGCGAAACATATCGGATGGGGATGGTTTCCGTTTGGAGGAAATTCCGACTGATATAACTCCAGCCGCGATGGCTTCTTGTTATCGTTTTATTTGGGTTGATCTCAATGGGGATGATTATCCCGATTATATGACAAATGGATGGACTTCTAAAGTCAATCCTGCCACGGGGGAAGCTGCCGGTTGGGGACGTTTTGTGGATTTAAGTGATAATAGTACGACTTATAATACTTATTTCTTTAATGATGAAAGTAATGAGGTGTTTGGCGGTTATTTGGCTAAAAGTGAACCGAGTGTGAATAATTTCGGAGATTTCGATAATGACAATAACATGGAACTCCTTACTTCGGATTATACCGGTAGCCCGGACAACGGGCGTAATGATCAGCAGGTCATCAGTTGGAATAACTCAGGTGTGGAGTTTACGGCTCCTAATGAAATAGGTGAAATCACGGCTACGGCTGAGAAGGGGCGTGTATTGGTAAAATGGGAAGCTTCAGAGATGAACAATGGTAATGACGCGATGTTCAATGTTTATATTCAGAATAAGGAGACAGGTGCGATGCGTATGGTTGTACCGGCTAATATCGAGACAGGTAAACAGTTGTCCTATGCTATGTTCGGTTGCTATGTGAACACTGGCAATGAGGATGGTGAGGCGTCCTATTTGTTCGACAAACTTCCTATGGGTGAATATATTGTGGGTGTACAGGCTGTGAATTACGCTTATCAGGCTACGGCATGGAACACGACAGAAGTGACAGTGTCTGAGAGTGATTATGATGGTGTGGCTTCACAGGCTGTGGCACGGGGTATGCAAGTTGTAGTCAACGGTGATGCCATTGTCGTGACGAGTGTTGACGATATGCAAGTGAATGTGTATAATATGCAAGGTGCTGAGGTAGCTTCAGGAATGACGAATAAAACTATTATCGTAAATGGTAAAGGTGTGTTCGTAGTGAAAGCCGGTGGCAAGGCAGTTAAGATTGTAAAGTAAAGGAACAAGGTTATAGTGATTTTTGTGAGTGAAGGCCCGGGCGGCCTGAATAGGGCTGTCCGGGGCTTTTGAATATAACTTTAAACGAATAAAAATACAGAAAACATGAAAAATGCTACTTTTTTTAGAATGATGGCCTTGTTGTGTTGGATAGGGGGAGTGATGGCAACACAAGGGCAAGATGTTGTGACGTTCGAACAGAACCGGGATTTTCGTGATCAAGTAGGATGGCCAGTACATCGGGGATGCCCGATTGTGGCTGATTTCGATAATGACGGTTTTATGGATGTATATTACGGTGGAACGTCTTGTGAGAATGGTTGGGCATGCCGTGGTGTGTATGCTCGCTCCAATGGGGATGGTACTTTTTCTGGTAATTTGGAAGCCATTTTTGAGAATGACACTACGTACAACAAACTGTATTCTAAAGATACGGTTTGGATTGACAAAGAAAACGGTAAGTATGAATTGAAAGACTCTATAATAGATGGTAAAGTCGTCATGGATACCGTAGTGACGGAAACTTTTGTAGGCATGAAGAACGGATTGCCTGTTTCGCTTCGTGGCTTTGGGAGCCAGCCTTTTGATTTCAATTCCGATGGGTTGGTAGATTTCATTACCTTGAATCAAGGTGGAAACATGTCTGGGTTGAATCCTCGTTATACGTTAGTAAAAAACTTAGGCGGCGGGCAGTTTGAAATTGTGGAAGATGCGGCTTTAGCTGCTTTTAATTATACTGGGGATGATAATTTTCTTTTTAATGAAGGCTCTCAGTATGCTTCTTTGGTTACGGGAGACTATGACCGTGACGGTTATACCGATGTGCTGGTTACAGGTCAGGCTTCTGAAGGACGTTTTGTCAAACTGTTCCGCAACATTAATGGGGAACGGTTTGAGAATATGGATGTGTTTCATCCTCTTCCTTTTGATATAGAACCCAATCGGAATGGACTTTATAAGGTGTCTGAAGGCGTATATGATCCGGAAACAGGAGTAACAACTCCGGGGGATTATACTCAGGAACCGACGATGAAAGCTAAGCCCTTATCTCATGGCTCCGTGGCGTTTATTGATTTCGATAACGATGGTTGGTTGGATATCGTGGCTACAGGTTGGGCAGACGGGACGGAAGACAAGACCTCTGTCGGTGTCGAGGTCGGTGGTGATGAAATTCGTTTCTACCGTAACTTACAAAACGGGGAATTTCAAGATGTGACGGACAAATTTGTCAAAGCAGCTCAAAATATATTAGATATAGTCGGTATTGCACATGATTCTAAATATGAGGTGAGGGATGTGTTTTCGGCTTGGGGAATGGATTCCGGTTTGATGTTGGCGACCGACTTTGACCAGGATGGTAAGATGGATTTATGGATACATGGGGCTGTTGCTGGGGGTAGACCACGTTTCTCGAATTATCTGGTGTTTGGTTTAGGAGAGGATTATGCTTCGGTGGAAGAATGGCCTACAGGTATTCTTCCGGCGCATACGGTGGCGAAATTGGGAGTTATGTATGCCGATTTCAATGGGGATGACATTCCCGATTTCTACCAACGTGGTTGTTGTGACGAAATTTGCCAAGACGAGTCTATTCCCGAAAAATTCGGTCAAGCTTATTCATGGAGTCGTTTGTTTAGTGTGAGTGAAGGGCAGGTTGGTGCTTACGGTAATCCGCAATATGCCGATTATTGGACGGCAGAATGTTGGGGAGCACGAATACCTCAAAGTGATGGTGATACACAAACAATGGATGTGGCCTTTGGCGATGTGAACGGAGATGGCCTGCTGGATATTATGTGCACGGATTGGACAGACAAAGCCGATGATGTGGTTCCCAGTTATAATGTGACGGACGGGGTGGAAATCATTATGCCCGATGAGCCGGAAATCATAAAAGCGGAAACAGGAAAAGGTTACATTACCTTGAAATGGGATCGCTCGGAAATGGGGAATGGAAATAAAGCCATGTACAATGTGTATGCACGGAGTAAAGACGGGAGCGTGTTCCGTATTTTGGTTCCGGCTAATCTTGAAACGGGTAAACAGTTGGCTTATCAGATGTTCGGAACGTATGCTACTACTTATGCAGAAGATTATCAATATTACACTTTCGACAAATTACCGGCAGGTGATTATACAGTGGGTGTGCAAGCCGTGAACTATGCTTATGCGGCTACTTCGTTTGTTACGACGGATGTTACGCTCGAAGAAGGTGTGGATGGTGTAAAATCTATATCTATTTCTGCGGCTTTGAAGGTGACTCTGGATGGCGATGCGCTGACGGTAGTGGCTGACGATGATATACGAGTGAATATTTACAATATGCAAGGTGCCGAGGTGGGTCGGGGCATGACGAATGAGGCTATTACCGTAAACGGTAAGGGTGTGTTCGTTGTGAAATCCGGCAGTAAGGTTGCTAAGATTGTAAAATAAAGAAGCACAGTTTAAGTGATTAACTGTGAATTAGGTTAGGTTGTTTGGCCCGGGACGCCTGTGAAGGTATTCCGGGTCTTTTCTTCTATCGGAAGTTCGGATTGTGCCCGAGGAGTCCTGTTTGTTAAGTCAGTCCTGCGTCAATACCGCTGTTTTTTGGAGTAAATGGATTTCATAGGGACGTTCCGTGAGAGTTATTTTTGTAGTCGGAAGATATTGAATAAAATTATATAGTTTGAGTTTTTAAAGAATAAGGAATGAAAAAGAAGTTTTTATTTGCCGCTTTCTTGATATGCGGTGCGATTTCGTCCGTGGCCGAAGAGAAGCCCAGGTACAAAGATGCTTCGTTGCCTGTAGAGGAACGGGTAGAGGACTTGCTGCGCCGGATGACCCTTCATGAAAAAGTATTGCAATTGCAGAACAACTCTACGAGTGACATTAATGCCATTGAAAATACTTATAAGGGAGGAAGTCCGGGGAGCGTACATGAAATGAGCAAGTCGGCCAAGGAGGCTGCGTTATTGTTCAATAAAATGCAAGAATATTTGCTTACGCAGAATCGTTTGGGGATTCCGGCCTTGGTAACGGTGGAAGGCATCAATGGGGTGACACAAAACGGGTGCACGATATTTCCGCAGGCTATTGCACAGGGTTCGACGTTTAACCCGGAATTAGTGGAAGAAATGTCCCGTGCCATCGGGCGTGAATCCCATGTCATCGGTATTCGCCAGTTGCAATGCCCCGTGTTGGACATCGCACGGGATTTGCGTTGGGGACGTGTAGAGGAAACCTTTGGCGAGGATCCTTTTCTAATCGGTGAGATGGGAACGGCTTTCGTACGTGGTTCGCAGGCCGAGGGTGTAGGAGCCATGCCGAAGCATTTCGTGGCGCACGGTACGCCTACGGGCGGATTAAACTGTGCCTCCGTGCCGGGGGGGGAGCGTGAGTTGCGTAACCTTTATGCCTATCCGTTTGCCAAAGTCATCCAGAATGCCGATCCGGTGTCCATCATGGGATGTTATAGTGCATACGACGGGATACCCGTGGCGCATTCAGCCCATTTCATGACCGACTTGTTGCGTGGGGAATTAGGTTTCAAAGGCTTTGTATATTCCGATTGGGGCTCGGTAGACCGCCTGAAGTCGTTCCATTTTGCTGCAGAGACTTCGGAAGAGGCTGCCCGTAAGGCTTTGATAGCAGGTATAGATATGGATGTGTACGACTGGGCTTATCAGACATTGGAAGACCAAGTGAACAAAGGCATATTGGATGAAGCATACGTAGACCGCGCTTGTCGCCGCGTGTTGGCTGCCAAGTTCCGCCTTGGTGTTTTCGATGACCCTTACGGCGACCCGGATAAAGTGGACAAGGTGGTGCGCAGCAAAGCACATGTGGCATTGGCCAAGAAGGTGGCAGACGAAAGCATCGTGCTTTTGGAGAATAAGAATGATATTTTGCCGCTCGACCTGAAAAAATACAAATCCATTGCCGTGTTAGGACCGAATAGTAATTACGGCGTGGCAGGTGATTACGGTTGGGTGGAATTTGACAATCGTGAATGTGTTACGCTTTTCGATGGGTTGAAACAGGCCGTAGGCAAGGATGTGCAGGTAAACCAGTTGGACGGTTGCGATTGGTGGAGTCAAAAGGATGACGGTATTGCCGCAGCAGTGGAATTGGCTCGGAAAAGCGATATTGCCATTGTGGCAGTCGGTACGCGTAGTGTTTGGCTGGGTCGGGGCGCGAAAGGAAAGAACGTGACTTCGGGCGAGGGATTCGACCTCTCCTCGCTGGATTTGCCCGGCAAGCAGTTGGACCTGCTGAAGGCGGTGAAAGCTACCGGTAAGCCTGTTGTCGTAGTGCTCATTACCGGTAAACCCTTGGTTATGACTTGGGCCAAAGAGCATGCCGATGCCGTAGTATTGCAGTTCTATGGCGGTGAACAGCAGGGAAATGCCATGGCCGATGTCTTGTTGGGCAAAGTGAACCCCTCAGGACGTCTGAATGTATCGTTCCCTCGCAGTACGGGTAACACACCGTGTTATTATAATTATTATCCTTCCGACCGCGAGCAAGTGTTCGACCAAGGTGGAAGTTATGAGGAACCAAACGGCCACTATATTTTCGAGAAGCCTTACGCATTGTGGAATTTCGGCCGTGGTTTGAGTTACACCGACTTCGAATATACCGATGTGCACCTGAGCGATACGGTATTTTCAGGCCAAGGCAAGCTGAGTGTGACGTTGAAAGTGAAGAATACCGGTCGGAGAGACGGAAAGGAAGTCGTACAATTGTATGTACGTGATAAATTCAGCTCGGTGGTCATGCCCATTCAGCAACTGAAGGCTTTCAAGAAAGTGGAAGTGCCGGCGGGCGGTGAGGTTGAAGTTCGTTTGGAGATGCCTATCGATGAATTGGCATTCTACAACGAGACTTTGCACCGTCTGGTAGAGCCGGGCGAATTTGAAATACAAGTCGGACATGCTTCAGACGATATCGTGTTCCGGAAGACGATAGTAGTGAAATAATTCCCTTTTCAGGCCGCTTTTTCCATTGAGGAAGCGGCCTGAAGCATTTTTTCTATTTTTTGCGCCGTAATTCTTGCGGTTTTTCTGTTTTTTTTAGTCTCTTTGTGACCGTGAATATAATGCTTGGAAAATTAACTCTTAAACGAATAGCAATGAAAATAGATTGGATACGTATTTCAAAGAAAATGTTCATATTGTCCTTATGGACTGTGCCGATGGCTGTGCAAGCCGACGATATCGTCGTGACGGACGGGATGTGGAAAGTCACTTATATGGAAGGTGAGAAAGCCTTTCGTATTAATGCTCTGAATGAAGAGGGTGCTGCGCGGAAGTGCGTAGTGAATCATTCGGCTTCTGCCGCTCGTTATGATAATACCGAAGGGGAGGCGCGTGAGGTGACCACAGCTTCCTTTGCCGAGGTCTCTTATGATGAGGCTGCAGTGGATGATGAATTTGGAACGGGCAAGTGCTATACTTTTACTTTCAGTCTTCCTGAGAATGGTGACGGGGTGACGATGAAACAACGTTTTTATATTTATCCCGGACAGGACTATATGTTGACAGACCTTTCCTTGGAAGGGGATGCTGCTATCCGAAGCAATTATTTGGCTCCGATCTCGGTCGGAACGGCTTATACGCTTTATATGTCCAATGACGGAAACCGGATGCTGAAAGTGCCGTTTGATAATGACGGTTTCGGACGTTATGGAAAATATAAGATGAGTGGAGAAGTCACTTCATACGAGGTGTCGGTTCTGTATGAAGGAAGCAGTCGGGAAGGTTTGGTGTTGGGCTCAGTAGACCATAATTTGTGGAAAAGTGCCATCACTGCCAACTTGTCGAATAACGGGGCTGTGAATGAACTTCATGTATATTCTGGTGCGTCAACTTCAGAAACGCGTGATGTTATTCCTCATGGTAAGGTGAACGGACCGGTGATTACTTCTGCCCGTATGCTGATTGGCTATTTCGATGATTGGCGTACAGGAATGGAGACATTTGCAGATGCCAACAATCTTGTGGCACCGCGTACGGAAAGCTGGACGCTTGGCACGCCTTTCGGTTGGCAGAGTTGGGGAGTATTGGCTGAGAAAAACTCATACGCTACCGATGTGGAGATTTCAGATTATTATCATGAAGTGCTGGTTCCAGGCGGCTTTTGCAATAATCAAGGGAATATCGTATTCAGCCTTGACGCAGGGGACGGCATGAGCAATACTGAACATTTGAACTTTATAAACCAATGCAAGGAGAAGAACCAAGTGGTGGGTTGTTACAGTACGCCTTTCTCCATGTGGAGCGGAGAGAATCCTAACTGGGACGATGTCTTGGGGCAGGCTGCCGACGGGACAAAGTGGACGCGTTGGGATGTTGTACTCAAAGCGGATGGTAAACCCATTTGGTATGATGGTGCTTATTGTATGGACCCCACACATCCATATACGAAGAGTGCTATGGCAAATTTCTTGCGTACGCAGGCCACATACGGTTTTAAATACGTGAAAATGGACTTCGTGAACTGTGGTATTGTACAGGCAGACTCTTATTATAATCCCGAAGTAACTACAGCGGTGGCGGCTTATAACGAGGGTATGGACTACATTCGGCGTCAGATGGATAAATATGCAATGTTTGCTGCCTTTTCTATCGCGCCGCTTTTCCCTTATCAGTATGCTAATTCAAGGCGTGTCGCTTGTGACACGTGGGGGGCTATCGGCCATTCGGAATATTGTATGAATGCCATATCCGGCGGATGGTGGACCGATCGTCTTTTCCAATACAATGACCCAGACCATTTGGTGCTTATAGGGACTGGTGACCAGTTGAACAATACGATTGGTGAAAACCGTGCGCGTTTCACTACCGGGGCTGTGACGGGCATGTTGCTTGTGGCTGATAATTTCAGTTTGAATGACCGTTCTGGTCGAGGTTGGGCAGAACGGTCGCGTGAAGTGGCGCAGACGGTCATGATGAATAAAGACATTAACGAGATGGCGGATATGGGACGTTCTTTCAAACCTGTATATGGTTGTAAGGAATATAATGGAAATTACGACGGAGCGGAAAACTTCTTCATGTTCGATAACGATAAATATCTGTACGTAGCGGCGTTTAATTATCAGGAAAATGAGCTTTCGGGTAGTATACCGTTGGATTTACTGGATATTTCTTCCGATGCTTTTTCCGAAGTGCGTGAGCTTTGGACGAATGAATTAGTAAAAGTGGACGGGAGCTTACCGTATAGTGTTCCAGAGAAAGATGTACGTGTGTACCGCTTTAAGAAAACGGGAGGCAGTGGAGTGAAAGACATGGAAGATGAAGCAATGGCTCGAACGAAAGTCGTACCCCTCGGAGGAAAGCGTTTGATGGTTTATTCCGGTAAAGATATGAATCGCATAGAGGTCTATGATATGCAGGGACGTCTGAACGGTACGAGGGACTTGTCAGGTCGTACCCAAGTGGAATTGGACTTGCCACATTTCAACGGTATGGCTCTGGTGAGGATTCACTATGCTGATGGAACGAAAGAAGTCTGCAAAACTTTGGTATATTAAAAGATTGTGATATAATTATATGAAAATGAGTAAGAAAGGAGTGATTTGCACAATGTGGTGCGCATGCCTGTTCCCGGCTGTGGCGGCTATGGCGGAAGATGTGGTCATCAAGGCGGGCGATTTGCGCATCACGTACGTAGAGAATGGAAAACAATTCAATGTGGAGTATAACGGCGGGAAGGCTTACCGGCCCGTATTCATGAGGTCGGTGCCGGAGGCTACGTACGACATCCATGGTAAGGACGGTTTCCGTATCAGTTCGGCTTCGTGCGCAGAGGCCGACTACCAAAAGCGGACGGTGAACGATGCCTTTGGAAAGGGGACGTGCCATACGTTTGTCTTCTCATCGCCTGCCAGTGGCGACGACGTGACCCTTACGCAAGAGTTTTACGTATATGAGGGACGGGATTACGTGTTGACGGATGTCGTATTGAAGGGGGATGCTTCCCTTCGTTCCAACTACCTTGCGCCCGTAGCGGTGGCTACGCCCTACGACCTGTACGCTCCGGCGCAGACGAACCGCATGTTGAAAGTGCCTTTCGACAATGATGGTTTCGTACGTTACCATAAGAACCGTTTGACGGGCGATATGACCTCTTACGAGGTTTCCGCGCTTTACGCAGGAGAGAGTCGCCGGGGCATCGTGCTGGGTTCGGTGGAGCATAACCGCTGGAAGAGTGCGGTGGAGGTGAAAGCTTCGGGCGACAGTCGCGTGGAAGCGTTGAAGGTGTTCTCCGGTGTGTCGAACCAAGAAACGCGCGACGAGCTGCCGCACGGGAAGGTGTGGGGACCGGAGGTGCGTTCGGCATTGATGTTCATCGGAGCTTTTGCTGATTGGCGTAATGGAATGGAGGAGTATGCCCGGGCCAATACTTTGGTGCAACCCATGCGTAAGACATGGAAGCGTGGTACACCCTTTGGCTGGCAGAGCTGGGGTGTGATGTCGGACAAGAACAGCTATGATGTGGACGTGGCTGTTTCCGAATACTTCAAGGAGACATTGAAACCGAATGGATTTTGCAACAGCCAAGGCATCAACATCATGAGTATCGATGCTTGGGACGGCATGAACAGCGAGCAACGCACCAAGTTCACGGAAGTGGCGAAGAAGAACGGTCAGGTGCCTGGCTCGTACGTCACGCCTTTCTGTCTGTGGTGGAACGAGGCAATGTTGTATCAGAAGATTTGCGAAGGAAGTCAATATACAGGGTATGAATGTGTGATTAAGGTGAACGGTAAACCGGCCAAGCTGGACGGTGCGTATTGCCTCGACCCCACGCATCCCGGAACGAAAGAATTTATCAGCCGTGAAGTGCAGAACAAGAAAAAAGAGGGGTTTGAATACTTGAAAGTGGACTTTACCAGCAACGGCATGGTGCAGGCCGACTCCTATTATAATAAGGACGTGACCACGGCTGTGGAGGCTTATAACGAAGGTTTCTCCCACTTCATCAGCGAGGTGGACAAAGGCGAACCGATGTTCATCGCCCTTTCAATCGCTCCGATATTCCCTTATCAGTACGGGAACTCACGCCGTATCGCTTGCGACACTTGGGGCAAGATCGGACAGTCGGAATACAGCCTGAACGCCGTGTCGGGCGGTTGGTGGACGAATGAGTTCTACCAATATAACGACCCGGACCATCTCGTGCTGGTAGGAAACGATGCCGATAAGGAAACGGAAGGCGAGAACCGTGCCCGTATCACCAATGGTGCCGTGTCGGGGATGGTATTGGTGTCGGACAATTACAACTTGGAGGACAAGTCCGGACGTGGGGATGCCAAACTTTCCCGCGAACGCGCCCAAAAGATTTTGATGAACAAGGACGTAAACGAAATGGCGGATTTCGGCCGTTCGGCCCGTCCGGTGTATGGCTATCGTGAGTACAACGACAAGGGCGACGGAGCGGAGAACTGTTTCGTCTTGGATACGGAAAAGTATTTGTATGTGTCTGTTGTGAATTATAAAGACAACCAGATTGCCGGTAAGGTGGCTTTGGAGCGTTTGGGGCTTTCCCCGTCTTCTTTCTCTTCTGTCAAGGAATTGTGGAGCGGAGACGATGTGAAGGTCGGCAAGGACGGCCTTTCTTACACCGTACCCGGAAAAGACGCCAAGATATACCGTTTCTTAAAAAAGTAGGGACGTCATGAGAGAAGTACTTTTTTCGGCCGTTCTATTCGGTTTTATAGGTTTCTGTGCTCCCGCCGGGGCACAGGAACATATTGCCCGCGAATACATCGAATGGTCCGATGTCTGGTTGACGGGGGCCAACCAGACGGACAAGCCTCACGTCCTGTTGCTCGGCAATTCCATCACGAGAGGGTATCACCCCAAAGTCGAAAAGTTGTTGGAAGGCAAAGCCTACGTGGGGCGGCTTTCCGGTTCGAAGAGTGTGGGCGACCCTGCCTTGCTCGATGAAGTGGCGGCCATACTGAAGCACAATCATTTCGACGTGATTCATTTCAACAATGGTTTGCATGGCTTCGATTATACGGAGGAAGAGTATGCGGAGGCCTTTCCGGAGTATGTGGCGTTGATCAGGAAGTACGCGCCTGATGCCAAACTGATTTGGGCCACGATTACGCCGGTACGGCAAGGTGAAGGGATGAAGGACTTTGCTCCAATCACGGAGCGTATGAAGGCCCGTAATGCCATCGCGACGGAATATGTGAAGTCGCAGGGTATCGAGGTCAACGACTTGTGGGGCGTTGTGGCAGACCATCCCGAATATTATGCCGGGGGAGACGGCACGCATCCTGTAGAGGCCGGATTCGATGCCTTGGCCCGGCAAGTGGCCAAAGTCGTGGAGGAGGCTTTGCCGAAGACGAAGTAGAACGGTCTTAAAAGCGTTTTTTATAAAAGTCCGGTTCTTATGTCCTTTCAGGGGCATAAGGGCCGGATTTTCATTTTGTCAGAATGTCAATGTCCGGTGCGCGAGATTTCGGTATTCGTCCCCTCTTCCGAAGATTTCCGGAAATATGCGATTCTCATGTAGGGAGGCGGAAACGTATTGTCAGCGATATGCGGATTTGACCTGTCACGAAGTCTGTCGGAAGATAGGTCTTACTGTATGCGGACGGTTGAAGTGCAAGTATATGTCGATGTTTTCCCGTCAATCTGATATTTTGTTTTTGTCGGGGAAAACGTTCCAAATAGAGAAAAAACGTCCCGAGAGGGTACGTTCGTTTTCCGTTTTCAGGCCGTTTTTCAGCCGATGTACAGAGGTTGCCGGAATGATGTGCGGAGAAAAAAAGTGTTTCTTCAGCCAAGCGATTTTTCGTTCGGCTGAGATTGAAACGCGTTTGGAGTTAAAAACGGTGGAAAAACAGGCTGAAATGCCAAAATATGTATTTAAAACATGCTGAAAAATGCGTGGAACGCTTCCATGACGGGCTTCTCTTGCTGTAAATAAATCGAATTTACCTTTCTTTTTGTCTGCCCAAATCCGGAAAATCCGACGTTATGATATGAATGGACTGGGGCGTTCGGTAAACGAACGGCTTGCCTTCCTCGCGGAGGCGGGTAAGTTTGAGTGCCGCCATTCTGCTTTTATCAAAAGTGGATGGCCGGCGTTTCCTGGCGGATTATAAAGGAGACGGCGCATATATTTGCCGGAGCGGAAGAAAATGAAAAGAGACGGAATCGTTAAAAGAGTTAAACGATTCTGTCTCTTTTGTTGCAAAGTGTAAATGACACACTCATGAGAACTAAAAGAGAAACATTTAATGCTCATACGGTATTATTTGCGTTATGACGGGGCCAATACGGGTGATTGTTGTTGCTATGAACTGTATTTTTTAAATTTTGATGCAACTTTCTATTTCCAAATGACCAAATATCCGCTAAATTTGTATTGCCGAAATGAAGAAAAGTAGGCGGTGTGAAATATTAAAAAGTATAAATCTCTAATACTAAACAGATGCATGCGGAAAGAAATGTAAAGCAGGTCGTGAGGTGGTGCCTATACATCGTGTTAGGCTTTCCTTTGTTGAATTCATGCAAGGATGACTATATTTATGATAATGAGGAACCGAGTTGGTTGGGTGCCAATATTTATGAATATTTGGAGTCGAGCGGACAGTTTGACTGCTATTTGGCGTTGGTGAACGATTTAGGATATAAGGAGACCTTGAGGCTTACGGGGAGTAAGACCATGTTTCCGGCTAATGACGAGGCCTTTTCCCGTTACTTCCTTTCAAAGGGACTTACAGGCGACGGGCCGACACTGATTCACAATATGTCCGCTTCGGAAAAGCGTTATTTATTTAATTCCTCTATGCTGAATATGACTTACTTGAGTCACATGCTGGCTAATGTTTCTTCAAACGACCAGGGGATTGGGGAAGGCATCGCTTTAAGGCGTGCAACGTCTGCTTCTTATTTAGACAGTATTTCTTTTGTGAAGCCGGCCGCGTTGCCGAAGACTGCTTTTTGGAACCGTTTTCGCGAGCGCAAGGGGGCTTATTTGGCTGACAACGGTTCTAAAATGGTATTATATTGGACACCGGAATTCTTTTCGACTTCCGGCCTGACAGAAGCCGATTGGGCGGTAATCATGAAAGGAGAGACGGACAAGCCCTATGATACTCAGGGATTTTATGTGAATGACGCTCATGTGGAGTCCAATCGGAAGGATGTGACCTGCAAGAACGGTTATTTGCATATTGCGGACGACGTAGTGGCTCCCGCTCCCAATATGTCGGAAGTTATCAATTCGACGGCGGAGATGAACACTTTTGCCGGTCTGATGGAAAAGTTTGCTTATCCGTATTATGACGGGAGTGTGGACGATGCCGTGAAAGCTTATTACGGGGCGGGGAGTATCGAGGATTCCGTGTTTGTAAAGCGTTATTTTAACCAAACAGATTTTTCTTCCGACCCGGATGAAAAAGTGGATATTATGGGCTACGGGACGTTGGCTTTCGACCCGTCGAATAATGTTTATGGCGGGAATACGGACATGGGAGTCATGTTCGTCCCTTCCGATGCGGCCATGGAAGATTATTGGGAGTCGTCGCGCGGACAGTTCTTACGGGATTCTTACGGAGACTGGGACGAGGTGCCTACGAATGTGATTTCAGTTTTCCTGCAAAACCATCAGCGTTTGTCTTTCTTGACTTCTTTGCCTCATAATTGGGATATCATGACGGATAATGCCGGTTTTGAGATGTCTGTAAAGGAGGAGGATGTACAAAAGGCATACATCGCATGCAACGGTATCGTGTATATGACGGACAAAGTCTATCCGCCCGTGGATTATCAGGCCGTGTACGGTCCGGTGTTGACGGCCGACACGACAACCACCATGTCCGCAGCCATTAAAAACGATGATATGGATGACGTGAACAACCTGAAATACCACCTTTACCTGCGTTCTATGGATAACCAATATAACTTGCTTGTCCCGACAGACGATGCCATGGCGAATTACCGGGATCCCATCACATGGGCACTTTGGGCGAATGAAGGAGTTGACAAGCGGGAAATCTGGTCTTTTTATGTGAAGATGGGAAAAGTGGTTGCAGACGTATATGATACGAACGAAGACGGCTCGAAAGGCGCGCTTTTGCGGACGGTCGGGGCGGATGCCCTGGATACGGAAGGGGCCGAAGAGGTCGCTAACCGCTTGCAAGACATATTGGACATGCATATTGTGGTGGCCGATAATGACGATGAACCTCTTTCCGGTTTCATCGATGAGGGTACTTTGCCGTATGTGCTGACAAAGGGCGGCTCCGTGCTTGCGGTTTCCGGAACGGGCGAACAGGTGAAAGTCCAAGGAGGAGGTGACCAGGAAATGGGATTGCCTGAGGCAGAGGTTGTTACTTTAGAGAAAGACCATAGAAAGGCACGCTATGAGATGGACAATGGCCGTACATTCTTTATAGACCGGATTTTGCAGGATCCTTTCAAGTCGGTCTACTATACAATGAGTGCCAATGAAGATTATCGCGCATTTTTTGATTTGTTGGTCGGGAATGACGATGTCTTTTTGTCCCTGGCCGATAACGAAGACTATAAAGATATAGAACCGATTTTTGAAACTTCCGAGGGGGAGAACAGCAAGATGTCCGGCATAGGACCGGTAGTGACTTCCTTTAATAATTTCCGTTATACCGTGCTGGTGCCTACGCGTGCAGCGTTGGAAGAGACTTTCCGTGACGACCCCGACCTGCATACGTGGGACGAAATCAGTGCCCAGACGGATTTGGATGTGAAAGCAGATTGGACACGCTATTTGTTGAATTTCCTGCGCTTCCATTTTATAGACGGCATGTTGCCGGTGAGCGGAGTTTCTTACCAAGACAAGGCTTATCCGACGGCCGCGCGGGATGATAAGGGAATCTTTGTGTATGTCAAAGCGAGCAGTGACGGCAGCAGTATCACTTTTGAGCCGGAAAACGGGAGCGGAGGTCCACAGCAGGCCAAAGTCATCACATCGAATCAAGAGGATTATAATGTATTGACCCGTGACTATATCGTGAACAACAACGACTATACGTTGGCCACTCAAATCTTGTCTTCGTCAAAAGCCGTATTGCATTTGGTGGACCATGCGATTAATTATCAAAAATAGACTTTAAATAAAAGATTATGAATAAGGTATATGCTATATTATTGTGGTTTGCATTGCTTTTCTGTCACAATGGACTGCTTGCCCAAAATGGAGGTGTGATAGTGACCGGAAAGGTATATGCAGAAGACGAACCCGAGGGGTTTATCGGGGCGACCGTGATAGAACAAGACAAGAATGGCCGTATTTATTCTTCGGCTTTGACTGACTTCAACGGAAACTTCTCTCTGAAAATCAAGAATCCCAACAACTCCTTGAATTTTTCTTTTGTCGGGTATAAGAAATTGACTGTGTCCATAGGGAACAAACGCAAATTCGATGTGAAACTGGAATCCCAGAATGTCATGAAGGAGGTTACTGTAAAAGCCTCCAAACTCGTGGGAGGAGGCGGTTTGGCCATACCGGAACGGGAATATTCCGGAGCCATGCAGAAGTTCAATACGAAAGCTATCGAAGGGGTGTCTGTGGCTTCCATCGACGATGCCTTGCAAGGGCGTATTGCCGGACTGGACATCGTGGCGAACTCAGGAGACTTGGGCAGTGGTTCCGTGATGCGTATCCGGGGTATCACTTCTATCAATTCCAATTCGCAACCTTTGATTCTGTTGAATGGCATCCCGTTTGAAAGCAATATCGACGCTTCTTTTGATTTCGCTTCGGCCGACCAGGAACAATTTGCTTCATTGCTGTGTATCAGTCCGGACGATATAGAAGAGATTACGGTGTTGAAAGACGGTGCGGCAGCGGCTATTTGGGGCTCTCGCGGAGCCAATGGTGTGATTGATATTACGACGAAGAAGGGTGTGACGGGGCCTACACGGGTGAGTTATTCTTATCGTTTCTCCGGGTCGGAGCAGCCTGAAGGCACTAAATTGTTGAATGGCGACGATTATACGATGCTGATGAAGCAGGCTTACTTCAACCGGAACCAGGAAGATTGCAATATCCCGGAATATAGTTACGACAAGGCGCAGTTTGTGGATGCATACGGAACAGCCCAGGACTTCGAGAACTTCAACAATAATACGGATTGGGTGGATGAGGTTTCCAAATACGGGTTTACGCACGACCATAACCTTTCGGTCAGCGGAGGAGGTGAAAAGGCGAAGTTCAGGGCTTCTTTCGGATACTATAAGCAGACGGGTACCATCATCGGGCAGGAGCTGCACCGTTTTTCCAACCGGATGAACTTGGAGTATGCCGTGTCTTCCCGTTTGAAGTTCTTTACGGAATTTGCCATCACTTATACGGATAATGACAAGAACAATGAGGAGGGTGGAAACTTGTTGGACATCGCCCGTAAGAAGATGCCGAACGCATCCGTCTTCCGGCAAGACAAGAATGGGAACAACACGGATGTGTATTTCAATATCGCACAAAACTCGCAGTTGAATGACGACCAGAAGAACTTGAAGAACCCTGTAGCGATGGCATACTTGGCTTCGTACCAACAGACGAATATGCGTATTATGCCGACATTGCGTTTGCAGTATGATTTCCTGGATCCGGCGGAAACCGCCAAGTTGCGTTATGCCGGTTATGTCAAGTTCGACTCGGAGAACGTGAAGGATACGAAGTTCCTGCCACGTGAAACCACATCCAAGAACTGGAATGACGGAAGCGTGAACAAGTCTTACAGCAAAGAGTCTGAGGCCGTATCCATTTATACAGACCATAATATCACTTGGCAACCGGACCTCGGGGAGCGGCAGTCTTTGATGCTGTATGCCGGTTGGCAGATGGATATATCAAACTCTCAATATCAGGAGTTCGAGCGGTATGGTTTGGCCTCTACTGTGGGGACGGATGTGACTTCCGAGGGACATTTGACTACGTTTAACAGTGGGAAGAGCGAAGGGCGCAATATGGCGTTTCTGTTCCGCGGGCATTATTTCCTGTTGGACCGTTATATTCTGGACTTGACCGCCCGTTGGGATGGCAGTTCTCGCTTCGGTCCCGGCAACCGGTGGGGATTTTTCCCGGCTGTTTCCGGAAAGTGGCTTATTTCTGAAGAAAAGTTCATGGACTTTGCCGACAACTGGATGTCTGAGTTCGCCTTACGCTTGGGTTGGGGTGTGACGGGTAACCGGCCGGATTATGAGTATTTATATTTAAGCCGCTATAACAGTTACGGTTCGAATTATATTGATTTGCCCGCTATCAAGCCCTCTTCGTTGCAACTGACGAACCTGAAATGGGAGCGTTCTACCTCTTATAACTTGGGCGTGGACTTGACCTTGTTCGACTGGCGTTACAAACTGGTGGCCAATGTCTACCATCGCCGTACGGAAGACTTGTTGTTTAAGGACCAGAAGATTCCTTCTTCCACCGGATTCGGGTCGGTGTCGTATGTCAATGCGGGAACGATGGATAACGACGGCTGGGAATTGGAATTCAGTACCAATAACATGGTGAAGCGTGGAGACTGGACTTTGGACTTAAGCCTGAACTTCTCCAATTATGTGAATACCATCATTGAATTGGACGAGAATGTGCTGAATAATTATAACCCGGATTTCAACTATACCAACGGAGGATACTTGACCCGGTTGCAAATTAACAACTCTTTCGGTTCCATATATGGCTTCAGGTATAAAGGCGTATATCAATATGATAAATATCAGCCTGATAATCCGGACGCCACGGCTCCGGTCGTACGCGACGAGAATGGAAATGTGGTCTTGGACGGCAAGGGAGAAACCATTCCCATGTATTTTGCTTACGGGACTTCGAATGCTTACCGTTTCCGTGGAGGAGATGCCATTTATGAGGACATCAATCATGACGGTACCATCGACGAACTGGACATCGTGTACTTGGGTAATTCCAACCCGAAGTTTGACGGAGGATTCGGTGCGACGCTGCGTTGGAAACGCCTGACATTGAACATGTTTTTCAATTACCGTGTAGGTGGAAAAATCATCAATTACGGACGTATGGATGCAGAAAACATGTACTCCACCAATAACCAGTCGATCGCTACGAACTGGCGTTGGCGTAAGGATGGCGATATGACGGAGATTCCTCGTGCGCTTTATCAGTACGGTTATAACTATCTGGGCAGTGACCGTTTTGTGGAAGATGGTTCGTTCTTACGTTTCAAACAGTTGACGTTGAGCTATTCTTTCGACCCGAAGATGTTGAAAAAGGCTCATCTGAATACGTTGAACTTGTCTTTGACCTTGAATAATCTCTTGACCGTGACCAAATATACGGGAGCAGACCCGGAAATATCACCTAATAATATAGGAGTGAGTGAGGATAAGAACAGGACTCCGCGTTCTCGTTACTTTACCTTCGGTTTAACGGTGGGCATTTAACTTAAAAAATGGTAGAAATGAAAAAGTTTTTTTTGAAAATACGTGCTTTATTCTTGCTTCCTGTTTTGGGAATGACGGTGGCTTGTGACGATTGGTTTACTTTGCTGCCTCAGTCGGAAATGGTGGCAGAGGATTTTTGGAAAGATGAGCAGGACGTACTGAGTGGAGTCGGAGCTTGTTACAGGGCGATGAACGAAGACGGCTTTATGAGGCGGCTTATCGTGTGGGGCGAGGTTCGTTCGGACAATGTTGTGCCGGGGACGGGATCGGATACCGATTTGGGGTATATCTTAAATGCCAATATCAACGCCGCTAACGGATACGTAAAATGGAGCGAGGTATATACCGTGATTAATATCTGCAATACGTTAATCAAGAACGCTCCCATGGTACGTGAATATGATTCTGACTTCACGGAAGAACATTTGAAACAGTATCTGGCGGAAGCCAAGACCATACGTGCTTTTTGTTATTTTACTTTGGTGCGGGCGTTTAATGATGTCCCGTATGTAGAGGAGCCTTACCTTGACGATACGCGTACTTACGAGGTGGCACAATCTACGTGTGAAAGTATTTTGGATACTTTGATTACCGATTTGAAGTCCATAGAAGACTTTGCGGTGAAAGAATATCCGGATAATATCGATTATACTAAAGGACGGGTGACGCAGAAGGCTGTTTGGGCTTTATTGGCCGACATGTATTTGTGGTTGAATGATTATGAGAACTGCATAGCATACTGTGATAAAATATTGGCATCGAGGGATAATCCTCTGACCTTGTTGCCCTCGTCCAATTTTTCTAATGCTGTGTTTTACAGTGGAAACTCGGATGAAAGCATTTGGGAGTTACAGTTCGATAATAATACGCAGAACGGAGCGGTCCGGACTTTTTACGGAGGAACGGACGTGAATGCCTTGTTGTCGGCCTACGATTTGAGTGCCGGTTCGGATTTCTTCGGCGGATTGGATTTAAGGCACGTACAAGGATATGTTGGCGATGGCTTGTATGCCATAAAAAAATATGTGGCCTATTGTAGTGCGCAGGATTATGAAAATCCGATTTTCGGTTACGGCGACGGGTCGAACAATTGGATTATTTACAGGCTGCCGGATGTTTATTTGATGAAGGCCGAAGCATTGGCTGAAATCGGTGGGGCCGCTAATCTGGAGGAGGCTGTGGACTTGGTTTCATATACTTACGACCGGGCACATCCGGACTTGGAGGAAGGCAGTTTGAAAGGAAAATACACGAACCAGTCCGAAGTCCGTAATCTGGTCTTCGACGAACGTCAGCGTGAATTCCTTTTTGAAGGGAAACGCTATTTCGACCTTGTACGCCGTATGCGCAGGGAAGGTTCTCCCACGAATATCGTAAATACTTATTTGATGCGCAAATATACGTCTATGAGTTTGGATGAGACGACAGTGAGAAGTAAACTTGACGATAAGGACGCTATTTATCTTCCTATTCATGAAGAGGAACTTCGGGTAAATCCATTATTGGTACAGAATAGGTTTTATATGGCTTCTGAAGATATTTCTAAAAACTGAAAATTATGGATATGGATAAAAGATATTTGTCAGTCATTAAAGCATGCGCACTAAGTTTGCTGCTTGTTGGTGTCGGCGGATTGTCATCCTGCAACAGCGATGATATCAAGGAAGATGCGATGTACACCTTTACGGGAGAGACTGTGGCTTCATTTTGTGAGAAGACTCCAGAGTTGTCCCTCTTTTATAAACTGATGGATGAGTGTGGGGAAACGGCTTTGTTGGAAGTGTACGGCCACTTTACCTGTTTTGCACCTACGAATGATGCGATTAATAAATATCTGGCAGAAAAGGGCTTGTCATGGGACGGCATGAGTCTGGAGCAGAAGCAAAAGATTGTCTACAATAGTGTAATACGTAATGCGACCAAAGAAATCTTGGTGGATGAATTTGAAGAAGGCGCATTGTCTGAACCCACGTTGTCGGACCGGTATTTGCTTATCTCTTTTGGTAAGGAAGGGGAAGAACGGCGTATTTACGTCAATGAGAAGTCTACGCTTATCAGCGGGGATCACGAAGTGCATAACGGAGTAGTCCATATTGTAGATGAAGTTATCGAACCTTCCGAGAAAACTTTGTTGGAGACACTGAGAGCGCACGGTGGATTTGAACTTTGGGCCGAAGCATACGAGGCTTCCGGCTGGGCAGATGAAATGACGGAACTTTATGACGAAGATTATGTGAATTCCTTTAATACGGACAAGTACCAGATCATAGGGTTGGTCTTGGCTGTTCCCGAAAAACTGAAGTTAGGTTATACGCTGTTTTGCGAAACGGATGAGCTTCTGAAAGCGAACGGTATCACGGATCTTCCCAGCATGGAGAACTATGCCAGAACGTATTATGGTTCGGAAGATTTGGGGAACTACAAAAGTAAAAACAACCCTTTGAACCGTTTTATAGCCTATCACATGCTGAATCGCCAAATGGCTACCAACTCGTTTTTATACACGGGGGAAACGACTAATCCCGATTATGCCGATGAACGGACGGAATATTATGAAACGATGTACACTTATCGTTTGATAAAAATCAAGGCCGGCAACAGGCTTAATGCCAAAAACAGCGATAATACTTCGTTAAGGGTGATTGAGAAGGAAAGTAACGTAGATGCGATCAACGGTTTCATACATACTTTAGACGGCATATTGGTATATGACGAAGAAGTCATGGAGAAAGACGTGTTGCATGAAAGAATCCGTTTCGACTTCTTTGCTTGCATACCTCATCTGACGAACAACAATATACGTTGGAAGTGCTATGGCAGTACGCGTCCGGAAGGTACGAACGGATATACGGTGACGCCGGAATTCTGCGGCGAGTATTTTACCTATAACGATGCCGGAGTCTGTGTTTTTCAAGCGGATGATGCTTGGGCCGATTTCCAAGGAGATGAATTGGTGATGCAGGAAAGCTATGATTTTACATTGCGTATGATTCCGCTGCCTCCCGGTGACTATGAAATGCGTATCGGTTATAACTCCGGCGGTACGCGTGGAATGGGACAAATGTATGTGGATGGAAATATTGCAGGTACTCCTGTGGACTTGAGAATCAACGGAGACGATCCTCGCGTGGGTTGGGTAAAGGATAGTGAAACCAATGACGATGGGGTCGAGAATGACAAGATGATGCGCAACCGGGGATACATGAAAGCACCGGAAGCTTTATGGTATTGGCATGGAGGATGGGATAATGTGCCCATGCGCGATGTAAGTTTTGCTTTGCGTTACATCGTGGGACAATTCCATTTTGAGGAGTATGGAGCACATACGTTCCGTGCAAGGAGTGTGGACTTTAAGGGGCGTGGTTTTCAATTAGACTATATTGAATTTATTCCTACGGATATGATTAGGGATGAAGGACGTGATTAAATAAGGAAATGAACGTATGAGATATAAAGGTATAATTTGCCTGATATTAGGCATCGGAGGTTCAATCGTTTCTTGTAACGATGACTGGGATGAACATTACAGCCGGAACGGAAGCATCCCTGAGGTAAGTTTAATGGATATGATTCTTAATGATAGTCAGTTGACCAAGTTTAGTCAAATCCTGATGAAGACAGGTGCGGACTCTTTGCTGACCTCGACACAGACTTATACGGTTTGGGCTCCAGTCGATGAAGCGCTGTCTTCTGTGGATATGGATGACGAGGCTGCGTTGCAACGAATGGTAAAGAATCATATAGCCCGTTATTCCAATTCGACTGCAACAGAAGTCGGGAAGTCCATATACATGTTGGATGGGAAAGTCATGTCGTATGAATCGGCAGATGTATTCAACGGCATATCCATTGTGCAGAAGGATATATTGGCACAAAACGGAATTTTGCATAAGTTGAATGACACCATACCTTATCGTTATAATTTCTGGGAGTATATTTCCACTCAAGAGAATTATTCAAAGATATATGACTTTATAAACCAGTTCTCGGAGAAAATCTATGTTTCGGGAGGGAGCAATAAGAAGGACTCTGTTTTTAAGGACTATAATCGCCTGTTGCAGAATTATTATTATGGAATAGGATGGATTCACGATGAAGATTCTGTGTATACCATGATCTTACCGGACAATGAGGCTTGGGATAAAGCGTATGAGCAAGTCAGTCCCTATTTCAAAGTCTATAATGCCGATGAAGCTGTGGCGGATTCTATCACGAAAGTGCAGACAGGGCAGGCCATTGTATATGGATTGACTTTCGGCGGTCGGATAACAGACCCCGGAAGTGCTGATACTTTGGTCACTGTAACCGGAAATGTCATACGTAGTACAAAAGATTATTTTGCCGGATACCGGCAGGAGTTGGCTTCCAACGGCTTGATGTTTTTGGCTGACGGGAATCTCCATCTGGATGATACGTGTGTGTGGAATCAGCCTATAATAGTGGAAGGTGAAGATCTTGACCGACGTTTGGTTACGGCTTCAGGTACTTCAGCTTATGTACGGGATGTTGACGGAACCAGTGTGGTAAAGGGGATTAGTGAAAACAGTTATTTGGAAGTTTCCGGTTCTTCATTGAATCCGGGCGTGACATTCGATATTCCCAATGTGCTGGCTACCAAATATGATATTTATGTCGATTTCGTTCCTCCTGCAATCGACGGCAACAGTCGTGCGACTGAAAAGACTTGTCTGTCTTATAAAATGAAGGTGGAACAAGAAAATGGTAGAACTAAATATGAAAACCGTCAGGGGAAAAATGATGAAGAACTGATTGTCGGAGGAGACAGCGTGGGAGATGTCTATATGAAAACGGTGAAAGTATGGAGCGCATATCAATTCCCGACTTCTGATTTTTACGATGCAATGTGGTATTTAGATGAAGGCAATGCCGATAAAGTGAATGAGATATCACCGAAAACGACGTTGGAAATAAAAACGAATGTGACAAATGCGGAGTTGAATGTAAAGTATGTACGGCGGTTTAGGATAGATCGGATCAGATTCGTTCCTGCAAAAAATAATTAGAAACTCATTAAAGCATAAGTATGATGACTAATATATCAAAATACCATTCAGTAAAAGTGATAAGTGCCGTGATGGGATTTATCGTGTTGTCAGAGCTTGCCGTAGCACAGGATATGGGAAAAAATGATAGTGTTGCGGTGAGGACGGAGAAAACGGATATGCCCTATAAAGTGAAAGGACGGATAATAGATGCTGTGACGAAAAAAGGATTTGCCGGTGCCCGTGTGACGACTCCTAATTTGAATGTTTCTGCCATGACGGATGAGAACGGAAATTATGAGATTGGAGTGCCGGACTTGTCGGTGGCGCTTTATGTAGAGGCACCCGGATATTCAAGACAGGTCGTACCGGTGAAAGGGCGCAATGAAGTCAATGTATCATTGTTTACGGTATCCGGACATGCGTACTATGACGACGGGATGTCTGTGTCGGACGGTGAAGCCGTGGTGGATGGGTTTACATCCGGAACTTTGAGCATGACCGATGATATGACGTCGTTGCTAAACGGTCAGTTGCGTGCTATTTCCCACTCGGGGGATCCCGGTAGCAGTTCCTCGTTCTTTATCAGGGGATATAATTCCGTGAACCTTTCTGCCCAACCTTTGTTTGTGGTGGACGGTGTGATATGGCAGATGCAGGATCAAGTAGCCAGTGCTGTGGATAATTATTATAATAACCCTTTGACCTTGCTTGACCCGTCGGATATTGAAAAAGTCACGATTTTAAAGAACGGTTCTGCGGTCTGGGGAGCTAAGGGTGCCAATGGTGTGGTACTGATAGACACGAAACGTGCACGTGAAATGGCCACCCAGATTGAAGCGAATATTTCTATGGGATTTCAGACACCTTTTGGAAGTCTGCCTCTGATGGGTGCGGCGGCCTATCGGCGTTATGCGACAGATATTATGTCCGGTATGGACCGCAATGAAGTTGAAGGTTTCCAGTTTACCAATGACGACCCGACCCGTTCGTTTTACCGTGCGGTACACAACGATACGAAATGGACGGATAAAATCAACAAGACGTCATTTATCCAAAACTATGGCATTTCGGTTGCCGGTGGGGATGATATTGCGCTTTATCGTTTCTCCTTGGGATATGCCAAGAACGACGGAAACATAGACGGGACGAGTTTCAACCGTTTGAACGTACGTTTTAATTCAGACATCAAATTGACGGAGGATTTTAAAATCCAGACCGACATCTCTTATGCGCAAACAGGGCGCAGGACTGTTTTTGAAGGGTTGGACGGCATGCGTTCACCTTATTTCCTATCATTGGTAAAGTCCCCGTTGTATGCTCCGTGGCAGTACAACGACAATGGGACATTCAGCGGGCGTTTGACGGATGTCGACGAATTGAATATCGGTAACCCCTTGGCGTTGACAGGCGAAGACGTTCCCGAGTTGGATAAATATCGTTTTAATTTGAACCTAAGGCCGAGTTATCAGATAACGGACCGCTTGGAGGTTGCTGCTTTATTCGGGATTTCTTATGACAAAGAGAATGAAAACCTATTTATACCAGATTACGGTGTTTCCAATGAGCCGTTGTATACCGACAGGGGAGAGATTTACGAAACGGCGTTGAATGAGGTGCGTAATTTCATGGCCCGGCAGACATCCATGTCTGTAGATGGTTATTTGGCATGGCAGATTCTGAAGGACTGGCGGCATGACTTGAATGCACGTGTCGGAGGCCGCTTTTACAATACCTATTATCGTTATACCATGGGACAGGGGTATAATACGGGAAGCGACTATATGACTGCGCTTTCCAATACAAACAGCGACCTCCGTACATTGACCGGATATGAGTATACGGATCGGAATGCGGCCTGGTATTTTAATGCGGATTATGCTTACCGGCACCGTTACTTTTTCAATGTCGGCATGTCTTTGGAAACGTCTTCGCGTTTTGGCCGTGAAGCAGGAGGATTAGATTTATGTGGTGTTTCCTGGGGGTATTTCCCGTCTGTCTCCGGGGCTTGGTTGGTTTCATCGGAAAAGTTCATGCGAAATGTGGATTTTATCAACAATCTCAAAGTCCGTGTGGCTTATACGATGTCGGGCAACGATAACCTTCCGCTTTTCGCCAATAGAAGTTATTTTACTTCTACGTCTTTCGTTAAGGATGCTACGGGCTTGGTTTTGGCTAATATCGGCAATGAGAAATTGAAATGGGAAACTACGGCAAGAACCAATATCGGCTTGGATTTTAGTATGTTTTCAAATCGTTTGGCTGTGAATGCCGATGTCTTTTTCTCTCGTACTAAAGATTTGGTAACGCGTAGGCCGCTGAATGATGAAGCTGGGCTGGAATATTTCTGGGACAATGACGGAGAAATGAAAAATAATGGTTTGGAAGTCGCCGTGAAGGTTCGGGCATTGGATATGCGTGACTTTAAATTAAACATCGGGGCAACAGTCGGACATTACAAAAACGAGGTGACGTCCTTGGAAAATGGAAGTTTCATTACCGAAGTATGTGACGGACAAGTGCTGACCGAGGTTGGTCGCCCGGTGGGTGTATTTTATGGTTATCTTACGGACGGGGTCTACTCCACTTCGCAAGAAGCGACCGAAGCTGGTCTGGCCATCCTTTCTTCTTCAGGGCAACGCGTGCCCTTCCAAGCCGGCGATATGCGCTTTGTGGATGTGAAAAAGGATGGAATTATCAATGAAGAGGACCGAGTGGTAATAGGAGACCCGAATCCGGACATTTACGGAAACTTCGATCTGACTTTCCAATGGAAGAATCTGGAGCTGGGAGCGTTGTTTACTTATTCGTTGGGGAATGATGCTTATAATGCTTTGCGTGCCAGTTTGGAGTCGGGAAAGAGTTTGTATAACCAGTCTTCCTCCATGGAAAACAGATGGATGGGCAACGGGCAGCAAACGGATATTCCTCGTGCCACGTATGACGACCCTATGGGAAATTCACGTTTCTCGGATCGTTGGATCGAAGATGCTTCTTACCTGAAGTTCAAACGTTTGATGCTTACTTATCATGTTCCGATGAGGCAGAATTTTATTCAAAGCCTTTCTGTTTGGGCTGCCGTGAACAATGTTTGTACGTTGACGAAGTATTTGGGTGTCGACCCGGAGTTTTCTTATAGTACATCTGTATTGGAACAGGGCATTGATGGAGGGTTGACCCCCCAGTCCAGATCGTTTCAGTTGGGTGTGAATATCAATTTATAATGTAAAAATGTCGGTTATGAAGATGAATATAAAGAACATGAAGACGGTTTGGGGAGCATGGATTTGCTTAGGGTTATTAGTACCTACGGCTTGTTCCGACATGTTTGAGACAGATTCGACTTCGGTCGTTTTTGAGTCGGGGAATCGCTTGGATTCTCCCAATGATTCGCTGTATTCCATCATGGGGATACTGGCTCAAATTCAGAAGTTAGGAGATAGGTATGTACTGATGGGGGAACTACGTGGCGATTTAATGGAGACCACGGTCAATGCAGATGTGGACCTTCAGGAAATATCCAAATTTGAGGTTTCTGCTTCCAACCAGTATAAGATGATGAATGATTATTATCAGGTCATTAATAATTGTAATTACGCGATAGCCCACATGGATACGACTTTGGTTGATTACGAAGATAAAGTTATGATACCTGAATTCGCACAAATCAAAGTGTTAAGGGCATGGACTTATTGGCAATTGGCGTTGCTTTGTGGCGAAGTCAGTTGGATTGAAACTCCGATTTTGGATTTGGAAGCCAGTTTGAAGGATTATCCACAGAAAAACCAAGAACAGTTGGCAGAGCTTCTGATAGAAGACTTGAAACCATATATCGGAGTCAGGGATTTGAACTACGGTTCCGTGGATGGTTTGAACCTTGATAAGGTATTTATTCCGGTGGACATGCTTTTGGGCGATTTATACCTGTTCTTGAACCAATATGCGAATGCGGCCACCGCATATTACAGGCTGATAAAGGAACGGGAACTGATGGTGACATCGATGTATCGTAATTCATGGCTTGACATATCCCGTAGGGGCTTTTCGTATTTTACACATACATCGGGGCTGTCTTATGCTAGCAGCGAGGTTGTATCATCCTTTGTTTACAGTTCGGACGCAAAGGCTTACCATCCTTTGTTGCTCCGCATGTCTTACAACGACAAGGCTTTTATTGCTCCGGCGCAATCTTTTGTGGACGAAATGTCAAACGCTTTATATGTGGTAGGCGTAGAAGGAAAGCCGACGGTGTCCGGATATTGTGATGGAGACATGCGGGGGCAAGCTATTCTTGCCGGAGGTCAGGTTTATCCTTCAGCCTATGGTTCAATGACACTGAACAATGTTGCAGCTACATATATATGTAAATTTTTCAACATGGACAATACTTCAGTGTCGGGAAGCGACCCCGAAAATGAGGCTTTGGGGGGATTGTACCTGCAGCGGACTTTGCCTTTATATCGGGTTTCTCATGTTTACCTCCGTTTGGCTGAAGCCTTGAACCGTTTGGAAAAACCGACGATGGCTTTTGCGGTTTTAAAATATGGATTGAATGCCACGACGCTTGAAAATCCTAATCGGGTTAAACAGAGTGAACGCAAAGGGGAAATATACACGGATTTCACGGAAGACATCTTTGCAGACAACGTAGGTACGGCTACTCGTGGACGGGGAAACGGTATTCCATACGATAATGAATTTTATATCATCCCGGATTTCAATACGGAAACTTCAACTGGAACGTTGGAAGATTCCATCTTGTTTGTGGAAGACTGTATCGTGGATGAAATGGCGGCGGAGACATGTTTTGAAGGCAACAGGTTCTTTGATTTGCTGAGGGTGGCTCGTCATCGTAACCAATATCCGGCTTATATGGCTAAAAAGGTTTCCAAACGTTTCGGAGAAAATGCGGAAAGAATGGAGCAGGCCTTGATGGAAGAAGAGCGTTGGTACATGAAATAGTGTATGTAAGAATAATCAGTGTTTAATTAAAAAATGTAATTATGAAAAAGGAGACTTTCAAACAAATGTTGTTCAGTGCGGCTTTGTTGACTTCAGTTTTTGAAGTGCAGGCCCAAGACAACCCGATCACATTTACACGTGATATGACGTTTAGGGAAAACTATGGTTGGGCGAATAGTATGTGTACTCCCAAAATCGGCGATTTCGATAATGACGGAGTCAATGATTTATGGTTGGACGGCCAGCGTCAATCGTATAGTTGGCAAACCCGTACTGTGTTTGCCAAAGGATTGGGAGAAAGGACGTTCCAGGCCGACTTTGAACCTATAATGGAAACCGAGTTGGATTCTACTATCGTACAGAAGACCGATACGATATGGAAAACGGATGAAAGTGGTGATTTCGTATTGGACGGCGAAGGCAATAAGATTGTAGAAGAAATCATACCGGTGGTAGATGATGAAGGTAAGCCGGTGAATGATACGATTGTGACGAAAAATGAGGTCTATGTCGGCACACAGAACGGTCTGCCGCAGACGGCTTGGAGCGTCGGGTCGCAACCCATTGATTTCAATGCCGACGGTTTAGTGGACTACCTGATTCTCCATCCCGGAAAAGTAGGTGACCTTCAGGGGTATATATTGGTAAAGAATTTAGGAAACGGTAAATTTGAAGTGGTGGAAGACGAAGTGCTTAGTTCCATTAAATTTTCCGAGAGCCCGAAAAAAGGCGATTACAACCGGTTTAATGAAGACAACGCTTATACTTCGGTCGTAACGGGTGATTATGACAAAGACGGATATGTGGACCTTTTGATAACCGGCAATGCATACGACGGACGTTTTGTGAAGTTGCTTCGTAACGTAAACGGCGAACGTTTTGAAGAAATGAACGTGTTCGAACCATTGCCTTTTGATGTAGAAGTGAACCGTCACGGGCTGTGGGAAGAAAGCGGTGCCGGCGAAGATCCGGAAACAGGCGATCCTATCGAGAGCGTGTATTTCCAGGATCAGCCTACCATGAAAGCCAAACCTTTGAGTCATGGTTCCGTGGTCTTTTTCGATATGGACAATGACGGTTGGTTGGACATCGTGGTTTCCGGATATGCGGATGGCACAGCCATGGGGGATGTCGGGGTAGAACCAGATGGAGATGAAATCCGTTTCTATCACAACCAGAAAGACGGTACGTTTAAGGACGTGACAGACCAGTTGATTCCGGCTGCTCAGGAAGTTTTGGCCAATTTGGGACTCGAGACTACGGGGACAGTGTCAGATGTATTTACGGCTTGGGGATCTAACAATACGGTGATGATGGCCACGGACTATAATCAGGACGGTTTGTTGGACCTTTGGATCAGTGGGAAGAAAAGAGGCGACATTCATGAGACTTTCTGCCTTATCAATACTCCGACTGAGGGTAGTGTGTTCAGTTTCGTTGAAGAGACAGTGCCTATGGTGGGCATGACGGATGCCGGAAACCGGGGATTCTTCTATGCGGATTTCAATGGTGATGATGTGCCGGACTTATATCACCGCGGACATTCCGACGCCTTGAAACCCGATGGCAACAAATGGGATTGGTGTCGAGTTTTTGAAGTGAGTGAAGGCGGAAGCGTAGGTCTTTATACATCGTATGATTTAGGTTATTGGAGTAACGACATTTTCGGAGGCTTCACATGGATTTGGGATGATTCGGATCCTGTTCCGGGTAACTTCGGTGATGTGGACAATGATGGCAAGCTGGATATCATGGCTGGAGGTTATGAAGGCGGCACGGATAACTTCATCATCAGTTACAATGAGACCGATTATGAGCCGGTTTATCCGGATGCGCCTACAGAAGTGACGGCTGAGGCTGCAGAAAACGGCCAAGTGACGGTGAAATGGCCTGCTTCTTATTTGAGCAATGGCAATGTGGCAGTCCACAATGTGTATATCTGCAACAACGAGACGGGTGCCGTCCGGATGCTGGTCCCGGCCAATACGGAAACCGGCAAGCAGTTGGCTTATAGCATGTTCGGCGCGTATGCCGTAAACTATTCCATGGATGAAGGTTTATGCTTCTATGTGTTCGAGAAATTGCCGGCCGGTAGCTATACCGTGGGTGTGCAGGCCGTGAACTATGCTTATTTGGCCAGTGGTTTCACGACGACGGAAGTGACCGTGACAGACGGGTATGAGACCGGTATCCAAGCTCCGGAGAAGCAGACAGATGTGAAGGTTGCCATTGAAGGCAATGTAATCACGGTGAATAGTTCAGAGTCTGCTGCGGTAGCCATCTACAATATGCAAGGTGCCGAGGTGGCTACGGGAATGACAAATACTCCTATTACAGTAAATGGCAGAGGGGTGTTTGTTGTAAAGACAAACCATAAAGCGGTTAAGATCGTGAAGTAATAAAAATAGTTTCTTTTGATTAACATTAGATTAGTTTAGATTGTGCGTTCCGGTCGTTTGTGAAAATAGCCGGGACGTTTTTTCTCTCTATTCCGATTTAAATAGAAGAGACCGGTTGAATGTAATTATTAAACTTTGTAAATATGAGAAATACTTTATTAAAGCCGATTCTTAGCTTATCGGTATTGATGGGAGCTGGTGGATACTTCACGCAAGGATATGCGGAGGATATTGTGATTGTGGACGGTTTGTGGAAAATTTCATATATCGAAAACGACCACGCTTTCCGGGTGAATGTTTTAAATGAGGACGGTTCGGCTCGAAAATGTCTTTTCACGCGTTCCGCTTCAGAAGCGGTCTACGACAATGTGGCGGGAGAGTCGCGTACTGTGACGCCTGCATCTTTTGCCGACATAAAACAGACCGAGGAAAAGGTAAATGACGAGTTCGGGACAGGGACCAGTTATACGTTTACCTTTACCCGTCCGGACAACGGGGACGACGTGCAGATGGTGCAGCGGTTTTGTGTATATGAAGAAAACGACTTTTTAATTACAGACTTGTCCATAGAGGGGGACGAGGCTATACGTTCCAATTATCTGGCTCCGGTATCGGTCAGTCAGATGTATGTCCTCTTCTCCGAAAGTGAAGACAACCGTATGCTTAAAGTGCCTTTCGACAATGACGGCTGGACACGTTATAATAAGTATAAGATGAACACTTCGATGACTTCCTACGAAGTGACGGCCTGGTTCAATGGAGAAACCAAGGAGGGGATAGTAATCGGTGCGGTAGACCATGACCATTGGAAGAACGCCATATCGGTAGAAGCTTCGGACAATGGGCGGGTCAATGTCTTGAAAGTCTATTCCGGTGCTTCTACGTCGGAGACGCGGGACGTCTTGCCTCACGGTAAGCTGAAAGGGCCTAAAATATCATCAGCCCGTATGTTTGTCGGTTTTGCAGACGATTGGCGTACGGGCATGGAGACTTTTGCCCGTGCCAATACGATGGTCCAGCCGATGCGTGATACGTGGGATAAGGGAACGCCTTTCGGTTGGCAAAGTTGGGGCGTACTGGAAAAAAAGAATTCTTTCGACGCGGATGTGGAAATAGCGGATTATTATCATGAGGTCTTGAAACCTAATGGTTTCGTGAACAGTCAAGGCATGCAAATAATCGGTATAGACTCTTGGGACAATCTGTCAACCGATGAGAGGATAAAGTTGTGCAAGGAAGGCGGAGAAAACGGTCAGACGGTGGGATTGTATTTCACTCCGTTCTCTTGGTGGTGGGGATGGAGCGACAAAATGGGAAGCACCCAGTACACGGCAGAAGACTGTTTCCTGAAAGTGAACGGTGAACCTTATAGTCTGGGAGGAGCCATATGTCTGGACCCGACCCATCCGGGCACGAAATCATGGATTTCTACCCGTATTCAGGAAATGAAGAAGCAAGGATTCCGGTTCCTGAAACTGGATTTTACCAGTCACGGTATGGTGCAGGCTGATTCTTATTATGCAAAAGGCGTGACGACGGCCATGGAAGCCTATAATAATGGGTTGAGCTATCTGACGAAGGTGGTCGATGAGGGAGACGAGCCGATGTTCCTTTCTTTCTCCATTTCGCCTCTTTTCCCTTATCATTACGGGAATTCCCGCCGTGTAGGGTGTGACACATGGGCTGATATCGGTCAGACGGAGTACTGTATGAATGCCATTTCCGGCGGTTGGTGGACCGACTTGCTTTATCAGTATAATGACCCGGATCACTTGGTCATGGTCGGTAGCGGGGGCTGGGGAAGTCCTAAAAACTGTACGTTGGGAGAGAACCGTGCCCGTTTCACGAGCGGGGCGGTAACCGGAATGATGATGGTGGCGGACAATTTCGCCTTGAATGATGATTCGGGAAATGGAGATGCAGCCTTGTCGCGTGCCCGTGCGCAAGAAATCATGATGAATAAGGATATCAATGAGATGGCCGATTTAGGACGCTCGTTCATGCCTGTGTATGGACATAAGGAGCATAACGGGAATGCGGATGCGGCGGAAACCTGCTTTATGCATCATACGGAGGAATACCTGTATGTGGCCGTATTTAATTATACCGACGGGGAGTCGTCCGGAAGTATTCCTTTGTCCGGCCTCGATATCGCTCTTGGAGACTTCGATACGGTGAAGGAACTGTGGAGTGGTGAAACTGTGGTTGTGGACGGTGAGGAACTTTCTTACAAGGTGCCGGCAAAAGATGTGAAAGTGTTCCGTTTTCATAAGAAACCCGGATCCGGGATTGCGGATGCCATGTCGGAGGGAGGTAAGGATGCCCGGTTGGACGTGCATATTCTGCCTGGAAGTAACGGTGGATTGGAAATGAATATAGATTCTTCGGCTCCATTGAGAAAAATAGATGTTTTCGATCTTCAGGGACGGTTGCTGAAGTCTCAGAATGTACGGGGATTATATAATGCTTGCGTGGCATTATCTCCGGTGAAAGGGCTGCTGTTGTTGCGTGCCTGTCTGCAAGAAGGGCAGGTGCTGTTGGCCAAAGCTATGGTTCATTGAGGGAAGAGAGGCGTATAAATGTTTAATATGCATCACCTTATGCTAAAATACGTGTTTTTGCTATTTTTTGCGCCATTTTTTCTATGTAATCTCCTAAATCTTTCCTTTCTTTGCATTGCAGTTAGTTAATATTGAGATTAGGTTAATGATTGGTTTAATAGGTATTTGATTTAAGGGGAAGATTGTTTTCAGGATTTTATAAACAATATTTTCGTAAGACCCTATTGAATGGCATTAAAAGAATTAAAAAAGGAGATGCGGCATTGCGCCGTATCTCCTTTGATTTTCTTATGGAGAGAATATTTATCCTACAAGGTATTTCCCGAAAGGAAGCTTGGACAGCAGCCATGTGATGAGGTTGCTCAATGCGAAGGTACAGAGGGTCAGCGTCAGGATGAACCAAGGTGTGCCCAGTTCCATGGCCTTCAGTATGTCGAAAAAGACGGAGTAGAGCACGATGATGTGCAGCAGGTAAACGCCATAACTCAGGCGCGACAACCGGTTGACGAAACCGTAGCACGGGGCTTTCTGCCCGGGGATGGCTTTGCACATCATGAAAACGCCGAAAGTCATCAGTATGACGTTAGGGGAACAGTACAGCCACGTCAGTTCCACTTCCTGCACGAGTTCATGGGAGAACGAGCGGTAGTAGAACGGGATTGCGGTAACAGCGTAACCTGCCAGAAAACAGAGCAGGCCGATGCCGAGGCTTCGCGAGGCATTCCAGTGCAGGTGGTGGCGGATGTAATGCGCCAATACCAGATAGCCGATGAAACCGGAGAAATACCAAAAGCTGTGGAACTCGTTCCAGTAGCATTCGCCGAACATGTCGCCTGCCCCGATTTCTTTTAAATATGCAAGGAAGGACGATACAAACCATACGGCAAGGAAAGCGAGCTCAGCCTTTTTTCCGCTTTGCTTGAGCCAAGGAGACAGGACGGGCATGAACAGATATAGGCCGATGAGCATGTAAATGTACCATAGATGTCCGCTGTCGTCATTAAAGTTCCAGATGGGATGGAGCAGGCGCATGGGAAGCTCGGATGCAGGCAGGTCTCCCATCAGGACAGGCCAGAAGGCGTAGATGCACGACCATACGGCAAAAGGGACGAGCACGCGGATGAAACGCCGTTTGAAGAAAGTGGTGTTGTCATCCTTCAGGGGCAACAGCAAGTAGGAAGAGGTCATTACGAATAATGGCACTGCTGCACGCATGATGCTGTCGATGATACTGATCCACAAACGGTCGCTCTCCGAAGCGCATTGCCATACGCCGCCCGGGCCGATGTAGAAAGAGTCGCAACTGTGCGTGGCAATGACCATCAGACAGGCTAGGACACGCAGATAATCGAGGAAAACGATGCGGGTGGTTTCCGCTCTTGTGGCATTGTGGTTCATGATTTATGGCTTTTAATGTGACAATGAAGCCCGTACCCGTCCGGAATGAACGGATACGGACCGTGTTCATAATGTTTGTTTCTTAGAATAAGACTTTTTCTTTGTACGTCCCTGCCGAAACCAGGAAAGTGCCGTGTGTCGGAAGCACTATCGTCTCGTTTGTGGTTCCGTGCGCGACGAGGCATCCGTCCGTGCCGTAGACTTTCACTTGTTCGTGTAACGGGCTTTTCACTTCTATATTGTGTCCGTTCTTGATAATTTTAAACTGCTCGGGAAGGGATGCGGATGCTACCCTGGTGTCAACTTCCAAGGTGCATGTCCGGAAAGTGCTTCCGGCATACGACTGGTCCAGGGTTTGTACGCCTACGGTATATTTCCCGTCTCCGAAGGGTTTGATGCGGTAGGTCTTGACCCGGGAGGACAGCGAGGTTTGCAAGTCCGTGCCAACTTTGAGCTTTCCGGTGTTCCGGTTTGCGGGGATGAGGCAGTACGTTTCTCCGGTCGTTTCGTTCCGGACGAACAGGTTGTAACGCAAGGCCGAAACCGGCGATTCGTTGTCCGAACCGTCTCCCCAACGGATAACCAGTTCGGCACTTTGCATTTCTGCCGATACATCGCCCGGGGCATCCGGGAATGTATTACCTTTCAACCCGTTCTTTTCCGGTTTGTTCTCGTAGACGCGCAACGGGGAGGAGTAACAGGCTGGTGCGTTGGCGTCGCGTGTCCCGATGTAGCCGCCCACGATGATATCCATATTGCCGTCTCCGTTCCAATCTCCCATATTGATACCGCCGTCTTGGTTCACGGGAACGATGGGGTAGGAGGTGTCCATGGTGAACTTTCCTTCCTCGTTTTGGTAATAAATCCGGTTACGGAATCCGCTGCCGTCGCTCGGTTCACCATTGATAATCATGTCCATCCGTCCGTCTGCATTGAAATCCGCCACGAGAGGATTGGCACGGCTTACGCCGAGAATGCCGCTTTCCGTTTCCGGGACGTGGCGGAAAGACAGATGTCCGGAACCGTCTGTCGTATTATAATAGATGGGAGCCAGACAGACCCAGTTGTCGCCGTTTCCGGTGCTGATGATGTCCAGTGTCCCGTCTCCGTTGATGTCTGCCAAGGTGGATTGTCCTTGGAATGCTCCGGTGAGATTGTCGGGCGTGAGGTCGGCAAAACTCCCGTTTTGTTGGTTGATGTAGGTCTTCAAGGCCGTGGAAGTCTTGTCACTGTAGCCGGAGTACTCGATATCCAGCCAACCGTCGTTATTCAAATCTCCGAACATGACCGAACCGTTGGTGGCAGCTTCAAAGTCGATTTCCTGACGGATGAAGCGCCCCGTCCCTTTGTCGTTGAGATACAAATCGATGTGCCGTCCGTTTTGGTTGCTCATGATGAGCACGTCCGTGTAGCCGTCGTGATTGAAATCCCCTGTGGAAATCGGATTGTAGAAACCTTCGTCGCGGCGTTGCAGGAAACCGGCGTCCGGTACGCGTTCAAAACGGAAGTCTTCATCGGCACCCAAGTTGTGGTAGAGCGTGACGAACTTGATGTCTCCGCTGATATTCCAGTCTCCTCCCTGCCCCATAATCAGCAAGTCGAGGTTTTCGTCATTGTCGAAATCGAAGAACACGGCATTCGTGTAAGTCGTGGGTTGCAGGAAACTATATTTTTCCAACGTGAATGTGCCTTCGTTGTTGGGACGTGCCAGAATGGCCAGTTCATCCCATACGTGGGCTATGGCGGGTAATCCCATTACCCATGCCATCATTCCGATAAACCATTGCTTTTTCATGTCTTTTTATTTTGTCTGGGTGGACGTAAGCCCGCCGGGGCCGTCGAACAAATAAGTAAACTCATCGAAATAAACCGTGCCGGAGGTCTCCTGCGTATTGTAGCTGTACAGGCCGATACGGCTGCCTTTCCAGTCGCCTGAACCGGATTCGAACGTGTCGCCGAACTCAATGAATGTTTCGTTGTTCACGCTGTAATAGAATTTATGTTTGTTGTTCACTGCGTCGATTTCCAGACGGATATAGATGCCCTTGTTCATGACCGAGGATATATTGAAAGAGGTGGTTTTGGCAGTCCCGTCCGTTTCCATGTAAAGCCGGGGAGTAGCCGTTCCGTCCTTGTCTTCCATGATGATACCGCCGCCCACGAATTTGTTGCCGATACATTCTATACCGGCCCGTCCGCCGGGCGTCAGTTGCGCGAAGTCTATTTTTACGGTGACCACGCCTTTGTATCCCATGGTCTTTTGCGTAAACTGGTTGAAGGCCGTGCGCAGTTTCTCTGCCTTTTGCGATTTGATGGCCAGCCAGCCCGGTTTTTCCGTCAGCGACCAGTATTCATCGTGCGGGTTATGGTTGAATTGCCATTGCAATCCCAACTCCTTAGCTTCGAAGTCGTCGCTGGCTTGCGGAGCATAGGCTTTCGTTTCCACACCGGTGGAAGGCTTGCGGCAGACTTTCATGGGCTCGCCGATGCCGTTCTTGTCGTAGTCCGTACCCATTTCAGGGAATCCGTCTTTCCAAGTGACGGGTTGGAGGTGTACTACGCGTCCCTGCGGTTCGGTGGACTGGAAGTGGTAGAACCACCATTCCCCCTCGGGCGTGTCGACCAAGGCACCTTGATGCGGCCCGTTCACTTTGGTCGAGCCCATTTCCAGTACGCGTTTCTGTTCGTAAGGACCGTAGATATTTTTGGAACGCATCACAGTCTGCCATCCCGTACCCACTCCGCCTTCCGGGATGCTGATGTAGTAATATCCGTCTTTGAGGAACAGTTTCGTACCTTCGGCTGTCGGGCCTTCGTACACTTTCCGGCCATTGTCGAGCAATGTCTTGCCGTCCGCGCTCATTTTATGGATGATGATGGGGCCTCCGCCCAACTGGCTTCGTCCGATGTAGGCTTGCCCGTCTTCGTCCCATAATGGGCACGGGTCTTCCCAGCCCGATACATTCTTTACTTGGTAGAGCGGACTCCACGGGCCTGCCGGGTCGGTGGCCGTGGACATGAACAGCCCTTCGTTCGGCGTACATACGTACATCCAGAATTTGCCGTCGTGATAACGTAAGGCCGGTGCCCAACTTCCATTGCCGTATTTGTCCATGCCCGAATAGCCGTCTAAATCCATCCGGTCGAAGATACGGCCTATGATTTTCCAGTTCACCATGTCGTCGGATTCCAGAATGTTCATGCCCATGAAGTGGAACTCCGAACATGTCATGTAGTATTTGCGGCCCACGCGGATGACATCAGGGTCTGAATAGTCGCCGTTCAGTATCGGGTTGGCAAACGTCCCGTCTCCCAAGTCGCCCCAGCGTGTGTCTGTGTACCATCCCGAGGATCCGCCTAAATCCTGTCCTCCCGAGAACAGCCCCATGCGTTCGCTGTCCGTGTAAGCTCCCATGACAGGGCGTGCCCGGTGTTCCCCCGGGAAAAACTCCTGTACGGATTCTTCCCCTTGTCCTACTTTCTCAAACGCTGTCATTTGCTGTGCCGTGAGCGGCATGAAAGCCAAGTTGCAGCACAATAAAGAAAATGCGATTGTATTTTTCATGCGTTGATAATAATTTATGAATGAATGCACAAAAATACAATCAAGAGCCGGGGCGTACTATTACAAATACGTCATAAAATGTAAGGTTGGCATCTATCCTTATCTTTTCAGGGCGGCTCGGATAACGAACCAACCGTGTTGGATGAGGGTAGTCGTCCAACCGAAGTGTGAGGCCATGATGCGGAAACGTTCCCGCAGTGATTCCTGATGGTGCTGTGTGGTCAGTCCTTCACTCAGGTAATCGGTAAGGATAAGCCTTGTGTTATATATCGGTTGTTTGATACGTTCCGCCCGTTTCAACAAACGTATGCACCAGTCGTAGTCGGCAGAAAAGCGAAAGTTCAGGTCGTAAAGTTCCTGCCGGGCCAAATCCGTTCGTACATAAAACGATTGGTGGCAAACCAACATGCCGTGTCGGAACTTTTTCCAGGTCAGTTGTTTCGGTGCTTGCAGACGGCGGTGGCGGATGAAGCGTCCTTGCCCGTCCACCCAATCCGTTTCGCCGTAGAGGATGGCGGGGAGAGAAGCGTTCATGTCTATATGGCCGAAAACCTGTTGTAAGGTGTCAGGGCTGTGCAACCGGTCGCCGGCATTCAGGAAGACGATATAGTCTCCGGTGGCATGTTCCAGAGCCTTGTTCATCGCGTCGTAAAGTCCTTTGTCCGGTTCGCGGACGACCCGGATGTCATGCGGGCATGTTTTACCCGTATTGGCATCCACGTACCGGTGAATCAGTTCCATGGTCTGGTCTTTGGAACATCCGTCGATAATCAGATGTTCGATATGGGAGAAAGTCTGGGATGCCACGCTTTCCAAGGTGCATGGCAGTGTCTTTTCCGCATTGTAGGTGACTGTGGCAATGGTGACGGTTGGGAAAGGAACTTTGTTCATGTCTTTTGTGTGAGCTGGGTTTATCTTTTCTCGGATGCACGTTTGTAAACGGCTATATATTTGGAGGCCACGTTGGTCTCGCCGTAGTTCGCCAAGGCCGAGTGTACGGCGTGGGCGGACAATTCCTCCCGCGAGGCGGTTTCCAGTATGAAACGTATGCCTTCGGCCAGGTCTTCGGCGTTCCGTGCTTCGGCCAGATAACCGTTTTTACGGTGGTCTATCATTTCCGGTATGCCTCCGACGTTGAATCCTACGCAAGGAACCCCGCAGGACAGGGCCTCCACGATGGTATTGGGCAGGTTGTCCTCCAGCGAAGGCGTGACGTATGCGTCCACCGCATTATATAGGCGTGCCATTTGTTTTTCGTCGCTTACGTAGTCGATGGCATAGACCGGGAATGGGAAGAGCGCACGAATTTGGTCGGCACGGTTGCCGACTACCACGATACCGATGCGTGTGGCCAAATCGGGATGCTTTTCTTTCAATATGCGGCAGGCTTCCATCAGATAATCTATGCCTTTGCGCGGGTCGGTGGCCTTGAGCGAACCGAAAAGCAGCAGCTTCTTGTCGATGGGCAGGTTGCATTGTAGGCGCACCTTGACCTGTTCGGCCGGGTGGAAAATGTTAGCGTTGATGGTATTGGGGATAGAGGTCACCTCCTGCCCGACCAGAAGCGCACTTTGGCGTGCCAGGCCTTCCAACCATCGGCTGCAAGCCACGAAAATGATATGTGCTCCGCGCAACATTTGCTGTTTTCGCCGGAACACCTTGGCCGACAGGTCATGCGTGCCGCCTCCGTGCAGAAGCAGGGGGCAGTGGTGGCACTCGGTTTGGTATTTCGTGCACTCTCCGCTGTAGTGGCAGATGCCGGTAAACGGCCATTGGTCGTGCATCGTCCACACGATCGGTTTTCCGCTGTCTATGATGCGGCGTATGTCTTTCAGGGAAAGGAAGCCTTGGTTTACCCAATGCAGGTGGATGACATCGGCTTCTTTGAATTCCGGTAATGGGGTGATGTCCGTACCGGTGTTGGCCAGGTCCACTTGAAACAGGTTGTGCTTCTTGAACCGGTTGGCTTTCCAGATACAGACGCGTTCCCATACGAATTTGGCTTTCAGCAGGGGAGACTGGGGCAGGCTGGCCACCGTGATTTGGTCCGTCCGTTTGTCGCGCACCAGCATTTTGGCTTTGACCCCGTTGTTTTTCAGGGCTTCCATGAGACGGTTGGCTGCGATGGCCGCCCCTCCTATGTTTTCGGATGTATTGATAATGAGGACTCTCATACGTTTTTCAATCGTTTCTGCAAATTTAGGGATTATGGCTGATATATGTCATATAAATCTTATGATTCTTTTCGAGGCATGGACTTATGCACCGAAGTCTCCCTTTAATGTCCGTTTTATTCGTCTTATGGCTTTGGCCATGAATGAATTGGTCTTGGCATAATAACGTGAGTAGGCTTTCCTTGCCTCGGCGCATTCTTCTATCGGTTCTATTTTTACCACCGGTAATGGCTCCATATAAAGCCCTGACCGGTATAGGTTTCCGCCACCGCAATTCGTTCCGCTACCGTCGAACCCGATGTTTTGTACAAGTGATTTTCCCACATTGAGCGACAGGATGTCATTGAGAAAAAGAGAGGCATTCCATCTGATGGCCCAAGAATTATTCTTTCCTTCGGTTTGTCGGCGGAGCATGCGTGTATATCCGTATTTTCCGTTAAAGTCGAATGTGTAGGTCAGCTTCTTCCGTTTGAGCTCTTCCAATAAGGCTTTCCCGTCGGGATTAAAGAACTGCCAGGCGCGTTTCCAAGTGGCCCACCCCCAACTTCCGGTCCATTTGATAAGGAACGTGTCAGGCAAACTCGGGTCATTGGTAAAGTCGCAGGCTTGTATGTGTCCTACTTGGGGGACGTCAGCGTAAATATCCAGTGCGTCGTTCATGAACCGGAGGAAATGCGGAGCCACGACCAAGTCGTCTTCCAATACGATGACCCGTCCGTACCGGTTTACCATTGTGGTGACACCGTCTATGATGTTCCTTGCCAGTCCCCAATTCTGTTCACGTTCCGTGACGTGTACTTGCCGGAAACCTTTGGCTTCCCTTACGATGTGCCTCACTTCTTCCACGGCTGCGCAGTCGGCTTCCGAACGTGCGGCATCGGAGTAGACGAACAAGTCGCTGGCAGCGGCCAACGTGTTGCGCGACAAGGCCTCTAAGGCTTGCCGGGTGTGTGCGGGGCGGTTGTAGACGAATAATAATATCGGTGCTGTGTCCATGACTTAATCCTCCTGTGTTAGTCTGAAAACAAAGATAAGGTTTTATTTTCGATTTCATGCCGTGCGGAGGCCGGATTTTTACCGATCGTGAGCCTTCGTTTTTGTGGTAAAGTGGCGGACTGTCGTTTGCTGTTGCCTACCATGGCAATTTGGGAGGCAGGAAACATTGTGAATGTTATTCATTAACCATACGTTTTTGCCATATTTTTTAATATCACAGATAATTCGTAAGTATAATGTTCTAAATTAAATTCCCGTTCAGCCAGATTACGGCCGTTATGCCCCATCTGTCGGGCTTCTTCGGGGTGAGTGTATAAATATGTAATGGCTTGTTTCCATCCTTCCACATCATTGTAGTCCACGTAGATTCCCACGCCTTCTTTCTCTATGTCCATTTCAAATTTGGGATTACGGGTGCAGACTACGGGGAGGCCTAACGCAAAAGCCTCGACCAGAGTGGTCAGTCCGACGGTGTAAGGAAAGTCTTGGCAACAAATTACTACGAATCTTGAACGGCAAACTTCCGTGGCTAGCATGTGGGGGAGAATACCCACCGTGAAATGTACCTGTATATTGGAATATGCCTTGTATGCTTTCAGCAGGGTTTGATATTCCGGATCCGGAGTGGTGAAGATTTCGACGGGAAGCCCTGTTTCGGCAAATGCCTTAAGCAATGTGGCGAAGTCACGATGTTCTTTGCCAGTCGTGATGAATGCCTTTTCCTGTTTCCCACTGCCTGTGGCAGGAAGATGTTGGCGTAGGTAGTCATAGAAGTCGATGTCGGCTCCCCAATGTATCAGGTGCAACCGGTCGGCAGTAACCTTGCCCGATTGCAGGGAATCGTTTATCAAGGTTCGGCTGAAAAAGAACATTTGGTCAATACCTTTGTAGTAGAAGCGTGAAATCATGTTCTTTATTGGGTTGGGGTTGCGGACTACGGCTTGGTGATGCCAAATGGCGATAGGTTTGCGGAACAATCCCAAAGCGCGGCAAAATATAATAAGCTCTAAACCGTAAAAAGAAGTACCATATAGCAAATCGTATGTTTCCTTGCAACGTATAATTTCGAAGAAGTTGTAGAATGATAATTTGAGGCGGGATGAAAAACGGCGGAAAGGATGGAGTATCGGCGTGATGCCATATTTGTTGAAATGGGTAAGTCCATACAGGATATGTCCGGGGTGCAAATGCTTCTCCCATTCCTTCAATGCTTCCTCTATGGGACGTGTGTGGTAATAATAGATCTTCATGTTCCGAAATCCCCTTTCAATGTGCGTTTGATTCTACGTATGGCCTTTGCCATAAACTGTATTATACAGATTCCCGTTTCCAAATAGATTCGTTGCTGCCAAGACCGTTGTTTTTTGTACAAAGAAGTGCCTCGCATCACTGTCTGCTGCTAATGTATTTGCAGTCAACGATTATAAGAGTTTACAAAAATAAATAAAATCTCTTGTTGCGACAAGTTTCAGTTTGTCGGCATTAACATTCTTTGTCTTTTGTTGGTAATGGAAGCTTAACAAAAATTATGTGTTCGTTTCCCGTTTTTATGCTTGGAAGATAGGATATTTCTTTATCTTTGTGAAAGTTAAAACATGGTGTTATGGGCAGGTTCATCAATCCTTTCACAGACGTGGGCTTCAAGCGGATTTTCGGTCAGTCCGTCCATAAAGACTTATTGATAGACTTCCTGAACAATCTGTTGGAAGGCGAGAAGCAAATAAAGGACATCAGTTTCTTAGACAAGGAGCTGTTGCCGGAATTCCAAGGAGACCGTGGTACGATTTACGACATTTATTGCACGACGGAGTCGGGCGAGGAGTTCATCGTTGAGATGCAGAACTGCGAGCAGGCTTATATCCGTGAGCGTGCGATTTATTATTTGTGTCGTGCGATGTCGCGGCAGGGCGAACGCGGTGCGAATTGGAAATTCAATTTAAAAGCCGTTTACGGTATTTTTTTCCTGAATTTCGAGATGAAGGATTCCGAGGGCAATTTCCGTACGGACGTGGTGCTGTCGGATCGTGACACGCACGTGCCGTTTTCCGATAAGCTCCGTTTCGTGTTCCTGCAGTTGCCTTGTTTTAAGAAGGAGGAATCGGAGTGTGAGAATGACTTTGAACGTTGGATATATGTATTGAAAAATATGGAGACATTGCAGAGGTTGCCTTTCAAGGCTCGTAAGTCTGTGTTCGAGAAGTTGGAGCAGATAGTGGACATCGCGTCTTTGTCGAAAGAAGAGCGTATGAAATACGACGAAAGCATCAAGGTGTACCGTGACCAGTTGGCCACGTTGGATTTCGCCGAACAGAAAGGTCGTGCAGAAGGTTTTGTGGAAGGAACGTTGGACGTAGCTCGGAGGATGAAAGCGATGTTGATTCCGGTAGAGACGATAAGCCTTGCCACAGGCTTGTCCTTGGACGAGATTGCCGGGTTGTGATAGGATGAACTCATTCCGTTTTCATGACGTGAATATGGTTGTTCGGTTGATGGATATACCGTTTCAAAATGGTTTGAGCTCATTTTTTCGCACAAAAACAATAGGGTTCACCTTAATGGCTTGTTTTATAGTTTATTCGGTTGTGCACAATACCTCTTTGAGTGAAGGAGAGGTGAAGCTTTGGTGAAGGACGTTATAGAAGAAAGTTCACCGTAATTTATTGGTATACAAATAATATGAAGGATGCGAACCCTTTTCCGAGAAAACTTCTTGAAGGGTGGGCAGGGAAGTGTTATCCGCCCTTCCTCTGTTCTTTTTCTCGTTTGCCGCAAAATGAGAAATCGTTTACAGCCAAACGGAAAATCGTTCTGCTGTAGTTGTTGTAGTGTTTTTGGGAGTCTTTGGGGCCTGTCAACTGTGGATATTGTGTCTGTGTCGTACGGTTTCAGGTGGAGTCCTGATCTGTTCCGATAGAAACGATAAGTATTGATATAGGGGCTTTGGATGAATTTTATAGGTTGTGACAGAAATGGTAGATAAACCGTTTTCATTTGTCTTTCAATAGATAAAATACATCTTGAATAGCGTCTTTTAATGCTTCAAGATATCCTCTTCCGAATTTCAGATCAGGTTCCATATAGTTCCCTTCAGCCCATTCATTCCAGGATTTGAGGAATACAATACGATCTTCTCTTGTTTTATGTGATATGTTGTTGAATGATTTTATAATGTGTTTTTTAAATTTTTCAGGGGTTGAGTTGATGAGGATATGTCCGGAGCGGCCCGATCGGGGAGAGTGATCCCAATTAGGAATGAGAGTAGGATAACAGTCGTTAGCTTGTTCCTCAGGTCCTTGAAAGTATTGAGAGGCACGGCTATATTCAATACGACGTCCTTTTTTTAATGCAATACGTTGGAACTTGGCATTTATGCGCTCCCACAAAGAAAAATCCTTTTTGAATACATCAAATAGCCTTATTAAAACGTTAGCATCAAATCCCCATTGGCGAAACATAGCCAAATCTTCAATTTTAGAGGTATGTCCTACAAAGTGAATGCGGAAACCGTGTTGGGAGGCAAGCTTTTGCCACAGTTCGATAAAGTGGGGAGGATTGGGGATTTCTTTAGGAGAGTAGACTACAAATATTGGATTTCCGTGTATGCGAATATATCTTGGGTCTTGGAAAGCGGGTAACACAGCATTGAAATGTGCAATGTAGTCTTCATCCCCGGGATAGAGTTGTTCCATTAACATTTTATGTCCCCCATCTTTGTTGAATTGTTTGTCCTCCCAACTGTGATTGGCCCATGCCAAACAAAAGGGAAAATCCGGTTTCCCGCTATTTAGCACTTCATTGAATGGTCTTTGTAATAGTTGCTTGCCATTTCCAAACCAATAATGCCAGTAACAGAAACCTTCTATGCCATATTCACGTGCCATATCGGCTTGGGCTTGACGTGTTTCCGGCAAACGAAGGTCATAGTAGCCTAAATCTGCCGGCACACGTGGCTGGTAATGTCCTTTGAATAAAGGTTTGGCTTTGCCCACGTTGGTCCATTCCGTGAATCCTTTGCCCCACCATCTGTCGTTTTCCGGGGTGGGATGGAACTGCGGCAGATAAAAGGCGATAACCCTTACTTTTTGATTATTGTTAGGTTTCATGTTGAAGTAATTTTATGATACGTAATGCGTCCTCTGTGGTCTTTAGCGGACGATATAACTCATCTAAAAGCGTTGTTATTTGCGTTGGGTGCAAATCATTTAAATAGACATCCTTGATAATTGGAATTATTTCTTCGGGCACTCGGTAACGGATGATTCGGGCCGGGTTGCCTCCAGCAATTGCATAGGGAGGAATGTCGGATGTCACAATGGCTCCGGCTGCTATGATACTTCCTTTGCCAATCGTAACACCGGATAGTATTGTTGCTCCGTAGCCAATCCAAACTTCATCCTCAACTATGATAGGACCTTTACTACGGCTGTCTGTCTGGCAGTGTTTGCCTTCAAGGGTTGAGCGTATGGGATAAGTGAATAGCGTTTCGGTCTGATGGTTACCGCTTAAAATGAAATGTACGTTTGAAGCTAATGATACATAGTTTCCTATTGTCAATTTCTCTATTGGAGGAAAATAGCTCAAGATATGCAACTCTCCGTATGTACCGTTGCCTACTTCAACACATTCCATGGGAAAGGTATTCATTGGTACGGTTTGGTTTTGCTTATTGCGTTTGCGCCATTCTTTTTTGAATTTAGTAAGTGCATAGGCGCGGGCAAAACTTCGTAATACAGGTATTTTTGAGGCGAAATTCATCTGTTGGTTATTCTTTTATAAGTTTTTCGTAAGAATCGTTTCAGGCTATATCGCTTAGTTCGCATCAATAAATTCCGCGGTAACGATTTGAGGTATAATACCATTCCTCCCGGGGTGGATTTCATAGCCTTTATCCAGTCTTGCCGTCGGGTGAGCCGGAAACAATTCCACGGTTTGTCGAAACCTGCATAATGAATTTGTACGGGATGTGCCAATCCTTTATTAAACTTGGCGAGTGCAGTGGCTTTGTCTCCTGCAAATTCGGTATTGCCTTGATAAAAATCTCTTTGGTTCATGTTTAACCGATAGAAGGAGATAGGCAAGCTATAATCGATCGGTAAATATTTGATGTAGGGCCAACAGGTTAAAATAATGCAGTCTTGTTCCGGCAAACGTAGTCGTGGATAGTTGTTGACATAAAAGTTGATAATTTCTTCTTGCTTATGGTCGTTGCGCAATTCTTTAAGGTTGATGAGTAAGAATCCTGCAGCAATTTCATGTTCAAGTATTTCCATTTCCGTCGTACTGAAGTCTTTCCGGTAGTAAGGCATACGACTGTTTTCCACTGGTCCGACACCGGCATAATAAAATTTTTCGTTCGGGAACATGAAAAATACGGGAGAGAAATCACCGGTAAAAACTACGTCTACGTCCGAACATATAATCCTGTCATATTGCGGAAGGACGTCTGTTGCAATAAGTTTATAGAAAATTTCTTTGGAGTAATGTGCTTTAGTCCCGAAATTTTTGATTTTTTCATTGTATTGTGTGACATCGATGAAGTGTAATTCGGTATGTGTAAATTCTTTTAGGCTGTTCCGTAAAGATTGCTGGGCTTTTGGGGACAAAGTTGTATGGAATACATATAATTCATACCAATATTGCCGTGAGGCATGTTTCATCATGGAGTGAATGGCAACCTTTGCTGCTAACAAGTAATTAGCGTCAAAAGTAAAGAACACAGGTATTTTTTGCATATTGTCCATTTGTGGAATTATTAGAAAAAACGGATAATACTTTGTTCCATTTTATGTTTTGTCCTTTTGTTATTAGGATTCATTCTTTTGCAAAAATATGGAAACTTTTTTGTCTTCCCAAGTTTTTGGAGTATCTTTTTTATATGATATACGTTTTTGTAAGAAACGAACCTAAGGTTTCATTTCTGTTTTTTATTCAACTGGGAGTTGTGCTCAGTTTCCGTATTGTAGAATTGTATATTATAATAAGTACAAATGAATGGAGAGAAAAAGCCACGAAGCGCAAAAATAGACCCTTTACCCTTGTGAGGATGGGGATATATTTGTTTGCGATGTTTCATACAAACGAAACAAAGCCGTAAAAGATCCAAAGGGTTGTGGCTATTGAATAGCTTAGTTATTTGGTGTAAGATGGGATGGTGTGTTGGAGATGTTTTTTCATAAATATTGTTGTAAAAACATTTGAAACTTTCCGTGTTTCTAAGTTTGAAGAAGTTATATGTTCCATATACATAAGGAGCTATAGGGGAATGTGGCTTATGCTTGGACAATTTTCTTCCGTTCCTATTTTCTTTGGGAACCAAATATCATCTTGGTCGGATATTGCTATATAGTCTACTAATATATCATGAAAGTTTTGATTGCATCCTTTATTTCGTGTATTTCGGTGTACTTTGATGAATGGAAATTTTGTAGCGTATTCTTGTAAAATGTTCATTGTACCGTCTGTGGAACAATCGTCGCAAACGATGATTTCATGGATAGGGTAGGTTTGCGCGAGGATGGAATCCATTTGTTCGCGCAGGTATTTTTCTCTATTGTATGTACACATTACGACTGATACTGTCTTTTTTCCCATAGGGCTTATTTGTCTGGGGCAAAAATATGAAATATTTTGTTTTTATGATGGTTTTGAATGCTTTTTATTTAGAAAATGTGTTTTTTTGAACATGTCTTGCAAAAAAATGAAATTTCACTTGGACTCTAATGTTAATATTGTTATATTTGATGTCGAGTATTAATCTTAAAAAAGAATGCTTATGAAAAAGTTAATTGCATTGGTAAGCGTTGTTTTCGCTATTACCAATATGTCTGCACAGTTGAAAGTACATTCCAATGGGAATGTGGGAATTCAATCTTCGGTAGTAGCACAGTCTGCACTATTGGTAGGTGGAGACCAAAGCGTTACTGGAAGCGGGGGATGGAAGGCCGCTTTTCGGTCTAATGATCAAGGCGTTTATGTGAAGCGTAATGGTACTACGGGGGTTACTATTAATGACCTTATGGCTATTTATGGTGAGAACGTAATTGATGGGATGAAGTTTTATATGGGGGTGAAAGGAAGGGCGTATACATCCAATTCTTTGAGTAGAGGTCGAGCGTGGGGTGTATTTGGTGAATCCGGAAATTCGACCAGTGGTTATAATTATGCGGTTTTTGGCAATCTGCGAGGCAGTCAGAATGGTGCGGCTGTGGTAGGAGTTTTGGATAATATAGATCTTAATGTTCCCGGACGTTATGCCGGTTATTTTCAAGGCGATGTCCGTACTACAGGAAATTTTTATGGTACGGTGTTGACACCTTCCGCTTCCCGTTCCGCCTTGATGGGGCGTTCGGCGGTGGTGCCCTTGTCAGCGGAAAGCGATGGAGAGAACAGCATGTCGGTGGGCGAGAAACTTTCTCAGTTGACCGCCGTGCAGTATAACCTGTCCGAACCACAAGCGGCGCAGGCTTTTGCTGCGTCGGGCGATACCGTGGCTGCCGCTCCCTGTTCCGTAACGGACATACAAGCATTGGAGAAAACGCATTACGGACTGGATGCCGAGGTGCTGAAAGAAGTCTATCCAGACTTGGTTTATGAAAGTCAGGAAGGCGACCTTTGTATCAACTACACGGAGATGATTCCGCTTTTAGTGCAGTCTGTCAATGAGCTTCGTGCCCAGGTGGTGTCATTGCAGGGGACGCAGACCTATAATGTGCGTGCTCGGAACGGAAGCGAAACAGGTGTCGGTGGCAACGTATTGGATGTCCCGACATTGGAGCAAAACGACCCGAATCCTTTTATGCAAACGACAGTGGTGCGCTATACGTTGCCGGAAAGTGTGAGGTCTGCATTCCTATACATTTATGATTTGAACGGTACGCAGATAGATCAAAAGATGTTACAGAGCCGTGGCAAGTCTTCCGTGACGCTTGAAGCCGGAAGCCTCGCCCCCGGAATGTATCTTTATGCTTTGGTGGCCGATGGCAAGGTGATCGACACCAAACGTATGATCATTACCCAATAAGGAAGGAGGTGCTTATGAAACGTTGGATGAATCTGTTCTTTTTGTTATGGGGGACGGCTTGTACCATTACGGCCACTACCGAAGATGGTACTTATTTCTCGTCCGTGGAAAACGCGTCTGCGGCTACTTTTGAAAACATCCCGTCGGATTGCTATATCTCGGTGGACAAGCATAATTATAGGCCCTACGTGGCTCGTGTGCAGGATAGCGGGGTGGTTTATGTACAAAACCGGACGTTTACTTCCACGCATACCGTTACGGGCGAAAATATTATGGCCGGAGAGAAGGTGACGACTGCGCAGCCGCAGGGAAAGGTCGTGGTGAAGTCTGGAGCAAACGTGACGATGAAAGCTTCTGATACGACCACATTGGAAGCCGGCTTTGAATGCGAGAAAGGAGGCGTGTTGGAAATCGCTCCACTATGACCATGTTTGGCGGTTCGGGAAACCGGATGAAATAGACGGGGTATTTTGCGTTTTTAGCGGAATATCCCGTATAACGGAAGTACTGAACATGAACCGCAGGGAACTGTTGCGCCCTTAAACCAATCCAATCTTGTTATGGAGAAAAATTTAACAGACACAAAGGATACTATCAGAGAACTGATAGGCAAAGGAGAAACCTCGGAAGTTGAGTTCAAATCAGCACGCGGAGGTCTTCCCGGTAGCTTTTGGGAAAGCTATTCGGCTTTCGCCAATACCAATGGGGGAACAATCGTATTTGGCGTCGTGGAAAAAAATAACCGTTTCTTTTTCGACGGACTAACGGAAGAAACCATCGTCCGATACAAAAAGAACTTTTGGGACTGTGCCCACAATAAAGGAAAGGTAAGCGTATGTCTGCCCCACGAATCTGACGTAAGGATTGAGCAAATTGACGGCTCGTATATCCTTATATGTGAGATTCCCCGGGCAAGCTACGAGCTTCGTCCGGTCTATATCAACAACAATCCGCTCGGCAATACTTACAGGAGAAACCATGAAGGTGATTATGTCTGTACGGATGTAGAAGTAAGGCGTATGTTTGCAGATGCAGAGCACGATCGTCATCCACAGGACGGGCGTATTCTTGTGGGGTATAATTTTGAAAGGGATATAGATATTGAAACCCTGCACCAGTACCGCCAGACCCTTGCCAGCCTGCAGCCCACCCATCCGTGGACAGGTATCAGCGACATGGATTTCCTGAAAAAGGTCGGAGCCTACGCAACTGAATATGAAACAGGAAAAGAGGGATTCACACTGGCCGGAATCCTAATGTTCGGTAAATACGACAGCATCATCAATAATTCTGGTGTCCCGACTTATTTTGTGGACTATCGTGAGTGTATCGCCACAGATGATCCCAATATAAGATGGACGCACCGCATCTACCCAGACGGAATGTGGGAGGCCAACCTGTACCAATTCTATATGAGGGTATATAACCGTCTAATCCAACCCCTGCCCCGTCCGTTCATGATGAAAGACGGAATACGCCAGGAAGAAACGCCCGCTCATGATGCTGTAAGAGAAGCTCTTATCAACTGCATAGTCCATCAGGATATAAATGCCCAAGGACATATCATAGTGGAACGTACTGATGACAGCCTTGTTTTCATGAACCAGGGCATAATGCTGGTTTCCAGACAGCAATACTTCGAAGGAGGGCGCAGCATTTGCCGCAATCCTATATTACAGAAGATGTTCATGATGCTTGGCCGTGCCGAGAAAGCAGGCAGCGGAGTGGATAAGATAGTAAGCGGGTGGAAATCGCTGGGCTGGCCGTTACCTACCGTTGCAGAGGAGACACGTCCGGATTATGTGGTGCTGACTTTACGACTGGGAAAACAGGATTCACCGAAACATCCCAAGAAAACAACCCAAGAAAACAACCCAAGAAAACATCCCAAGAAAACAACCCAAGAAAAAGGTACAAGACCTTCCCGCGGGCAGGAGCAGAAAAAAGCGAAAATCCTGAGATTCTGTACAGAACCCAAGCCTTTGCTTGACATCATGCAACATCTGGGGCTGAAAGCCCGGAAGAACGTGATGAATGTCTATATCACCCCGATGATTGAAGCGGGACTGTTGGAAATGACGGAACCAGACAGCCCGACAAGTCGTAACCAAATGTATGTTGCGGCAAAAAATATCGAGAAAGCAAAATAGTTCGACTGGGATTATATTTGGAGTATTTATAATCAAACAAGAAGCCCCTCAAACTTTATGAAGGACTTCTTGTTTTCGTATCAGAACAATAATGTTTACAGATACGGGTATATTCCTCTTTGCCCGTTCCGCTTTCAATAAGGTGGTCAATCAGTTTTCCAAGATACACGCCACTCTACCGCTCCATTTGTCTTCTCCCCCCCCCTCCGTCACCCACCGTTATCCTTATCTCATACAACTATTGGAAAGGCGTGGCATGCCCAAACATTGCCACGTAACCACCTCTGAGGTAGGATGATTTGGTGTAGTGGAATTTAGGGTATTGTCGTATATAGTCACTTTTTGTGAATTAGATATAAGGAAAATAAAATCATTTGTTTTATCTTTGTATTTGACTTATTTAATTAAGCTGTTCATGGACACAGGGGATAATGAGTTAATCAAGTGCATCAAAGAAGGTGATTTAAAGGCTTTTGAGAAAGTCTTTAAGGATTATTATGCTTTGATGTGCAGTGTGGCCATGGATTATGTGAACGATTCCGCCATGTGCCAGACTTTGACGGAGGATGTTTTGTTGAACCTTTGGGAAAAGAAAAACGAACTGGTGATTACGACTTCTTTGCGTGCTTATCTTTTACGTGCCGTGCGCAACAAATGTATCGACTATCTCAGGACGCAGCGTCAGAATTCGGATTTTTTAGGGTATTATGATTCCTTGGACGGAATGTTCGGAGGGGCAATGGCAGACGAAAAGGACTTGTTCGAGCAATTGATTTCGGATGAATTGGCTGAGTTGCTGGACCGGGCGATTGATGAGATGCCGGAGGAGCGGAGGCGGGTTTTTATACTGGTGCGCATGGAGAATAAGACTTACCAGGAGGCTGCCGATATGTTACACATCTCGGTGAATACCGTGAAATATCATCTGAAGAGGGCACATGCGGAGTTACAGGATAAGTTGAGTGCTTACATTTTGCTACAAATATTGTCTTTTATGTTACTTTCAAGACTGCTTCATTCTTTGAATTGAAGAATGTGCGTGTCAGAATAATATGGTTTGTAGTTTTAAATCATAATTTTCATGGCTTTTTCGGTGAAAAGTTTGGCGGTTTATGCTGTTTTTTGAAGCATAAATAAATTATTTCTGTTTTTATACTACCCATTGTATCTATTTGTTTCGTCTTAGAAGAAAAAAGCGTCAAAGTGGAAACAAATAGAGATATAGATTTATTGATAGAGAAGCAATGGTCGGAAGGCTTGTCTCCGGAGGCGGAAGACGTGTTGCGCGAATGGGTTTCGGCAAATGAAGAGCACCGTAAGTATTACGAGCGCCGTATACTTTTGTATCGGTGGATGGGCATTCAGCAACGTATACCTATATTTGAAAAAGAAAGGAAGAAAGCATACGGGCGTTTCCTGAGAAGCATAAAGGGAGAGAATATGCCGTTTTTTTTCGTTCACAAGATTTTCAGTCGGAAATTAGTGGCCTGTGCGGCAATGGTAGTCGTCTTTTTGGGAGGCGGACTGGCTGTATGGCAACAGCAAGATAAAGCGGCAGAAGAACAAGTGGTGCAGGGAGGTGCGCGAGAGATAAAAGTGCCGAAGGGAATGAAAGAACGGATCATACTGGCCGATGGAACCAAAGTTTGGCTGAATTCCGGGAGTTGTCTGACACTGAGTCCGGGATTCGGGCAGGCCGACCGCGAACTTCAGTTGGAAGGAGAAGGAATGTTTGAAGTGGCTAAGGATAAGCATAAACCTTTTATTATTCGTTCCGGTGATATTCGTGTCCGGGTGACGGGGACGGTCTTTAATTTCAAGTCCTATCCGGAGGAGCGTTTTGCCAAGGTCACTTTGGTACGCGGTAGTCTGGATGTGTCGAGTGTGACGGGCTGTGTGCCCCATACCGTAACCTTGAAGCCGTGCGAACAGGTCGTGTTGGACCGTAATCGGGATGTGATGGAGAAGAAGGTGGTGGAAACGGCACCGGACGTAGCTTGGACTTGTGTGGGACAAAGGGATGAGGGTATATCCGAGGATACGGCGGAAACGGAAATGACGGAGCATGCGGGAGGAGCGGAAGCCTTGTTTTTCGATGAGATGTCTATGGAACAGATTGTGCAGGAGTTGGAACGGGTGTTTCATGTGAATATCGTAGTGAAGAAACCTGGCATATTGCAGGAAAAATACTATGGCGATTTCCGGAACCGGAAAGACATTTTTGCCATATTGGACGTGATGTTGAGAGGCGAACAGGTTTCCTATCAGATCAAAGGCGACACGGTCTTTATCGGAGAATAATCATTTATAATAATTATAGTAAATAGAGAAATGTTTAACGCGAAACGTAAAAAACTACTTGAAAGATTTCTGATTTTAAGCCTGTTTTGCAGTTCGGGAACGGTTTGGGCACAGCAAGGTACTGTGACGCTGAATCTGAATAACGTGACCGTCAAAGAGGCTTTGGAGCAATTGAATACCCAGACGTCTTATTCTTTGTGGCTGAATGTGGGCGATGTGGATTTATCGCGAAGAATCAGTCTGAACGTAACGAACGGGAGTGTCGATGAAGTGTTGGCTAAAATTTTGGCCGGTCAGCCGTTGTCATACGAGGTGAAAGATCGGACGATAAATATATATCCTGCGAAGAAAGACGGTGAGAAGGCGAGGAAAAAAGTGGAAGGCGTAGTGCTGGACGACTTGGGCGAACCGCTTCCGGGAGTGGCCGTGCGTTGTAAAGAGTATCCGGATGCCATGTGTGCTACGGACATAGACGGTAAATTTACACTGAATGTACCAGCGGACGGCAAAACGCTACAATTTACTTTCGTCGGTATGGCTCCGCAGGAATTGGCAGTGGCAGATACACCGATGAAAGTCGTGATGAGTGATAAGGAAAAGAAATTGGATGAGGTTGTGGTGACCGGTTATCAGAAAATCGATCGCAAGCTGTTTACCGGTGCGGCCAGCCGTATTTCCGGTGAGGAAGCGAAAGTGGATGGTGTGGGCGATGTGAGCCAGATGTTGCAAGGTAAGGCGGCCGGTGTGGGCGTACAGTCTGTGTCCGGTACGTTCGGTGCCGCGCCGAAGATTCGTGTGCGTGGCGCTTCTTCCATCTATGGTAACCAAACGCCTCTCTGGGTTGTGGACGGTGTCGTGCTGGAGGATGTGGTGGAGATTTCTGCCGATGATCTTTCTTCCGGTAATGCCGCCACGCTGATCAGTTCCGCTGTGGCCGGATTGAATCCCGACGACATCGACAATTTCCAGATATTGAAAGACGCTTCGGCCACGGCATTGTACGGTGCGCGTGCCATGAACGGAGTGATTGTGGTGAACACTAAGAAAGGAAAGAACGGTCATGCCAGTATCAGTTATACGGGTGAGTTCACCGTACGTACTCGTCCCTCTTACCGCCAGTATAATATTATGAATTCCAAAGACCAGATGTCTGTTCTGATGGAGTTGGAAGATAAAGGATGGTTCAACCATTCCAAGATGGCGCGTACGGAGAACGGCGGGGTATTTTATTTGATGAACGACTTGATATACCGGGGAGAACTTATGAATACGGAGGCGGCTCGTCTGGCTTATTTGCAGAAAGCCGAGATGCGCAACACGAACTGGTTTAAGGAATTGTTCCGGCCTACTATCCAAAGCAACAATTCTGTGAGCATTTCTTCGGGAACCGACCGTAGCCGTTATTACGTGTCGATGAGCTTTCTCGACGATCCGGGATGGAGCGTGTCTGACAAGGTCCGTCGTTATACAGCCAATGTGAATGCCAGTTATGATATCAGTAAGTGGCTCACGTTAGGGGTGAGCCTGAACGGTTCGGTACGTAACCAGCGTGCGCCGGGTACTTTGGACCGTACGGCAGATCCTGTGAGCGGTGAGTATTCGCGCGATTTCGATATCAACCCTTTCAGTTACGCCCTGAACACCAGTCGTACGATGAGTCCTGACGAGACGTATATCATGAATTATGCGCCGTTCAATATTCTGAATGAGGCCAAGAACAATTATATAGATTTGGATATGGCCGACATGAAATATCAGATGGAACTGACTTATAAGCCGGTCAAGGGGCTGGACTTGAGTGCCATCGGAGCATTCCGTTATGTAAAATCTACTCAGGAGCATAAGATTACGGGGAATTCCAATTTGGCCATGGCTTACCGTGCGGCGGGAGATGCGACCATCCGTGAAAAGAACAAGTTCCTCTACCGTGATCCGGATAATCCGGATGCCGTGCCCGAAGTCGTGATGCCGAAAGGCGGTTTCTACAACACGACGAACAATATCCTGAAGAGTTACTATTTCAGGGTGTCTGGTAATTATAATCGTCTCATTGCCAATGAGCATCCTTTTAATATCATGGCCGGTTCCGAAGTGAAATCGGCCGACCGCCAGTCCGGTTTTAACAACGGATACGGGTTCCAATGGGATCGTGGCGGTACGCCTTTCGTAGACTATCGCATCATCCAGCAATTGCTGTTAGGGGGTGATAACTATTATGGTCTTTCACAGTATTATGACCGTTTTGTAGCATTCTTTGCTACCGGAAGTTTTTCTTATAAAGGACGTTACACATTCAACCTGACGGGGCGTATGGATGGTTCCAACCGCTTGGGGCGTTCGCGTGATGCCCGTTGGTTGCCTACGTGGAACGTGTCGGGTTCGTGGAATATGCTGGAAGAAGAATTTATGAAACATCAGGATGTGGTTTCTACCCTCTCTTTGCGTGCCACATACGGATTGACAGCTACAATGGGACCTGCAGACAACGCTTTGGCTGTATTCCGTAACTCTACTACTTACCGCGGCGATGACGGATATAAAGAATCGCAGATTTATATCGAGTCTTTGCAGAATAAGGATTTGACGTGGGAGAAACAATATGAGTTCAACTTTGGTTTCGATTTCGGAGTGTTGCGCAATCGCATCAGTCTGAGTACGGATATTTACAGTCGCCGGGGATTCGACCTTATCGGTTTGATACGTACCAGTGGCATGGGAGGCCAAAAATGGAAATATGCCAATTATGCCGACATGAAATCGTGGGGTGTGGAATTTACGCTCAACACGAAGAATATTCAGCGCAAGGATTTCTCGTGGACTTCGAACCTTACGTTCGCTTATAATCATAACGAGATTACCAACCTGGAGTCTACTTCCAGCATTTTCGACTTGATGGTGGCCGAAGGTGCCCCGTTGGAAGGTTATCCTGTACGGGGACTGTTCTCTTTGCAGTATAAAGGTTTGAATGGACAAGGGATTCCCCAGTTCATCAACGAGAAAGGCGAACTGACTTCTACGGGTATCAACTTTCAAAGTACAGATCCTGCTTATCTGAAATATGAAGGTTCGGTGGACCCAACCGTGACGGGAGGTTTCGATAACCAATTTAAGTATAAAGCTTGGACGTTGGGATTGTATTTCACTTTCCAGGCCGGCAATAAGTTGCGCCTGGATCCGGACTTCTCGGCTTCATACGGTGATTACAGTGCCATGCCGAAGGATCTGAAGAACCGTTGGATGAAGCCGGGCGATGAGCATTACACGAATGTGCCGGCCATTCCTTCATCCTATCAGTATGCCAACATCGAGAATCTCGATATAGCCTATAATGCCTATAACTATTCGGATATCCGTGTAGCCAACGGTGGTTTCCTGCGGTTGAAGGAACTCACTCTTTCTTATGATTTCAATGGGGAGTGGATGAAAACAATCGGCATGAACCGTTTGCAGTTACGGTTGGTGGCTTCCAATTTGTGGCTCATCTATGCCGATAAGAAACTGAATGGGCAGGACCCGGAATTCTTCCAGAGCGGAGGTGTGTCCATGCCTTTGCCACGCCAGTTGACTTTATCTATACGAACCAGTTTTTAATGATTTGCAAGACAGAAGAAAATGAGAAATAAATATATATCATGCTATGTAGCTGCGTTCTGTGCCGGTTTGTTTTCTACGGCTTGTAACGACTTTTTGGATGAGGTGCCCGACAACCGTACGGTCATCGACACGCCCGAGGCTGTATCGGAGTTGTTGGTTTCTGCCTATCCCGATGCCAATTGTGTCTTTTTCACCGAATCCATGTCGGACAATGTGACTGACCGGGGCAATACATTGGATCCTTATGTACAGCCGGATTGGAATCGGGCTAACCGTCAGGCGTTCTATTGGGAGGACATCGACATGACTTATCAGGACAGCCCGAATTATTTCTGGATGGCCAGTTACCAGGCTATTGCGGCGGCCAATCATGCACTTGAAGCCATTGCGGAATTGGAGGCCAAAGGCGTGGATTGTTCCGCACAGAAAGGAGAGGCGTTGTTATGCCGGGCCTACAATCATTTTATGCTGGTGAATGTGTTTGCGCAACATTATAATCCTGCGTTTGCCGCTATCGATATGGGAGTGGCTTACGTGACGGAACCGGAAAAAGAAGTGTTCGGGCATTACGAGCGTGTGTCGGTGAAAGAAACATACGACAAAATCCGCAAGGACTTGGAAGAAGGCTTGCCTCTGATTTCCAATAAGGCATACGGTGACACACCGAAATATCATTTTACCCGTGAGGCTGCCCAGGCTTTTGCCTGCCGTTTCTATCTATATGTCGGAGAGTGGCAGAAAGCTATCGATGCAGCAGACGAAGCTTTGGGGGATAACCCGACGTTGCGGAATTGGAATGAATATATTCAGATGTCTACGGCCAATCGGGAGAAAAACTACACTTCGGTACAGGAGAGTGCGAATTTGCTGTTGGCATCCACTGTATCTCAGTTTGCCGTGGATCAGTCGTTCTATCGTTACGGATATTCTACTACAGTCAATAACTCGCTATTTCAGCAAAATGATAATGTGGTGAACGGGGTTTGGGCTTATCGTGCCGAAGCATATAATGTGTCCAGCGAGGCTTTGACCATGATGAAGTGGAAGCCCTATTTGAAGAGCGACGGAGTGAATTCCAACAGTGGTATTTATTATGTAATGGATCCGCTTTTCACCACTGACGAGGTGGTGTGCGACCGCATCGAGGCTTTGGCTATGGCCGGACGTTACGATGAGGCTTGCGAAGACATCGAGTTGTTTTTGACGAATAAGGTGAAGAACTACGATTCGATAGCTCAGCCTGTCACTTCGTTAATGGTGGAAACTTATTATAAGAAGTTTGCCCCATTGCATCCTTTCTATGAAAACCAGATGAGTGAGAAGCAAATGGCTTTTGTCAACTGTGCGGTAGATTTCCGTCGCAGGGAGTTGCTGATGGAAGGCGGACGCTGGTTCGACATCAAGCGTTTTGATATTGAAATTACCCACGAAGCTTATCAGACGGGAGCCACGGATGTGTTGGCACGTCGCGACCTTCGTCGTGCAGTGCAGATACCTGAAGAGGTTATTTCGTATGGGGTGGTTCCTAATCCCCGGTAAGGAACTTTGGTAGTAACTATAATTTAAAAAAGCTAACAGATGAAAAAGATTATCATATTTGCAGCATTGTGCCTGTCCTTCCTGACGGCTTGCGATAAAGAAGACCTCGGTGGGTCGAATATACATGTACCGGAGTTCGATTATAATGCGCTGAGCGAGACGGACAAGTATATTTATGACCATTATACGGTGCCATACAATGTGGAGGTCGTGTATCGTTGGAATCAAGGCGATGTGTCGTCCGACGACATGCGGAAGAATTTGGTACCGCCCCGTGAATCTCAGGTGGAACCGTTTTTGGAGATGATCGAAAAAGTGTGGGTGGATACTTACACGGCGGAAGTCGGACAACAGACTTTACGTTCTTACATACCCAAGCAAATCCTTTTGGTGGGGAGTGCCAGTTATAATGATGACGGAAGTACGACGGAAGGTACGGCCGAAGGCGGACGGCAGATTGTGTTGTATTCGGTGAACGATTTCAACTTTACGTTGGAACAGATTCAGTCGTATGCCCATGTGATGCACCATGAGTTTGCCCATATTTTGCACCAGAATGTAGAATATGATGCAGAGTTTGAGAAAATCACTCCCTCTTATTCTTCTTCATGGATGCAGATGAACGACGAAACGGCGCGGACCAAAGGTTTCATTACGGCTTATGCTTCTTCAAGTGCAGACGAGGATTTTGCGGAGATGGTGTCTATCATGTTGACGAATTCTCCGGAGGACTGGGACAATATGATAGAGAGTGCGGGGAATGCGACGGCAGTAGAAGCTTTGCGTAAGAAGGAAGCCATCGTGGTGGCTTATATGAAAAATAACTGGGGCGTCGATATGAAAGATTTCCAGAAAGAAGTGGTAGCCGCGATCGAGGCTGCGGTACGTAATTAAATAAGAAACTTGAACGATGAAGAAAATGAGGAGACATGGATGGTCCATGATGATGGTCGTATGGGCTGCTTGTGTGTGCGGTAGTTGCAAGAATGAGGTGGATGACGTGTTCGACCGGGATGCGACATCGCGTATCGAAGCGGTAATCACCGAGTGTGAAGACATGTTGCAGAGTTCGGAGTATGGTTGGCGTTTCGATTATACGCCTACCAACAGTGCGATGGTGAATTTTGTAATGCGTTTTAAGGACGGACGTGTAACGATGGAAAATGCCGAAGGGGAGACTTCCGAATCGACCTATAAAATAGCCAATGCCGAAGGTCCGGTGCTTTCATTCGATACTTATTCCATACTGCATGACTTGGCTGACCCGTCGGAGTACCCGTTGGGGACGGGCAAGGGCGGAGAGTTTGAATTCATAGTGTGCCGAGTGACAGAAGACACGATTTACGTGAGGGGACGCAAGTCAGGAAATGATTTCAAACTTTCGCGTGCGGCCGAAGGGGAGATTCAGCATGTCCGTTTGGAAACGGCCTTGGATATCGACGGAGGGAAGGATATTACTTTCTTCCACACCTTGCAGGTAGGGGGACAGGATGCCGCTACTTTGTTTTTAGGGAACGACAAACGTAGCCTGGATGTGATGACGGCAGACGAGCAAACCCTTAACGTGCCGGTGGATTTTACGGCAGACGGTTTTCGTTTTGCTTCGCCGGTTGTAGCTGCCGGAGTGGCGGTTTCAGAGATGAAATGGGATAATACGCGAAAGACTTTTATGACGACGGATGGTAATGTGATATTGACAGAAGCGGCTTCCAGCCCCTTCAATCTGGGGCAGACGGTAGAACAACTGTTGGCAGTTCCTTATTGTCTTATGAAAGGTGCGAGTGCGGCGGCCACTTTACAGTTGCTGCAATTTTCAAAAGATTTTCCGGAGTGGCAGCGTACGGAGTTTTTCTTCAATGCCGAGGCTACGGTAGATACGTTGAAATATCAGGTGGACACGCAGGAAACGGTGACGGAAATAGGTCGTACACATGGACAGACCGTACTCAATGCCATGAGTTTTGTGGTGAATAACCAATACGGTTTGCCTGAATGGGGGAACTTTACCGTGAAACGGAATGAGATAAAAGATGCTGATGAGGTGAAGTTTGTGGAAGGCATCCGTAATGGTGCTCCAGCCAATACATTGAACAAAAACATATATTGTAAGAAAATCAAGGGTATTTTGTTCGATTCCAAAGGCGTGACGGTGGTATCCCGGAAGGGGATGTTCTATGTCGTGTCGACTTCGGATGCAAAAATGTGGTTGGTGCTCGAACCTCAGGGCTTGCCTTCACCGGCTATGGTGATTCCTACCTTAATCAAGCAATAATCAATTTAATTTATCAGTAAAAATATGAAGAAACAAACATTTGTATTATGGGCTTTGACTGGAATGCTGGCTGTTCCGGCTTCGGCTCAGGTGGATTATAAGACCCGTGCCATCGTGGCGGAACCGGAAAATGTTCCGGTTGCGAAACGTTCGTCGGTGTGGAGTGCCGAAAGTGCCGAATATGGTTATCCGGTCGGTTTGCGTAATTTGGGTATGATTAGTCAGGATGACAATGCCTGTTGTAATTTCCTTTCTTTTAATAAGGTCATTAACCGTGATGCTTATATGTGGGCTCCGATAGGGGAAACCGTATCTTATATCGACAATTCTTCCGTGCAGGCTGTAGACTATCATTGGTTTATTCCCGGTGCGGATGCTACGGAGTTGGAAACTCAGGATGCTGATGCGGTTTACAATACGTCCGGTATCTATCCGTTCCCGACTATGACAGTGAAGGACGGAGCGGGGCAAACTTATACTTATACGGCACCTGGTAAACTTAAGGTCGGAGGGAAAGGAGAGATTTGTACCTCTAATATGTTGCAATTGGGTACGGATGCCAAAGATCCGGCTACAACGGCTGTAATCGGTCAACGTCCGTTCGGACAAGAAGGAACGGGATATTTAGGAGGAACCAATAGCCTGAATCTGGTGGGGTATGGCAACTTGTTCATGATTGCTCATCCGGATGCTTCCATTACCAGCGTACGGGCTTATCTGCCGGAGATACCCAAACACGAGGAGGGAGCGAAATTGCTGATGCAGATTTGGTATCCATTGACGGGAGAAAGTAGTGTTCAGTTGATGGGGTTGCCTTTAGAGGCCGTTACGCTATCTATGGATGATATCCAAGAGACAACGGATACGAAACTGAAAAAGGCTGCTGTAGCTGAATTCAAACTGTCCGAGCCGCTGAAGATTTCCGATAAACCTTTCTTCTTGGTGACGATAGAAGGCTTTGGAACGGATCCTTCCAAAGAAAATTTCCGCTTGTACATCGACGTGAAACCGGTAGAAATGGATGAAGCTATGGCAGGTAATCTGTTGGCGCACAATTCATATTGCCGTTTGAAAGGAGAGGACGATTATCTTCGTCCGATTAATTATTACGGTGGTCAGTTAGGTGAGTCTTTCATGATTTGTCCGGTGATAGACACACATACGGAAGAAGGAGTGGGTATTCACGGTGTGGAAGCCTTGAAACCGGCACAAGCCCAATATGAGGACGGTGTCTTGTCGCTCAGTTCGGAAGGTGCGGAGCAAGCTGTTGTGTACAATGTAGGTGGCGAGAAAGTGGTGAACGCCGCGTTGGACAATGGACAAGCTGACGTGCATGTTCATTTGGCTAAAGGTATCTATCTGGTACGTTTTATGAAGGGTGGAAAAGTTTCTGGCGCAGCCAAATTGTTGTGTAACGAGTAATGTTTATGTTTAATATTAAATTGGAGAGAAAATGAAAAAGTTTACTAAAATGTGTGCCGTTGCCGCTTGTGCGTTGTTTGCCGGAACTGCGACGGTGAGTGCAGAGGATTATGTTTGGAAATCTGTAACGGCAGGTGATGCGACGACATACGGCATCCGTTCCGACGGGTCGTTATGGTCCTGGGGATGGAACGAAAAGGGGCAGAGCGGAAATGGCGTGTCGGAACGTACGGCCACTCCGACTTTGGCTGATGGAAACCGTGTGTGGAAAAAGACTGTTGGCGGGAAAGCATACGGCTTCTTTTTGGCAGAAGACGGCTCTTTGTGGGCTGCCGGAACTGCAACAAACGGAGTGCAAGGAACAAATGATGGTGTAGACCATAAGGTATTGACGCGGATCGGTACGGATAATGACTGGGCCGATATGGCTTGTTCCCGTTTTTGGGGTTACAGTGCCTTTGCTATCAAAACAAACGGAACGTTGTGGTCTTGGGGCGAGAACTCTGCCGGACAGTTGGGGATTGGTAATACGCAGGCACAGACCCTGCCGGTACAAGTAGGTACGGATACAGATTGGAAACAGGTTGCAGCCGGTGTTTCGTCTGTGTTGGCATTGAAGACCGATGGCTCATTGTGGGGCTGGGGACTCAATATGAATGGTGAATTGTTTGGATACGAAGGTCGGCAATCGTCACCGGTTCGTTTGGGAAGTGAAACGGATTGGGAAAAAGTACTTGTGATCGAGTTCCGGGCTTATGCCGTGAAGAAAGACGGTACATTGTGGGCTTGGGGTGATAATTCTCGCAACCTGTTGGGATTCAATACTCCGACAGAAGAGGAATCTACATCTGAGGGCAATCCGGTAGAGGTTGTAACAGAGCCTCAGATTACAAAACCTACGCAAGTGACTGCCGTCGAGGGTGAGGTTCTTGCTGTATCGGGGTGCGAAAATACGTTGAGTGTGGCTACCGGTACAGATGGTATTATTGAGAAAGTCTGGATGTTCGGTTCCAATGCAGACGGTGCATTGGGTGATGGAAAAGGTTTGGGAAATGGAAATAAAGACATTCCTTTTGCGACGGTTCCGGTTAATCCTTCTTTGAAATCCAGTCTGAAGTTTACGAGTATGTCCAGTGGACAAAATTATACGATGATGTTGACCGACGACGGTGATATTTGGGGTTGGGGATGCAACCGTGGAGGACAATTGGGCGATGAAACACCGAACGACCAGTTGCAAGTGGCCTATAAACTGAAACCTATCGTCATTAACTGTCCGCAGGATGAGGTTTCCAGCGTGGGAAGCCTGAAAGATGGTAAAGTGGATGCGGCTGTTTCTTTCGACGGTCAAGTGCTGGCTTTGCAGAGCGACGGGCTGTTGACTTCGGGAAGAATATACGATATGAATGGCGCGGCGGTGATGATTTTGGCTGCTTCCGAAACGTCATGGAATGTCGCCACGTTATCCCAAGGCGTATATGTGGCTGAATTTATGATAGATGGTGCTCCCGTGACTTATAAGTTCGCGGTGAAATAAAAGCACTGTGAAATCTTTTGTTGATTAAAAATGGAAATACGATGAAAAGATTGACAAAGGGATTCTTATCCTTTATTATGATGGCATCTTATGCGCTCGGTATGGGCGCACAAGATGCCATTGTCGTTCCGGCGGACGAGATACCTTCATCGCTAAGGGATGCTGCGTCGTTGAAGTTGACCGGTACGTGGGGGACTTCTGCTTTTGCCGAATTGAAGATGGCATTGGGTACGAATGCGATTGGAGGTTCCAATATGGTGCTGACCCGAGTGGATATGGGAGAAGCCGTGATTGAAGACGGAACTTCTTGGTATGTGAGTGCCGGATTTACTTCGAATGGGGTGTTCAGCAGTTGCAAGGCTCTGAAAGAAGTGGTGATGCCCGTTGCGGAAGAGGCGGCTCATTTGGTTTCTATGGAAAAGGCTTTTGCTAACTGTAATGCTTTAGAGACGGTGGATCTGACGGGTTGCGTGAACGTATCTACATTCAGCAATGCTTTTTATGCTTGTGAGAGCCTGAAAGGGGCTGACCTTTCTACTAATGTAGCAGCGGTGAAAAGTAATGCTTGGGCTTCGGCATTTGAAGCTTGTACGGCTTTGGCACAGGTGAAGTTGCCCGCCGGATTTGTAACTACTTCTAAGGTCTTTTCCGGTTGTGTGGCTTTGCAGGAGATAGATTGGAGTGCATGTACGGCAACCGAAGTGCCGGTCTTCTATGCAGATATGTGGGACGGAGTAGAACTGTCCGGCGTGACTTTGAAATTGAACCATCCACAGTATGTGCTTTTTAAAACGGATGAGGGATGGAGTCAGTTGAACCTATTGGATTTGAATCCTGAACCGTCTACGGAATTTACTGTGGATGCGTCCGACATTCCGTCTTCGTTAAAAAAAGCCACGGCCGTGACTCTGACAGGAACATGGGACAGCAACGCTTTTAATCTGCTGTGTATGGCGATGATGGATAATCCTGCTTTCGGTACCAGTGAGAATACGGTGTTGCAAAAAGTGGACATGAGTGCGGCCTGGATTGCAGAAGGTACGTCATTGCGCTGGCAAGGCTTGTCTGCGTATGGTATCTTCCGTAACTTCAAGGCTTTGAAGGAAGTGAAGATGCCGGTGGCGGAAGAAGCTGCACACTTTACGGATTTCGGAATGGCATTTCAAAACTGTGATCAGTTGGTTACGATAGACCTGAGCGGTTGTGCCGGACTGGTTTCTCTGGAGAAAGCCTTCCAGGGATGCACTTCTTTGGAGAAAGTGGATTTGTCCTCTTCTTCCCATCTGGAATCGGTGGATGATGCCTTTGAGTCATGTGAGGCGTTGACCACGGTAATATTGCCGGAGGTTTTCCCCATGGGAAAGAATACTTTTGCTTATTGTTCCGCTTTGAAAGACGTTGATTGGACGGCTTTTGCCGGGACAGAGGTTCCCGAGATGAGCAAAACTTTCTTTATGGGGATTGATGACCTGAAGGCCGTGACGCTCTCGTTGAAATATGAAGCTTATAAGTTGTTCTCGGCCGATGAGGACTGGAGCGAACTGAATCTCTACAACACGGAACCGGAGAAGGTGACGGACTTCGTAGTGGACGCTTCGGATATCCCGTCGAGCCTGAAGAAGGCCGTGACGGTTACGTTGACTGGAGAATGGGATAGCGATGCATTCAATCTGCTTTCTATGGCATTGGGGAATAACGGAGGACTTTTTGTCACGACGAATGCCACATTGGTTACTTTGGATATGAGCCGGATTAAGGTTGCGGAGAATACTCCACTTTGGAGACAGGGACTTAAGGAATATGGTATCTTTAATAACTGTACGGCATTGGAGAAAGTGATAATGCCAACAGCAGAAGAAGCGGGACATTTCACGAAACTGAATAAGGCTTTCGAGGGCTGTACAGCATTGAGGGATATCGACCTGAGCCTCTTGACTGGGGCAACAGACATCGAGGCGGCTTTCAAGGGAACAGCCATAGAGAAAGCAGACCTGAGCGGCTGTACGTCGTTAGGCAGTACGGTGAGTGCGTTTGAAGGATGTGCGGCCTTACAGGAGGTGATTCTTCCGTCTTGTTTTGTGCCGGCAAATTATACGTTTGCCGACTGTACCGGACTGAAGCTCATTGATTATACGGCTTATACCGATACGCAAGATGTACCGGCTGTTAAAAACAACACGTTTAGCGGTATTGATGATTTGAAGTCGGTCACATTGAAAGTGAACGACCGAAATCATGAACTGTTCGAGGCTCATAAAATATGGTCGGAATTCGATATAGAATATGATACTAGCGGCGTTTTGGGGATGAAGGTTAATGACAAGACAAAGCCGATTACGGTTTATACCGTAGATGGACGCTACGTGGGTACGTATGTTCCCGAAACGGATTGGCAGGTAAGTTTGCCACGTGGTGTGTACATTGTAAACGGTAAGAAGATGATGAAAAAATAAGAAAATATTTCGTATGTAAAAAGAGCCGGATTTATCTGGCTCTTTTTTTATTCAATAAGTAGCTGATACATTCCTTGAATGTGACAGAACCGAACAACCACATCAGTCCTCCATAAAGCAAGGCGGCTATGAAGATTTTCAGCCCCAACAGCAAGTAAATATTTTCTATAGGTGAGGTGACGAAAGCCGTAACAACCATTGCCAATGCGGCCAGTGCTGCATAAGGAAACAAATCGAGGACGGCTTCCCATAGGCGTAATCCGATTTCGCGGTGGACGAAATAAAACCATATCGTAAGCCATGCGATATTGATGGCTGTATAGACACATACCATGGTATGGATGCCATAGGGGTAAGAAAAGAATATGGCACTAATCTGTGTCAAGCCCATTCCGACGGTGTTCCATAGCACTAAGTCCGAGCGCTCTTTGGTGATGACCAGGTTGGCACATAGATATTGTATAGGTACGGTGAACGCACCGGCGCACAGGATCTGCATGAGGGGTACGCAATCTAACCATTTCTCTGTGACGGTGATGAGGATAAGTTCACGCGAAATCAAGGCTAATCCGAAGAGGGCGGGAAAAACCATGAAGGCATTGAAACGTAGCATTTTACGGAAAACCCGCTTATGGCGCTCTCGTTCCGTTTCCACATTACGCAGTACGGGTTGGGCAACGTCTTTTATGGTGCCAAGCACCATTGTGCTTACCATACTGGTCCATTTGTTAGCTTGGTTGTAAAGTCCTACGTCGTGTACAGCATAGAAACGTCCTAACATGACAGATAAGATATTACCGTTGATATTGTTGCAAATGTCGTTGGCCAGCAGCTTACTGCTGAAACCGAACATTTCTTTTAACGGATGGAAAGATACCGGTAAAGTGGGACGCCATTTTGAGAAATACCAGAAAAGGATGGTGTTGCAAGTTGTGAAAGCTATACCTTGGGTGGCCAAGCCCCAGTATGCGTAACCCTTCAAGGCCATAGTGAGGCCGATGGTGCTGGACGTAGTGAGGCTGATCACTGTGATAATCGCTTTCTGCTTGACTTGCAATGTACGGAATAGGTATGCGTAATGCGCAGTGCCTAAACTGGCAATCACGAAGCCAAGGAACGAGAAACGTGCCAATGGGGTAAGTTCGGACAAGTCTTGATTAGCCGCAGCATCTGAGTGCTGGTAAAATTCCGTAATTAAGGGTGCTAGGAAGAATAGTAACAAGTACATGACACAACTGGTTCCTACGTTAAACCAGAATACGGCGTTGTAGTCTTCATGTACGATTTCTCTTCGATTGGCCAAAGCTGTGCGGAAACCGCTGTCCTGCAATACGGAAGCAATTTGTGAGAAAACGGTTAGCAAACCCACCATACCATAATCCGACGGTGAGAGAATGCGGGCAAGAAAGATACCGAACAAAGTACCTAATACCAATTGTGCCCCATTACTGATGGTGCCCCACATCAGGCCTTTTGCTGTCTTTTCTTTGAGCGTCTTTTCTGGCATATCAATGAGTTGGGTGGTATTTGAGTTTCTCTTTCAGAGTAAGGATGAAATCACATGCTTTTTTCCCCCAGCCGATGTGCGGAATACCGCAGTATGTTCCTGCTTTTGCCCAAAAACGTTGTTCGTCGAGGATTCCTTTGTCTCGTTCGAGTATCCGGTATAGTCGATATAATCCGAATTTCTTCTCGGACGGTAAGTGCCATACGGACAGTTTTTCATCGCCAGGCGACACATTATTATATATCGGAGTGGTCCAAAGACGTTTTACATAGCGGTTGGCTGTGGCATAACGCAGATGTAGGCGTTCGGCCAAAACACTGAAGATATGAGCCTCTTCGTGGAGGCGTGCCGTATCGGCCGGCAAGTTGAAGTTAAATTGCCATACAACCGGAAATTCCCGATTGACGCCGTGCACAGCGTCAGTTCTTAAGCCGATGAATTCTCCTCCGTAATATGCCATAGGAGAAGAAGGGCGTTCGCCATAGCATGACGTGTAGAATTCCTCCATTTGTGCTAATGTGGTACCGTTGATGGAGAATCCCTGAGGACAGCCCAAGTCATATAGGGCACTACCATCTGTGCGTATGCTTTGGAAGAGGCTGTGCAGTGGCGTGCGGCATAAGCAGTCCGCATCACAGACCAACAACGTGTCGCCAGGTTGCATGCGTCTCTCCATTTCCTTGAAGATGTCGTATACATAGAATTGGTTCATCCAGGCTTTGTACCATCCTTTTGGGGGACGGTTCCGGTAGGGGAGGGTGACGACTTCCGTTCTCGTCCTTTGGAACAGTTCCGTAAGAAATGGCGGAAGCTGGTCTGCTTCAAGGTTGGTGAAGAATAACAGTTCGGCTTCCGGGTTATAATGCCGGAAAGTGGTGAAAAATGGTACTTGTATCTGCATATACACAGAATGGAGCAGAGCAGAGTCACCTCTTCCGCCTGCTTGCGGATAGTAACTGGCTTCCTCGTGTGACTCGCGGTAAAACCACGTAGCGATGTAATTTTTAAACGGCTTCATGCACAGTCTTTATGAAAAACATACAGCTAAGATAAGGCTTTATTTGCGTATAAGCCCTAAAAAGGTGGATAATATTTAATAGTAATGTCTTTTTTCTCGCTATTTCTATGCTATTCAACATGTTTTTCTTAAATAGATGAAAATGTTCTTTCTCTTGGCTTTGCTATACCGGAAAATATGTCTACTTTTAGTGCACAAAATAAAAAATAGCGAATAGATAAACGGAGAAATACAATGGAAAAGATTCAAGAATTGACCGATAAGCTTTATCGCGAAGGGGTGGAAAAAGGGAATGCCGAAGGTATGCGCCTGGTGGAAAAAGCAAAGGCCGAAGCCGATAAATTAGTGGCGGATGCTCGAAAAGAGGCGGATGAAATCGTGGATAAGGCGCGTAAGCAGGCTCAGGAGCTGGATGCCAATACGAAATCAGAATTGAAACTGTATGCGGGGCAGGCTTTGAATGCATTGAAATCGGAGATTGTGAATGTCGTTTCCGACAAACTGGTAAAGGATACGGTGAAGGAGCTTATGGGCAATAAGGATTTCATGGGTAACTTTATGGTGGCTGTGGCCAAGAATTGGGCTTCGGGCGAAGATTTGGTGATTTCCGCTTCGGATGCCGACGGGCTTACCGCTTACTTCCGTGCCCATGCGAAAGACTTGTTGGATAAAGGAGTGAAGATAGAGAAAGTGAACGGAAAAGCGGCCGCGTTTTCGGTATCTCCGTCCGACGGTTCTTATAAGGTGAATTTCGGTGAAGAGGAATTTGCAGCTTATTTCAAGGAATTCCTCCGTCCGAAGTTGGTAGAAATGCTTTTCTAAATCCATCTGCATGAAAAATTATTATGGTTTGGTGGCAAGTATGCCCGATGTGTCTCCCGATGATGCCAAACTGAATTTTACGGTGGCAGACTTCAAAGAGGACTATTGGCCGCAACTTTCCGAGACAGATAAAAAGTTGGTGGCTTTGTTTTTCTTGCGTTATGACCATCGCAATTTGTTGGCATGGTTGGCCGAAGGAGACGGGGCGGCGTTCGACGAACGGGCGATGTTTCCGCGTGAAGCGTGGCCCGAAGCTATGGAGAAGGTGAAGACCGGTGATGAGCAAGGCCGTGTGTTGCCTGCTTATTTTTACGAGTTCATGGCAGAGTATGCTTCCTTGAAAGAAGTACAGGAACGCTTGCCGGAAGATGTCCTTTTGGCGGCATATTATCGTTATGCGGGCACGTTCAAGAATCGTTTTACAGCGGATTGGTTTGCATTCAACCGGAATGTGAACAATATCCTGATAGCCCTTACGGCCCGGAAGTATGGATTCAATCCGGCCTTTTATTTGGTAGGCGACGATGTAGTGACGAAAGCTTTGGCCGTTTCGGGAGCACGGGATTTCGGTTTGGGTACGGAACTGGATTATATGGACGATGTGATACGCATCCATGAGATGTCCGACCCGGTAGAGAAAGAACGTAAACTGGATTTGTTGAAATGGGAATGGTTGGAAGATAGGACTTTCTTCTGTTATTTTTCAGTAGAACGCCTGTTTGCCTTTCTCATTAAGCTGGACATCATAGAGCGGTGGACGCATATCGACAAGGAGCGGGGCGGGAAAGTCTTCCGCAGTCTGGTGGAGCAGTTGAAGAACGAGGTGGAGATTCCCCAAGAATTTAAGAAATAAAAAAAGAAAATAATGATATGGCAACAAGAGGTACAGTGATTGGAGTCATCTCCAATATCGTGACCATTCAAGTGGACGGCCCGGTGGCGCAGAATGAGATCTGCTACATCACGACAGGCGGAGACCGTCTGATGGCCGAAGTGATTAAGGTGGTCGGTAGGAACGCATACGTGCAGGTGTTTGAAAGCACCCGGGGTATGAAAGTCGGAGCTGAGGCTGAATTTACCGGGCACATGCTCGAGGTGACGCTGGGGCCGGGTATGCTTTCCAAGAACTACGACGGTTTGCAGAACGACTTGGACAAGATGGAGGGAGTATTCCTGCGTCGCGGACAGTACACTTATCCGTTGGATAAAGACAAAAAATGGCATTTTAAGCCCATTGCGAAACCCGGAGACAAGGTTGGGGCTTCCGCTTGGTTGGGCGAGGTGGAGGAAAACTACCAGCCCCTGAAAATCATGGCACCGATAGCCATGGAGGGGATGGCTACGGTGAAAAGCATCGTTCCGGAAGGCGACTACTTGTGCGAAGACACGATAGCCGTGTTGACGGGAGAGGACGGTGAGGACATTGCCGTAACCATGGTGCAGAAATGGCCGGTGAAAGTGGCCATGACCAATTATAAGGAAAAGCCGCGTCCTTTCAAACTGTTGGAGACGGGCGTACGTACCATTGATACGATGAATCCTATTGTAGAGGGTGGCACGGGATTTATTCCGGGGCCGTTCGGTACGGGCAAGACGGTGCTTCAGCACGCCATCTCCAAGCAGGCCGAGGCCGATATCGTGATCATTGCCGCCTGCGGGGAGCGTGCCAACGAGGTGGTGGAGATCTTTACGGAGTTCCCCGAACTGGTGGACCCGCATACGGGACGCAAGTTGATGGAACGTACCATCATTATCGCCAACACGTCCAACATGCCTGTGGCTGCCCGTGAGGCATCGGTATATACGGCCATGACGATTGCCGAGTTCTATCGTTCCATGGGATTGCGTGTCCTCTTGATGGCCGATTCCACTTCACGTTGGGCACAGGCTTTGCGCGAGATGTCCAACCGTATGGAGGAACTGCCGGGACCGGATGCCTTCCCGATGGATTTGTCCGCTATCATTTCCAACTTCTACGGTCGTGCAGGCTATGTGTACTTGAACAACGGCGAAGTGGGCTCCATTACGTTCATCGGTACGGTGTCGCCGGCCGGCGGTAACTTGAAGGAACCGGTGACGGAAAATACAAAGAAGGTGGCGCGTTGCTTTTATGCGTTGGAGCAGGACCGTGCGGACAAGAAACGTTATCCGGCCGTGAACCCGATAGATTCTTATTCCAAGTATATCGAATATCCCGAGTTTGAAGAATATATATCGAAGCGCATTAATGGCGAATGGACAGCGAAAGTGAACGAACTCAAGACACGCCTTTTGAGAGGAAAGGAGATTGCCGAGCAGATTAATATCTTGGGTGACGATGGCGTACCTGTGGAGTATCACGTGATATTCTGGAAGTCGGAAGTCATCGACTACGTGATTCTGCAGCAGGATGCTTTCGACGAGGTGGATGCCGTGACACCGATGGAACGGCAAGAAGACATCCTGAATCTGGTGGTGGACATTTGCCGTGCCGAGTACAAGTTCGACGGTTTCCTTGAAGTCATGGATTATTTCAAGAAACTCATCAACCTGTGTAAGCAGATGAACTACGCGGAATTCAAGAGTGAGAAGTTCGAAGACTATAAACGCCAGATTCGTGAGATGGTGGCGGAAAGGCAATAATTAATCAGGAAAGTTATGGCAACAAAAGCATTTCAAAAGATATATACGAAGATCAGTCAAATCACGAAGGCCACTTGTACCTTGAAGGCTACGGGCGTGGGAGCCGACGAATTGGCTATGGTAGACGGCAAGCTGGCCCAGGTGGTGAAGATTGCCGGTGACGAAGTGACGCTGCAAGTTTTCGAGGGTACGGGCGGCATCCCTACGGATGCGGAAGTTGTGTTCATGGGCAAGGCACCCACCCTGAAAGTGAGTGAACAACTGGCTGGTCGCTTTTTCAATGCCTATGGCAATCCCATCGACGGAGGACCGGAAGTGGAAGGGGTGGAAGTGGAAATCGGCGGTCCGTCGGTGAATCCGGTGCGCCGCAAGCAGCCGTCCGAACTGATTGCGACGGGTATTGCCGGTATCGACCTGAACAACACGTTGGTGTCCGGCCAGAAGATACCGTTCTTTGCCGACCCGGATCAACCTTTCAATCAGGTAATGGCCATGGTAGCCTTGCGTGCACAGACCGATAAGATTATTTTGGGCGGTATGGGAATGACGAACGACGACTATCTTTATTTCAAAAACGTGTTCTCGAATGCCGGTGCGCTCGACCGTATCGTCAGTTTCATGAATACGACCGAAGACCCTGCGGTGGAGCGTCTGTTGGTGCCCGACATGGCCTTGACGGCAGCCGAGTATTTCGCTGTGGAAAAGAATGAAAAGGTATTGGTGTTGCTCACCGACATGACTTCATACGCCGACTCGTTGGCCATCGTGTCCAACCGTATGGATCAGATTCCGTCGAAGGACTCCATGCCCGGTTCTTTGTATTCCGATTTGGCCAAGATTTACGAGAAAGCCGTACAATTCCCTTCGGGTGGTTCCATTACCATTATCGCCGTGACAACGTTGAGCGGGGGCGACATCACGCATGCCGTGCCGGACAATACGGGATATATTACCGAAGGGCAGCTTTTCTTGCGTCGCGACAGCGATATCGGTAAGGTCATCGTGGACCCGTTCCGTTCGTTGTCCCGCCTGAAACAGTTGGTGGCCGGTAAGAAAACCCGTAAGGACCATCCTCAGGTGATGAATGCGGCCGTACGTTTGTATGCGGATGCCGCCAACGCCAAGACCAAGATGGAAAACGGGTTCGACTTGACGGACTACGATAACCGTACGCTCTCTTTTGCCAAGGATTATGCAGACAAGCTGTTGGCCATCGACGTGAACCTGAATACGACGGAGATGCTCGATGTGACCTGGGGGCTGTTTGCCAAGTACTTCAAGCCCGAAGAGGTGAACATCAAGAAGGAACTGGTGGATGAGTTCTGGACGAAATAAATCGGAGGGATATGGCCATAAAATTTCAATATAACAAAACATCGTTGCAGCAGCTTGAAAAACAACTCAAGATGCGCGTACGTACGTTGCCTATCATCAAGAACAAGGAGAGTGCGTTGCGCATGGAGGTGAAGAAGTGCAAGGCGGAAGCGGCGGAACTGGCACGCAACCTGGAGGCGCAGATTCAGGCTTACGAGGCGATGTTTGCATTATGGAGCGAATTTGACCCGACGATAGTTGGGGTCAAAGACGTGGATTTGGGCGTGAAAAAGATAGCCGGGGTACGGGTGCCGGTGCTGAACAGTGTGGAATTGGAGGTGCGTCCGTTCAGTATGTTCAGCAGTCCTAAGTGGTATTATGACGGGATTTCTTTGTTGCGCGGTCTGGCGCGGACGGCTATAGAAAGGGAATTCGTGCAGGCCAAGCTCGACCTGTTGGAGTATTCGCGCAAGAAGACGACCCAGAAGGTGAACCTTTTCGAGAAGGTGCAGATACCCGGTTATGAGGATGCGTTACGAAAAATCAAACGTTTCATGGAGGATGAGGAAAACTTGTCCAAGTCTTCCCAGAAAATATTAAAGACCCTTCAGGAGAAGAGAAAGGAGGCCGAGGCATGATTACGAAGATGAAGAAACTTACTTTCCTTATTTACTATAAGGAGTATGAAGCTTTCTTGAAGCGGATGCAGGAGCTGGGGGTATTGCACGTGCAGACTGCACAGGAGGGTTCCGTAGAGCCTACATCCGAATTGGAGGCCAAACTCAAACAGACAGAGCATGTGAAAGCATGGATAAACCGTCTGGAGGCCATGGAAGCGACGGATGTACCGTTGGCCTCTGACCGGAGTGCGGCAGATATCCTTTTGCATTTGGATGAGATGGACGAAGCCCGCCGGGTGAAGGAAACGGAACTCCAGCGTTTGCGTAAGGATGAGGCTGCGCTGTTGCCTTGGGGCGATTTCGATCCGGTGCGTGTCGAGGGGTTGTCGGACATCGGTTATGCCATGGGATTTTTTGTATGTCCCGAACGTTCGTTCAATGAAGAGTGGGCGGAACTGTATTATGCTACTGAAGTAACCCGTGAAAAAGGCAAGGTCTATTTCGCGACCCTTACGCCGGTGGGTGAGGAGGTGGTACTCGATGCCGAACGGTTGCGTCTGCCTCATGTCTCATTGGCGGATTTGCGGAAGCAAATACGTGAAAAGGAAGAAGGAATAGCCGCTATAGAACATGAAATGGGTAGGCTGGCGCAAGGCTATGTGAGCCGACTTCGTGGTTATGAAGATGAATTGCGCACCTCCATTGCTTTCGAACGCGTGGTTTTGGGTACGGAACAAGTGGCCGATAACCACTTGATGGTGTTGCAGGGATGGATTCCGGAAGACAAAGAAGCCGAAGTGAAATCTTTCCTTTCCACTCAGGAGGTCTATTATGAGATACGTGCGGCGCGCAGGGAAGATAACGCTCCGATTAAATTGAAGAACAATGCATTCGTACGTATGTACGAGGTGCTGACGAAGATGTACGGCATGCCCGACTATGCGGAGTTCGACCCCACACCATTGGTCGCCCCGTTTTTCACGTTATTCTTTGCTTTCTGCATGGGCGATGCCGGTTACGGATTGGTGCTGATTGCTTTGGGATTTTTCCTGAAACACAAGCTTTCTCCATCTTTGAAGGGTATCATGAACTTAGTGATTACACTGGGAGCGGCCACCACCGTGTTCGGTGCCGTTTTGGGTACGTTCTTCGGGGTGAGCCTCTTCGACGTAGATGTGCCTGAGTGGATGAAACAATTCATGATCGTGGGTAAGATAGGCGATACGAGCTATGACAAACAAATGCTATTAGCCTTGATTATCGGCGTGGTGCACATTTGCATTGCCATGACGGTGAAAGCCATCGGTGCTACGGTACGCTACGGTTTCAAGGAGTCGCTCTCTGATTGGGGATGGCTGCTGCTTGTCGTCGGTTTCATCTGTACGGGCGGCCTTTCTTTTATGAAAGTGATTTCGGAGAATGTGGCGGGTACGTCTTTTCTTGTGATCGGCAGCGTGGCGGCCATCGGTATCTATTTGCTGAATAATCTCCACCGCAATGTTTTTGCCAATATCGGTGCCGGATTGTGGGACACGTATAACATGGCTACTGGGCTGATGGGCGACGTACTTTCCTATATCCGTCTGTATGCTCTCGGGTTGGCCGGCGGTATGTTGGGCGGTGTGTTCAACCAGTTGGCCTTTATGGTGCGCGACGGAGCGGGAGACACCTTGTACGGAGTTCCCGGTTGGTTGGGTTGCGGACTGATTCTGGTGTTCGGTCATACGTTGAACATCGCCATGTCTTGCTTGAGTGCTTTCGTGCACCCGCTTCGTCTGACTTTTGTGGAATATTTTAAGAACTCCGGCTACGACGGAAAAGGAGAGGTATACGAGCCTTTCAGTATAGTAAAAAACAAATAATCAATTAATCACAAATAAAATTTAGAACATTATGAATGAAATTTTAGGTTACATCGGTTTGGGCTTGATGTTTGCCTTGGCCGGTATCGGCAGTTGTTACGGTACGACTATTGCGGGAAATGCTGCCGAAGGGGCGTTGAAGAAGAATCCTTCCAAATCTTCCAGTTACATGATTTTGTCTGCCCTTCCGGCCACACAGGGATTGTATGGCTTTGTGGCTTTCCTGATGTCCATGGGGCGTGATTTTACGACGGAGGGACCGTTGATGTTAGGTATCGGTTTGGGAGTCGGTTTGGTATGTATGATTTCCGGCATCCGTCAGGGGCAGATTTGTGCGAACGGTATTGTGGGCATTGCTCAAGGACATGACGTGCAGACCAATACGATGATTTATGCCGCCCTTCCGGAATTTTATGCCATCTTGGCTTTGGTAGCAGCATTGATGGTGTAAATTAATAAGCATTTGATAAAGATTGTCAGGCCGCGTTCGTTGAGAACGCGGCCTGATGTCTTTTAGAACACTTCGAAAGCGGCGATACGGTTCCGGAGCCATGCTCGGGACGTAACGCTTGTCTGCTCTTGGATTCAAAACGTGTAAAACCAGATAGAATAGAAGGTGGAGGAAGTCAATTCAGCCACCTGCGGCAAACGAAAAATCAATCTCTTGAGATTGATTTTTCGTTTGCCGCAGATTGATTTTCGTTTTGGCGCACAATTTTTCCCTATTCTCAACTCGTTGTATACGAGTTGTTTATAAATCCCTTTTTCTGTCCTCCATTTACCGGATTGAATCGGTTTGGAAAATGGCCGGCATGTCCGGCTCGGTATGTTCATAGTCGTAGGGCGAGGGGGCTATGCCTCCGTCTCCGGGTCCCGAGGTACCGCTGTTGGTACGTATGCGCCCGTCGGCGATGGCGATGTCCCAGTCCGTGCGTGCAACGTAGGCCTGTTGGGCGAGGGTGTCGGTCACGGCACAGGTGCCTACCACGGTATGCGTCACCATCGAAAAGTAAGTCCATTGGCCCTTTACGTTGGGGATGACGGCCATGCGGTCTGCCGCAGGGCCGCCGGTGGCGAGGGGGTGCTCGGCGGAACAGGCTGCCGCGAGAAGGGAGAGGCACGCCAGGCGTGCGAGTTGTTTTTTCATTCGTTCTGTCTTTTTAAGTTATTCCGGTTATTCCGTTGTTCGGTAGCGCAGGGTGATGGTCTGGCTGCCGGTGTCGGGGTTGGCGAAGCGTATCTTGGCCTGCCGGCCTTCGGCCGTGCGCAGGAGGAAGGTACGGTCGGTCACGTTGCCTGCCTCGTCGGTGTAACGAAAGGCCGAGGCGGAGACGGGAGCGTCTTCTGCGGCTCGGATGCTGAAAGGATTGCTGCCGTCGCGCAGCTCCACTGGTAGAGTGCCACGGTAGGGGTATTCCACGGGCTGCGCCCCACGGTAGTCCACGATGGAGAGGGCCGTGACGCGCCCCGTGCCCTTCACCTTACCCCTGAAACCACGCAGGATATTGAGGTAGAATGTTTCGCCGCCGCGCCCTTCTTCCGTCATGTATTCGGTCAGGTCCAGGGCTATTTCGATATTTCCGGGCATGTATTGCCCCTGCATGGGGTAGTCTCCCCCTTGGTTGTAGAAAGCCCGGCAGGTGTGGTAGCCGATGATGCCCCGTTCGTCTACGTCGCTTTCCGTGGCCAGACCGAAAGAGAGGTCGTTGCGTGAAGAGAAGTCGAGCGCGAGGCGGAAGACTACGAGGGGGCGGTGGATGCGCACGCGGATGGCTTCCACCGTGCTGCCCAGTTGCTGTTCGGGCACGCGGGTATCACGGAAAAAGTCGTAGGGGAGATAGAAGCGTCCGCGGTCGTGGCTATGGGTGCCCCAGGAGTTGACCACGATGAAGGCTCCCGTGTGCGGTGTCCCCTGTGCGTCGGTGTAGACGACCGTGTCGTCGTATCCGGCTATGGTGAGGGCGTGTGCCCCGTCCGTGGCAAGGCCTTTGAGCAAGGAGCGGTAGCCGGTGAGCGAGGGACCCTGGTAGTCGTCGTCGATTTCCCATCCGCGGCTCATGGCCGAGAAGGTGAGTACACCGCCCACCGCGCTGCCGTCGCCGGCATCGTAGAGCCAGCGTTTCATCAGGGGGATACTGTCGGCAAACGTCAGCACCTCCTGCGTGCGGTATTGCAGGGCCTTGTAGTATTTGTCATATCCCGTGGCCCATTTGAATTGGTAGGTGCCGGAGATGCCGTAGTCCTGTTCGGTCATGATGCCGTAACGCTCAGACAGGTAGAGGCCCTGGTCTACAAAGTCGCCCTGGTCCTGTCCGTCATTGAGCAGGTTCCACGAAAACTGATAGCTGAAGCGATGGTCGGCAGAAGCATGTGCGTCGCGGTCGAGCAGGCGGTTGATTTCGTAAGTGAACATGTAACCTATGCCGGAAGCCTGGGCACAGGAACCGCCCATCTGGTCCAATATGGGCGGAAAGAATTTCCGTGTGGAATTGTCCACCGCAGGCGGTAACTGTACTTCTGCCCGGCTTTGCAGGCAGAAAGGTGTGCGCGGCAGGTGCATGTCGCTTCCGTCGGGGACTTGCGCCCATGCGCCTTGGGCGCATAGGTGCAAGGTTATGTATAAAAGAGGTATGAGTTTACTTTTCATGGATGCGGCGGTAGGTTTTCAGGGCTTCCTGTCGGACGGTATCGGGGAGCGATGCGTCTTCACTCATTTTCAAGGCTGTCGCCGCGATGTCGGCGGCATGGCAGGAAACGGTGTGCCATCCTAAGGCTTCGAGCAGCAAGATTTGAGTGTTCCCGTCTCCGCAGTCCTGCAGGTAAACCAACAACTCCGGAACTTTGTGGTGCGGCAAGGTGTTGCGCAGGGCACGGATGGTGAAGGTCCGGTCTTTTTCTGAGGCTTCGCCCTTTACCACCTTGTCGATGTCGGTGGTCAGACGGTCGGCACTGTGGGCTATGGTATTTCTGATTTTACCGCGGAGGTTGTTCTTGTCGAGGTATTGTACGGATGGCGCATCGAACTGCCGGTCGAATTCGGCGAGCAGGTCTTCTTTGGGGAAGCAGGCGAGAGCCGTCATGACATTAAAGTTGCAACGGTCGCTGGTATTATTGGCGATAGACAGCCGGATGAGGGCCGGAATAAGACGCCGGTCGCCGTTTTTGGCGATGAAGCGTATCGCTTGGCGCTGTACCAGTTCATAGGCATCCTGCGAGGCTTCCGTCACGGCTGTAATGAAATGGTCGTCGGGGGTGGCGGAGAGGGCCATCAGCGCTTCTAAGCGGACTACGCCGTAAGGAGATTCACGATAGATGCGGAGCAGGTCGGCCGACGAGAGCGCACCGGCTCTTCTCAACTGTTCGATGGCCAATGACTGCACGTCCGGCAAAGGGCTTTTCAACAGCTTTTTCCAAGAAGAAACCTTATTTTGCAACAGCAGGCCGTCCACATCCACACTTCCGGGTACGGGGGCAAAGCGGAACGTGGGATCGCCGATGACATGGGACTCCAGGAGATTGGAAAAGCGTACTACGTCTCCTACGCAACCGCCTTGGGCTGTCAGTCCGATGAAACGATCGTACCATTTGTCTTGCAAGGCATTGACCGTATTGGCTATGACAGCCACCGTAGAGCCTGGCTGGAAGATGTATTCGTTCGCTATGCAGTCATCCTGGTGGAAGGAGCCGCAGAAGCAGGCATCAATCACTACGACGGGTACATTGGGACGATAGCCGAATATTTTGAAATCCTCCAGATGCAGGTCTTCGTTAGCTACAAGAGTAGAGTCGGCAATGCGCAGGCTGTCGGCCAGCGGGTTGTCGCCGAGCCAGGTGGACGGCAGGTCGAAACGTTTCTCCAGTACCACGCGCAGGGAGTCGTAATTACGTCCTCTTTCGCGGGCTTCCTCCACGTGCATCCTCACGTTGCGGATGATAAACTCCTTAGCCTCGCGCACCGTACGGATGGGAGCCGTACCGTTCAGGTATTCCGTGTCGAAATAGCCGTGGTGGTGCAGGATGGCCAGGTCCAGGTCGGTACGCATCATTTCGTTCATCAGATGTTCTTTTACCGGATTGTGGTCGGTGTGGTCCATATAGCTGATGCGGTTGGTGCGTCCGGCCAATGAGGGAAAATGTTCGAAATAAGCCGCTTTCTCGTCCATGCGGGCGGTTTTGGATTCGGAGATATACCCGTGGCCGCTGAAGAAAAACAGTTGTCCGAGCGCCCGTTGTCTTTCTTTCTCCCTTACAGCCTTGGTCAGATATTCCCTGAGCTTCTGGTAGCGGGAGCTTTCGGGCGTGTCGGTAGGCCGGATACGTCCGCTGTACAAGTCCGGATAGATTTTCTGGCTGCTTTGGGGAGTGAGGGAATAATAAAAATAGGGCTTGTCTTCATCCTTACCCTGAAACTTGAATTGTAGGCCGAAGTCATCGTAGAACCGGTCTGAAGGGACAGACGACTCGCGGCGGTCATTCTTTTGGTTCATCTTAAAGGCACTGGTCAGGTGCTGTGCGTCGCGAACCATGACGATGGGGATGTCGCCCACGAAAACAGTCCCTACGATAGGTTCGGATTTCTGTTCGTGCAAATGTTTCAGGGTGGCACGGATGGAGTCGGGCACCTGCCACCGGTCGATGACCGTGTATACTTTAAGGCCATGCAGGCGCTCTATGGCGCGGGCATAAGCGTCTACTTCAGGCCGTGCTTCCTGATAACTCACCGAGTCGATGACGATGGCAAATCCGTTACGTGCCGCAATTTGAACCGTAAAAGCCAGACAAGTAAGGACGGATAATAATAGTTTTTTCATTATGTTTCTTGTTCTATGAGGGTTATTTCAATCGTTTGTAGGTTTTCAGAGCTTCTTGGCGCACTTGTTCCGAGTGGGAAGTGTCTTTCATGAGTTTTTCCACTACGGGGAGTACCTGTGCCGAAGTATAGGCCTGGCGGTGCCATCCCAAAGCCTCGAGCAACGGTAACAGCAGTTCGTCGTCTTTTAGCGTGGCGGTATAACCGGCTACTTGGGGCAAGAGGTAAGGCGGGCAATAGATTCGCATGAAATTGATTTGTGTCAAAGCACGTTTGTGCGACATTTCTCCTTTACACAGCTTTTCAATCTCTTCGTCCCATCTTCCGGCATAGTTTTCGGCGTTTTTCAATACGCCTTTGGCATAGGTTTCGGGTTGGACCACGTAGGGAGCCACTTGCCGGAGTCTGTCCTCTACGGCGGGGAGCAGATTCTGTCGGGAAAAGAACTGTGCGCCTTGCAGGGCATTGAATGCCACTCGCGCCGATGTATTTACGTCGCAGAGTTTCCCGGCCAACGTATTTGCCAGACGAGGATCACCGTTTTTGATAAGCGCATTGACTGCAAAACGCTGCAGCAATTCGAAATTGTCGTATGCTGCGTTTTCAATGGCAGAGACAAAGTCGTCGGAATGCCGTTGTTGGAGGAGCAAGAACGCTTCCAGGCGGACACTTTCGTAGGGTGACGTTTTCAGATATTCCAACAGGTGTTGGTCGGAGAGTTCCTTGCTTTCTTGCAACTGGTGCAAGGCCAATGCCTGTATATCCGGATGGGGACTGTGGCGGAGCAACCTTTTCCAATCTTTCTGCTTGCCGGAACTGATGAGGTCATTAAGAGAGTGATCTTGTTCCGGAAAGAATGCAAAAGTCGGGTCGCCTACCACGTGCATTTCCAAATCGGGATTGAGTTGGTTCAGGAATCCTATCATAACACCCTGTTCCAGCAGACCGGCAAAGCGGTCCGGCCACTTGTCCTGAAGTACGTTGACAGAACCTCCCAGTCCGCAGATTGTCTTTCCCGGTTGGAATATGTATTCGTTGGCAATGCAGTTCTCACGATGCCAGGAACCGTTGTAACAGGCGTCCCAGAAGGCTACTCTGCAATTCGGCCGGAAAGCGTAGCGGGCGAAATCAGACAACACAATGTTGGTCATGGCGCTTTCCAAAGAGTCGTCCTTTGCCAAAGCGCTGTCGTCCAGCTCTGCCATCCAAGCATCGGGCAACTGGTCGCGGCTTTGTAAATTTCGTCTGATACTGTCCGTATCGTATCCGAAATGCCAGGCACGGTTCAGGGAGGAGCGGTAGCAATGCAGCAAGTACTCACGTGCTTCTTCCGCAGTTGAGGGTTTGGGCCAAGCACTGAGGTACTGTGTGTCGTAATCGCCATGATGGTGCATGAAAGCCACGCTCAGATCCGGCGACATGAGCGCGTTCATCAATTTTTGTTTGATGAGTTTCTCGTCGGAATAGTCCATGTAGCGGTAGGCATTGGGACGGTGTGCGAGCGAAGGGAAGTGGGCATGCATGGAAGCCATTTCGTCAATATGGGCCGTTTTGGATTCTGACAGACTGCCGCTGCCTGTATAGACAAAGACGGACATCATACGTTCGGGATGCAATTTTGCTTCCGTTGCTTTCTGCAAGTAAGCTTTGAGCTTGGTATAACGTGAACCGGGTGTATCGCCGTCGGTGGGACGGATGCGTCCGGAAAACAAATCGGGGTGTACTTGCTGACTTCCCCGTGCCGATAATGAATAGTAATAATATGGAGCTGTACTGTCGCGTTTCAGAAAGTCGAATTGCAACGAGAAGTCGTCATAATAACGGTCTGACGGGACAGAGGATTCTTGCCAAGGCATTTTTTGGCTCATCTTGAACGCACTGCAAAGATGCTGTGCGTCGCGAATCATGGGAATGGGGATGTCACCGATAAAAACGGCGCCTATGATGGCTTCGTGAGGCTGGGCGTGCAGACCTTTGAGAGTAGCACGGATAGAATCCGGTACCCCCCACCGGTCGACTACAGTATAGACTTTGAAATGTTGTTTGGATTCCAATGCCCGGATGTATTCAGCCAGTTCGTGTTGAGCCTGTTGGTAGCTGATGGAGTCGATGACGACGGCAAAGCCTTTTCGTTCGGCGTGCAGTGTAGGGCAAAAGAAGAGCACGCACCACAGGCTGATAATAGAGTAGATGTTTCTTTTTCTCATAAAACTAATCCTTAAAATTGCAAATATACTCCTGCGGTAGAAAGCGAACGGTTCGTACCGTCGAAAGTATCATCATATTCATTCTTGTCCGTATAGAACTTGAAATCCGTGGATATATAAATGCCTAAAGTTATTTTCTTAGGAAGGGGGATAGCTACTTGTGCCAAAGCCCCTATCAAGGCGTGTCCGGAAGTGGCATACTCGAATTGGGGACGGGTGTATACGGCAGAAATGTCTTCATCGGCCGTTCTGGTGTTTCCATTGCCGTAAGTGCGGCTCAACGGTATACGGTAACCGCCATGGACAGACAAGTCCAAACCTGCGGATTTGATGTTCAGGAACTTGCCTGCAGACAGTTGTGTGGTTAGTAAGGTAGATGTTTGTTTGGCTTTTCCGGTGGACAACTGGTGATTGTAGGCAGATGATGTGAATGCGGCCAAAGCGTCTACGAAGAAATCCTGCTTGTCATCTTTCAATCGTTCGAAGCGATATTCCAGTCCGGCGGTCATTCGCTGGTCGTCCTGAATTTTATATTTGCTGAGCGTCTCGTAATATACCAGATTTCCGTGTTCGGTGTCTGTCATCATTTTCTGGTCCCGCCATATACCTTTTCCGGAATGGTAGGATGCCGTCAATACCAGATGGTGACGTGTCTGACGGTGAGGGGAGAGAAGGAAACGGTTCTGAAGCATCCATTCATCCGAAGTGTAGTCTCCTCCGTAAAATTTATAGGAAGAACCTCCGTCTGTAGCTTCTTCCGAAACATGCGTATAACGGACTTCCGTGAAATTCCCGTATTTTTTGTGTTCCGGTTCCCATACAAGTTGCAAGGCACCGGTATAATTCAGTCCCTTATATGCGCGTTGGTAGCCCGACACGTCGTTCGACGAGATTCGGTAATAGTCCCCCATACCTTTCATCAGGAAATAGCGGTGGCTGTTGAGTGGATTGACCAACGTATAGGCGATGTCCGAATTATAAAAGGAAATGCCGGCCGTAGCACCCAGTGCCCATTGGGAACTCAACCGATGCTCTGCTCCTACGTAAATAGGCAGGACGGTGGTATTGGTTTTGGGGCGAGGGTCTGTCTGGTCGGACAGGCTTCCTAATGTCAATCCGATAGAGATTCCCCCTTTCCAGGATTCATTCCATGCATAAGAGGCCGTCATGCCCATTTCAAAAGATTCCGTGGTAGCGTCGCTTGCCACTGAATCGCAAAGCACAAATGGGTTATCGGGGTTGAGAAAAAGGGTGGAGTTCCACTTCTTGTCTTTCTCTTGTAAATTGCGGTAACTGATGAAGCCCGACACGTCTACCTTGCCCAGATTTTTAATTCCCCCCATATAAAACTTGAGGTGATTCGATAGTCTGCCTTCATCCACCGGTCGGTAACTTCCACGTCCAATCGTATAGTCCAGTTTGGCCACACCCTTGTTTTTGTAGGAATTGAAAGAGATGCGCGAGGGGTTCAGGCTGGTATACCGGATATTGTCCGACACATTAGCCGAACTTTCATTCCATTCGCTTCGGCACTCTTCTAAAGATTGCGCATGCATTTGGACAAGAGAACCCAAACTCAACGACAGTAACAGGACGTAACGTTTCATTTTCTTTTCGGATTAAAACAGGGATGGGATTCGCTCCCGTCCCTGTCAGTTTTCATAATTATTCATCAACACTTGTAGGAGTCTCACCCGGAGTCAACGGCTGGTCGCGCAGGAAATCGGCGGCAGAATTGTTGGTGTCCTGATAGTAAGGCCGTCCGTTTTCGATTTTAGTCACTTTCCGGCGGATACATTTTGCCGAATACATCGGGTTACCTTTCACACCGGTGGCATCATCTTGCGGCAAGAATGTGGGGTAGTGGCTCTCGGTTTCCGGATCGTATATGTCTACTGCGTCAAGCACATATTTGCTGGGGATGACTAGATAGCTCATAGAAGTGGAAGAGGTTCCCGGTTCGTACATTACGCTCGACTCCAATGCCGCATAAGCTTCCGGTGTCATGCCTTCCGGTAACTTGGCCAGTACGTAAGACCGTCCCGATACGCCCAGACCGAAGGCAAACATATACTGGTTGTTGTAGAAGATTGTTTTCAAGTTGGGAGCAGCGTAATCTACGTCATTGGCATTATAGTCCAGATAAATTTCCCAATCGGCATTGCTCAAGTCTGGACAGCTTGCGTAGTCTGCCGCTTGCGACGCATCCTCGCCGTATGCCAGTTTGTGGTTCGTGGCATCGTTGGCAATCAGGACGCTCTCACCCGGCTGGAGGGGATAGTCGTGCCCGTTTCCGGGGAATGCCACTACGGAACCTTGTCCGCAGGCGTAGAGGTCTTCGTAACCGTTGGCCTGCCATGCATTCGCTGTTTGTTGGTTGCCGGTAGGTGCGGTCAGGATGAGATTGTCCAGATACTGTACTTCGTCTGAGTTGTTGACGATTTCGAAATAACTCTCGTGCATGTAATATTGTTTACTGCCAGAGTTATGAATCGTTTTGAAAATCAAGGAAGACTGCATGACTTTCTGTAGATTGACCGTCACCGGGGTATTGGCATAAAGGTCCACTGACGTGCTGCCGCTGAGGTAGGCCTTGGCTTCATCGGCTACCTTGCCGGAGACCGTCACTTTGTACTGTCCCTGCGGAAGTTCTATCTCTTTCGGGTTAGCGTCCAAGGACAACGTGTCGTTTTTGGCAGTCGAACCCAAAATGAGCTTAAGCTCTTCCACGTTAGACGCTTCCACGTCCGACGGAAGGGAATAGCTGACCGTCAGTTTGTAACTCTTCATACCCTCGTCGTTATCTTCGCTACAAGACACGAAGGCAAGGCCGCATACGGCCATCATGGCTATGACGCCATTTTTAAGAAACTTCTTTCTCATGTTTTCTGTTTGTTAAATGTTTATATATAGGTGTGTTCTCAAAGTTTCAGCTTCAGTTCCGCTCCGAAGTACATGTCCGGGTATAGTTGCGTTTTGGCCAGGCTGTGCGGATTGGTGTGCCACTTCTTGGTATTGGTGAAGTTGTTGGCGATGACGGACAGTTCGGCCACACGGCCTATTTCTTTGGTAAAACGGAAGCTCAGCAACGCCCAAGGCTTGATGACATCCTTTTCGTACAAGTAAGGTTGTGTGCGGTACATGATGCGCGACTTGTCCGCGTCGTCGGCATCGGCCTGGCTCCACGCCGTGTAGTGGCCCTGTTTGTCGTAGTATCCCACGGGGTCGACTACCAAGTAATCCTTGTCTTCGTAAGACTTGAGATAGTAGCGGCTGTTTCCGTTCTCGTCTTCGTAGATGGTTTGGGTGCTTTCGTACCATACGACCTGTACCGATGTGGTGAATACCATTTTGATGGCCGGGATGTGGGTGATGAGCCGGAACGTGGAATTGAACCGGTCTCGCAGGTTCCCTCCGCCCGAAGGGAGCACGCCTACGTAGTCGAACGAAGAATTGATATAGTTCAGGGGCATGTTCTCATTTTTGCGCTTGATATGGAACCATGCCCCGCTGATGTTCAGCGAGGTGTGCAAGGGCTTGATTTCACCGAAGTCCAGTCCGTACTCGATGCCGTGCTTGTGCGTGGTCGTGCTGTTGGCCGCCCGGCTCCAGGTGTACATTTCGGTGGTCTTCGTCCGCAGGGCTGTATGCTCCGTCCCATCCACGCGGTAAGTCACGTCGCCGCTTGCGGCATCGAATACGGGGTCGGTTGCCGTGGCCGGCACGGTGTACTTGTCATAGTTTTGCCAGATGAGTTGCGACGTAAAGCCCAGTTCGTGCCGGTGGAATTCATGGAAGAAGGTGGCAAAACCCTTTATCCTGTTGATGCGGAAAGACAGGCCCGCTTCCCATTTCGTGGAGCGTGCAGGACGCAGGTCGGGGTTAGCCGTATTCTTTACTACGTCCGTCGTGATCAATCCCAAACGGTCCTTTGTTTCCGTCCCGTATTTAGACAGGCTGGCATTGTCGAAATAGGCATAGTCGGGATAGAGGTACATCAGTGTGGGCATCTTGTTGGAGATGCCGAAACCTCCGGTCAGGGCCAGCAGGTCGAAAACAGGATTGTTCCGGCTGTCCAACAGGTTTAGCGTGGCGTTGACACGAGGCTCGGCTACGAGGAAGTGGCTGATACCTCCGCTTTGTTTCCGGTCTACAAACATGTTGCTGACGCGTACTCCGGCTTCCAGCATAAGCCCCATGGAGCCCAACCCCTTACGCAGACGGCTGCTGGCAAAACCCGACAAGGTGCTTTGGGCAGGTATGTCCTTGTAGCTCCGTGGACGGAGAGTCTGTGCCCCTTGAGCTTGCGGTGGGTTATTTTCGTCGTAAGTGAATCCTTCACCCCGGTTGGCATCGTAAGTGTATTCTGCGCCGAGTTTCAGGTTGGCATAGTCGTTTTCCGAGATTTGCAAGTATTTGTTTGCCACAGCTTGGGCATACAGGTTGACGGGGATGCCCTCGATGCGGTAAGCCGATGTGTACCCCACATTACGTATCTGAGCTACGTGTACACCCGGTTCGCGGGCTGTCGTGACCAGTCCGTCGGGATTGTTCACCCAATTGTCGTGGCTGTCTACCGTGCGTGACATTTGAGCTGAGAGATTATAGTCCAGCGAAGAGAGAAAGCCTCCGGCAGGCTTGTAACGCCCACTCACGGAAAGCCGTCCGCCCACGTTGGTGTTTTTGTAATGTATTTGTTGTTCCTCGAACTGGGGATCGTCTTTACGGTTGTTCACGTTAGAGTAAAAGGCTCCTTTTACGTTAAGGGAAAGCGGCCCGAATTGGGCGGAGTATCCGGCTGAGGCCGTAATGCGGTCGTATCCCATGTAGTGCTTGCGCGTATCGGCCCACGACTGCGACCAGTCTACGCTGAAGTTTGCAGCTCCGCCCCTTTTGAGGTTGAATCCCTTGCCGGCGAAGACTTGTTTGGAGTTTGGGTCCGTTTGGAACTTGGCTTCCCAAGGCGTGTGTCCCGCCTTGGTTTTGACTACCACTACGCCCGACGTCAGATTACCGTATTCCACAGAGGGGATACCGCGTATCACCTCCATTGATTCTATATTTCCGGCACTGACGGTGCGTAGGTCCACGCCTCTTCCGGCTGTCGTCTGTTCGCTCATCCCGTCGCTTTGCATGCCGGAATTGGCGCCGAATTTGCTGGGCGATACCACTTGCAGGTTCGATTCGTTGCTTAAAGGGGTGCCGTCTACTACCACCAAGGTGCCTAAGGCATTGTTGTCGTCATCTTCTATTTCGCGTATGTGTGCCTGCCCCAGATTGTTCAAATTCGGATTTTCAATCAGGTTGCCCGGTACGAGCTGCAACAAATCGTTCAGGCTTTTGGGTTGTACGTGGCGTATGGCGTCCTCTCCGATAAGCGATTTAGAACCCATTTGTTCTTGCCGTGCCGTCACTGTTACATTCTTAAGGTTGAGGCTCAGCTCTTTGAGTGTGACATCCAGTCTTGTTTTTGAGGATTGGATATGCACCGTGCCCATCACCGTTTCATAACCTACAAAAGAAACACGGTACTGGTAGGTACCTTCTTTCAGTCGGGTCAGCTTATAGTGTCCGTTCCGGTCGGTATGGGAACCTATGACGTTGTTTAGGCTTACCGTAGCTAACTCTATAGGTTTTCCCTTTATGTCGCGCACGGTTCCTTCCAATATATTTGAAGCATTTTGAGCAAAAGACGGGAGAGAGAAGAAAAAGAGTAGGATGATGCCGAGAATGGGATTTTTTCCTTGTAACATGACGTTTAATTTTTGAGGTTACAAAATTATCCCATTCGAGAATGTTCGTCAATACTTAAATATCGGTATATTTTGTTGTGTATCGGGGGGATTGTTCGGATATAAGTCATTCCGTTACGCAGGAATAACTTATAATAAGTATATTTGCTAAATATCTTTAAACGGGAGTCCGTTAAGGCCGAAGGAAATCTTCAGCCAAAGACACGGCATGTCGGAAAGCCGTATCCTGTCCCGGTACGGTGATGAACAGATGGACAGTGCCTGGCAATACTTCACGGTGCGCTGTCACGCCGAGGCGTTTCACGTGGTCGGTGAATTCTTTCCCTTGGTCGCATAAGATGTCGCGTTCGGCAGCCACGAGAAGCAGTCGGGGCAGACGTGAGAGCAGGCTGTCCGGGCAAAGGGAGGGAGATATGAAAGGATGTTTGGCCTGACCGCGCGTGTAGGCTTGATTGAAGGCCTCCATCAACGAACCGTCTAATGCCGCTCCCTTTTGATAGGTTTTCCAAGAAGGCGATGCATCGTTCCAAGCAGATACCACCGGGTAGAAAAGCAGGAGAGAGCGAAGAGGCGGCATCCCGTTTTGCAGGTTATGCAGACAGACGGACAAAGCTAAGTTGCCTCCCGAACTGTCTCCCCCGACGGAAATGAGTTCCGGTGAGCTGCCCCATTCCAAAGCTTTTTTGCGAGCCAATTTTACGGCACGTATACAGTCCTCCAGTCCGTCCGGAAACGGATGTTCGGGAGCCAGACGATAGTCTACTGCCAACACGATGACATTGCCTGTGGCGGCTAATGTCTGGCAAAACCGGGCGCAACTGTTAATGCTTCCGAATGTCCATCCTCCTCCATGCAGGTAAATGAGAAGAGGCAGAGGACTTTGATTCTTTTTTACGGGAGTGTACAGGCGCAGAGCCGGAGTGATATAGATGGCATTCACGTCGGTTGGTAAAGGAGTAGGAATATTACGTGATGCCCGGATACGAGTGAGGGGTACGGTGTCGCCTTGTATGGCTTGCAGTATGGCTTGGGTCTGTTGTTCCTGTAACCCGTCGGGCATGGCCGACAAGAACCGGTCGGCTTCGCGACGGAACGCATCACGGTCTTTTTCTATGGAGCTTTGGCCGTAAACAGTAGGTAAAGTACCTAACAGACTAAAGCATATCAGAAGTATAGTTCTCATTTTTTGTTTTGAACGACTTGTTACTATTTATCGTATAAAATAAAAATCGCAACCATTCCTTTGCCGGATGATTGCGATTTTTTTCGTACTCGAAGCGGGACTTGAACCCGCACAGCCGTAATGGCCAAGGGATTTTAAGTCCCTCGTGTCTACCGATTCCACCATTCGAGCAACCTTGGAGCGGAAAACGAGACTCGAACTCGCGACCCCGACCTTGGCAAGGTCGTGCTCTACCAACTGAGCTATTTCCGCAGGGGACTTGTGTATTACGGCTGCAAAGATAGCGTATTTCGGGGTTTACACCAAATTTTTCTTTTATTTTTTATCGGTTGTTGATGACCATCGTGTTACCGGAATACGTGATGCGATAACGGAACAGGCTTACCCCTTCCTCACCGATACTGATTTGTCCCTGATTGTTCAGGTTGTAAGTTCGGCCGCAGGATACGCATGCGGCATAACCGCCTTCTTTCAGTTGCAGGGCGCGGGATATATTGTAGGCGGAATAACAGTTGGGGCAGGCCAAATCGTAGCAGACGGGCAGGGAAGTCGTGCTGCCCAGTTCGGGGATGTTGGGCAGGCCGGCAATAAAACCGGCGATACCCATTTGAATGGAAGAGTTGCCGGCAATGGCAGTGGCATTGACCGGAGTGGTGTGTCCGCTTTCGTCTGTGAACAGGAAACGGTCGCGGTCGCGGCGGATGGTCGTATAGACTCCCAAACTGTTCAAGGCCGCGTTGAGTTGCGGTACAGTATTGACGTTTTTGTACACGAAATAGGCCGGATAGTTGGAGTAGGTGTTTTGTACGTCCTCCTTGCAGGCCGTGAGGCATAGCAATGCCGTGAATATAAAAAAACTCCGTATTCTTTTCATATCAAAGAAACGGAGTTTTTTGCCTTTTATTGTGGTATTTCTTATCTTCCGAGCAGACGGTTTTCCGCTTCACGGGTGCGGGCGAAGTTAAAACCGCTCCACACTTGTTCCATCAGCTCATGTATCTTGTCGTTGCATAAGTTGCCGATACTTCCTTCGTGGGTATGGTGCACGCGTTTGTCGGGGGTAAAGTTTCCGGCTTCGATGTCCAGTCCCACTTTCTTGTAAGCATCGCGGAACGGCATGCCGCCCGTGGCCAACCGGTTCACCTCTTCCACGCTGAACATGTTGTCGTATTTCGGGTCGTCAAGGATATGCTCGTTCACTTGTATCTTATTGATAATGTAGGCCGTCATGCGCAGGCAGTCCTTCAGTTCTTCGAAAGCGGGCAGGAAGACTTCCTTGATGATTTGCAGGTCGCGGAAGTAGCCGCACGGCAGATTGTTCATAATGAGTATAATCTGTTGGGGCAGTGCCTGGATTTTATTGCATTTGGCACGCGTCAGTTCGAATACGTCCGGGTTTTTCTTGTGCGGCATGATGCTCGACCCCGTGGTGCAGTTGTCCGGCAGCTTGACGAAACCGAAGTTTTGCGAGTTGAACAGGCAGGCATCGAAAGCCAGTTTGCTCAGCGTCCCGGCGATGCCTGCAAGGGCGAAGGCCACGTTGCGTTCCATCTTTCCGCGTCCCATCTGGGCGTAGACTACGTTGTAGTTCATCGAATCGAATCCGAGGAGTTCGGTGGTCAGCGTACGGTTGAGGGGGAACGATGAACCGTAACCGGCGGCAGAACCGAGCGGGTTGCGGTTGGTCATCTTGTAGGCGGCCTGAAGGAAAAGCAGGTCGTCCACCAGACTTTCCGCGTAGGCCCCGAACCATAATCCGAAACTGGAAGGCATGGCCACCTGAAGGTGGGTGTATCCCGGCATGAGCACCCCTTTGTAGCGTTCGCTTTGGGCTTGCAGTTCTTCGAACAGCACTCTGACTTCTTCTGCGATGTCCTGAAGTTGCGCGCGGGTGAACAGTTTCAGGTCCACCAATACCTGGTCGTTGCGCGACCGGCCGCTATGAATCTTTTTCCCCATGTCGCCCAGTTTACGGGTGAGGAGCAGTTCCACTTGCGAGTGCACGTCTTCCACGCCCTCTTCGATGATGAAGCGTCCGGCTTCGATGTCGGCATGGATACGGCGCAGTTCTTCCAGCAGCACCGGCAGCTCGTCCTTGCCGAGCAGTCCGATGGATTCCAGCATGGTGATGTGCGCCATGGAACCCAGTACGTCGTACCGGGCCAGATACAAATCAAGTTCACGGTCGCGGCCGACCGTGAACTTTTCTATTTCTTGATTGACTTCCGTGTTTTTTTCCCAAAGTTTGCTTGCCATATTGTCTTTGTGTGATTAAGCTCCGTATGGAATCATGGCCAACATGTCCGCCAGTTTCTCTACACCCTCTTTCAGCGGTTTGGCCACCATACCTTTGATGAACGGGTTGAGGTCGGCTCCTACCGTCAGTTTCATCTTGCATGCCGTTTCGGAAGTGGGCAACAGTTGAATCCACAGGTTGAGATGGATGGGGGAATTGACCGTTTCAAATTTGATACATTTCGGTTCCTCACGCTCGATGATGCGCAACGAAACCTCTCCCAACGGGGAAATGTTGCAACTCACGGAGTCCGTGTCGAATGTCATTTCCTGGATACGTTCGTTCAGTTGGTTCAACTTGTCTTCCGGCACCTGGCCCGACATCATGGCACGTACCGACGGGTCGTTGAACCGTTCCTTGATGACGGCCAGATTGTTCAAGTCGGCCAATTTGGCATAGACGCACGACTGCGCGTAGGGAATAGGCTTGACGTTGCTTTCAAATTGTTGTTTTGACATTTTTCCGTTTTCCTGTTGATGAGACGATTAACCGTTCCAATGGGCCGGGTCTTTTCTCCATTCGTTGAGTACTTCCACGTCGCTGGGGTCGATATAGCCGATGCGTACGGCCTCTGCGACTACGGCTTCATAATTAGTCAGGGTGATCAGTTTTACGTTAGCTGCTTTGAAAGCCTGGGCGGCCACGTCGAACCCGTAAGTGTAAGCTGCCACCATGCCGCTCACTTCGCAACCGTTGTTGCGGATGGCTTCTACGGCTTTCAGGCTGCTTCCGCCGGTAGAAATCAGGTCTTCTACGACAACGACCTTCATGCCCGGACGAAGTTCGCCTTCAATCAGGTTTTCCAGACCATGGTCTTTGGGTTTGGAGCGTACGTAAACGAACGGAAGGTTCAGCAAATCGGCTACCAATGCGCCTTGCGGGATGGCTCCTGTGGCCACGCCGGCGATAGCGTCGGCTTCGGGGAAACGCTCGGCAATGAGGCGTCCTATCTCGATTTTTACGAAATTGCGCAATTCCGGGTAAGACAATGTTTTGCGATTGTCGCAATAAAATGGGGATTTCCATCCGGAAGCCCATGTGAAAGGATTGGTCGGCTGAAGTTTGATGGCTTTGACCTTAAGCAACTTAGCTGCGAAAATCTTCTCTAATGTTTCCATAACTGTCCTAAGTTTATAATTCGTGCTGCAAAGATAGTGAAAGGTGAGCGCAGAGACAAATGAAAAGCGAAGTTTTTCAAGTTTGGCTATGCCGAGCCGCATCCTATTTTCGCGATAGCAAAGATAGTGAAAAGGGATGACTATTCGGGGGAAAGAGAACTTTTTTCAATGTATAGATTCACGTCTGGCTCAGACCGTTCTATGGCTTTTGGGCGCTCATGCGGAGACACTTGCCTCTCCGTGAAGGACTGGTGAAGGCTGTGAGGAAGAAAGTTCACCGTAATGGATTGAACCACAGTTTGTATGAAGGATGTGAACCCTTTTTGCGTTCAAATTCATTGTATGGGTGGTGGAGCTGGCACACGGCATTAAATCGTTTGCAGCAGCACGCAAAATCGTTCTCAGCAGAATGAAAAATCATTCTCAGCCGAACGATTTTTCGTTTGGCGCAGAAAATTCGGGGCTTTTCTGGTATACAAAAATCCCTTGCCGTCCTGGGCACGAGGCTGCGGGAGGCAAGGGAGATGAGCAGGCAAAGTGTCATTTTTTGATGAACTTGCGTGTTACGGTTTGTCCGTTGGTTACAACCTTTAGCAGGTAAACGCCCGAGGGGAAACTGTGGCATGGGATACGGATGTCCGTTTCCCATGTTTGTTCCGCATGTTTGCACCGTCCATCCAATCCGATGACGTAAATCTGTTTCTCACTGTGGGCCGGCATGTGGCAGGCATGAAGGTTTTCGGTCACGATGGCCGGATAGATGTGGATGGTGTTTTCGCGGGAAGAGCGGATGTCGCTTCCGGGGAATCCCACGGCGTGGAACGCACGGGTATCCCGTATCCCGGGATAGGCCACTGATTTTACCTCAATCGTGCCCTTGCCGTTTTGGGTGGCATGGAGGTACGTGTGCCCGGAAGCATCCTCTTCGATATAAGCGAATTCGCTGCCTTCGATAATGTTCCAGACGACTTGCGGGTTTGTGGCCTCTTCCGGGTAAACCTTTGCCGCCAGTTCTATGCGTTGCATTCCGGTGGCATTGTCGATATAGAGTTCGTCTTCGGGGTAGATGCGGATGCTTTCGACCGGAACGGGGAAAGATGCTTTTTCCACCGTCAAGTCCTGATGCAGTTGTGAGCCGTCGATGGTCGTGGCGCGTACGATAATCTGCCCGGCCTGAGTCCCGTGGGCGACCAACAGTCCTTGTGGGGTGACATAGGCCAGTTCTTCGCCCTGTATAATCGTCCAGTTCACGTTCTTGCACGAGGCGTTCGCCGGGTAGATGTGGGCATACAGGTGCAGGCAGGCTTGTTGTTCGTTCAATATGGCATCTTTTTCCAAATGTGTGACGGCCAGTTCTTCGGCCAACCGCAAGTTTTGGGCTTGCGCTGCGCTAGCTGTGTTCGATTGGGCAGAAGCCATGGCGAGACTGCGCTTCATCGGTTGCCATTCATCTTCGTAATAAGCACTATACGCTATGGCATAGTAAACCACGCCTTCTGGAGCTGTGAGGTCGGTGTACGACTGGGTGCTGCCGGAAACGGTAGATATTTCGGTTAACGTTTCGGGCGAGGTGCCTCTCAGGATGCGGTAATGGTCTATGTCGCGTCCGGAGTAAGCATTCCACATCAGGTTCCAACTGCCGTTCATGCCTTTGTTGATGGTCAGGTGGACGCTTTGGTGGGGCGTACCGCTTTCCGTCGGTATGCCGAAACTGGTGTTCAGGCAGATACGGTAGCGCGAAGTGGTGACGGCCGGGTTGGAGGCCATGTCGGTGAACCCCTCGTCTGACGGTTGTGCTTCGCCAATCAAGTCGAATTGGTTGTAGTGGCTGCCCTCTTTATAGATGCAGACCGTGGAAATGTAATCCGGAAGGTTCCTGAACTTCCAGTTAATCCGGTTTTTCCCGGTCGTGGGGTCTACCGTGACCAAGGCGATCTGCGGGGCTTCCATTCCTTCGAGCACATCGATGGTACGTTCTTGGTAGATGTTTCCGCAACCATCGTCTTCCACGGTCATGCGCACGGTATAATGTCCGGTATGCGTGAATGTGGTCCGTACCTCTTTCGTGTTTTCTTTCCGTTCAAAACTGATGCCATAGTGCCCGGGAGTATAAAAGTCATCGTCGTCTTGTGACTTGACGGTGAAACTTACGCTCCGGTTGGCCATGAAGATGTCGTCCGATATTTCAAAGTTGGTTTTCGTGTGAGCCAACGTGATTCTGGGCAGGGTGAATGTGGCATCCAACGGCGGATTGACATAGGTGGACACTTCGCTGCTGATGCCGTCCACGGTTACGGTAAGGGTCTTTTGTCCGGCTGTGCTCCACACCACTTCGTACGTGTGGTCATCGCTGTGGTCCAGCACGGTGGCATCGGCTCCGAAGTCCACTTGTATCTGTCGTCCTTCCGTGCCGACATACCGTATAGTGGCCGATTTGTCACGACAGATGCGTGGCGGCAAGGACAATAACGGTTTAGGGAGGATTTCCACCGCCAAGGGGGTGGTGAAATCCGAGGTGGCGAACCATCTGTCTATGCTTTGCATCTGAATCTCATATTTGCCTACCGGTAGTGCGGATACGGGGATGCGGATTTGCGTTCCCGTCAGTTCCTGCAAGGGTGAGGGCAGAGGGGCGGCCTCGTTACTTAGCCCGTTCAACGAGGAGATGATGAATGCTCCTTCTCCGGAAGCCCCTTGTTTTTTCACGCTCAGGTTATAACGCATCTGGTAGGCTGGGGTTTCGGCGTCTTCAGCAGCGTTCCAGGATATGGTGAGATACCCGTCTTTGTCCTGCGTGGCGTGCAAGCCTTGCGGAGCGTGCGGTGGCGTATTGGAAATGCGGCTGTTGGCTGTGCTCATGTCGTCGCCGGCGTTGTTCAGAAACAGCGGCTTTCCGTTGGCATCTTTTCCAAATAGCATATAGGAACCGTTGTCGTCATCGGTGGTTTGCAACTCAAACTTTCCTCCTCCGTAATTGTACAGCCAACTGTTCAAGTACGTGCCGACCAAATCAAGGTATCCGTTGTTGTCCAGGTCGTAGAAGATAAGGTCTTTGGCTACTCCCACGGGGCCTTCCACTACTATGGGATTTTCATAGTCAATCTGTCCGTTTCGACTGAGGTAAATGTGATAGAACCGGTTATCGCCACTATATTCCTCATCTATGATGATGTCTTTGACGCCATCGTTGTTCAAGTCGGCAAATGTCGGAATTGTCTGAAGATTGCTGTAATCAACGGTGATGTCGGTGTCTATCCTTTGGAACTTGAAGTTGCCTTGGTTGATGAACAACATCCATTTGCGGGCGTAAAGGTGTCCGTTTTCGTCCCACTGTTTGCTCCAACCGGCCATGTCCATCAGATTGTCCCCGTTGATGTCGGCATATACGAAATCCTCATCAAATTCATGGGCAGACCAATTGTCGCTCGGGAAAAAGCCTATGTTGTCGATAGGATGAGCCACGAACGTGCGCCAGTCGCCTGTATTCTCATAGATGGTATCGTTTTGGTCGGTATATCCGGATGAGTTCCGCCAATGGTAGTCGGGCAAGCCATCGTTGTTGAAATCATAGATGGGGTATTTCCAACTGACACTCCCGTGATAGCCTATTTGGGGTACGAATGCTTCGCCTACGGCGTGGGTTACGGTGAAGCGCCTATTGCCTTGGTTGAGCATCAGGTTGTCTTTGTATTTTTCATTTTCCGGGTTCATGCCACCGATGAAGTCTATCAACCCGTCGCGGTTGTAATCCCATGCAAAGTTCAGTCCGATACTCAGGTTCGTGTTGTAAATGCCCGGTGCTTTTTCGAAATCCTGTTCTTCCGTGGGTTGGTATACGCCGTCCGTGGCGAGCAGTTCGGGTTGTCCGTCGAGGTCGATGTCGGCTATTTGTTGTATATAGCCGTTGTTCATGGACAACGTCCTTTTGTCGAACCGGACGGCACTGACATGCAGGTCGTCTGTCCGGGGAGTGCTGGTATTGCCTTCCGCGTCGGTCACGCTCAGTGTGATGTGTTTTTGTTCCGGTTGGTCGAACACGACTTTTAGGATGCTTCCCGAAGCCTCGGAAGAGATGATGGTGCCACCGTCCAAATCCCAGTTATAATGAAGCGAGGGGTCGGCCGGGCCGTCATAACCCATGATGGCCGTGTCGGCAGTCGTGATGTCCTTGTCCGCGATGTAGAATGGGGCATGCGCCACTTCATGCCGGTAGACGGCGGCATCCGACCACGCGCTGCCTTTTCCCATGGCATCGATGGTTTGCACGGCGATGTAGTAGTCCCCTTTTCGCCAACCGGACACGTTGAGCGTCTTGTCCAAGTTGTACTCCATATTGCCCGGCATCAGGTTCAGGCGGTGTCCCTGTTCGTCGGCGCAGGCATAAAAGATGTCCCCTTTGCCCGGGGCGGTACCGATGCGCAGGGCGTAGGTCAGGTCGGCGGTTGGAGTCAGGTCATCCTTTCCTGGTTGCCAGTTGATTTGCAGCATTCCGGATGCGGCATCGGACACGAGGGTCGGCATGTCCGGTTTCTCCGGGGATTGGTTGGCGGCTGTAGCTTCCTGCTTAAAAGAATAAAGGAAGCTGTTTGAGGCAGTAGGAAGCTTGTCCGAGGTGCGTTCAAAGTACATGCTATGGACCAGGATGTCGCAGAAACCGTCATTGTCGAAATCGCCGGCGTAAGCTTCGGCATCGCCATTCAATTCTTCCGAAGATTCATACTGCACGATTTGGGTGGGTATCAATGCGTCCGGCATTTCTTTGAAAAGCATGTCCTTGCTTCCTTTCAGCCAATAAAGGTCGCATTCCCATCCATTCCAGACTTTGCGGTCCGCATTCTTTTCCAAGGCCAATATGTCGTAACATCCGTCGTTGTCTACGTCGGCGCATCCGATGAAAAACAGTTGGCGGTGGAAGGTATTGTCTTCGTTGATGGTGAAATTTCCTTTTCCGTCGTTAATGGCCATTACCAGGTAGCAATATTCTCCCGTGGCTGACGAATGGCTGAAAGGCAACAGTACGTCCACATAGCCGTCGGCATTGAAGTCATAGAAATGAATGCGTTTGTCCATGGCCAGGTTGCTCATCAACGTTTGCCTTTTGATGCTCCCGTCTTTTTGGAACACCATGCTTTCCACCGTCTGGGTTTCTTCATCATAACAGATGTAGTCCATGATAAAGTCTCCGTTCAAGTCACGTGGGTATAGCCTGCCGTTTTGTGGTGCCAGAAGAAAACGGTTGTTGCCCCGGTTGAGCAATAAGGTGCCGGTGGATTCGTCAATCAGGTCTGCGTGTCCGTCCTTGTTGAAGTCCATGCTATAGAATTCCCGGTTACTGGAGAAGGTAGCGACGTGGGCTGACGGGGAGCCTCCGATAGCTACGCCCACATCGCCGCCCAAGTTGCCCAGGCCTATGCCTGAGGAGGAGGGTTGTGATTCCCAACGGTTATATACCAATGTGTCTTCTTCTGATGAAATAGGTATGATTTCGATGGGGCTGAAACTGCCGTCGGCAGCTTGGCGGTATATTTTACGGTTGTCGTGCATCAGGTCGATGCGCCCGTCGTTGTTGTAGTCGCAGGGATAGGGTGCCTCGCTGACATTATCGGGAATTTGCCATGAAGCGTCCTGTTCGGAGAGGGCGATGATTCCGCCCTCCAAATAGCGGATGTCCGGGAATGCATCGTTGTTCAGGTTGCACAGCCGGGCATGTTTCCCGTTTTCGGGTATGGAGTATTGTTCCATAGGCATTAGTCCCGGATATTGGTAAGAATGGAAACGGAAATCCGTTCCTAAAAATTCCATCTTGCCGTCACCGTTGATGTCATAGATGTTGCTCATGGCTTCGATGGGGTGGGTCGTGTTTGTCGGTAGGATAATATGGCTGATTTGTACATTGGCGGTGGTGCCTTCCACATGTTGGGCTGTCAGATACACATTATTCCAACCTTCCTGGATTCGTCCTCCGTGTTGGGTGTCGCTGCCTGTGCCATCTTGGTTAATCGGATAGAACAGTGAAATCTTGTCCTTTTGGGTATCGATGCCACTGGCATGAAAGTATACGGTGGCATCTCCGTGATCATCCGGGGCATAGAACGAACCGACTTTAATGGTGGCTATTTCGCCTTTTTGGGCTGTGCCGGTCAGGGTATACACTCCGTTTTGTTCTACCCAACGATAGCTGTCGTCTTGTGCTTGGGCTGCCGTAACTCCCCAAAGGCCACAGAGTACAAGGAATAAGACACGGGATAGCACATGGAGAGTGCCATTGGATGTGAGAGGGGGTGCGCCGGAGAAGGCATCATGATAATGTTTTTCCATATTTATACTTTTTGTGCCTTATGCAACCCCGGAGCGGCGTTTAATCAAGGAATCGTCGGCCATATATAAAAAAGCGTGGGTCGCTGTACCTGTCGCTCGTCCCACTCTTCAAGGCGTCTCGCATTGCCCATTTCGTCAAGGACGAGCAACGCAGAAGCCCACGCAGAATATGTGTACAATCCGTCCCTTTGTATCCGTGCTTACGAACGGATACAACGAGGACTGTATGAATACATATCCCAATGGGCATCTATCGTTGCTTTGTCATTCGACGAAATTCCAAGTTTGCGAGACTTTGAAGAGTCAAAAGAACAAAGCGTCTGATAAACGCCTTTTCCTATATGTCATCCCACCCCTCCGCTTCTGCTTGTCAGATTGCTTCAAGGTGAGGATGTGGCAAATTTACAATTTATCTCTGAATAAGGAAAATGGTTTGATGTTTTTCTTTAAGGGAATGAGCGGCTTTCTTGCTTTTTACGAATGTCCTGCCCATGCGAGGCTGAGCACGTAATCTTCGCCTTATATGCCCAATGAACCATTGTTCATAGCCATTGCAATGTCTATTTTCAGTTCTTCGTCATAATCGTTTCCTGCAATAAAGCATTGTACGATTCGTAATAGTAAGTCTTGATCAATATGCGATGCCGCCACATGGTAAACAATGGCCTCAAGTTGCTTCATAAAAACACAGGCATGCCAATTCATTCCATTTTTATGTAGAAAGTAAGCTCCCAACGTGAGTGCAATCCGTTTATTTCCGTCGTTAAAAAAATGCCCCGAGCAGAAACGAAACACCAAGTATGTGAGTTTGTCTGTAAAATCGGGATAATACGTATCGTCTTGCACGAAATCAAGTGCAGCGCGTATGCCGCCTTCGTCTCGTATTCCCTCGAAACCTCCACCGCTATTGTCTATCATCCGATTGTAGACGTTGATGGCTTCCTCATATTCTATATATTGAATATCCTTACTGTTCATCATCAACTTGTTTCAATCTTTTGAGGACATCTTTGTTCTCTTTAAGAATCTGGTCGAAATCTACGGATTGTTCTCCGATAAACCTTTCATATTCTTCGGGAGTAACAGCCCTTAGGTACTCTGCTATGTTACCATGATAGGCATCTCTGAAACTCAAATCACGAGAAGACATCTTGGTGCGCGCGTCATGCAGAAAGGGTTTCATCAGTGGGTTTTCTTCCAATTCTTGTACTATTTGTTCTACATCGGCAACTGATAGCATTTTACCTGTTGCCTTGTACTTTTCGTAAATGGCATTTCCCACACCATTTTCAAATGACGATATAAGTAGCAGTACTTCTGCGTACAGGGTTTGCCGGACATTGTCCTTATCTCCCAATCTAAGTATTTTTTTATATTCCTTTGCATTCTCGCGGAAGGCAGCCTTATAAATGATATCTGTAACTTGGGCATACTTGAACGTTGTATGTCCGATTACATACCGGCTGATGGCGGATGTCAATGTTTTGCGGTAATTGTCTTCCTGTATGGCGGCAGGGAGGTAATTGACGTCCCTGCGGTTAATAAATTTGGTACCGCCACCGGTTCTTTCATTGATAGTGGCAATCACGATATCAAGTATAAGGCTACGAAGTTCTTTGGCCTTTTCACTTTCCGTCAATAGCATTCCTATATTGAGAAATGCACGGAATTTGAACAGTCCAAGTTGGGTGGTTTTGCTCCCGACATTTATGACGTGAGCAAATTGTAATTTCAATTCTTTCAGTAACTTACCCTTACTTAAAATATATCCGTTATGATTTAACTCTTCTTCGTTTTGTGCGATATAACGCTCAATGGTTCGCTCCTCCACTTCATAGAAGTCTGCTACCATTTTTTTTGTAAGCCAATATTGCCCGTTAAAGTATATAGCCTCTAATCCAAGATGTTCTTGGATTATTGCCACGGCAAAGCGGTTGTTTAATACGTTCTGCCGTTCTATTTGTGATAAGGTCAAATCCTTCATTCCTTAATTAGCTAACTTGTTTTACAAACCAAGTTTCTGACATGCCCTTTTATTCAAAAAACTTTGTAATCCGGTCCAACTTCATACCGTTCCGGATTTTGCTACAAAAATACACTAAATTTTGAGTTGATAGGCTCGCAATACAACTAAAAACGATTTTCTGTTGTCATTTCAATGGAATTAACATTCAATTTCTGAATAAGGAAAACGGTTTGGTGTTTTTTTTTAAGGGAATGAGCGGCTTCCTTGCTTCTTACGAATGTCCTGCCCATGCGAGGCTGAGCACGTTGAAGCGGACGCGGCAGGCACGGGCAATGGCCTCGGCACAGGACAGCATGGTGGCTCCGGTGGTGATGACGTCGTCCACTAACAAGATATGGCGGCCTTCCAAACTCTCGGGATGCCGGACGGCAAAGATGTCCCGGACGTTCTCGCGCCGTTGCCGGTGGTCCAAGGTGGTTTGGCTCGGATTGGATTTGGTGCGCACCACGCTTGTCGTATCGGTGGGGATGCCGATGGCTTCGGATATGCCCCACGCTATCCAATCGCTTTGGTTGTAGCCCCGTTGCCGTTTCTTTTTCCGGGACAAGGGAATGGGCACGATAAGGTCTATCCCGTCGAAAAAGCTTGTGGCTTTCAGTTCCTCGGCCATCATACGTCCCATGGTTTTCCCTACTTCGGGATGGTTATGGTATTTCAGTTCGAACAAAATGCGGCTGTGAGGAGAGTGTGGGGTGTAATGGAAAAAAGAAATTCCTTTCTCGATGGGAACCAGTCCCCAAAATATGCGGGCGATGTCGTTTTCTTCAAACGAAACGGTCCGGACACGTGGAAGGTCGGCCTGGCATCGTACGCAGAGCACCTCTTCACCCGGCGACATGCGCCTGCGGCAACAAAGGCAATACCGGGGGAAGAAAAAGTCCAGAAGGGCTTGTAGGTACGGCGAGAGACTATGTAAAATCCTCTTCTTCCACATGCAGGCAACGCGTAATGGCATTCATTTCAAATCCGCGGCTGAGGCCGAAGCGGATGAGTTTCCCGTTACGCTCATAGTCGGAAGCAGCCTTCACGCTCCGGGCTTTGCTTTGCAGAAGCTTACGGAGGACACACAGGTATTCCTCTTCTTCGATTTCGGTCAGTGCCTCCCGGCAACACGTGTCGGGAATGTTTTTAAGTCGGAAGGCTTGCATGATTTTAATGCGCCCCCATTGGTTATATCTGAATTTGTCCCGTACGAAACACCGGCTGAACCGGGCTTCGTCGATGAATTTTTCCGCTTGGAGGCGTGTGAGCACTTCTTTCTGTTGCGCTGCACCGAGTCCCCATTTGTCCAGCTTCTTTTGGATGTCGGAAAGACAGTATTCCGCGCCGGAACAGCAGGCCGCAGCCTTGTTGAAGGCTTCTTGTGTGGTCAGTTCTTTCATTTTCTGCATCGTATCATTCGTTCATTGTCGTAGAAATCTTTCTTCAAAGTGACGTCTCGTAAGCCGAGGCTTTGGAACAGCCGGGTGGTTTCCCATCCGTATGCCCTGTTGATTTCCACGTAAAGCCGTCCGCCCTCTTTCAACGTCTTTACGGCATATTCCCCTATTGCCCGATAGAAGAGCAATGGGTCATGGTCCGGGACAAAGAGCGCTTGCGAAGGTTCGTAGCGCAGCACATTCTCTTCCATGTCCTCCCGTTCGTGCTCGCAGACGTAGGGGGGATTGCTGACGATGATGTCCCAAAGCGGGGAATCCTGGTCTTTGGACGGAGAGTCCAGAATGTCCTGACACCGGAAATCCACGGCGGCTCCTAAACGCTCTGCATTCTTCCGGGCGATGGCAAGGGCTTGCGTGCTGATGTCGATGGCGGACACTTGTGCCTGCGGCAGTTCTTGGGACAGTGTGATGGCTATGCAGCCGCTGCCCGTCCCGATGTCTAATATGTCGGGTGATGAAAATCCGGATGCCTTTTCGTCCTGTATGATCCACTCCGTCAATTCTTCCGTTTCGGGACGCGGCACAAGGACACCCGGGGCAACGGAGAAAGTACGGCCGCAGAAATCCGTTTGTCCTAAAACGTATTGTACGGGTTCTTTTTGCGACAGGCGTTTCACAATATTTTCAAGCTCCCGGCGTTCTTCTAAAGAGAAAGTCCGGTCCCGTCCCATGCAGATGTCGATTGGCGTGAGGCCGAAACGGGTCTCCAAGACAAGGCGGGCTATGGCGCGTGCCTCACTGGCCGGGTAGGACATGCAGAGGCGGTCGAAGATATAATTGAAAGAAGCGTTCATCTCTGTGATGGGTTTGTCGGACAAAAATAGGCATTTTTATCGGATTGGTATATGACAACAGACGAAAAATACATGTCCCGTTGCATACAACTGGCACGCAACGGGTTTTATGGCGCAGCACCGAATCCTATGGTGGGGGCTGTCATTGTACACGACGGGAAGATTATCGGCGAGGGATACCATGTGCGTTGCGGCGGACCGCATGCCGAGGTGAACGCGATCCGTTTTGTGCGTAATCCCGAGCTTTTGAAAGAGAGTACGATATACGTAAGTCTGGAGCCTTGCTCGCATTATGGAAAGACGCCTCCTTGTGCCGATTTGATTGTGGAAAAGGGAATTCCCCGTGTCGTAGTCGGGTGTATGGATCCGTTTGCCAAAGTGGCGGGTCGGGGCATACGGAAATTACAGGAGTCGGGCATCGAGGTCACGGTCGGTGTGCTGGAGGCCGAGTGTCTGGCACTGAATCGTAGGTTCATTACTTTCCATACGCACCATCGTCCTTATATTACGTTGAAGTGGGCTGAATCGGCCGATGGCTTTATGGATAGCCTGCGCACGGACTACGAGAAAGAAAAACCTTACGCATTTTCCACGCCGTACACCCGGATGTTGGTACATCGTTGTCGGGCAGAGCATCAGGCTATTTTGGTCGGGCGGCAGACAGCTTTGGCCGACAATCCTTCGCTGAATTTACGAATGTGGCCGGGTAAATCTCCTTTACGCTTGGTGATAGACCGTAGAGGCGACCTTCCCGGGCATCTTGCTCTTTTTAACGATGGGGCGGAAACGCGTGTATATCTGGATGTTTTGTCCGTTCTTCCTCCGTATGGAAAACAGACGGGAGTGACTTGCGTACGCTTGGATTTCAGTCGGGATATTTTGCCGCAAATTCTGGATGATTTATACCGTTTGTCTGTCCAATCTCTTTTGGTGGAAGGAGGGCATAGGCTGTTGGAAAGTTTCATTTCGGCCGGACTTTGGGATGAAATCAGGGTGGAACAGTCCCCGGTATTTCTAAAAGAGGGCGTCCCGTCTCCGTCATGGCCTCACGGACGGATACGGACCACAGAGGTGGAAGGCCATTTGCTGGTTCATATACTCTCGTCGCGAGGCAGTTCGGCTGTATAATCGTGTGGATGAACGCAAAAATACTTCGATTTATCGAAATTTTGCATAATTCAACGCTCTATGTTTCGTAAAAGTAAAAAATGTGCGTACTTTTGTACCTTGATAAATAATATTGTATTGATAGATTTATGAAGAAATCCATATTGTCATTGTCTTTAGCCGTGCTTTCCGTGTTATTGATATGCTCGTGTAAGGACGACGACGAGGTTGTGTTGAGTACCGATTGTTATATCAGCAGTTTCACGTTGGGGAATGTAAAGAGACAGATTACTACGGTAAACTCTGCCGGGCGTGATACCACTTATACCATCTCTTATAGTGCTTTGTACTTTCCCATGACGGTCAATCAGTTAGACGGGACGATAGCCAACAAGGACTCTCTTCCTGTCAACAGTGATGTGAAAGCCGTATTGGCCACTGTGGAATCTTCAGGAACCGTGGTGTACAAGAAGGTATCCGAGGGAGAGGACGCATGGAAGGCTTATTCTACTTCGGACTCGATTGATTTTACGTCGCCTTTGACTTTCCGGGTATATTCGCCCGACTATTCGGCAAGCCGTGATTATACTTTGCAGGTGAATGTACACCAACAAGACGGAGAAGTGTTTTCTTGGGAAAAGGTAGCAGAACCGGCCGTATGGTCGGCTGCGGAAGCAGTAAAAACGGTGGTGTGGAAAGGACGCGTGTGGCTTTACAGTAAGGAAAACGGAAGCGTACGCGTGTTTACGGCAGCTTTGTCGGACGGGAAAGATTGGACCGAGCAGCCGGTTTCGGGATGTGCAACGGCCGATGTGGTTACTTTGACGGAGTTTGAAGACGCATTGTATATGAGCGGGGTGGACGGAACGTTGATGCGTTCGGAAGACGGACTGAACTGGACTGCTTGTACGGCAGACCGTAGCGTACGTTTGTTGGTGGCCGACAAGACGCATCTTTATGCGCTTTCGGACGGGCGTGTTTATCGTTCGGCCGATGGTGCGTTATGGCTTGAGGAAGCTTTGGACGAAACTCCGGCTTTCTTGCCGGTACAGGATTTTGCCACTGTATCTTATACGCAAGAGAATGGCTTGGAGAGGACGTTGTGGATTGGCAACCGCAGTATGAATGATTACCCGTCAGACGAGGCGGCTATGGTGTGGAGCCATAGTCTGGCCGCAGGGCAGGAAACGGCTGTTTGGGCTTATTTCAATGCCGCGCCGGACAATCATTACGCTTGTCCCCGTTTGCAATCCCTGAATCTCATACGTTACGATGAGGTGTTGTTGGCTTTGGGCGGTAAGTCACTGGACGGGACGGCCCATAAGGCTTTCGACAATATGTATGTGAGCCGGGATAACGGGGTGACTTGGAAAACCGACGGGGTTTACGTCCTGCCCGGCAATTTGGAAGGAAAAGATGTGTTGATGTCTGTCGCGGTGGATGCCGAATACCGTGTATGGCTTGTCGCAGGCGGCGAGGTTTGGCGCGGACGGTTGAATCAGTTGGGATTTGAAGACCGTTGATTCAGACGGGCAGACTCAAATATAGATACAACGGGGATGAAGAAAATTCTGGTAATACTGTTTCTATTGTGGTTGGGTTTCCCTTGGGAGGGCAAGGCACAGGATGACGTTTACCGGATGGAATTGGGCGGCGGCGTAGGCGGATGCTTTTATTTGGGCGATGCCAACAGCAAGCCGTTTGCTCATTTGGGAGCCATGGGAAGTGTTGTGGCGCGCTACATCTTCAATCCTCGTATGGCGATAAAAGGGAATTTGGCTTTGGGGCATATATCGGGTGAGACGGGGAAAGACTTCTTTCCCGAGAATGCCGGAAGCGGTGATGCAGACGGAGGCAGGCCTGGCGTGGCGCATTTTAAGCGCAATGTGATAGATTTCGGTGCCCAGTTCGAATTTAACTTCTGGGGATACGGTATCGGGCGCGGTTACGAAGGATACAGTCGTATCACTCCTTATATGTTAATCGGAGCCGGACTGACATTGGCGCCCAAGCCGGTACAGACCGATGCGGGATTCAACATCCCGGTGGGAGTCGGAGTCAAGTTTAAGGTAAGGCCCCGGTTGAATATCGGGTTCGAATGGAGCATGCGTTTTACGACAACAGACCGTTTGGATGTATCCAATATGGATGGGGTGATACTTCACGATCCGTACGGTGTGAAGAGCGGTGGTTTTAAGAACAAGGACTGCTATTCGTTTACGATGTTGTCGGTCACTTATGATTTGTTCCCTAAGTGTGTAAATTGTAATAATATAAAATATGTCTTTTAACAACGAAATAGACGCTGCGCGTATTCCTCGCCATGTGGCCATTATTATGGATGGTAACGGGCGTTGGGCGAAAGCCAAAGGGTTGCCGCGCACGGCCGGACACCAGGAGGGGGTGGAAACCGTGAAAAAGATTACGGAGGAAGCCGTCAGATTAGGTGTCAAATACTTGACTTTATATACGTTCTCCACAGAAAACTGGAATCGTCCGGTACCCGAGATTGCGGCACTCATGGGGTTGATTCTCGACCATCTTGAAGATGAGATTTTCATGAAGAACAACGTCCGTTTCCGTGTGATTGGCGACATGTCTCGCATTCCGGAAGTCGTGCGGGTGCGTTTGGAAGAATGTATGCAGCATACGGCCGCGAACGAGAAGATGACGATGGTCATCGCATTGAGCTATTCTTCCCGTTGGGAATTGGCGCAGGCTATGCGGCAAATAGCCGAAGAGGTGCAGGCAGGTGCCTTGTTGCCGTCCCAGATTACGGAAGAGACCATAGAAGCCCATCTGGTTACTCGTTTTATGCCGGATCCGGATTTGCTGATCCGTACAGGCGGCGAATACCGTATCAGCAATTACCTGTTATGGCAATGTGCCTATACGGAATTTTATTTCTGTGATACCTATTGGCCGGATTTTGATGAGAACGAGTTCCGCAAGGCTATTGCGGACTACCAATCGCGGGAACGCCGATTTGGCAAGACCAGTGAACAAGTGGCTATAAAATAAGCAACACCGACGTATGAAAACAGTAAAGAGCATCTGTCTTACATTATTAATATTGGGTACGGGTTTTCCATCCGTGCAGGCTCAAACGGAAGAAAAACAAGTAAAGCCAACCGTAGAATATTCCCGTATTCCCCGTTCCTATACTATCGGAGGAATTTCCGTGGAGGGAGCAAAGAACTATGACGATTATATGCTTATCGGGTTATCCGGACTTACGGTCGGCCAGAAAGTAAACATTCCCGGGGAGGAAATCACCGATGCCGTCAAGCGTTTCTGGCGTAACGGTTTGTTCTCGAATGTTTCGATAGAAGCGGATAGCGTGGTGGGCGATAAGGTCTACCTTTGCATCAAGCTGACACAGCGTCCGCGTGTATCGCAGATCAATTACAGCGGTGTGAAAAAGGGAGAGCGTGAAGATTTGGAAAACCGCATCGGTTTGTTGAAAGACAACCAGCTCACTCCGAACATGATAGACCGTGCGAAGTTCTTGATTAAAAAGTATTTCGATGAAAAGGGATACAAGAATGCCGAAATCGAGATTTTGCAGAGAGACGATGTGACCGCACCGGACAAGACCATTGTGGATATTCGTATCGACAAGAAAGAAAAGGTGAAGATACACTCCATTACGATTGAGGGAAACCATGCTTTGAGTACGAAGAAGATAAAAGGAACGATGTTCGTTCCGGGCGTTTTCAAGAAAACCAATGAAAAAGGACGTCCCGGCAGTTGGTTCCGTACGAAGAAATTTATAGAAGAGAAGTACAAGGAAGACAAGGAAAACCTGATAAAGAAGTATAACGAGCTGGGATATCGTGATGCCGTGATTCTGGAAGACAGTGTGACGCCTCATAATGAGAAGACGGTGGACGTGTACGTGAAGGTGGAAGAAGGTCAAAGGTATTATCTCCGCAATATAGAATGGGTGGGCAATACGATTTATTCCACGACGGCCCTGAATAACCTGCTCCGCATGAAGAAAGGCGATGTGTATAACCAGACGAAACTGGAGGAACGTACATCGACTGATGAAGATGCCGTGGGTAATCTTTATTATAATAACGGATATGTGTTCTACCGACTGGATCCGGTGGAAGTGAATATCGACGGCGACTCGATTGATTTGGAACTCCGTATTACCGAGGGACCGCAGGCTACGATACGTCATATTGCCATCAACGGTAACGACCGTGTGTACGAGAGCGTGGTGCGTCGGGAATTGCGTACCAAACCCGGCGACTTGTTCAGCAAAGAGGCTTTGGAACGTTCTTTTCGTGAAATCGCTTCGATGGGGCACTTCGATCCGGAACAGATTGACCCGAAGGTCGTTCCTTCTCAGTCGGACGGTACGGTGGACATTGATTGGGGATTGGTGTCGAAGTCGAACGACCAAATCGAGTTCTCATTAGGTTACGGACAGACGGGTGTGATTGGAAAAATCGGCTTGAAGTTCTCGAATTTCTGTCTGGCCAACTTATTTACGAAGGGCGGTCTTCGTCGGGGAGTCCTGCCGCAGGGTAACGGAGAGACGTTTAGTATCAGCGGACAGACAAACGGACAGTACTACCAGTCGTACAGTGTCAACTACATGAACCCGTGGTTCGGAGGCAAGCGTCCTAACGCCTTGTCGTTCTCGGCTTTCTTCTCTAAGCAGACTGACGTGAGCGATAACTATTACAACTCCTCTTACTACAACAGCTACTATAATTATCTGTATGGTTATGGTACGAGCGGTTCCAATTATTACGAGAATTTCCTCGATCCGGATTCTTACGTGAAACTGTTTGGTGTGTCATTGGGATGGGGTAAGCGTTTGCGTTGGCCGGACGACTATTTCCAACTGTCGGCAGACCTCTCGTATCAGCGTTACATCCTGAGGGACTGGAACTATTTCCTTATTTCGAATGGTTCTTGCAACAATATAGCTTTGAATCTGGCTTTATCCCGTAATTCCACGGACAATCCGATTTATCCCCGTCGCGGTTCGGAGTTTACATTGTCCGTAGGATTGACGCCCCCGTATTCTTTGTTTGACAACAAGGACTACAAGAACTTGGCGAACAATTACCAAAGTGCAAGCTATGACCGGGAGATGCAGGAGAAGTACAAATGGATCGAATATCACAAGTGGAAGTTCAAACTCCGTACTTATACGGCCTTGAGCAGTATGGTGAAGTGTCCGGTGTTGATGACACGCATAGAGTTCGGACTGTTGGGAGCTTACAATAAATATAAGAAGTCACCGTTTGAGACCTATTATGTCGGGGGAGACGGAATGTCCGGTTACTCTACGACGTACGCCACCGAAACTATCGGTTTGCGCGGTTACGACAACGGTTCTTTGACGCCAAGCGGATATACGGGGTATGCCTACGACCGTTTCACGTTGGAGTTGCGCTATCCGCTCATGCTGCAAGGTTCAACGAACATCTATGCGTTGACTTTCATCGAAGGCGGTAATGCGTGGTCGAGCGTGAAAGACTTCAATCCGTTCGACATGAAACGTTCAGCCGGGGTCGGTGTACGTATATTCTTGCCGATGGTAGGTTTGCTGGGAATCGACTGGGCATACGGTTTCGATGATGTCTTCGGTTCTAAACAATATGGCGGAAGTCAGTTCCATTTCATTTTGGGACAAGAGTTCTAATTTAAAAACAGAAGAAAGATGAAAAAGTTATTCACTTTATTGTGTTTGCTCATGATAATGGGCGCACAATCAATGGCGCAGAAGTTTGCGTTGGTCGACATGGAGTATATTTTGAAGAATATTCCGGCATACGAGCGTGCCAGCGAGCAGTTGAACCAGGTTTCCAAAAAATGGCAGGCCGAGGTGGACGCATTGACGGAAGAGGCGCAAACCTTATATAAGAACTATCAGAGTGAGGCCGTTTTCCTGAGCACGGAGCAGAAGACCAAGAAAGAAGAAGAGATCGTGGCTAAGGAAAAAGAGGCGGCCGAATTGAAGAAGAAATATTTCGGTCCGGAAGGTGAGCTGTTCAAGAAACGTGAAAGCCTGATGGCACCCATCCAGGATGAGATATACAATGCAGTGAAAGACATCTCGGACAGTAAAGGATATTCTTTGATTTTGGACCGTGCGTCCGATACCGGTATCATTTTTGCATCTCCGAAGATAGATATAAGCAATGAAGTCCTGACGAAATTAGGATATTCCAACTAACATTCGTACATTTGCAAGCAATTAAAAAAATAATAATATAAAAAATAGAGATATAAGATGAAAAAAGTGATTTTAATGGCATTGTTGCTCGTACCGATGAGCATCTTTGCACAGAAGTTTGGCCATTTCGATTCAAGTGCCATTATCCAACTCATGCCGGAGTACACCACGGCTCAGACCGAAATCCAGCAGCTTCAGGCTCAGTATGAGAACGACCTGAAACGCATGCAGGACGAGCTGAAAAAGAAGTCGGAAGAGTACGAAAAAGAGAAAGCGAACCTGTTGGATAACGTAAGACAGCGTCGCGAAACGGAATTGCAAGATTTGTATAACCGTATCCAACAGAGCTATCAGGACAATCAAAAGTCCTTGCAGGAAACTTCACAGCAGAAGATGCAGGCTATTTCCGACAAGATGCTCGGTGTTATCAAGCAGATAGGAACAGAGGGCGGTTATGTCTATATCATGGACGTTTCAGCCGGTATTCCTTATATCAGCACGACGTTGAGTACGGATGTGACGGCAGACATCAAGCAAAAGTTGGGCTTGAAATAAGCGGAATATTCCCTGTTTTCATACAAAGGCTTCTCCGGCAGTACGAAATGCCAGCCGGAGGAGCCTTTTTATTTTCTATCGTGTTTTTCTGTTTTCCGAGAAAAAAAGACTGTTTTTTATCGGTATGAACATAAAAATGAATAACTTTGTTACGGTTAATAATATGCGGTTCATGATGCGAAAAATGAATAAGTTAGTCTTGTGTCTGTCTTTTTTGTTGTTGCCTTTCGCCGTCAAGGCGCAGACTACGCAGGGCAAATTCGGTTATCTGAGTTACAATGCCATATTTCAGGCTATGCCCGAATATGAGGTTTCCCGGCAAAAGCTGGCAGACTTGAAGTCTAAATATGATAAGGAAGCCCAGCGGAGTGAGGAAGAGTTCCAGCGGAAGTTTGCAGAGTTCCTGCAAGGACAGAAAGAATTTCCGGAGAATATCTTGTTGAAACGTCAGCATGAACTGCAAGACCTGTTGACCAAGAGTATCCGTTTCAAGGAAGAGTCGCAGAAGTTGCTCGTGCAGGCGGAAAAGGATCTGCAGGCCGACATGCTTTACTTGTTGAACGAAGCCATACGTGCCGTAGGGGTAGAAAGAGGGTATGCCTATATTATCAATACGGACGGCAATACCTGTCCTTTTATCAATCCTGCGGTGGCCGACGATGTGACGAACTATGTGAAAGAAAAGCTTCAGTTGCCCATTAGTGTCGAGCCATGAAAGTTGCTTTAACTGAAAAGCCGGGGCCTATCGGAGTGTTCGACTCCGGTTACGGCGGACTGACCATCTTGCATGAGATTCGCCAGTTGATGCCGCAGTATGATTATCTTTATTTGGGAGATAATGCCCGCACGCCGTACGGGACACGTTCGTTCGAGGTCGTGTATGAGTTTACGCGTGAAGCCGTGCAGAAACTCTTCGACTTGGGTTGCCATCTGGTGATATTGGCTTGCAATACGGCTTCGGCCAAAGCTTTGAAAACCATTCAGCAGAACGACCTTCCGCAAATGGAGGGGGAGACGCGTCGTGTGTTGGGCGTCATCCGTCCTACTGCGGAATGTATCGGGCAGATAACCCATAGCCGTCACGTAGGAATTTTAGCCACATCGGGTACCATCAGTTCCGGTTCCTATCCGTTGGAAATCCGGAAACTTTATCCCGACATTGTCGTGAGTGGGGAAGCCTGTCCCATGTGGGTGCCATTAGTGGAAAATTACGAATACGATTCACCCGGAGCCGATTATTTTGTGGAAAAGCGCATCGGCAACCTGCTCCGGAAAGACCCTGCGATAGATACCATTATTTTGGGTTGTACGCATTATCCCTTGTTGCTGAACAAGATTCTGAAATACACTCCTCGTAATGTGCGTATCGTCCCCCAGGGAGAGTACGTGGCCTACAGCCTGAAAGATTACCTGCAACGTCATACGGAAATAGAAACGTTGTGTACGCAAAGCGGCACGTGCCGCTTCCTGACCACGGAAAGTCCTGACAAATTTATGGAGTCGGCTTCCATTTTCCTTCGTCAGCATGTGGAAGCCGAACGCGTGGTGTTGGAATAATGTTTTTTCGGTATTATGATTCCAACACTCTGTACCGGTTTCCATAATGTATATGTATTGATGGGATGCTCCACGAGTACGCAGATGAACCTGCGGCTTCCCGAAGGGGCGGAAAGCACTTTGCACGAGGACGTGCCGATGAAGGAGGTGATGTGCGGCAGGGACCGGCTGTGCCGTCGGTACACCTTGCGCAGGTTGAGGTTTTTGGGTTTCCGGTAAGGTAGTACGACGGGTATCCGCTGTTTTGTCCGTATGTCGTTTTTCATTCCACCGTCTTATGGCGGTGCATGCAATCTTCTTGAAGTCCATAGGATTTGTGTTTTCTGTTATGTTTTCCACCTGCAAATATACGACATGAAAAAGCCTTTGTCAAACCCTTCACCGTAACATATTGAAAACCAATACAACTGCAAATTCGTTAAAAACAGTTTCATGCGGACAGTCCGTTTTCCGGTGAAATCCCGGTGAAGGATTGTACGGTAGAAAGTTCACCTTAAAACGTTGGTACAGAAGAGGTCTGAAGGAAGCGAACCTTTTTTCAAAAAAAACAGTTTGTGGGAGGTAGAGTAGGGTGAACCTTTCCCATGGCTGTCCATGCTTTTTCCTGATTCGGTTTTCAGCATGGCAAAGCCCGTAAGACGGACGTCAGTATGTCCGAAAATCGTTCTCAGGAGATTGAGAAATCGTTTGCAGCAGAATGGGAAATCATTTGGCGCAGATTGTTTTGTCGTTTTTGTATGCTACAGGGACATTACTGAATATTCCTGCATCTTTTGATATAGTTGCCAGCAAGTGTAAAGTAGGGAAGACGGATTCTGAGACCAGAAATCGGTTATAAAAAAGCCCTGTAAGTGAATATCAAGCAGAAATGTCAAAAGTATAAAGTATACCTTGGTATTTTTGCCGATTTTGGTAAGATGGAAAGTACAGTTATGTAGATCCGTCAGTCGAGCAAATTCCCCTTTTATAATTTTTTCTGGGTACAGGTTCCAAATGCCCCAACCAGCCTTGTGCAAAATCCCTAAGGGTATATTTTACCAATCCTGTTTGGGGGCTGAAACATAGATATATTTTGATGTGATTTTATAAACCACGACAAAGTGATGCCCTTCCAATGTATTGTGCAAGGTAAGGGCATTTCATTTCTGAACTTCTAATATGACATGCTGAAGGCTTGACTTCTCAAGCCGAGCTTTTCAGCGGCTACCACATAATCATAGACCGAGATTCCTTCTTTTCTTATTCCTGTTAATTCACGTAAAAACTCCAGTTCATAGAAACTTCCGTAATATTTGCATATCATTTGCAGGCATGCCGGGCCGCAATCTTTGGATTCCAATTGACGGGTATGAGGAAAGTTCTTATGGAAAAACATGGGGTATTTTATTTATCAGATCTCGGTAATAGCAAAAGAAAAGTATATTGAATCAAGATCATATTCTCTTGGTTTTTTAAAGATACTCTGCTTCAAAAAAAGGCTTATTGCATACACATCCTTTGCCGAAAGTAAAACTAATATATTTTTAGATGATACTATTCTAACGCTTGTTACCGTTCCTATGCTATCTATTTTTACACTTATATAGAAAATAGTATGCTTGTTTTGAGCTTCATTCCTTAATCGGATTATGTTATCATCGGTTATATATTGTGAGATATTCTGCTTAATTTTTCTGATTTCGGTTATAACCAGACTGTCTTGTAGATATTTTCTTTCCTTATATTTTTCTACGGATAAGTTACCTGCCTTAGTGTCTTTTTCAAGAGTTCCCCATTCGGCAACATATGTACACGCACCATTTTTTGTTGATAGATTTTCCCATATTATGGTTTTGTCATTGTATTTCTCTTGCCTTATTAAACTGTCCTTTTTCTTTTTTAATCCTTTTTTTATAATAAACATGGCTTTGTCGAGTGTCATTCGTTGTTTTTGGTATATAATTTCTGTTTGTTTTCCCTTGTATTTCAATGGTACAGAATCAAGTAAAGCCGGACAAATTTCTTTCCCTTCTTTATTTATCACTCCCCAACGGCCTCCGTTTATCGTGTGGTACTCCCCTGATTTGTCTACAGGTACACTGCGTCCTCCTGTGTTAAAGAAGGCATGTCCGTTTTTAAATGGGGTAACAAAATCAAAACGTGGAGGAATGACTATATGTCCGGTTGTATCAGCAAACCCCATTTTGTTGTTATTCCCAATCATTCTAAAAACACCCTCTGAAAGGTAGTCCGGATCATTATCGTACTGGAAAACTTTAAATAGCTCTGTCCCTGAAGGAGAGATGGCTATAATATCTTTTTCCTTAGGTTTGCTGATGAAGCCTAATGTGCGATATGGAATGTGGCACATGTATTTTCCATAAGGGATTATTGTATCTCCCAAATTGTTTTCATAACCGTAGGTGTCATCATATTCACGATATATTAAGTGAAGTTCCAATGCCTCTTGCGCTGCAATATTGAATGCCGCAAACCAAATTATAATAATATATAGCTGTTTCATTTTATTTCCCAGAATCTAATTGTATCACATCTGTCATAAGTGGGTTCTTCTTCCAAACCGTATCCGTCACCACCCAACAACTTACGGGCACTTAATTCACTGATTGCAGGAATGGACAATTTTAATATTTCCAATTTCTTTTCCATGATGTTAGATTTATAGTTACTAATTTAATCTATCACGTTACAAACGTAAATAAAATCATACTAGGCTCAAAATAAAAATAAGAAAAAAGTATGAGAAGTATCGTAAAACATATTTTTCGTTCCTATAGACAATTGTTGTCTAACAATCTCGATATATTATAAATTATTCCGAACTTCTCATGAGGGTTTAATAGTAAAACTCCTAATGAGTGAATGAATAAATAGTAATACAAGGAGAGCCCTTCTGTTGGAAAGGATTGGAAATCAGAGCTTTTTTCTTTGCTTTTATTTAAAACCTTTTTGAGGTTTATACATGTGTCTTTTAATATATTGTCTAATTCAGGATAAAGGACCTCTTTTTGTCCCACAAGCGATAATAATTCTTCTTTCTGCTCATTGTATTTTTTATCCATGCAGGTCAAAAGTTTGCGTTTGCGTGCCAAAAGTTGGCGAGTGTTATATATGCCGTTGGTGTCTAACACTTCGGGCATTAAACGACTCTGGGTATCTACCAAAAACGTCCTCATGTCCTTTTTAGGCACAACATCGTGGAGATAATAATATGCAAAACGATAGGCCAACAGCAATCGACGGCTTTCGGCTTCCTTTCCCCAATACCTCATAGCCAAATTGGACAACATGGACATCACGTCTGCCAATTCATCGTACAGCAGTTGGCCACCCAAATACAGCCCTTCGTAAAAGCAGCTTGGGTAGGGGTATGAAGTTCCATGCCCAAAAGAAGTGAATTCCAAATCCTCCGTCGTGGTTTTCAATACCGTTGTTTGTCGGTTTGAAAGTTCGGAAAGCAATACTACATCAATGTCTGAATCAGCTCGTGTTTCTCCTACGGCATAACTCCCCGTAAGCATAAAGCATAATTCCTTTAATTATGGAATGGGGATAGAAGCGGTATGTGGCCGCTATGATTCTTTCTGTGAAAAGAGAATTGAGCCTTTTCATGGTAAGAATCAGTCGAGCAACCTTTTGCTCAGGTATCTTACGGGATACCATAATGCACCATAGCTGACCAGCAATACGGTAAAGAATACGATGACGACATCCCAGGGGTGAACGCTGACGGGGTAGGCATCTACGACGAAACTTCCGGAAGAGTTGCCTAAAGTGATAAGTCCGTAGGTTTGTTGCAGATAGCATAAGGCAATCCCGACGATGATGCCGATTAAAGCTCCGAAGCCGGATATCATGCGCCCTTCAAATAGGAAGATACGGATAATCTGGTTGTCTTTGGCCCCTAAATTGCGCAGGGTACGCACGTCTTCTTTCTTGTCTATAATCAGCATGGAGATGGAACCGATGATGTTGAAGCTGGCTACTAAAAGAATAAACGTAAGAAACAGGTAAGCGATGAGCTTTTCCACTTCCATGATGCGGAACACGTCTTCCTGCTGTTCGTAGCGGTCTTTTACCGTAAATCCGTTACCTAATATTTTTTGGATGTCGGTTTGTGCCTGACGGATGTCCACACCATCCTGAAGTTGCAATTCTATGGCGGAAACACGTCCTTGTTGCCCGAACAAATCCTGGGCAAAACGTAGGGAGGTAAGGATGTAACCGGCATCGTATTTGGCCTGTTTCACGGCAAAAACCACACCGGGTGAGTATAATTCGCTTTGTGTGAAGCTTTCTGTAGGATTGGACAGGTTCACCCGCTCTCCCTTTTGGGGGGCGTAAACCTTTAAGGGAGTGTCGAAACTGGCTCCCAGTCCTAATTGTGCGGCCAATTGTATGCCCAACACTCCGAATTCCAGAACATCTGCATGTAAAGTAAACGTACCGTCTCCATAAAGCAGTTTGTTCAGGTCTGCCATTCGGGCGAAGTTGTCGTCTACTCCTTTGATGGTTACCATGGCTTGGTGTTCACCACAAATAACCAATGCATGGTCTTCCAACGTTTCCGTGTAGATTTTGATTCCCGGATAGGCTTTTAGGGCTGTGAGTTTCGGGTCGTCTGCGGCCATGGTCTTCCCTTGGGATGGCGTGACCTTTAGCTGTGGGTCGATGGCTGTGAAAAATGAAGCGACAAGGTCTTGGAATCCGTTGAATACGGACATCGTACAGACCAATGCCATGGTGGCCAGAGCTACACCGCATACTGAAATCGCAGAAATGATATTGATGGCATGGTGCGATTTCTTGGAAAACAGGTATCGTCGTGCGATGTAGAACGGGAAGTTCATTCTTTCAGTAGCTTGTCGATGTTTTCGATATAGTCCAAAGAGTCATCTACGAAGAATTTCAATTCGGGGATGATGCGTAACTGATGGCGTACCCGTGTCCCCAGTTCGTAACGGATGGCTTTCATGTTGCCATTTATATTTTTCACGATTTCTTCGCTTTGCTGGCTCGGAAATATGCTCAGGTACACGCGGCAGATGCTGAGGTCCGGACTGATGCGGCAGGCACTTACCGAAACCAATACTCCTTTCATCGCCTTGGTTTGCAGCATGAAAATCTCGCTGAGTTCCTTTTGTATCAGCCGGGAGATTTTGTTTTGTCTGGTTGTTTCCATATTCTTTATTTTATTTTTTGCGGATGAGGGTCAGCCCGTCACGTAACGGTAGGATGACTTTCTCCACACGTGAGTCTGCGGCTATTCGGTTATTGAAATCCATGATACCCCGCGTTTGTGCGTCCTTATGGGGCGGAGGCTCTAATACGTGACCGTCCCACAAGGTATTGTCGGCCAAGATATAGCCGCCCGGTTCGAGGCGGGGGAGAATCATTTCGTAGTAGTCCGTGTAGCGTCTCTTGTCACCGTCCACAAAAGCCATGTCGAACGTGAGTCCCATTTCCGGAACCCTTTTCAGAGCATCGCCGATGATGAATTCTATTTGCGAGGCGTATGGTGAGTTCTCTATCCATGGTCGGGTGAAATCCTCCTGTTCGTCATTGATTTCAAAGGTGTATAGGCGACCGTCCGGTTCAAGGCCTTCTGCCATGCAAAGGGCTGAATAGCCGCTGTAAGTTCCGATTTCCAGAATACGCCGGGGACGTATCATGCGGACCAACATTTTGAGCAGACGTCCTTGCAAATGTCCGGAAGCCATGCGGGGACGTAGCAGTTTTACATGCGTGTCCCGATACAAGGCTTTCAGATATTCGCTTTCCTCGTCGATATGTTCGAGGATATATTGGTCCAACCGGTCCGTTTCCTGCATATTCGGTAGATATTAGAGATAGCGTGTCCGGTTGGGCAGTACGTATTCCATGGCGTGTTTCAACACGTCTCCCACAACGTTGATTTCGAGGAATGAAGTTTGAGTTCCTTTTTTACCGCCACTCAGGTAGGCCACCATTTCGTTTTCCGAAAGGACACCATCGTCGAGCAATTTTTGAAGGGCTGCAAAATAATACGCTTGTCCGTTGGCTTTCTCCGGCATGAAGATAGCTTCCACCCCGTAGGAAAGTGCGAGATGGCGCATGGTCTTTTCTTTGTAGCATACGGCCAGGACGGGGTATTTTCCACGGTAGGCCGCGAGGGAACGCGCCGTAAGGCCGCTGAAACTATCTGTAATAATAGCCCGGATAGGCATCAGATTACTGGCACGTACAGCCGATTTTGCCAAAAATGAAGGGACGTCGGTTTTTTCCGGTGTCAGCGGAATCTGGATGTCGTTTTCTTCGAGTTTGTCTTTTTCAGCCTGTGCCGCGATGGTAGCCATCGTGCGCACGGCCTCTACCGGATACTTGCCGTAAGCCGTCTCGCCGCTCAGCATCAGGGCATCCGTACGGTAGTAGATGGCATTGGCGATGTCTGTGACTTCCGCCCGTGTCGGACGTGGATTGTTGATCATCGTGTGCAACATTTGTGTGGCTACGATAACCGGCTTTTTGGCTAAGATACATTTTTTGATTAAGATACGTTGTATGCCCGGAATACGTTCCTGGGGTACTTCGATGCCCAAATCTCCGCGAGCTACCATGATGCCGTCCGCCACTTCCAGAATTTCATCAATATTATCCACGCCTTCCTGATTCTCGATTTTTGCGATAATCTTGATGTCGCTGCCGTATGCATTCAGAATCTCACGGATGTCCAATACGTCCTGTTTGTTACGAACGAAAGAGTGGGCGATGAAGTCTATGTCTTTTTCGATGGCGTAAAGGATGTTGTTGCGGTCTTTTTCCGTCAGAGACGGCAAATTGATACGCACGCCCGGTACGTTCACGCTTTTACGGCTGGCCAGTGTCGCATCGTTGCATACTTCGCAATACAAAGCTTCTTCATCCTTATCCGTTACTCTCAGTTCAAGGTCTCCATCGTCTATCAAGATTTTGGCACCTACGGATAAGTCGTTTACGAAGTTCGGATAAGTGACATAAATACAACCGCGTACGGTCTCTTTTTCCGGATTACCGATAATTTTGACCCGGTCGCCGGTTTTATATTCGGTAGTATCTTCGGCATTTTTGGTGGTTCTCACTTCCGGTCCTTTCGTATCCATCAATATGCCGATACGATTGGATACTTCGCGTACGTTGGCTATTAGTTGCTCGAAACCTTCCCGGCTGGCATGTGCAGTATTCATACGTACTACATTCATGCCGGCATTGAAAAGGTCGCGGATAAAGTCCACATCGCAGCGCAAGTCTGATATGGAAGCGACTATCTTCGTCTTTTTCAACATCATAATCTTTATACCTTATTTAAATTTAATACCTATTATTTCTACTTTATTGAGTCTTTCCGACAGTGCAACAGTGCTTCGACCGCCAGTCTGTAAGAATCGAGACCAAAGCCGCAAATAACACCTAAGCAAGCACATGAAATCATGGATTTGTGGCGAAACTCTTCCCGTTTGTGCACGTTACTGATATGTACTTCCACGACCGGAGCCGTAACCGCTCTGATTGCATCTTGCAGGGCTATGGATGTATGGGTGTAGGCACCGGCATTCAGAATAATACCTGCATCTTCAAATCCTACCTCATGAATTTTGTCAATCATCTCCCCTTCGATGTTGCTTTGGTAGTAGTCGATTTCCAAATCGGGATAGGCCGTACGCAGCTTCTCTAAATAACTTTCAAAGGATTCTGCACCGTATATGCCGGGCTCTCGTTTGCCCAGTAAGTTGATATTTGGCCCATTTATGATTTGTATTCTCATCTTTTTCTATAATTTTGTAGAAAACGTGCCGCAAAAATACAAAAAAAGAATGGAATACAGCGAAAAAACGTCTTATAATAGAGGTGGGGAGGTCTCGAAAGCACTATTACGAAGGTATTACCAGTATTTGAAGTTGGAAAGAGGGCTTTCAGGAAATACATTGGATGCTTATACCGAAGATTTAAGAAAACTTTTAGGCTTTCTTTGGGAAGGAGGATTGGATTTCAGGACTGTCTCGGTAGACGATTTACATCAGTTTATGGCAGAGTTGGCAGATGTCGGTATCGGGCCTCGTTCCATGGCACGTATTTTGTCTGGAATCCGTTCATTTTATCGTTTCCTATACGTGGAGAAAGAAATCGTACAAGACCCAACGGAATTGCTTGAATCTCCGAAAATCGGACGTCATTTGCCGGAAGTTCTGACGGTGGCGGAAATAGATGCCATGATAGCAGGTATAGACTTGAGCCAGCCGGAGGGACAACGGAACCGTGCCATTCTGGAGATGCTTTACAGTTGTGGCTTGCGGGTAAGTGAGTTATGCGGGCTTCGGATTTCCGATTTGTTTTTGGAAGAGGGCTTTATCAGAGTGAAAGGCAAAGGAGGGAAAGAACGTTTGGTTCCCATTTCCGGTCGTGCCGTACGCGAATTGGAGAATTGGTTCCTTTGTAGGAATCTTATTCATATCAAACCGGGAAATGAAGATTTTGTTTTTTTAAGTCTGAGGCGGGGGGCTTCCTTGTCGCGGATTACCATTTTTTATTGGGTCAAGGAATTGGCAGTCGCGGCCGGTATTCAAAAAAAGATAAGTCCCCATACGTTCCGTCATTCTTTTGCTACTCATTTGTTGGAGGGAGGGGCAAATTTGAGGGCTATACAAGCGATGTTGGGGCATGAAAGTATTTCCACGACAGAAATTTATACCCATATCGACAGAAGCCGTTTGCGGCGGGAAATCATGGAACATCATCCACGGAATATTCGTGACGATTCTTCAAAATAAAGGCGGAAGAGGGTTGAATATGGTATAATACGCGTTTTTTTTGCAATATTTTAAAGTTAAAAATAACACGGTCTATTAAAGATTTGTATCTTTGCAGCCGGAACTATTAATTAAAACAGTGTTAGTATGCGTAAAAATTATTATTTAGTCATGTCGTTGGCTGCCGTTGCGGCTCTTTCGTCATGCAAGAAGTTAGGCGAACTTTCTGCCGACAACTTTACGGTGACTCCGACCCCGTTGGAGGCGATTGCCGGTCAGGTGCCTGCCACTATCGACGGTAAATTTCCCGAGAAGTATATGAAGAAGAAAGCCGTGGTAACGGTGACTCCGGTATTGAAGTACGAAGGCGGCGAGGCTAAGGGACAGAGTGCTACGTTCCAGGGCGAAAAAGTGCAAGGTAACGACCAGACTATCGCTTACAAGGCAGGTGGCACTTATACGATGAAGTCTATATTTGACTTTGTTCCGGCTATGCAGCAGTCCGATCTTTACCTGCAATTCGATGCAAAGGTAGGTAAGAAGACGGTATCTGTGCCCGAAGTGAAGGTAGGCTATGGCGTGATTGCGACTTCTCAACTGTTGCAAAACACTTTGGCTTCCGTACGTCCGTCGTTGGCTGCGGATGCTTACCAGCGTATCATCAAGGAAAAGCAAGAGGCTAACATCAAGTTCTTGATCCAGCAGGCTAAGTTGCGCGATTCTGAGTTGAACTCCGAGAATATGAAGGAATTCATCGCAATGATGAAGCAAATCAACGACGAGAAAGAGACAAAGGCTTTGAAGAACATCGAAGTGTCTGCATACGCATCTCCCGATGGTGCTCTCGACCTGAATACTCGTTTGGCTGAACAGCGTCAGGACAATTCTGAAGGTTATTTGCAGAAGCAATTGAAGGCCAATAAGATGACTGCCGAAGTGGATACGAAGTATACTGCTGAGGACTGGGACGGTTTCCAGGAATTGGTTTCACAGAGCAACATTCAGGACAAGGAAGTTATCTTGCGCGTGCTCTCTATGTATAAGGATCCCGAAGAACGCGAAGCTCAGATCAAGAATATGTCTGCCGTATTCAAGGAATTGGCCGAGACAATTCTTCCCGAATTGCGTCGTGCACGTTTGACGATGAACTATGAAATCATCGGCCGTAGCGATGAGCAGATCGTTGCACAATTCAGCAGCGATGCTTCTAAGTTGAGTGTAGAGGAATTGCTTTATGGTGCAAACTTGGCTTCTGTGTCCAACAAGGAAGCTTGGTATCAGAAGACTTCACAGCTTTATCCCAACGATTACCGTGCATACAACAACCTCGGTATGCTGGCATATCAAAAAGGTGATTTGAGTGCTGCTGAAAACTATTTCAACAAGGCTAAGTCTTTGAAGGGCAATGCCGGTGAAGTAAACGCCAACCTTGCTTTAGTTGCTTTGAACAAAGGTAACGTGAAAGATGCAGAAGCATACATGGGTAAGGCTTCGGGTGCTGATGGTTTCAACGAAGCTAATGCGGCTTTGAATATTGCCAAGGGTTCTTATCAGCAGGCTGCCAGTGCGGCTAACGGTGTGAAGAGCAACACGGCAGCTTTGGCTCAGATTCTGAACAAGGACTATGCTGCTGCCAAGTCTACTTTGAACGGTGTGGCTAATAAGGATGCTTATACTTCATATCTGTTGGCTATTGTAGCTGCCCGTACAAATGACGCAGCCGGTGTGAACACGAATTTGAAGGATGCTGTCAGCAAGGATTCTTCTTTGAAGAGCCGTGCAGCCAAAGATCTTGAATTTGCAGAATACAAATCATCAGTTGAAAGTTTGTAATCGACGAATTTTTTAAATGAAGAGATTTATTCTCTATACATTGATCGCATTCACCCTGCTCAGTTGTGGAGGATCCGAAGGCCGGTTTCGGTTGAAAGGAGAATTCGAACACCTGCGGCAGGGTGAATTCTATATATATAGTAATGATGGAGGTACGGCCGGATTCGATACCATTAAGATTGAGGACGGACAGTTCGACTACGAAACGGACTTGAGAGACCATGCCATTTATTATCTTTTATACCCCAACTTGTCCGAACAGGTTATTTTCGGCGCCTCGGGCGACGTAATTACGATTAAGGGAGATGCCCGTAACTTGAAAAGTGTGGAAGTAAAGGGGAGTCAGCCGAATGAGGAACTGACAGCTTTTCGTTTGGAAAATAAAGACAAGGGGCTTTCCGGCACAAGAGAGGCCGCTGCTGCTTTCATCGCGCAGTCACCCTCATCGCCCGTAAGTGTTTTTTTATTTAAGGAGTATTTTTTGTCCTATGACGATGTTTCGCAAGGGGACGTAAAAAAACACTATCGTGCATTGTGCAAGGCTCAGCCCGACAATTTGCAACTGTTAAGTTGGCAGTCCGATGTAGAAAACCGAGGTCGGCTTTTGAAAAAGGGCAGTTCGTTACCCGAATTTAGTTTTACGTTGGAAGATGGCAGGAAGGTACAGGCCTCCGATTACAGGGGGAAGCCTCTTTTGGTTCATTTTTGGGCTTCGTGGGAAGGCCGGAGCAGAGCCGAAACGTTTCGTGTCAGACGGATGTTGAAAGGGAACCAGGGTAAAATAGAGGCCGTCAGTATCTCGTTGGATGTAAATGACGCGGCTCGTAAGGGAATAGAACGTATGGACAGTGTATCGTGGACGAGCTATTGTGACTTTCAGTCGTGGAACAGTCCTTTGGTCAAACAATTCGGTATCCGTTCCATTCCTTTTTACCTGTTGGCCGGAGCGGACGGCAAGGTTCTTGCTGCCGGTGCCTCCTACGAGAAGGATATAGAGCCGGAAATCAAGAAACTTTTTGAACCGCGATAAACAGGTCGTCATGTTGGTAAAGGTTTATGGTGCATCGGTCCGGGGGCTTTCTGCCATACCCGTTACCATTGAAGTGAATGCTTCAAGGGGCATCAAGTTCTTTTTGGTTGGCTTGCCGGACAATGCGGTAAAAGAGAGCCACGAGCGTATTGTGGCGGCAGTAGAAAACAGCGGATACCGTTTCCCCTCGAAACAGTTTGTGGTCAATATGGCTCCTGCGGATATCCGTAAGGAGGGAGCGGGATATGACTTGCCGTTGGCTGTCGGTATCTTGGCGACGGACGAAAAGGTGAGGCCTGACAAGTTGTCCCGTACGATGATGCTCGGCGAGTTGAGTTTGGACGGGAGTTTGCAACCGGTGAAAGGGGCTTTGCCTATAGCCATCAAGGCTCGTGAAATGGGCTTCGAGCATTTGATTGTGCCCAGGCAGAACGTCCGTGAGGCAGCCGTGGTCAACCGGCTTAAAGTATATGGAGCGAGCCATATCGGCGAAGTGGTTCGTTTTTTGAATGATGAAGGGGGCTTGATGCCTACCGAAATAGATACGCGGGCTGAGTTTTATGCCCAACAGACAGAGTTTGATTTTGACTTTGCGGATGTGAAAGGCCAGGAGCATGTGAAACGGGCGCTTGAGGTCGCGGCGGCCGGCGGGCATAATGTCATTATGATAGGGCCTCCGGGGAGTGGAAAGTCCATGATGGCAAAGCGCTTGCCTTCCATCTTGCCTCCTCTGTCTTTGGCCGAGAGCTTGGAAACGACCCAGATTCATTCTGTGGCGGGCAAATTGGCGCGGGAAAGCTCGCTCATCGCCCGGCGTCCGTTTCGTGCACCACACCACACGATTTCGCAGATAGCTTTGGTCGGGGGTGGTGCCAACCCACAGCCCGGAGAAGTAAGTCTGGCACATAATGGTGTGCTGTTTTGTGATGAATTACCGGAGTTTTCCAGATCGGTGCTTGAAGTGTTGCGTCAGCCGCTGGAAGACCGGCAGATTAATATATCCCGTGCCAAATACAGTGTGACTTATCCATGCTCGTTTATGTTCGTGGCCTCCATGAATCCTTGTCCTTGTGGTTATTACAACCATCCCACAAAGGCCTGCGTATGTACTCCGGGGCAGATCCACCGTTATTTGCATAAGATTTCGGGACCGTTGCTTGACCGTATCGACCTGCAAATCGAAATCACTCCATTGTCTTTTGACGAATTGTCGCGTCAGGCTCCGGGGGAGAGCAGTGCCACCATCCGTGAGCGGGTAGTTCGTGCCCGCCGTATTCAGGAACAGCGTTATGCGGAGCAGGAAGGGGTGCATTGCAATGCACAAATGACTTCTAAGCTGTTGCGTGAATACGCTTCTTTGGACGATGCCGGTACGGAAATGTTACGTGCCGCCATGTCGCGGCTCCAACTTTCGGCACGTGCTTACGACCGTATCTTGCGTGTGGCCCGTACGATTGCCGATCTGGAGGGGCAGGAGGACATCGGGCCGGCTCATATAGCTGAAGCCATCGGTTACCGGAATTTGGACCGCGCCGGTTGGGGGGAATGATAAAAACACATCTTTACAGAAAATCTTGAATCTGTAATATTTATATGATAGCTCCTTGTCGTACATCCTGAAAGATGAAGGATGATTTTGCAAACTGCTTGAGAGAAGTATGCCAGACATAATTTCGTTCGATGGCAAGCAGAGATGAATAGCTTTCCCTCTTAATACAAAGGGATTGTGGTTTTCTGTTGCTGGTTTATTTTTAGAAAAAAATATTTGTATATAAAAAACAAAAACAGCATTAAATATATAGCCTTTTGTTTGTTTTTCTCTGAAATTTGTGTAGCACACATTTAATAAGCCGTCTTTATGTTTCTATCGCCGGTGCGGATCTCGGTTGGGGTGCGTACGGGGATGCAGTAGAGTTCAGCGTACGTTGTGCGCAAGAATTTGGTGATGGCAGCTTTTCCCGTTTTGTACGGAAAAGGTCGCCCTTTCGTGTTTTAGGCGAGATACGTAAAATCTTATTTAATCGATATCTTATGATAAGAAGATTATTGTGATTTGTTGTCTGTAGGTTGGTAAATCGTTCTCAGCAGAATGAAAAATCATTCTCAGTAGAACTTTTTTTCATTCTGCTGAGAAAAATAATCCGGAAAAAAGACTATGAAAAATCGTCTTTTACACTGTTGAATATATGGATGAGATAAGGAATGGTAACGTGGGCTTAAATCAGTCAGACAGTTTCTATAAGAAGGTAAAATGTATTTCGAATATAGGGAAAATAAGGAACTTCTAAAAATAATGTTCATCATTTCCTTTCAGGGGGATTCTACACCTTATATAATATAGGGTGTTTGATAGGGCTATATTAATATGATATTTTCTATTAATTTTCAATATTATTTGCAGGGTATTTATAAAATCTTTATATTTGCATCGTAAGATTAAATCTTTTTGGTTTTCTCAAAAGGATGGAGATGTATTTTTAAGTAGAATTTATGAAGAATGTATTAAGTCTGACACCAGGGAGTATTTCCATTATTTCTGACAAGAGAGAGCTTGCCGGAATGGGGGAAATACGTATGGAAGAGAAACGGCATTCTTTTTTCGTAAAAAATACAAATTTGTTTGTAGGTGTGGATTTTATTTATAAACACACACACACACACACGTTCTAAGGAGTCTTTATACTTATATATATGCAAATCAGGAATCTGGTTTGTATACCGACACTGTGAGGTATCTTGCGTATTCCATGCGTGGGAAGATTGATTGTGGCTGTTTTTCTTTGCTTTCGGGCAGGGGG